>SZXX01000007.1 GCA_005843825.1 Chlorobium sp.
AGCTTCAATGATGAACCCCTTCAATTCTGGTTTCAAGATCGGCATAGAGTTCCTGAAGTTCTTCAATGGTACTCTCCTCTGCTTCCCAGAATCCTCTGGAGTGAGCTTCCAGCAGGCGCTTGGTCATCGACATGGTTGCATGCGGGTTAAGGGCAGCAAGTCGTTCCAGCATGGCCTTGTCTTGCAGAAAAGTTTCGTTGAATTGATCATAAGTCCACTTTTTAACTGCCGAGGCAGTTGCACTCCATCCATAGGTGTTGCTGAGATGGGACTCGATCTCCCTGACCCCCTCATAGCCGTGCTCAAGCATGGCTTCATACCATTTCGGATTAAGCAGTTTCGTGCGTGCCTCAAGCGAGACCATTTTTTCAAGAGAACATATCCGCTGTTTTGTTCCCACACCATCGATATCGCCAACCATCACTTTCGGTTTGGTTTGACTAAGGTGCTCTACAGTTTTTGAAACACCGCCAAGATACTCATAATAATGATCAATATCAGAAATACCGATTTCATAGCTGTCGATATTCTGAAATGTCAGGGTTACATTTTTGAGCGCAGAGCGAAGGGCATCAGGGCACTCCTCCCAGTGACCGGCGGATGATACTGCAAAGCTTTTCCGGGTGACAAAGGCTTCGGCAAGCTGGTTATCCTCTTCCCAGGTGCTGCTTTCAACCAGATGGTTTACATTTGCGCCATAGCTTCCGGGTGCATTCGAATAAACCCTGTTTGATGCCTCCTCAAAGGAACAGTTTCTCTCAAGCATCTCCTTCTGCACATGTTTTCTAATAAAGTTCATCTCTTCGGGTTCATCTACTGCCGCAGCCAGACGGGCGGCCTTGTCAAGCAGTCTGACCTGCAGGGAGAGAAGATCCCTGAAAATACCGCTGATGGTCATCACCACGTCTATTCGGGGTCGACCAAGTTCAATGAGAGGAATAAGTTCAACATCGCCGATTTTTCCAAGCTCATCCGTCTTGGCTTTTGCGCCCATCAGCGCCAGTGCCTGTGCAACCCCTTCCCCGTCACTTTTCAGGTTGTCTGTACCCCAGAGGATCAGTGCAATTGATTCGGGGAGGTCGCCGCTCTCCTTACTGTATTGCAGGAGCAGCTCTTCAGCAGATCGTTTTCCGGCCTGTTGTGCGAAGGATGAAGGAATGGTGTATGGATCAAGGCTGTGAATATTCCTGCCTGTCGGCACGATGTCAGGGTTACGAACCAGGTCGTTGCCGGGAGAAGGAGGAATGAATTTGCCGTCAAGCGCATGCAGCACTGCCTTAAGTTCATTATTTTCAGCGAGATGTAAGAGAACGGTGTTCATGAAATGCCAGAGGCGCTTCAGTTCTCCCGGTTTTATGCCTGCAGTCCGATGCAGATAGTCGTCCGCTGCCGATATTCTGACAGGAAGGCTTCCTTCAAGAAGCATTGAGAGAGGAATGGCAGAATTTTTTTCAGTATCGAAATGACCGGTAAACCTCTTGACTGACTCACGGGAAATTGCCGATACCTTTTGCCATCTCTCTTGAGCTTCCCTGTCAGTTCCCAATTGATCCAGTGTCTGCTGGTAATCGAAGTTAAGATGCTTGCAGATAAGTTCCGGCAGTGACCTTCCGTCAAGTTCAGGGCGCGTGTGTTCTGCAAGGAGAGCCAGATTATCGCCTACACTTTCAGGCGAAGGGGCTTCGCCCATGATATGCAGTCCAAGCGGAATCATGCGCTCCTCAATCAGGTAAAGCTCACTGTTCAGCGCAGTGATGTACTCCTCAGCAGCTGCATTATTCCGGTTCGTCTCAATCTCCAGAGCCATAGCCAGCTCCTTCAGCTCATCAAGCAGCTCATCTGATGGATTGCTCCTGTACCCTGCAACCAGATCTTTGAGTTTGCGTAAACCCTTATAGAGGCCGGCATGTTCAAGCGGGGGTGAGAGGTAGCTTACCAGCGTGGCGAATCCACGACGTTTGGCAATGGCACCTTCGCTCGGATTATTGACGCAATAGCAGTAAAAATCAGGAAGAGCGCCGATCAGTTTTTTTGGCCAGCACAAGCTTGAAAGTCCAACCTGTTTGCCCGGCATAAACTCAAGTGCGCCATGTGTTCCGAAGTGAAGCACGGCATCAGCGTTGAAGCAATGTTCAATCCATGTATAGAATGCTGCAAATGCATGGTTCGGCGCGGCATCCTTTGCCATGAGAAGCCTCATCGGATCGCGTTCATATCCGAAACTGGGCTGCTGGCCGATAAAAATATTTCCCAGTGAGCAGCCGAGAATATGAAAGCGGTTACGGTCATTGAGAATTTCGCCGGGAGCGTCACCCCAGAATGGTTCTATTCCCTCATAGGCAGGAAAGAGTCTGCGGTACTCATCAACAGGCAAATGATCGTCAACATTGCCATCGGTACCGTATACAAGGCGGTTTCCTTCAAGCAGTCGATCTTTCAGTGCTTCAGCCGTTTCCGGAACATCCACCCTGTACCCTGCAGTTTTCATCTCAAGCAGCAGGCGGTGCAGGCTCTCAAAAACGTTGAGATATGCTGCCGTACCGGCATTGCCGAGATTGGGCGGGAAATTAAAAAGAATAATGGCAATTTTCTTGTTACCGGGCGCTCTATCCTGCAGTCTGAGAAACCGGCTTACTCTTTTAGAAATAATGTTTACCTCAGCTTCAAGCGGGATTGTCCGTTCACTCCCTGTTTCAGTGCCGGCATAGATCTGGGGCTCTATGGATCCGTCCAGCTCGGTTACCGCAACACTCAAAGCCGTTTGAAGAGGTGTCAGTCCAAGATTGCTTTCGCGCCACTGCTCAATAGGCTGGAATGACAGAGGAATAAGATTCAGGCAGGGAATATCGAGTTTTTTCAGCACTGCTATCGCTTCAGGGGACTTGTTTTCAGCAGGGCCGCCGACAAGCGAAAATCCTGTAGCATTGATCAACAGTGCCGGCTTCAGTGAACAGGGTATTTCAGCGTTGAAAAACCGGTCGAGAACCGGACGAAAATCAAGACCGCCGCTATAGGCGATGCAGCATTTGATTCCCTTTGATTCAAATGAGTGTATCAGATAGTTAAGGTGTGCCATGTTCTTGCTCAATACGGTTGAGCGCATGGCAAGAATTACTACCAGTCCTGAGGCAAGGTTTGGTTTGTTCTGTTTATGCCAGTCAAGAAATAGCGAAGAAGAGAAAAAAGGTTCAGTTGCTTCAGGGTGGCATATTGCCGCATCAGGGTAAAAGAGCGGATCTTCCTGAGGGAGTTTTCCGTTCCAGCCGGGTACGTAACGGTCAACCAGCAGAGAAAGGAATCGTTCCATATTTTCCTGTGAACCGTTCAGCCAGAACTGGTGGGCGGCAATAAAGGTATGGATATCGCGAGCCCTCCCCGGCAGGTATTTCATGATTTTACTGACATTACGGACGAGCGTCAGTTGCCGCTGGCTTTCCCCGTGGCTCTGCCTGGGCATCAGTTTCGAAGCCCATTGCTTGAAAATATTCGATTCTTTTGGTTCTTCTTTTTTTTGCTTGCGGAGTGAAAATTTTCCGAGTCTTGTCTGGGTTATCAGTGCAGGATTGCTGGTAATAATGCAGACAGGGCAGGTAAGAGCCTCAAGCAGTTTTTCGAGCGGGCGAACAATTTCCTCGCTGAAGAGCATTGAGCCGAATACTACATCTGCATTCGGAAGAGTATGTTCAAGCGTTTCCCAGAGCTTTTTGCTGTTATGAAGGCCTAGACTGAAGACAGAAACCTCCAGACCGATATGAAACTTCCGGTTCAGCTCATCAGCAGCAGCTTTCAGCGTGCTGTTATTGGTGGCCTCCATGGTAAGGAACACAAAATGCATACGCGGTAACCTGTCAATAAAATGTTAATACCGTCAAACTCTCCAAATTGGGTGGAGTGGCCGGTTTAGTGATCCATCAATGGTTCAGCGGATATTGCGCAATAGGAAAAACGAATAGGGAGGGATCAAATCAGTAAGACGGGATTTTGCTGAAAGAGGTTGTCCGGCTTGTGCAAAGGGGATGCAATGGAAATAACATTGTTGTTTTCATCGCTTCCCCTTTGCGTTATAGGGAGATGCCGGTGATGCATAACATCAGGGAATGGGGGTGTCCCTGAATGTATTGTAAATGATGAAGAGCTTATGTTGTGTTCTGAGCTCAAAAAGCAATCTATACGTTCCAGAGCGGAGCGTAAAGCAGTATCGGACTCAGCGGCAGAAAGCTCACGAGGGGCAAGTAGACCACCGAATTGTGGCTTTGTCTTTGATTTGGAGTTGAGAGATGTTGTTTTGACGAGAACGTTGAAGCCTACAATAGAAATCACAAAAAAAAGCAGAACCTCAAGGGATCGGCATATGCTGCGTATAATATTTCCCTTTCCTATGTCCATAAGTACATATTTTATAAAATATACCAAACGGATCAGCAAAAAAGAAACTTATTGCTATTGTCGTTCTCCAGGGAAATGTCTGAAGTGATAAGCATATGAAGCAGAAAAGCACGGTATGAGCCGTGCTTTTCTGCTGTAATCGGGTTGTTGCTGGAGGTTATTAAATCTCTATGCCTTCAAGGCGATCTTCAAGATCTGAATATATTTCCTGCAGCTTTTCGATCATCTCAGGGTCCGCGCTCCACATTCCGCGACCGCTGGCTTCAAGCATACGGCCTACAATGTTTTTGAAGGCTTTTGGATTGACCTTCATAAGGCGCTCGCGCATCTTCGGATCCATAGCGTATGTTTCCGCTGCTTCCTTGTATACCCAGTCGTCAACTCCTTTTGTGACAGCATCCCAGCCAAGCATATAGGTAAAGCGGTTGCTGATTTCAGCAGCGCCGCTATGCCCCTGATCAAGCATGGTCTCAAACCATTTCGGATTGAGCAGTTTGGAACGGAACTCGACCTTTAAGGCTTTGTCAGCATCATCAATTTTCACGTCTGCCGTAAAGGTCTCAACGTAGTTCAGCTTAACGTTATCGCCCTTAGGATTGCGGCGTCGGGCAGAAAGCTGAAGCGCCCCGGAAGAAGAGAAGTAGCGGTCGATATCAGTAATGCCGAATTCAGCCGAGTCTACCTGCTGCACAACACGATCAACAGTGCTGAGCAGACCTTTCAGTATATCAGACTGCTGGTCGCCGTACCGGTTTCCGCCATAAGCGAAACCGGTTCGTTTGATAAACATGTTGTCGAGATCCTCTTCAGACTCCCAGGCTGAATCTTCAACAAGTTCTTCAACCTGCGAACCATAAGCTCCCGGGGCCTGGGTAAAGAGGCGCGAAGTGGCGCTCTCGAAATCTTTACCCTCTTTCAATGCTGCATCAACATGTTTTTTGATGTGGTTCATTTCATGCGGCTCGATAGCTTTTGCCGCATCTTTGACCAGTTTATCAAGATGATCGACAAGCACGCCGAATGTGTCACGGAAGATCGAGCTGATCTGGATCAATACATCGATTCTCGGGCGGCCAAGCTTTTCAAGCGGAACAAGACGGTAGTGGCTGATTTTCCCCTGTGCGTCGTATGCCGGTTCACCGCCCATGAGGTGAATGATTACCGCAACTGCCTCACCCTTGCTTTTGATGGTATCAAGACCCCAGAGCACCTGTGCAATTGTTTCAGGGTACTCGCCGTTGTTTTCTTCTGTGTGGCGGTTCAGAATGGTTTCGCCAATCTGCTTTCCGCGCTTGAATGCAAGTTCTGACGGAATGCGCCACGGGTCTATGGCATGGATGTTGCGACCGGTCGGCAGAATGCCTGCACCGTCACGCACAAGGTCTCCGCCGGAACCTGACGGGATGTACTCACCGCAAAGAGCTCTCAAAAAGCCCTTCATCTCATTACGGTTGTCCTCAAGAGCTCGCTTCAGGGCAACTCCTTCCTGAAGGGAAGTATTGATAGCCTCGGCCATCTCCTGCGATATTTTTGCTCCGCCGGTCATCTTGTTGATCACCGTGGTCGGATTGGTCTGTCCGAAAATGGTCTTTTCAATAAACTCTCTGGTCTGCTCGTCTACTTTTTCTCTCGACCTGAGAGCCTGTGGTTCACCCTTTCGGGCGCGAGTGGCAAGCGAAGCATAATCACCGTACGTCTCGTCCTCACCGATTGCCTGCATGATGATCGATGGAAGTGACTTTTCATTACCGCGCACCTTCAGGTACTCTGTAATGGTGGTTACCTGGGTTTCAAGCTTTGGAGTTTCGCCGAAGACATGAAGTGAGTTGGAAATCAGGCGTCCTTCAAGCTCCATCATATAGGTATAGAGGCGGCTGATATAGTCCTGGAATGTCTCTCCTTCAATGCGCGGACAGTCATCCGACAGATTGAGCTGCTGTGCTTTGGTGATGATCACCTCTTCAGTCTCAACGTCAACAATTTTCTCAAGGCCCCTCTCACGGTAATCGTTCAGCATCTCCTTGAAAGCAGGCAGTTCCTTATACAGGCCGGCCCTTGCAAGCGGCGGGATGTTATGCGAGATCATGGTGGCGAAACCGCGTCGTTTTGCGATGTTCGCCTCGCTGGGGTTATTGATCGGATAGATATAGAAATGCGGTACTTCACCGAGCAGAGCGTCCGACCAGCAGTCGCCGGTTACGCCAAGCTGAAGGCCGGGCATCCATTCCGCTGTGCCGTGCATGCCGATGTGAACAAGAGCGTTTGCGCCGAATACCCGGCTGATCCAGCGGTAGAAGGCGATATATTGGTGATGCGGAGTGTTCTCCTTGTCGAACAGCAGGCGCATCGGATCACCCTGAATGCCAAGACGCGGCTGAACACCGATAAAGATATTGCCAAGCGTGATACCGCCGATAAAAAGTCTGTCAGGTTTAATCGGGGCGATGTCTCCGGGAAATCCGCTCCAACGCCCTTCAATGCGCTCGCGCTCCCTGACGCTGGTGATGCTGTTGAACAGCTCCCTGTCAATAGAAAAGCAATCCTGTTCATGTGCCTGAATTTCGTAATCCGTGGCTTTGTCAAGCATGCCAAGCAGCGCTTCCGGTGACTCTGGAAGCTCACCGATATTGTACCCCTCGGCGCGAAGAGACAAGAGGATGTTATAGATGCTTTTCGGTACGTCGAGCAGGGCGGCACTGGCTTTTTTACCCATGCCGGGCGGATAGTCATAGACTACAAGAGCAACTTTCTTCTCTCTGTTGGAAACCTGCCGAAGATCGGAAAACTTTTTGGCAAGTCCAGCAAGTCTTTCCAGACGATCAGGAACAGTCTGCAGTCGTCCATCCTTTATGGCGCCCAGTACTACAGGGCACACTGCACCGTCCATCTCAGGCAGCGAATAGGTCATGGCCGACTGCAGAGGGATAACTCCCTGCGACTTCCATGAAGCAAAGTCCTGTATAAAGAGTGGTTGAGAAACCACATACGGAGCGTTGATTTTCCCAAGAATCTCTTCACGTGCTGCCGACGATGCGCCAGGTGTGGTTGCCCCCGCAGGGCCACCCACAAAGCCGAAGCCCATCATATTGATCAGCATGTCTATGTTGTTATGCGTAAACCACTCTCTGGCGGCAACATGCCCCTCAACGCCCATAACGAAAACCGGCAGGGGATTAAGCCCCTTGGCCTCGATGGCCCGTATGGTATTGTCGATATACTCTTTTTCCTGCAGCAGGTGCTTCCGGAAAAACAGGAGACCAATGTTTCTTCTTTTGGCTGAAGCCTTATCTCGTTTGTGCAGCCATTTTTCATAATGGTGCAGATCTTTCTGGTACTCCGGTGCATCGGGATGGTAAAAGCCCATGGTTGGAACTTCCTGCACCTTTTCAGCTTTGACATCTACTTCGAAGTACTCAGCTACGATATAGTTGAACATCGATGCAAGGTTGTCCGTCGTCGGATTCATCCAGTAGGTGTATACCTGCATCCAGTTCTTGAAATCCTTTGCCTTCTTAGGAATAAGCGGCAGCATGGTCCGCATTATTTTCAGCAGCTTCATGTAGCCGTAGAGCGCATCCTCGTCGCGTCCCTTCACCAGCATCTTCGCAACTTTTTTGACGATATCAGGCATTCCGCTTCCATCACCCGAAACCACATAATTGCCGACTTTTGTCAACTGCATCACCTCAGGCATCGACTCATAGGCAAAAATCACTTTTACCTTCGACTCTTCGATCTGCTCATGCAGCCAGTCTGCCTGAACCTTGAACTGAATCAGGGTGGTGAAAATACAATCTGCATTGTGGATTGCCTTGGCTGCTTCAGGGTTCTGATGCTCAAGATCCTGATCGGTCCATTGGGTCAATTCAATGTGTGCGGCTATTTTGGAGGTTACCTCGCGCCATACCCGCTGGTTGCATTGCTCCATCCCGACAATAGCGGCAATTCTGATTTTATCGTACATAGAATTACAAAAAGATGTGCGTTTGATGTGGTTTTAACAGGATTGGAAAATGTAATAAAATCCTAC
>SZXX01000044.1 GCA_005843825.1 Chlorobium sp.
ATATAATATTAACATGGATAATAGCTTTGCGGTTTACCTTTCATCGGCTGATAATGTTCTGGGAAATTTAGTTGGCCAAGTTTACACTGAAGGGGTTAACTATTCTTGGCCGACCACGATTACCAATACAGTGGCTCTCAACAGTGGGACAAATTATTTACATGTTGTCGGGACAAATGTCGGTGGGCCCGCTGGTTTTCTTGGATCTTTCCAGTTAACTGACGCTGGCTACAAATTTTCCAACGGCGGTAGCACTTTGGGAACCAATACAACAAATTGGACAGTGACTAATTCCCAACCGAATCCTGGTACTTTCGCTACCCCGACAGTAACCCCAACATCTTATGGAGTGAACGGTATTGCTCCTTGGGGAGGTATGGGAATTCAACAACCAACTGCGCAATGGATTTGGAGTAACGATACAGGAGCGAATGGAGGCTTTAACACAGTCTATTTTTCAACGAAAATTTCTGCTAACTCCCCCGCCCCCGAACCAAGCACCTACGCACTTATGGGGATTGGTGGGTTGCTTATAGCGTTCCGGATGAAGAATAAGGCTGGTATGGGATCAGCTTTCGCAGCTTAACTTCTTTACTTCAGCAAAGGCATACCCGAAGTTCCGCTTCGGATTTCTTTCGATCGTTATTCCCTAAGCCGATGTAATACCAAGCTTTTTGTATACCTAAAAATTCACCTCAAACCTCATGCAGAATAGAGTGTAAATCCTCCTCCTATTACTGGCCAGAAGGTTTGCGTACGATGAAACATTCTTCATCTTCTTGAGCTAGATCGGACAACCTTACCGAGTAAAAAGATTCATCGTCTACCCAGAACGCGCTTATTGCCTCTGCCTTAAAGCATCTTCGCTCACACATAACAGAAAACCTATAGAGCTATCCTTGGTCTTAATAGGGATCTCTCCATGCAATACAATCTCGTTCAACGAGACATAACTGTTACTATTGAGACAGGGTGAATTATAATGATACACTTTATCGCTATTGATAAAACGGATAAACCAGAAATCGCAAACCTTTATTTTATATATCTAACACACTTTTTTAAAAGCAATAAAACATTATTTGCCATCTGCTTTCATATATCATGACGCACTCTTATCAAGCTTTTGGTACGATAATTGCACTCCAACTTTAATAAAAAGATAAAACAGTAGGTCATTTCAAACGCAAAATGAGACCGAGATGATTTTAGGGCAAGAAAAGTAGTTCAATGAAAGTCCTCGATCTTGGTATATCAGATACAGCAGGCGTGACAATATCTGATTGTCTGTCGTTTAGATCTGCTTTAAAATGCAAAAGATGAGCCCTTAAAGGGAGGCCTTTTATGAAAACCATTTATGGAGTTAAACATCATATTATCGTTTTATTTGCTTTGGCGTTACTGAGTATTCCTACGCCAGCAACGGCAGTTGTGTATAACATAGATTTTGGTGGCATAGCTGGATACAGAGATAATACAGGTGTGGTCACTGGGGATACTCAAGCATCTGAGTATTGGAATGTAGCAAAAGGGTCCCCTACAAATAATTTGGGACTTAAAGACTCAAATGGTCATCTCGCACCCCTTCCTGGCGTCGCTGTATCATATACACTTTCAGGCTTCTCAAGTATTAACCCAGCTAACAATTCTTTTTCGGGTACCGACGCATCAGTGATGGATTCATATATTTATTCTGTTACGCCCAAGACTATAAATTTTAACGGCTTAGTTGCAGGACATACTTATGCCCTCTATGTATTTTCTCAGGCAGCGTCAACCTCAAGTGGCCAGCAATTATCAATTGTAGCCAATGGAGTTTCCGCAAAAACAAATAAATCAATCGGAACGACTTCATCATTTGTCCAAGGATTGAATTATCTGGCTGTAAATGTTGTCGCAGACAGTTACGGAAAGATTGGTATTACATACACACCTTACATTCTATCAGGAAGAACAAATCAAGGGGATGTCAATTCTATACAATTATCATCGACTGCTCATGCTCCCGAGCCTGCGACTATAATCCTCTTAAGCATTGGCGGCATGCTAATTGCTTTTAGATTGAAGGGAAGCGTTTGCAAAGAGTCCATGGCAGACTGATCGGGCTTGTTAATCAAAGACGTTAACACTTTAGTTGGAATATTAATTACCGATTTATCATTACATTAATTTTTATAATAGGTTAGGTGTGTGGGGTGATTATGCATAATATACGTAGATTTTTATATGCAATCGTGTCAGTCGCCATGATTGCTCTAAGTACTCCTCTGCAGGCAAAAGCTGAGTTAATAAATATCCAGTTTGTTACTGAAGATAGTGGTCCCCCCGCTTATACAGGTCAAACTATAGCAGGAATACCTGGCTCTACCCCCTCATCCGTTTGGAATCAAGCAGTTGGTTTTAATGGTCAAATTAAGCCACTACAAAATTCATTTGGAACTGATATAAAGGATAGCTCTGTAACATTTCTTGGGGAAACGAGCACTGTGTTTTATGATAATAGTAATTTTGTAGGCAGTCCTTACGAAAATTTGATGACTGGGTATATTTCCACTAACAAAGGCGCCTCCATGACTTTTACGGGGTTAAATGCTAATGCTAAATACGATTTGTATGTTTATACTCAGGGAAATACCGAAGGTCAACAATTACAAGTAGGGATCAACGGAGTAACTCAAAAATACACGAGTACATCGAACCTTAATCTTAATACATTCCAAGAGGGCACTAATTATCTAAAAGTACAAGTCCTAACAAATGGAAGTGGAGGATTCACATTGAACTATGTCCCTAAAAATATAGCTGGTTTAAATGAAGGTATCATTAACGGCTTGTCATTATCCTCATCTGCGCCAGAGCCGTCCACTGTGGTTCTCGTTGGTATTGGTGGACTGTTGCTTGCATTTCGGTTAAGAAGGTCTCCGCTTCTAATTTAATTGCATACAAATTCAACCCACTTTCTGTCATTTTTTTTTCTCCCCTAAAACTTCTTCCTTCTGGCATGTAAATGTATACCGGAAATAGTTAAGTCCACATTACACCCCCGCTTGTTTATTACAGCATTCTCAGTTTGACGTTTGATGTACAAGCATTCAGCTTGAGTCGTTTAAAAAAAATTGTATTTCGTTATCCTTCTTGCTATATAGCGTGAAATAAAAACACTTTCATGCTGTATCAACTGCCCGACCGTGATATTGAGCGCTTTATCGAAGAGGATGTGCCTTACGGGGATCTAACCACATCACTGCTTGGCATTGGCTCTCTGAAAGGAGAAATAACGTTTTCAACCCGTCACTCAACCGTTCTTTGCTGCACCGAAGAGGCTGCGCGTGTGCTTGAGCAGTGCGGGGCAACAGTGACCTGCTCTTTGGCGAGCGGTTCAGTGGTTAAAGCAGGTATTACCATCCTTACGGCGACAGGGCCTGCGAGCAGCCTTCATGCTGGATGGAAAGTTGCCATGAACCTGCTGGAATATGCTTCAGGCATTGCCACAAGAACCAGAACAATAGTAACCCGGGCCAGGGAAATCAATCCTAGAATCAGTGTTGTGTCAACCCGGAAGTCTTTTCCCGGAACAAAAAAAATTGCCCTCAAGGCAATCATGGCAGGTGGTGCGCTACCTCACAGGATTGGCCTTTCGGAGTCAATTCTTGTTTTCAGGCAGCATTCTATCTTTATGGGTGGACTGGACAGCTTTCTCGAAACCTTTGCCGAACTGAAAGCTAAAGCACCTGAACATACCATAATTGTAGAAGCCGAAAGTGCCGGAGAAGCCTTGAAGATTGCTCGGGCAGGTGTTGACGTCGTTCAGATAGACAAGCTTACGCCAGATGAACTCTCAATAGTGGTTAAGGAGATCCGACTGGCAAGGCCGGGTATTATAATTTCGGCAGCCGGAGGCATCAATGCTGAAAATGCTGCCGCCTATGCTGAAACAGGTGTTGATATACTGGTACTCTCTTCAGTCTATTTCGGGAAGCCTGCAGACATCGGAGTCACTATTCATCCTTATCCAGGCCCTGAAGAGCTGCTCGAGTGATGATACTTACAGCGGAAGATATAACAGCAATCGGGTTATCGCTTAAAGTTGCCCTGACCGCAACTGCCCTTGCACTGCCTGTCGGCTTTGCTGTTGCATGGCTGATTGTGTTCAAGCCTATGAAGGGAAAAGTATTGCTCGAAGTTCTCATTAATCTTCCGCTGACCCTGCCGCCGGTGGTCATAGGCTATTTTCTTCTGCTGCTGCTCGGTAAAAACGGCTGGCTGGGAAAGTTGCTGACAGCTTCTGGAATAGAGGTGATTTTCACATGGAAAGCTGCAGTGATTGCCTCTGCTGTGGTTGGGTTTCCACTGCTTGTGCGCTCAATCCGTCTGGGAATGGAGTCAATCGACCAGCAGCTTATCGAGGCATCACGCAGCCTTGGCGCATCATGGTTTGACTCCCTCATAACAATCGTTTTACCTCTTTCCCTGAGAGGCATTATTGCTGGTTCATCGCTGATGTTTGCAAGAAGCCTGGGGGAATTCGGAGCTACAATCATTGTAGCCGGCAATATTCCGGGGATAACACAAACCATTCCGTTGGCGATTTATGATTATGCCAGTTCGCCTTCAAGCACTACGATGGCCCTTTCGCTCTGCATAGTCTCGGTAGTTATTTCAGTTGCCGTGCTCTTTCTGCATGAGATACTGGGCAGACAACTTGACAGGAGCAGTGGACTATGAAGCTGCATATAGAGGTTGGAAAAAAAATGGGTGATTTTTCCCTGCAGGTTAACACCGATATTTCAGGTGAACGGGTCGGCATTTTCGGACAATCCGGCAGTGGAAAATCAACACTTGTCCATCTTGTTACAGGGATGCTGCAACCGGATAGCGGTGAAATTTTTCTTGATGGCGAGTGCCTCTTCAGTAGCAGGCAAGGCATTAATCTTTCGCCTGAAAAACGGCGTATTGCTCTTGTTTTTCAACATGCAATGCTTTTTCCGCACCTTAGCGTCAATACTAACCTGTTATATGGATATAACCGATGCCGTCCGGAAAACAAACACATCAGACCGGAAGCACTTATTGATCTGCTTAAACTGCAGCCTCTCCTGGAGCGCAGGGTGCGAAATCTGTCCGGAGGTGAAAAACAACGTGTCGCACTCGGCCGGGCTGTTCTTGCCAACCCTCGCCTGCTTGTTATGGATGAACCTCTTGCCGCTCTTGATGACGCGCTGCGGTTCCAGGTTATTCCCTATCTCGTAAGTGTGGGTAAAGAGTTCAGTGTCCCCTACCTCTTTATATCGCATTCACTGACAGAGATGCAGCTGATGACAGAGAAAGTGCTTGTTGTAGATAATGGCCGGGTGTCGGAAGAAACAACTCCTGAGCAGCTGGCTCGCAAGAGAATGGCACAAAGCCAGAATGGTTATCTTAATTTTTTACGACTCACTGACCCTCTGCTTCAGAACGGTTTATTTGCCTATCCATGGGGAGAGAATACCCTCTTTATTTCAGATGGAACAGAGAATACAGAATCGCTGTTTGAACTCTCTTCACGCGAAATTATCCTCTTCAAAAAGCATCCGGAAGCAATCAGCGCCCGTAACCTGCTGGATTGCACGGTTACGGAAATGTTCAATTCAGATGGAAGAGTGGGCGTTGTTCTCGCTACACAGGGCAAAAAACTTGTAGCAGAAATTGTCCGTTCTGCCGCTGAAGAGCTGAACATCACGACAGGCTCCACTCTTTTTGCTGCCATCAAAGCCTCTTCGTTCAGAAGGCTTGGCTGAGGGAGATGGCAAACAAAACTCAACTCAACTTTTTATCCTGGATTTCCGTTTATTATTAGTAAATAAATATTGACTTTACCGTATAGTAATCCTTATCACCATGGCACCTTCCGGCAAAAAAGTTTGTTTCATGACTGGAGCTACCGGTATCCTCGGAGGTGAAATTGCGCTTTCGGTGGCAGGGCAGGGGTACACGGTTTTCTTTACCTATAACTCTTCAGAAGAGAAGGCTGCCGAAACCCTTGAAAAAATTCGCTGGATAAGCCCTGAATCGCAGATGGTGCGTTGTGATGTTTCAAAACACAGCGACATTGTCGCTGCTTTTGCAGCTTTCCGACAGCATTTTGATCGTCTTGATCTTCTGATAGCCAGCGCATCAAATTTTTACAGTACTCCCCTGCTGGACGTTACGGAAGAAAACTGGGACAATCTGGTTGATACTAATTTGAAGGGAACATTCTTTACCATGCAGGAAGCGGTAAAGATTATGCAGAAACAGTCGATCATAGCCAGAATCATTACCATAACCGATATTTCCGCAAATCTTATCTGGCGAAACTTTGCACCCTATACAGTTTCCAAGGCAGGGATTCAGCACCTGACAAAAATCTTTGCCAAAACGTGTGCGCCCGGTATTCTTATAAATTCCATTGCACCTGGAACGGTTACGATCAATCCTGAAAAAGAGATGGATACCGAGGCAGAGATGATCAAAAAAATACCGCTCAAGCGTCTGGGCGACCCGCTGGATATCATTAAAACCATCACGTTTCTTCTTGAAAGCGACTATATCACCGGTCAGGTTATCAGTGTTGACGGGGGAAGACTTCTTCAATAAGAGAGGGCGATGAAAAAGACCATTTTGTTTTTATATATTGTTTTTAGATCGGTTTAAAGAAATTCATCATAATCCTTGGAACTATTATGGAACAGGAAGTCCCGGTTATAATTCACGACCATGATCCCGTGAATCCGGTTAAGGAACCGCATAGCGAGACCTTCATTCCGGAACAGGTCAAAGAGATAAGTGAAACCCTCTCGGAAGCTTTCTTGCGTTTCAAAGAGAGTGAATCGTATGATCTGCTTGTAAAAAGTGCAGATAAAGCAAAAGAGTTCATCGAAAAGAACCCTGTTCAGGCATTACTCTACACACTCGGCGCAGGTGCCTTTTTCGGGTTTTTGTTGAGAAAAAAGCGTTAACAGGCATTTATTGATGACCCTATGATGAACCGCCCTAAGGAAAAGGTTCCGCCTCGACCGAATGAAAAAAGCAAACACACCGGAATCCATAAAATCCTTGATGATACAGCAACGTCTACCTATCAAGACGTTATAGCAATAATAGAAGCGAAGATCGAACTGGTCAAAATTGAGTTGACTGAAAAGATTTCGCTTGTTTCTGCTGTTGTGATACTTGGCGTTATATTGATTATCGGCATTGCCTACCTTATCACAACCTTTGCATTGCTCACAGGAGAGCTGCTTGGGCATCCTTTTCTCGGCTATCTTATCGTAAGCCTTATTTTTCTTTCATGCTTTGTGTTCTTCACGAAACTCAAACCCTTGCTTCTGAAGGACCTGCTCCAAAAAATTTTCTTATCGGTCAATGACTACAAAAAATGAGCCTTTAAACAGCATTCAGGCAAGAATAGAGGAGCTGCAGAACACCATTGCCGAAAAAGAAGATCAGATCAGGTCGAGAGCTCTGCATCTTTCAGAAAGTATTAAAGCTGAACTTGAACCAATGCAGATTGTCAAAAAATATCCATTTCAGGCTGCCGGAGTAACCTTTCTGACCGGTCTGGTGTTAACAAGGGCACTGCGTGGCCCCAAACGCACTCCATCTTCGGAACAGCCAGACTGTTACCCTGTTCAACCACAGAGAAACAGTGCGCTCTATACCATCGGGCTTGATGTCCTGCGATCCGCAAAGGATCTTGGATTCAGTTACCTTCAAAAATATATCGACGGTAAACTCAAGTAACCTGCCCAATACGCCCTCCTCCTTTTACCGTTCCCTGAACCTGTTCCCAATTCAGGGCTTCAAGAGGACAACATGACTTTTATTACAGAAATTACTTACCTTGTTTAACAGAGTAATTGATTATTTCTGGCTCAACCGAAAGCTGGCCCTCTCAATATCTTAGTGAGCTGAAGATTTCAAGGGTGCTTTCAACCAGTTTAATTTTTTTGGGCACTACATCCAGACTATGACCATCCAGCATAACCCGTCAGCAGTTCAAAGCAAGGAACACTTTTATGTCAACAGAAATGCCCGGAAACTTTTTCATCTGACTGATCCTGCATTTCTGGCTTTACCCTCTACCGGTCAGGAAAGTTTCAAACAAGCTGAGAAACAGACCGGCATAATCAATGACTTCCTGATAAAACAGAAAGGTGCCGAAGCAAAACCGGTTCTTCCTGCACAGTTCAACGGCATGAAGCTGCTGCATGAACTGTTTCACTATGTCATGACTTCATCCATTGCCGCCAGGCAGCCTACCCTTCTTGAAAACGCTTATACAACATTTGAAACGGAAATTTCAAAAGAGCAATCAACCGAATACCTGACACGGTTTATCAGCGCATTTCCTACAGAAAAAGTTTATGCAGGATCTGAAACGCCCTTATCCTGGCTGAACATACAGAACAACAAAAAATATCTGCTTGAGGAATCATTCCTTGTCTGGCTTAATTCGCAGAATCCTGCTCTTGACCAGTTTTCTGACCTCTTGACTGATCAGAACGTGATGAAGGAAGAGGCATACAGGAAACTGATTCTGACCATGCAGAGCTCAATGAAGGCGATGGGACCGGTAGGTGCCGGAAATATTGACCTTATCGAACTGCTCACCGAGCCAATACGACACGCTCCATCATCAATCCTTGATCAGCTCCGTTATATCCAGCTGAAATGGTCGGACCTTCTGGCAGATTCTCCTCTCTGGTCATTGCTTCCCGCAGCTATTGATCTGATTGAGGATGAGGATAAGTACCTGTTTTTCGAAAAAATCGCCCATAGTGAGGAGGCCGGCAAAGCGAGCCACTTTTTTGAAAAAGAGGCCCATATACCGAGTTACAGCGCTTCTGACAGTGATGCTCCGGCAAACTATTCCACCGACTCATCATGGATGCCTGAAGTGGTCATGCTGGCTAAAAGCACCTACGTCTGGCTTGACCAGCTCAGCAAACTTTACCGGCGCCCGATCAACCGCCTGCAGGATATTCCCGATGAAGAACTGGACTTGATGGCTGATCGTGGTTTTACTGCACTATGGTTAATCGGTATCTGGCAACGAAGCTACGCCTCACAAAAAATCAAACAGCTGCAGGGAAACCCTGAAGCTAAAGCGTCAGCGTATGCTCTCGAAAAATATGATATTTCTGATGATATCGGCGGCTATGAGGGTTATGAGAACCTCAGGCACCGAACCAGGATTAGAGGAATCCGTCTGGCAAGCGATATGGTTCCGAACCATACCGGAATGGATTCTGAATTGGTACGAAACAGTCCTGACTGGTTTCTTTCCACCGCTACACCTCCATACTATAATTACTCCTATAACGGACCGAATCTCAGCAGTGATTCCCGCTACGGCATTTACCTTGAAGATGGCTACTGGAACCGTTCCGATGCTGCAGTGACCTTCAAACGGGTCGACTACCTCACCGGCGACACTCGCTATATCTATCATGGCAATGACGGCACCATCATGCCGTGGAACGATACTGCCCAGTTGAACTTTCTCAGCCCTGAAGTGCATGAAGGAGTCATACAACAGATCCTGCATGTCGCAAGGATGTTTCCAATCATCCGTTTTGATGCCGCCATGGTGCTGGCAAAACGGCACATTCAACGTCTTTGGTTCCCCCTCCACGGCCAGAGCGGAGGCGTCCCTTCACGCTCATCATGCGCAATGAGTATGGCTGAATTCGATGCCGCCATTCCTGAGGAGTTCTGGCGCGAAGTGGTTGACCGGATCCACAGGGAAGTACCCGATACCCTGCTGCTGGCTGAAGCATTCTGGATGCTTGAAGGGTATTTTGTACGAACGCTTGGAATGCATCGAGTCTATAACAGTGCGTTCATGCACATGCTTAAAAAAGAGGATAATGCCGAGTACCGGTATCTGATCAAAAACACCCTGGAGTTTGATGCTGAAATACTCAAGCGGTATGTCAACTTCATGAATAACCCTGATGAAGATACCGCCATTGCCCAGTTCGGTCGGGGAGATAAATATTTCGGTGTCTGCGTTATGATGCTGACCATGCCTGGACTTCCAATGTTCGGCCACGGACAGGTAGAGGGTTTCACCGAAAAATACGGGATGGAATACGCCAAGGCTTATTATGATGAACAGCCTGACGAAAACCTTGTTTCTCGCCACTATCGCGAGATTTTTCCCATCATGAAAAAGCGTCCGCTCTTTGCAGAGGTACGAAACTTTTTCCTGTATGATGTCTATTCGCCTGAAGGCAGTGTCAATGAAAATATTTTTGCCTATTCTAACCGCCTCGGTGATGAAAAAGCTCTTGTGGTTTTTAACAACCGCTTTGAACATGCCAGCGGCTGGATTAAAACCTCCGTAGGCTACCGCCAGAACGATGAAATACGACAGAGTTCACTGATTGACGGTCTCAACCTGAGTCACGAGGACGGTACCTTTGTTATTTTCAGGGATCATGCCAGCGGAATGGAGTTTATCCGTTCTAACAGAGAGATTGCTAAAAACGGAATCATGGTTGCCCTGGATGGCTACAAGTACAATGTATTCCTTGAATTCCGGGAAGTCCGTCCTTCAAGACTACGTCCTTATGACAGGCTTGCAGGGGAGCTCAACGGTCGGGGAACCGGGTCAATCGAAGAGGCTGTGCTTACCATGAGCCTGTCGCCAATACACCGGTTAGTGACAGCATTTCTTACCTCTGAACAGCTTATACCTTCGCAAGAAGAACTGCATGACGAAAATGAGGCTCTCGCATTTGAACAATCAATCGGCTTGCTTCTTGAACGTGTTGCTCTGCAGTTCAGTGAACTCATGGAAAAGCCTGTTGACCTCCCTGAAACTATTGCCGCAGAGGCATCAGTACTCTACCGCAGAGCTGATGCCCTTGCTGAGCTGCTGCCAGGGCAACCTGACTCTCGCAAACTTCAGACCGCCCTCGGCTTGAGCAGCCCGGGTAAAGCGGACTATTTCACAATTGTCCGGCACTGGATTGTGCTTGTCACATTGCAGCAGATGGTTGAAGCAACAGTAGTAGAGAGCTCAAACATAATTGACAACTGGCTGATGCAGAGTGCGCTCTCCTCAATTTATCCGGAAAAGGGTATCACCGGGATTCCGGGAGACAACTTGCCAGATCTGCTCTGCTGCATGCTCAGTCCAAAACCTGAGCTTATAGCTGATGGTCCCGAAGCTCATCTCCACGCTCTTTTACAGACGCTCTATACTGTAGAGAAAACTCATCTCGGACGAATGCTGCAGTTCGATGAACGCCATCATAAAATCTGGTTCCGTGAACACCGCTTCAGCGTACTGATGGCATGGCTTTCCCTGCAGGAATTGCTGAAAGTGAAGACGGCTGATAAAAAGACACCGGAAACAGTGATTGCTGCATGGGTAGAAGCTACTGAAACAATCGATATGCAGGCTTTCCTTGCGGGATATGAAATAGGCGAATTACTGAGGATAAAATCCTGATATTTTCTTCTTTGTTCGTCATACTATACAACACAAAAGCCCGGTTGGACCGGGCTTTTGTGTTGTATAAACAAATGTTTCAGTTACCAGCCATACTCAAGATAAACACGATAGGTGTTAATGAGCAGGAAGGCAAGAACTGCAAGACCCAAGAATGTAAAGATTGGGCTTTTCTGTTCCTGTGAAGCCCTGCGATCAAGGAATGGAACTGTTGCCCATACAAGTCCTCCGACAGTCAAGAGAACAATAGCGACAAGTTCGCCACCCTCAAACTTGAGATCTTTAAGCATCTGGAACTCAGCCCAGAAATACCATTCAGGCTTGATACCGACAGGTGCAGGTGCAAGCGCATTGGCTTTCACTCCTATTCCCCATGGATATACTGCGGCAAGATAAACAAGCAGGGCAAAACCGATAAGCCAGCCGATTCCATCTTTGGCAAGAAAGGTCGGGAAAAACTTCTCGTACCCTTTAATCAAGCCGGACTCTTTGTAACCAATCGGAGCTGATGTACCAAGAATCTGAACAAGAGCCAGATGGGCTGAAAGCAACAGCAGGATCAGGCCTGGAAGCAGAACAACGTGCATGGAGAACATACGGGTAAGCGTTTCGCCACTTACATCTTCACCACCACGAAGAATACTGACAAGCAATGCACCGCCGGGAGCGACTTTTGGAGTTTCGGTACCAACCTGGGTAGCAAAAAATGCCAGTTCGTTCCAGGGAAGAAGGTATCCTGTAAATCCAAAACCGAGGGTCAGCACGAGAAGTATAAAACCACTCACCCACATAAGCTCACGGGGTTTGCGGTATGACTTCATAAAGAAAGTGCTGAACATGTGAATAAATGCCATCAGCGCCATGAGATTGGCCGACCATGCATGGATCTGGCGAAGAAGCCAGCCAAACGGAATCTCTTTCTGGATGAAGACAAAAGAAGCAAAAGCTTCAGATTCGGTTGGTTTGTAGTACTGCAGCAGCAGTAAGCCGGTCAGAATCTGGATAATGAAGAAGAAAAGGGCCAGTCCACCAAAGTAATACCAGAATGAGAGGCGGTGTTTTGGAACTTCTTTTTTCTTCAGGTAATCAATTACCGGAAGCACTACATAAAAGCGCTCCTGGAACCACGCACCCAGAGGGCCAAGACGTGAATCCTTGTACGGATTCGAATCCGGACGATCTACCGCGGGTTTATAAACACCACTTTGTGATGCTGCCGGTTTTGCAGCAGCCGGTGGGGTTGCGGGTTTTGCAGCAACCGGAGCTGCCGGCTTGGCGGCACCCGGAGCGGCGGGTTTCGGCTTGGCGGGAATATTTCCTGCCGAAGCGTTCTGATTGTTTTCAGCCATCTTTCCTGACTCCCTTGTTTTTCAAGAATTAAAGGTTAAGCTTTTGCGATAATAAGATTTTCCCCTTCAACCCTTACTTTAAACGAGGCTAAAGGTAAAGGCTGCGGGCCGGAAATGATTTCTCCGGTCTGCTTGTACTTTGCTCCATGACAGGGGCAGGCGATAAGACTCTGGGCATTATCCCAATGTACAAGGCATCCAAGATGGGTACAGACAGCACTGCATGCAGTAAGCTTGCCGTTGTCGTTGACAACAAGAATTTTGTCCTTGTTAAACTGAAAAATCTTGAAGCCTTTCAGGGGAACTTCAGATGCTTTTCCTACAACCAGTTCTTTGACGTTTGTTGCCGTCTTGGTTGGAGGAATAATGTACTTGACTACAGGATAAAGTGTAGAGATGGCTACAGCAGCGCCGATACCTCCTACAATTTTTCCGAGAAAACTGCGGCGCTCGAAATCAACTCCCTTAAGGCCCTCCTCCCGTGGCTTACCGCCTGGAACGGAACCGGATGAAGAGACTGGTGCACCTGCTCCAAGTGCGCCCAACCTTGACGGACTCTTGAAATTACCTTGTTGTGCCATTACGATCTATCTCCTTTTTAAAACTTTTTGTTATCAAATCAATAATGCAAGTACCTCCCGGCGGTTCAACGACAGCCACTTTCTTTCAGCTATGCTTGATTCTTTTCCTGAACAGCAATCATTTTGAAAGCAATTCCGAATAGGGCAAACAAACTGTCCAATTTATATTTTTTTTAACGATTAATCCAATCCAGAGAACTTTTAATATTATTATAGCTGTCATACATCGTGGATGACTTCCCGTCGCGCCATATGCGGCTTCGGGTAAAAACCCTCATAAATCTTGACTGCAGGCGCCCTGGATTGAGAAATTCTGATATTCCTTTTATACCCTCTATCTGATTACCGTCTATCTGCAATGACATTCCGGATGCAAACCTTAGGTAGAATGGCCCGGCATCCAGCACCTGATTGTGATGAACCTTCAAACAAATATTCTCATACTGCAACTCAAGATCCCTGCTGTGGAGCGGCGAAAAAAAGCCTCGTCTGAAATTGCGTTCCCTGAAATTCACTTTGTCCAGCACAGTCACTTTACCAGTCGTATTGTCGTGCAGAAGCAGCAGAACAAGGGGTTGATAAGCGTTGTCGTTAAAAAACGTCACATAATAAATCAAGTCAACCCGCTCTGAAAAAGCCCGACCCCAATACCAGCGGGCAAGATACTCCTGCATCGGCAAAGCTCCCACATTATGGTCATGGTATCCGATCGCACTGACAGGAATGTTTTGAACAGCACCGCTCTTTTGATCAATAATTTCAATCTTACCTTCAACATCAGCCTTCGGAACACTCAAGAGCCACTGGTGAAGGGGAACTCTGCCGGCATTGTTTTCATCTTTTTTTTCGTAGACAATCCTGCGGCAGGAGGAAAACAAAAACGTTGCTTTTACAGCTTTTTGACGGGCAGGAAAGGAAAAATCGATATCCAGAGCATACTCATCTTTCAAGCTGTCGTAAGTAAAACGGTTTTTTTCGAACCTTACGCCGATATCAGATCGACTGCTTTCGAAAAGTCCATTACTTCCCTCTTTAATAAAATTAAGGATCTCGCGACCGTTTTCGTACAACTGGAAACTAAACCCTGAGTAATCGGACGGCAGAGGAGCTTCTTGGGTTATCCCATTTTTCCATTGTTCATAATGATTGGTATAGTATGGAGAAAATGGAAACCCCGAAAACCAGATAATGACAAAAGAAAAACCGCTGAGCTTATCTTCAGCATCAAAATACCACCACTCATATGCTCCTGCCTGCTGTAAATCATGCCAGACTTCCTGATCACGCTCGGTCGTAATATTCATGCCTGCATTGGGTTATGTTCAAACACGGAAGCTGTGCTCGATGCTTTGCATGACATGTGATACCTTTGTAAATGTGGAAAGCAGGAAAAAAAGAGTGGACACTCATTCTATGTCCGGGGCAACTTCGAGGAAACTGCCGTTACTGGGTGTGGACAGAGAGGGAATCGAACCCCCGACACAAGGATTTTCAGTCCTTTGCTCTACCAACTGAGCTACCTGTCCCTTTTTCGTGAGGCAAAGTATAGGAATAAATCTTCTTTTTTCAAAAGGAAAAAACCAAAAACGGGGGTAAGCACTTTTGTGCTTACCGTAATCATGTTCCCCGGTCAAGCCGGAACTGTGATTGTTTCAATACCTTTCTGTATACGCCTGAGCACGGTCTCCTTACCCAGCACCTCAAGCATATGATAAAGACTTGGGCCGAAACTTACTCCTGAAGTCAGTATTCTCAGTGGATGGATAAGATAGGCTGCCTTAAGACCTTTGGGAGCCACAAACTCTTTAAGATTTGCCTCAATATTCTCAGCACTGAACTCCTCAAGAGAGTCAAGCACTGCACTGAACTCACCAAGCAGAACATTGGTATCAGCCGCCCAGCGTTTTTGAACAGCCTCTTCATCATAAGATTCAGGCTCGAAAAAGAAGTAGGAAGAAAAGGTTACAAATTCATGTTCAAATCCTACCCGCTCACGCATGAGCTCTATCACTTTTCCAAGATATTCGTCCCCTGTAATAACCTCACGCGGCATCAACGACTCTTTCTTTGCAAGTTCACCGAGAAGAATCGGCTTTATGACCTCAATAATTTTATCTGAAGCACGATTCTTGATGTACTGTTTTTCAAACCAGTTGAGCTTGTCAACATTAAAAACCGCACCGGCCTTTGCTACCCTTTCAAGTGAAAACTTGTCGACAAGCTGCTGCATACTGTAGACCTCCTGCTCGCTGCCCTCACCTTCATTCCAGCCCAGCATGGCAACAAAATTAACAATAGCATCACAACTGTATCCCTTCCGGACATAATCCTCAACGGCAACATCGCCCTGCCGTTTGCTGAGTTTTGAGCGATCAGCATTAAGCAGAAGCGGGAGATGGGCAACCTTGGGAGGTTCCCAACCAAAGAATTCGTAGAGAAGAAGATGCTTCGGCATAGAGGAAAGCCACTCTTCACCTCTGATAATATGGGTGAACTCCATCAGATGGTCGTCAATAACACTGGCAAAATGATAGGTTGGAAACCCATCGGATTTCATCAGCACCTGATCGTCAATAGTCGCAGAGTCAAACTCTACAGGGCCCCTGATAATATCTTCAAACCAGACCGAAACATAATCGGGCACTTTCATGCGGATTACATAGGGCGATCCCTCATCAAGCTTTTTTTGGATCTGACCGGGTGGCATGGAACCACCCATCTCTTCAGGAAGCCATTTGCGGTTGTATTTCGGCTGGAGTCCCTGCTTTATCTGAAGCTGTCGGTTTTCTTCAAGCTCTTCATGGGTTGCAAAGCAGTAGTAAGCGTGATTATCGTCAAGCAGTTGCTGGCAATATCTGGCATAAATGTCAAGCCGTTCAGACTGAACATAGGGCCCGAAATCACCGCCATGTTCCGGACTTTCATCAGCAATAATTCCTGCCCATTCAAGAGTTTTGATAAGATTTTTCTGCGCTCCCTCTACTTTCCTGGTTTGATCGGTATCTTCAATACGTATAACGAAAGTTCCATTCATTTTCTTTGCAAACAGGTAGTTATACAGTGCGGTTCTCAGTCCGCCTACGTGTAAATAGCCTGTTGGAGAAGGTGCAAACCTGGTTCTAACCCTTTTACCAACCATAATGAGCGTTGTACTGTTTATTATTGACACAGAACTATTGCATGAGCAATGAATTTAAGAAAAACTCACTGCTTTTGGATACACAAGATAACAGTTTAACCAGAAATTCTTGAGCCTGCAGGAATAATGGATATAACTTTCTGCTCTATCAGCACATCTCACATAAACTTTTTGGTTTCGATTGCAGTTTTACTTTTAATTACTTTAAATGTAGTAAGTTACATTTTACGTCACCACTCAAGACTTGTTATGCCTGAAAATCCCTTTAAAAAGCCGGTAAAAGATACTTCCCAAAATAAATTCAAGCCGGTGAAAGACGATGAAGAAAAGGCTGGATGGTTTCAGGGAACAGGACAAAGCCCTCAGGCAAAATTTCCCCGGTTCATATTTTTTATGATGGCTGCCCTGCTGATGCTTTTTGTTTTTCAACGTTTTTTTGCTAATCCCGCGAACCCTGAAATAACCTATAACGAGTATAAAACGCTTCTTTCCCAAACTCTTGTTACTGAAATAACGGTTAAAACATTTGAGGATAAGTCAGCCATTCTGAATGGAAAACTTAAAACTGTTACTCCCCTATCTCTGATCAACAATACAAGCCTTCCTTCTGACCGGTTTGCGGTCAGAATCCCTTCATTCAGCCTGGAGCAAGCTGACATCCTTGCAGAAAAAGGAATCCGTATCAAAGTTGAGGAGGGCACCAGCCCCCTGAATACCTTTTTAGTACTGTTTGCTCCCTGGATTATTTTCGGTGTTATTTATTTTTTTCTCTTCAGGCGAATGAACAGTCAAAACAGCGGACAGGCAAAAAATATTTTCAGCTTCAGCAAAAGCCGTGCAAAGCTTGTCAGTGAATTTGATGTTAAAACCACCTTTAAGGATGTTGCCGGCGTTGATGAGGCGATTGAAGAACTGCAGGAAACTGTCGAATTCCTTACTAATCCTGAAAAATTCCAGCGAATCGGTGGAAAAATCCCTAAAGGAGTACTGCTCCTCGGCCCTCCCGGTACTGGTAAAACTCTTCTGGCAAAAGCTATTGCAGGCGAAGCCAAAGTGCCTTTTTTCTCAATATCAGGAGCTGATTTTGTTGAGATGTTTGTCGGTGTTGGAGCAGCAAGGGTAAGGGATCTGTTTGAGCAGGCAAAGAAAAATGCCCCATGTATTGTTTTTATCGATGAAATTGATGCGGTTGGCCGCAGTCGCGGAGCAGGCCTTGGAGGAGGGCATGATGAACGGGAGCAGACCCTGAACCAGCTTCTTGTGGAAATGGATGGCTTTACAACAAGCGAGAATGTTATCCTTATTGCAGCAACCAACCGCCCGGATGTGCTTGATACTGCACTGCTCAGACCGGGCAGGTTTGATCGACAAATTACTATTGACAAACCTGATATTCGGGGACGTGAAGCTATTTTAAAAATTCATACCCGCAATACTCCCCTGGCAGAAAATGTCGATATCAACATTCTTGCAAAAAGCTCTCCCGGATTTTCAGGTGCCGACCTTGCGAATCTGGTCAATGAAGCAGCACTTCTTGCCGCTCGCACCGATCAGCCGCTTATTACTGCAGATAATTTCGAGCAGGCTCGCGATAAAATCCTTATGGGTCCGGAAAGAAAAAGCATGTTTATTTCTGATGAGCAGAAAAAACTGACAGCCTACCATGAAGCCGGCCATGTGCTTGTATCGACATATACAAAGGGATCCGATCCGATCCATAAGGTTACGATTATCCCGAGAGGCAGAAGTCTGGGGCTTACGGCATACCTCCCTCTTGAAGACCGCTACACTCATAATAAGGAGTATCTGCTGGCAATGATTACCTATGCCCTTGGCGGCAGGGTCGCTGAAGACATTATATTTCATGAAACAAGTACAGGTGCAGCAAACGATATAGAAAAAGCTACAGATATTGCCCGCAGAATGGTACGGCAATGGGGAATGAGCGAAACTCTCGGCCCGATCAATTACGGAGACAGCAACAAGGAGGTGTTTCTTGGAAAAGATTACTCCCATATACGCGAGTACAGTGAGGAAACTGCCCTTCAGATTGATATCGAAGTTAGAAATATTATAATGACCTGCATGGAGAATGCTAAAAGCATTCTCAACGAAAAAAGTTCGATTCTGCATCGCCTTGCGGGAGTGCTTATTGAAAAGGAGTCTCTCAATGCAGCCGAGATAAAAGAGATTATAGGTTACGAACCGCCGCTTCCCGGCCTCGCAATGTCATAACGGGATTAACGGGATATTACCCATGCAACTCATCGGTTTACTTGGTATCGGCATTGGAGCCGGCCTGCTTTCAGGAATGTTCGGTGTTGGCGGGGGACTTGTAATAGTTCCGGCAATGGTACTCTTTTTCGGCATGACCCAGCATACAGCTGTCGGCACCTCACTTATTGCGCTGCTTCTGCCGGTTGGGCTTCTTGGGGTAATCGAGTATTATCGTGCAGGAAAAATTTCGATGGAAAACATTTTGATTGGGCTTATCATTGCTGCGGGACTTTTTGCCGGAGCTTATTTCGGAGCGAAAATTGCGACGCATCTTTCAAATGACCTCCTCCGTAAAGCTTTCGCCGTTTTTATGGGAATTGTTGCTTTTCATTTGTGGTTTAAGTAAATATAAGTCTTACAATAACCTAAGCTTTATAGAACCATGGGAAACACAACGACAAAAGCAGACCTGGTCAATGTAATTGCCCACAAAACAGGCTTGACAAAGAATGAAACAGAATCAATAGTTGACAGCTTGTTTGAGAGTATTATTGACTCTCTGAAAGAAGGAAAAAGAATTGAAATAAGAGGGTTCGGCTCATTCAATATCAGGTTTAAAAATCTGCGTCAGGCAAGAAATCCGAGAACCGGAGAGAAAGTTACTGTCGATCCAAAAAACGTACCGACTTTTAAAATCTCAAAAGAGTTCAAGCTCGCCGTAAGTGAAAGTCTGAAACCCGGTAGCAAATAGACCCATCATTGCTCGCTACTATATAAAGAAGAGCCACCATATCAAGACAAAAAACGGGATAAGAACAGGTATTGAGTATTTAAAAATATACTCAATGAATCCAGGCACTTCAACCTTGCCTTGAGTAGCAATATTTTTTACCATAAAATTCGGAGCATTGCCTATATAGGTCAATGAGCCGAAAAATACTGATGCCATGGAAATGGCCATCAGATAAATATCAGAGCTTACATCTCCAGAAACGGGAGAGCTTACTCCATGTGCAAATTTCTGCATATCGGAAACTGAGTTGATATCCATTCCAAACTTGCCTGAAGCTCCGGCTAAAAAGCTCAGATAGGTTGGCGCATTATCAAGAACTCCCGACAAAACGCCTGTCATCCAGTAAAAGCGTGTTACTGAAAATCCACCGCCGTGGGCTGATGCATAATCGCCCATAAGCTCAAGCGCAGGAATCATTGTTGCAAATATTCCGATAAAAAGAAAGGCTACCTCTCGAATCGGTATAAAGTTAAAATTATTGCCTTTAAGCGCCTCCTTATCAGCAGTTGTATACGCAGCAAAAGCAACAGCAAACATAAGCAGTTCACGAATACCAAAGGGAAGATGCAGCATGGTCTGAAGACTCGGCAACCAGGAAATAACTGAAGGGTCGAGAAAGACTGCGCCTATCACCATAGCGAGATACATGAAGCTTTTTGCTCCAACGACGCTCACTTTGCCGGATTGTTCAGGTGCCGCGGTCTCTCGGTTCCCAACCCTGCTGTCTAACACAATAAAGATCAGAATCAGACCACCAAGCGTGAGAATCCAGGGAAACCATATTTTTTGGACTGCCCAGAAAAACGGCACTCCTTTTAAGAATCCTAAAAACAGAGGTGGATCGCCAATAGGGGTTAACGCTCCTCCTATATTGCTGACAATAAAAATAAAAAACACGATATGAAACGCCTTGATTCGCCCTTCATTGATACGAATAAAGGGCCGGATAAGAAGCATGGAGGCGCCTGTTGTTCCGATAACATTTGAAACCAGTGCTCCGGCTAAAAGCAATGCTCCGTTAATGAGTGGACTCCCGCGTCTCTCAATCCTGATAAGAATTCCACCGGAAACGACAAAGAGGGCTGTTATCAATGCAATAAACGAGAGATACTCTTCAAGCGAATGCAGAAGAATCCTGCCCCCCTGCTCCATTACAAACAAGTAATATGCAGCAACGATTCCGCCAAGCCCGATGGATACTTTGCTGTAATGATGCTCCCAGAAGTGAGAATAGAGGAAAGGACCGGTGGCGATCATCAAAAGAAGCAGAATGAAAGGAGCTGCAAGCCAGACTGGGGGGAGGTGATTGTGCAACTGCAAAAGATGAACGGCAGCCAGCGCTGCCGTTTCATTACAATTCGCTGCAATCAGCGATTTACTCATGTTTCTTTCTTACTCCCCTTCAAAGTCAGTAAGAGAGAAAACGCTGTATCCCTTGTCGCGAATTTTCTGTTCGCCACCGATATCAGGCAGGTTAACGATAAAGGCCATTTCAGAAACAATGCCGCCGACCTTTTCGACCAATGCCGCTGCGGCAAGAGCAGTTCCGCCGGTAGCAAGCAGATCATCGACAAGAAGTACCTTCTGACCCGCAACAAGTGCATCAACATGGATCTCAATTTTATCGGTACCATACTCCAGCTCGTACTCCTGTGACACAACATCAGCAGGCAGTTTTCCTGGTTTTCTAACTGGAACAAAGCCTTTGCCAAGCGTGTAAGCCAAGGCACCGCCGATGATAAATCCTCTGGCCTCTATACCTACAATAACATCGAAATCAAGACCTTGAAGCAGGTAGTGCTGAGTCAGATTGTCAATTACCAGCCTGAAACCTACCGGATCCTTGATAAGGGTGGTAATATCACGAAAGAGGATCCCTTTTTTCGGATAGTCAGGAATCGAACGGATACGGGATTTAATGGGCATGGATGGCAATGATTTAGTTGATGGTGCGGTAAGGATTACTGGAAATCAAGATAGCACTCTCCCTTTTAAATTCAAATCATCTCCTAACGACTCAATCAATACCGTCAATTCATTTCCTGACAGAGTACGCGCAACAGCGTGATCACTCTCAACCAGCACCCGAAGATAGTTCGGAGTATAACCGCTGCATTGAGCTATCCCTTTTTTTACCGGCTTACTCGCCTCAAAAAGCACCTTGCACTCTTTTCCTGCATAGCGCTCTTTAAACTGATACTCCTTTCGACGCCCAAGTTCTATGAGTGCTGCATAACGCCTTGCAATCTCACCCGACTCAACCGGGGTTCGCTCATTGCTTGCCACTTGACGTTCAAGAGGGGTCCCTGGTCGTACGGAACAACTGAATACATGAAGATATGCCAGGGGGAGTTCCTCTAGGAAACGATACATCAGTAGAAAATCATCCACGGTTTCTCCGGGATAGCCAACGATCACATCTGTTCCGATGGCACAGTCGGCGATTCGTTCAACCGCATTTTTCACTCGTGATCTGTACATTGCCGTATCATAACGGCGGCGCATTGCCTTGAGAACAGTGTCCGATCCACTCTGGAGAGGAATATGAAAATGAGGAACTATTTTTTCTGATCCTGCAACAAGAGAAATCAACTCATCATCAATAAAATCCGGCTCTATCGAACTGATACGGATACGGCTGACGTCGACATCCTCAAGCTTCAGCAGGAGATCACTAAGCCGAGAGCCCTCATGACGATAATCGCCAATATTAACTCCGGTAAGAACAATTTCCCGATATCCTGACGAAGCCATGGTGTGGGCCCGCTCAACAATTTGAGCCACAGGAAGCGAGCGCGACCCTCCCCTTGCTCTCGGAATCGTGCAATATGCGCAACCATAGTCGCAGCCATCCTGTATTTTCAAAAACGCACGGGTCCGGTCAGAACTCTCTGCCGACGGTAAAGAGTATCCGGGATAAACCTCATCAAAAGTACCGGCTGGAGAGACCTTGACAAGCGGAGAGACAATCGTTCCGGAAATGATATCGTCGTACGATTGTATATTGAATTTATCGTTGCTGCCAAGAATGGCGTCTACACCCTCTATTGAAGCAAGAATTTCCGGATTCAACTGAGCATAACATCCGACGACTGCAACCCGGCTGGCAGGATTTTTTCTTATGATTCCCCTGATTTTCTGACGGCTTTTCTTTTCTGCCTGTTTTGTAACTGCACAGGTATGCACAATAATAAGATCAGCGCCCTCTTCTATTGACCGCAACTCCCAGCCTTGCTGACATAAATCATCAAGAATAGAGGAGGTTTCAGCATAATTCAGTTTACACCCAAGGGTTACTGCAGCAACTCGCTTATGAATATGATCGTTCATATCTCTATTTTTTCGGCATTGTACTACTTCAAAAGCCTCAATCTTTATAGAAAGAGTTCCCCGCCTTTTTCTTTATCATGTAAGACAGTAATTTTGTATCGTCTCTTGTAAATTGATCGAATTTCTCATAAAAAGTTATATGAATTCCTCTCCTTTCTCTTGCGGTTTCGCAATAATTATAGGCCCGCCAAATGCCGGCAAGTCGACCCTGCTCAACGAGCTGCTCGACTATAAACTTTCAATTGTAACACCTAAGCCGCAAACCACAAGGAAAAAAATCACAGGAATATACCACAACGATACCTGTCAGATAATATTTCTCGATACACCGGGCATCATGAAGCCTCAGCAGCAGTTGCATGAATCGATGCTTGAAATTATCAGAACTACCCTGAAAGATGCTGATATCGTGATTGCCCTGCTGCCTTTTTCCGGGAAAAAAGATCTTTTTGACAGGGAATTCGCTGAAGAATTGTTCAATGACTGGCTGAAACCATCGGGGAAAAAGGTTATTGCCGTGCTCAACAAATGCGATCTGGTAACCACTGCCCGTCAGCTTGAAGCTGAAGAGATTGTAAAAAGCACATGGAATCCGGCAGCAGTCCTCTCTGTTTCAGCATTGAAAGCCAGTAACCTCCCGCAGCTCATAGAAGCTATCCGTCCTTTTCTTCCACTCCATTATCCTTTATATCCTGAAGATACTCTCAGCACGGCTCCTGAGCGGTTTTTTGTCAGTGAAATCATCCGTGAAAAGATATTTCTGCTCTATGGCCGTGAAGTTCCTTATTCAACCGAAGTAGTCATTGACGAATTCAAGGAGCAGCATGAAGCCGACCCGACAAGAAAGGATCTTATCCGCTGCTCGGTCATCGTTGAGCGTGAAACACAGAAGCAGATCCTTATTGGACACAAGGGAGTCGCTTTGAAAAAACTGGGTCAGACTGCAAGAAAAGATATAGAGGAGATGCTGGGACGTCCGGTATTTCTTGAACTCTTTATAAAAGTGCGGCCGGATTGGAGAAAGAAAAACAACCTGCTGAAAAGTTACGGTTATTAATCACCCGTACCATTACTGACACAACAAAAAAAAGCCTTCCCTGTTAAGAGAAGGCTTTTTTTATAGAGAGTAGACCGAAAAAGAAACGTTAATTCTCAACCGGCTTTTGTTCGCTGCTCTTTCTGTCAGATGATTTAACAGGAGGTTCAAGTTCAGCGGATGCTGCCTCGATCTCCTTTTTCTCATTTGGATGAGCAAGCAGGTATGCCTCAATCTCTTCCTTGTTCTTATCCTTGAAATATTCAAGGGCAGAAAGAATAATGCGCTTGTTTTCCTTATCGAATTCAATGACGCGAAGAGGAAGTTCATCGCCAATCTTGAATGAAGAGTGGATATCCTTTACACCGCCCTGAAGAAGGTGCGATACAGGAACAAAACCATCAACATCTCCAGGAAGAATCACAATAACACCTTTTTCGATGATCTGTGAAATCTGTCCAGGTGTTTCGGCTCCGACAGCATATTTCTGCTCAAACTCGTCCCATGGATCCTGATTGATCTGCTTGTGGCCAAGAGCAATACGGCGGGCATGAACGTCGAACTTAAGCACCTTGACTTCCAGCTCCTGGTTCTTTTTGACGAGTTCACTTGGATGACGGATTTTCTTCGTCCATGAAAGGTCTGAAATATGAACCAGACCGTCTACACCAGGCTCCAGCTCAACAAACACACCAAAATCAGTGATGTTGCTGACTGTCCCCTTATGCAGAGAGTTTTCAATGTATTTTTCCGAAAGCGCAATCCATGGATCTTCGTTGACTCGTTTCATGGAAAGGGAGAGCTTGGTATGATCCTTGTCAATATTCAGGATGACACACTCAACTTCCTGGCCAAGGGTGACAAACTGACCCGGATGCTTGATATGCTGTGTCCAGCTCATTTCGGAAATATGGACAAGGCCTTCGATGCCCTTTTCGATTTCCACAAAAGCGCCGTAATCAGTAATGGAAACAACGCGACCCTGAGCTTTCGATCCGACAGGGTACTTGAGCTCGATATTTTCCCAAGGGTGAGACTCAAGCTGCTTCATGCCGAGAGAGACTCTCTTGGTATTTTCGTCAAAGCCTACAACAACAACCTTGATAGGCTGGTCAAGTTCAACAACCTCGGAAGGATGATTGATTCTGCCCCATGTGATATCGGTAATGTGTACCAGACCGTCAAGACCACCAAGATCTACAAAAATACCGAAGTCGGTAATATTCTTGACCGTTCCTTCAAGTACCATACCAACCTTGATATTGTCAAGCATCTCTTCACGACGGGCAGCATATGCCTCTTCAAGGATGACTTTATGACTGACAACAATATTCTGTGTAACCGGATTGATTTTGACAACTCTGAAGTCCATCGTCTGACCGACAAGAGCGTCGAAATCGCGAACTGGCTTAACATCAATCTGCGAACCGGGAAGGAATGCTTCAACTCCGGACAGGGAAACGGTCATGCCGCCCTTGACACGATTGATAATCTTACCGTTGATAATTGTATCGTTTTCAATTGAATCATAGATTTTATCCCAGATTCTAAGGACATCCGCTTTCTTCTTTGAAAGAATAAGCTGTCCCATCTTGTCTTCGATGTTCTCAAGATAAACCTCAACATCATCACCGACATTGACTTCATCGTCGGCTCTGAATTCAAGCAGAGATACGATACCTTCGGATTTGAACCCGACATCAATCGTAACATCCTTGTTGGATATCGAGACGATGCGGCCCTTGATAATCTCATCTTCGGTAATTTCATTGAGCGTGCTTGAATAAAGCTGCTCCATCAATGCAAGTTCAGCCGGCTCGTAGTGAGCGAAAAACTTGAGTTTTTTTCTTGCTGGTCTTTCCTTGACCTTCTTGTCCTGTGTAGTAAATGCTTCTGCCATTAATTTTTTCCTTCCTCTCTTGTAGTTAGCCTGCCAGCCGCGAGAGATATCGGCATGGGGTTTCAGGGTTGATAAAAAAAAATCTGTAAACCGCCGGGTAGTGTTTACCGGCCATCCTTCTGTAAATCTAATGCCAGATTATATACAATATCCACCTGGCGCTCTATCGTCAAATCCGACGTATCAATTTCGTGAGCTTCAACGTGCTTTTTCAACGGCGCATGCTCTCTTTCGGCATCCTCACGATCTCTTTTCTTTATTTCCTCTTCAAGCACATCAAGATCAGGCAGTTCGCCTCCATCGGGGCACTTTGCAATCAACTCGGCATATCGTCGTTTTGCTCTTTCCCGGGCATCGGCAACAAGAAATATTTTCAGTTCGGCATCAGGAAAAACAACAGTCCCGATATCCCTTCCATCCATGACAACCCCGCGCTGGCGACCAAGCTCCTGCTGCATCTCTCTGAGCCTGTCGCGAACCGGCTTGAGTGAACTGATAAAACTTACCTCACGACTTACCCGGTTATCCCTGATTTCAGCAGTAATATCACTGTCGTTCAAAAAAACACGGTCGCCGTCAAAACGTATTGCAATATCCTTGATTAAATCGGAAACGCTCTCGGGAGAGCGTCGCAAATCATCGAGTAACCCCTGCCGCAGGGCTTTGAGGGTAACAGAACGATACATTGCACCAGTGTCGATATAGACATATCCAAGCTGCTGCGCCACTCTGCGGGCTGTTGTACTCTTTCCGGAAGCTGCCGGCCCGTCAATGGCAATGATGATACGCTTTTTCCCGATTTGCTTTTTCACACGCATTTTAATTAGACTTTCATTTTATAAAAAATATTTGCTTTTTCCAAACATATTGGTTACATGTTAAAACCCTTGTTTTTTAGTTATTCATATAATATTTCTCTTTATGTCACTTCGCTGCGGCATCGTCGGATTGCCAAATGTTGGAAAGTCTACACTTTTCAATGCCATCACTGCAAAACAGGCTGAAGCGGCCAATTATCCTTTCTGTACCATAGAACCCAATGTCGGAACCGTCCTTGTGCCTGACGAGCGTATGCAGCAGATTGCTGATGTCGTTCATACGCCAACCCTTGTTCCGGCAACACTTGAAATCGTCGATATTGCAGGCCTTGTAAAAGGGGCAAGCAAGGGAGAGGGCCTTGGAAACCAGTTCCTGTCACATATCAGGGAGGTTGATGCGATTGTGCATGTCGTTCGATGTTTTGATGATGATAACATCATCCATGTCGAGGGCCGGATTGACCCTGCTGACGATATTGTCACTATTGAAACCGAGCTGATGCTTGCCGACCTTGACAGTATGGAGCGCCGGATTGAACGCCTGAGAAAAAATGCCAAAAAAGAAAAAGAGCTGCTGCTCCAGCTTGATCTTGCAGAAAAAATAATCACAGGCCTTGCTGAAGGTATTCCTGCACGAAACATTATTGAAACCGCCGAGGAACAGGCAATGGCCCGGCAGTTTTTCCTCTTAACGTCCAAACCCATCCTTTTTGCTGCCAACGTAGCAGAAACCGACCTTCCGGATGGAAACGACTACACAAAAAAGGTTGCGGAAATAGCTGCCGCATCCGGCGCAAAAATGCTGATTATCAGCGCTCAGACAGAAGCTGATATTGCGGAACTTCCTGAAGAAGAGCGTCCGGAATTCCTCGAAAGCATAGGGCTGAGCATGTCCGGCCTTGACCGACTGATTAAAACAGCCTATGACCTGCTCGGACTGCAGACCTATTTTACAGCCGGAGAAAAAGAGGTTCATGCTTGGACAATACGCAAAGGCGCTGCGGCACCGGAAGCTGCAGGAGCAATCCACTCTGATTTTGAAAAAGGCTTTATCCGGGCTGAAGTGATGTCATACCGCGATCTTATTGAGTTAGGTTCTGAGCAGAAAGTCAAGGTCGCCGGAAAGCTCCGCTCAGAAGGCAAGGAGTATATTGTCAAAGACGGCGATGTCATTGTTTTCCGTTTTAATGTATAGCGTACAGTTTTTTAACCGTTGACAGTTTACCACTATTCCGACCGGCAATGATTCATAATGTTTCCTCTGAAAGCCCAATCGGTATTTTTGATTCAGGAATTGGCGGGCTGACTGTTGTCAAGGCTGTTCAGGCCGCCCTTCCCTCAGAACGAATCATCTATTTTGGCGATACAGCAAGGGTGCCTTACGGACCGAAGTCCCAGGTTACCATCAGGAAGTATGCTTCTGACGATACACGCATTCTCATGAGGTATCAGCCAAAAATGATCATTGTCGCCTGCAATACCGTTTCTGCACTTGCTCTAGATGTTGTCGAGAACGCGTGTGGAGCAATTCCTGTCATTGGAGTATTAAAAGCCGGCGCTGAACTTGCTGTAAAGGCGACAAAAAATAACCGTATCGGTGTTATCGGCACTCAGGCGACAATCTCTTCAAATGCCTATGCCAGTGCAATTAAACTGCTTAATCCAGAGATAGAGGTCGTTTCAAAAGCCTGTCCTCTTTTTGTCCCGCTTGCTGAAGAGGGCTTTATTGATCATCAAGCGACAAAACTTATTGCACACGAATATCTCTCAGACTTCAGAAAACAGGGAATTGATACGCTGGTACTCGGGTGTACACACTACCCGATTCTTCGCCAGGTGATTGAAGATACTATCGGTCATGGCATCCGTATCATTGACTCGGCCGAAGCTGTAGCCCTGAGAACACAACAACTCATGACGGAGTCAGAACTGCTTAACCACGTCAGGCAAGCTTCTGCCCCACACCTTCTTGTCAGCGATCTTCCTCAAAAATTCAGCATGCTCTATCAGCTCTTCATGGGTTCAGATATGCCGGATGTTGAACTTGTGGAAGTGTAGCAACTCATGCTATTCTTTTCGCTTTTGCCTTTTGTATCCATACTTGTTACTTTTGACTTTCCACATTTGATTTAAAGCAAAACAGCGTGAAAGTAAACCTCGACAGAACCTCGTCAGGATTCTGCATAGGAGTGCAGGGAACCATATTTGTGGCCGAAGAAAAACTTCAGACAGAGGGAGGATTATACTCTTTCGGCGATGTTGTCCATAATGAGGTCGAGGTGAAACGACTGGAAGCCCTCGGTCTTGTCACCGTTGACGAAGCCGGCTTTAAAAAGCTAAAAAATGCACAGGTGCTTATCCGTGCACATGGAGAGCCTCCTTCGACCTACAGGATTGCCAAAGAAAACAATCTCGCCATTACCGACACAACCTGTCCTGTAGTTTCAAGGCTTCAGCGAACAACCCGAATGCTTTATAAGCTGGGCTACCAGATCATTATCTACGGCAAACATACCCACCCAGAGGTTATCGGCATCAACGGTCAATGCGATAATTCCGCTGTCATTATCAAACACCCCGACCTCAGCGACCCCGAAGAGATACGTGCGCTTGATCCGGCAAAAAAAACAGCGCTTATTTCCCAGACCACCATGGATATTCCCGGGTTTTATGAGCTGAAGGAAAATCTTGAACGCTATTTCGCACCGGCCGGCTCCGGAAAACCGGCTCCATGGATGGCCATCCGTGATATTGACATTACGGCCGATATGACAAGCGTGATTGCCATGCCGCAGCATGTGTTCAAGGATACAATCTGCCGGCAGGTATCGAGCAGAAACCAGAAACTCCATGACTTCTCTCTTGCCAATGACACGGTCATCTTTGTAGCAGGGAAAAAAAGCTCAAACGGTCAGGTGCTTTTCAATATCTGCAAAGCGGCAAACCCGCACAGTTACTTTATTGAAGATGTCGACGAACTTCAGGGTAGATGGTTCATGAACAGTGAAGGAAAGACGGTTGACAATGTCGGCGTATGCGGTGCAACCTCAACGCCAATGTGGCTTCTTGAAAAAGTGGCCAGCTCTATTGAACAGAACTTTGGACAAACTTCATGAATTCACTCTCTCTTACCATCAACGGGCAGCACGTTACGGCCTCACCCGATCTATCGATTCTTGAAGCCGCAACTAAAGCCGGCATTGAGATTCCTACCCTTTGTTTTCATGATTCCCTTCACGAAACGGGGTCATGCTGGATGTGCATTGTGGAAATCAAGGGGAAAAACCGTTTTGTTCCAGCATGCCACACGCTCGTATCGGAAGGCATGGTCATTGAAACTGACAATGATACCCTGAACTCGATGAGAAGGCAAAGCCTTGAAAACATCATCGAAGAACATAGCGGTGACTGCATGGGACCCTGTGAACTGTCATGCCCTGCAGGTTGCGATATTCCAGACTTTATCGCAGCAATTTCTCAACAGAATGACAGAGAGGCTCTCAAAATAATCAAGGACACAATTCCTCTTCCAGGAATCCTCGGCAGAATCTGCCCTGCTCCCTGTGAAGACGAATGCAGAAGGCATGGCATAGATACTCCCGTGTCTATCTGTTCCCTGAAACGGTATGCCGCTGATAGAGACAGCGCAGAAACCGATCGGTTTGTTCCTGAAATTGCCCGGAAAACAGGGAAAAAAGTAGCGGTTATAGGAGCTGGACCAGGCGGACTTAGCGCTGCTTACTTTCTGCTCCGCAATGGACATGCAGTAACAATTTTCGAATCCAGTGATCATGCCGGAGGTATGATGCGCTATGGAATTCCCCGCTTCAGACTTCCCGAAAATGTTATTGAGAGTGATATTGCAACACTGCTGGCTATGGGTGTTGAGTTCCGCTTCAACACAACATTCGGCAGACATATCAATGCCGACACCCTGAAAAAGGAATATGATGCCCTGTTTCTTGCTGTAGGGGCACAGATTGCCTCACGCATGAACATTCCCGGTGAACATGAACCCGGAGTAATCAGCGGTATTGAGTTTCTTCGTAAAGCATCTTGCGGCGAGCCCCAGCATGTCGGAGAGCGTGTCATAGTAACAGGTGGCGGAGATACAGCTATTGATGCTGCACGAACAGCGATTCGTCTTGGAGCATCAACAGTAACCATCCTGTATCGACGCTCAAAACTTGAGATGCCGGCAAATCCCGCCGAAATTAAGGACGCGCTTGCCGAAGGCATCTCACTTATTGAGTACGCTGCTCCTGTGGCAATCAGAACCCTCAACGGTTCACTTGAAATCACCGCAATACGAATGCAGCCAGGCGAACAGGACCATACCGGGCGCCGCAAGCCGGTCCCTGTCGAAGGGTCAGAGTTCACTGTAGCCGCTGATACTATTATATCTGCAATCGGACAGCAGATTGATCCTGATGCAGGGCATGCCGCAGAAATAGGCATTGAGAAGGGCGGGGAACTTCAAGTACATCCCGAGACCCTGCAGTCCCTGGTACCATGGATATTTGCCGGAGGAGACTGTGTAACCGGCACCAATATTGCAATACGCGCTGTTGAGCAGGGGAAACGTGCTGCTCAAGCCATCAACCTCTTTTTAAACGGTGAAGTGCCCATTGCCGGGAAACACTCTTTCAACTCGTCCTTCGGAGCAAGGGATGAAGCTCCAAAGGCATTCTATCAGGGTAAACCTCCAGCAGAAAGAGTCCCAATGCCTGAATTATCCCTCGAAAAACGATCAAAAAGTTTCGTAGAAGTTGCCTTAGGCTACAGCGAAGATTTTGCCCGCCAGGAAGCCCTGAGATGCCTCCAGTGCCGGTGCGGCGCCATCACAGATTGCCGTCTGAGGGAGCTTTCAAGTCGTTTTGCTCCCTTTACAAAGGCAGAAACCCATGATCATACAGGCTTTTATAAAGCGGCAAAAGCCGATATACTTATGGAAAGAGAGAAGTGCGTTGACTGCGGAATATGCGTCCGCATGCTTGAGCAGTCAGAAGGCGATGCAGCCTTTGAGGGTGCCCTCATAACAGAAAGCTGTCCTACCGGGGCGATTTCCTTAAACGGGAGGTAACAACAAAACGTTACTTTTTTGGAGATTTCAGGAAGTCAAAGATATGACCGAACAAGGTCGTGACAGAATGCAATATGTTCTTGAACCAGAGACCAATATGTTGAAAAGCTTCATGCGTCGCACCTCCTGTGAGCTGGAGATAGGCCGCATAAAGCACCAGAACAGCAGCTATCACAAGAAATAATCGCATGACTCTTCTCAAAAAAGAGAACAGGATCATGATCGCAATGATAACCGCGATAACAAACACTACAGGATGACCAACGAGATAGTCAATAGCTTTTTCCATAGTTACGTTCTCTTTGTTTAAAGATATTCCTGTAAGATCCCCGCAATTTTTATAGAAGGTGAAGCGCTGGCAAGCTTATCCCGTGCTGCAAGCAACTCCCTGCGCATAGCAGCAGCCGAGTCAGGGTTATCAAGAATCATTCTGGCAGTCCGGTATATCTCCGCTCCGTTAGCCTCATGCTGGATAAGTTCAGGAACAGCCCTCTCACTGCTCCCAAGTCCTTTAGCAACTATATTGGCCAGTGATATATTTTTCAGCTTTACAACGAGACGCCCTATCAGGTAGTTAAGCATCCCCGTTTTATAGACAACAATCATCGGTACGCCAAAACAAAGCGATTCAAGGGTTGCTGTTCCTGAGGTTACTAAAGCAAGATCACTGTACTGCATGACCTCATAGGCTGAACACTGTATAATGGAGAGATCCCTGTACTGGGCCAACTGAGTATAACTGGAGTCATCAAGATGCGGAGCACGACCGAATAGAAATACCACCCGGTACTCCCTGCTCAGCAGTCGGGCAGCTTTAAGCATTTCAGGCAGGATATGAGCTATCTCCTGCGGGCGACTTCCTGGAAGAAGCCCGATAAGCCTTATATCCGGCGCGACAGAATGCTTCTGTACAAATAACTCTCTGGAAGGAAGAGAGAGTTCTGCAAGCTGCTCAATCACCGGGTGACCGACAAATTCCGCAGCTATGCCATGCCGGCGAAAAAAATCAACCTCAAAATCAAAAATAACAAGCAGTCGATCTACATCTCGCCTGATAGCCTTTACACGCCCCTCTTTCCATGCCCAGACCTGGGGGGAGATATAATAGATAACCGGAATATCAAGCTCACGAAAAAAGCGCGCCATCAGCAGGTTCATGCCCGGGTAATCAACAAGCAGAGCAGCCAGAGGCTTTTCCCTTCGCACCGCCTCCTTGAGATCACGAATAACACGTCGCAGAAATCCCGTATGCTTCAGCACATCAACAAATCCCATGATACTCGTCTGTGAGCAATCATAAAGCAGATCAGCGCCAAGAGCCCGAAGTTTTTCACCGCCTATACCGAACACCTTGACATCAGGCCTTGCCTTCAACAGTTCAGCAATCACTCCGGCGGCATGCATATCACCTGAAACTTCACCAGCTAAAACAAAAAGCTTCTTTGCCATCAAAAAAGAGAGATAATTGGATGAACGACAGGGAAACTGTATTTTCCGACATCACAACATTGACTTACTACGTTTCGATTTTCATTATATCAAAATCAATAAAGAATGCAAGTTAAATTCGGTACTGACGGATGGCGAGCGATTATAGCAAAGGATTATACCTATGATAACCTGAAACTGGCAGCACTCGCCTCTGCCCGTTACTTTCTCCAGCATCCAAACAGCGCAAAGGGTGTATGTGTTGGTTACGATACCCGTTTCATGTCAAGAGAGTTTGCAGAATATACCGCTGAAGTCTTCTCATCCCAGGGACTGAAGGTATTTCTGTCAGACAGTTTTGTTTCAACTCCCGCTGTCTCTCTCTATACAAAAGCAAAGCAGCTTGCAGGCGGAATTGTCATTACTGCATCACACAATCCTGCCATCTATAACGGGTTCAAGGTCAAGGCCTCCTACGGCGGTCCGGCTCACCCGGAAGTTATTGCGGAAATTGAAACTATCCTTCCGCAAATTGATCCGCAAACCCCGGTTGTACCCGATTCTAAACTGATCGAGCTGACCGATATGAAAGGTTTTTATCTGACCTATCTGAAAAGCAGCATTGATCTTCCGCTTATTCGCGAGTCAAGAATAAAAATTGCCCATAACGCCATGTTCGGCGCCGGCCAGGATCTTATCACCAGCCTGTTTGATGAATCGATGCTCAGCTGCTATCACTGCAGCATCAACCCGGGTTTCGGAGGCATTAATCCCGAACCTATTCCTCAGTATATCGAAGAATTTATCGAGTTCTTTAAAGAGGTTGAGCCTGATGTCGCCATAATCAATGACGGAGATGCAGACAGAATAGGCATGCTCGATGAAAACGGCGCTTTTGTGGACTCCCATAAACTCTTTGCCATTATCCTCAAGGATCTTGTTGAACAGAAGCATCAAACCGGCGAAGTTGCAAAAACATTTGCCCTTACTGATGTAATCGATAAAATCTGCAAAAAGTATAACCTTATCATGCATGAACTGCCGGTCGGATTCAAGCATGTCAGTAAGCTCATGACGACCAACAACATCCTTATCGGAGGTGAAGAATCCGGTGGCATAGGCATTACCTCATTCCTTCCTGAACGAGATGGCGTTTACACAGGTCTGCTGATCCTTGAAATGATGACCCGCAGAGACAAAAAACTTTCTGAGCTTGTTCAGGAACTCTACGATGAATACGGGTTTTTCTGTTATAACCGACTCGACCTGCGCGTCAGCGACGAAATAAAACAGGCTATTATTGACCGCGCATCCACAGGCAACCTTGAAAATATTGCTGGATACAAAATCCTGAAATTCAACAATCTTGACGGCTTCAAATATCACTTTGAAGGTGGATGGATGCTGATACGACCTTCCGGAACAGAACCGGTACTGCGCCTCTATTGTGAAGCCGACTCACAGGAAAAGGTTGACAAGGTTCTTGCTTTTGCAGCAAAGCTTGCCTGATAAGCTATTGAGCAATAATTACTGAATGACGATTTGCCTGGATTTTCCATCAGGGAGATCGTCATTCAGCGTTTGCCCGATTTAATTGAGAGTCCCAGCGCATGAATTTCAGTGTTCTGACGTCGAAACAGGTGAGCATTCAAATATGTTTCCTGGGAGATAAAGCCAATTGTATGAGTTTACAGCTAATGCGGAAAAGACAGCAATCGTCAGCGCATTGAAAAATAGTGCATTGCAAAAATCAGGTATGGCATCGAAAGAAGAGTCGTTCAGGTACCTTGTTGCCGAACACCAGGAAATGGTCATCAATACCTGCTACCGATTTGTCTTTAACCGGGAAGATGCTGAAGATCTTGCCCAGGGTGTTTTTATCGAAGTATTCCGATCTCTTGAACAGTTCAGGGAAGAAGCCAAACTATCAACATGGATATACCGGATCGCCGTTACTAAATCCCTTGACCACCTGCGCCGTTTGAAACGGAAAAAACGGTTCAGCTCATTAAAAAGAGTAATCGGGATTGAGGATCCGTCCTCCGACATTGCAGCTCCACACAGTGATAATCCTCTCGAAGCATTAGCCGGAAACGAGCAGGCCGACATCCTGCAGAACGCTCTCTGGACACTCCCCGACAGCCAGAAAACCGCGTTTCTGCTCAGCAAACAAGAGGGATTCAGTAATCAGGAAATCGCTGATATTCTCAAAACATCGGTATCAGCCGTTGAATCTCTTGTACACCGGGCAAAAAAAAACCTTCACGACAAGCTCTATGCATACTACACTCAGCAATGATTTTATTAAAACCACAGGTTTTTCTCCTGCCTGTCGTCAGATATAATGAAACAGGAACTTATGATGAAACAGCGTAACAACAACATAGAGGCACAGGTCACAAGAACCATGAAGCAGCTTGATGAGATGAAGCCTCTCGAGGTTAATCATTTTTTCAGAGCCCGTCTTATGCAGAGAGTTGAGCGTGAGTTCGGTCCGGGATCGAAACATTCAAATTCCGCTGCCGAAAACCGCTTCGCTTTACGTCTTGCGTTTTTCACACTGCTTATTATTGTCAATGTTGGTGCAGCAGTTGTGTCCATTCAGCAGAATAACCCGAAACCAACATCAGGCATCAGCGAAATGCTCGACAAGCTGAGTGATGACTATTCAAGCCATGAGTTTGCATACTATGACCAGGCCAGCGCCAATGCGGCAGAAACAGGTACGACTGAAAACCAGGCACCGTGACAAAAGGATGATCATGTGTACTGATACTGATCACCTCAACACTATTAATTGAAAAAATATACTATGAACTTTTTCACCTCAAAACGCTTAATAACCATAGCGTTTATAATACTTATTCTGCTCAATGTAACACTGGTCAGTGCTTTATGGGTTCAGCACTCCTGCAGGCCGGAACCTCCTCACGGAGGGCGTCAGTTCAACCATGAGAGCTTTTTGACCAGAGAACTTTCTCTCAGTGAATCACAAACGACCAGTTTCGAAAAACTGCGACAGGAGCATTTTCTCAAAGTCAGACCTGAAATGGAGGCCATTACTCCGCTGAAAAAACAACTGATAGAGGAGTCTCTTAAAGATAATCCCGATAGTAAAAGATCAGATTCCCTTGTTGCTGCAATAGGTGTTCATCAGGCCGCAATAGAGCGTGAACTGGTTCTTCATTTTCATCAACTTGCCAAACTCTGCACACCCGAACAAAGGGGCCGGTTAAAAGAGGTACTTGAAAAAATGGCAACTCACAGAATGCATGGAGGAAAAGGACGATGGGGTGAAGCCTCTCCTGCTGTCAAAGGAGATGACAACCGACCTACGCGATAATGACAAACATCAGGGAGGCAAAAAGGTGGGGCAATCAGTTGCGCAGAAACTTATTTCCCACTTTAACGGCAACGAGCCTGGTTTCAACACGGAAAAGCGCCATCGCAACCGCAAGATAAAGAGCAAGCATTGCTACTTTTATGCCAACGATCGTTCCTGACTGCAACAGCTCCGGTCCCAGAGCAAACTGGATCCATCCCAGTGCCAGCCCCGACAGAAACAACAGAAAAAGTTTGAGCCAGTCATAGTTGACTGGAAAGACTTTCAGGGAGTACCAGGCCATAACAAGGCACATCACAACAGTACCGGCAACAATAGCATACGCTGCACCATCCATACCTCGTAATGGAACAAGCCACCAGCAGAAGAGTGCTGTAACGGCTGCACCGGCAAACGTGACGACAGGCAGATATCGGGTATTGCCAGTTATAAGAATACCGGCAGAAAGATTGGTCGATACCATATCAAACACATAACTCACAAAAATCCATGGCAATATGGAAAGCCCGATCCAGTAACGGGGAGGGAGCAGGTAAAAACTGCCTGCATAGTGATAACGGACAAGATCAGGAACAAAATAGGTAGCCGCAAGTGCCAGAAACATGGTAACAAAGGTTGAAATGCTCAGCACATGCTGAAACAGCCTTTTCGCATCCGGGTCTTTTGCATGCTGCAGAAAAAAAGGCTGCCATGCAAAACGGAATACCTGGATAAAAAGCTGCAGTACCACCCCGAACGCGGCAATCCTTCCATAAATACCGACAATATCAGATGGCTGATAGCCTTTCCCATAGATATGCTCTATCTGCGAAGCTGGTATGCGGATTAAAATATTCCGGTCAATCAGATGAATCAAGAGCCCGGCAATCCCCGTCGGTACGTAAGGCAAGCCTATGCGAAGCATTTCACGAAGCTGCGTCGCTGAAAAGAAGATTCTGAACTGACTGAAAACAGGAATAACCAGCAAAAGACTGACCAGAGAGCCGAAAGCCTCGGCAATAAAAACCCCGGGCAACCCGGTATGGAGAGGTACAATAAGAATAACTGCACTGACGACGACAGCAATCACTCCGACTACCCTGGCAATGGCAAATTGCAAAGCCTTTCTTTTCAGCCGAAGCTCCGCAAATGGAATAACCAGAAGAGTGTCAATCCACAAAATAAGTGCAGCATAACGCACAAACGTGAAATCTGTAGTCGATAACCCGATTAACTGAGCAATAAGTGGAGCAAAAAATACTATACCCAGTGCAAACAGCGTAGAGGTAACAAACAGGGTAAGAAAGGCCGTTGAGAAAAGCTGCGTTTCATCACGATCTTTATGAGCTGAATCTGAAACCACTTTGAGGTACGAGGTCTCAAGCCCATACGAAAACAAGACATTTGCCAAGGCTATGTTGGCATAGATAATGGTCTGCACACCATTATCAAATGTTGAAAGTTTATTGGCATAGAGGGGAACCAGCAGATAGTTGAGACTGCGAGCCAGTATGGTACTCGAACCGTAGATAACGGTGTCTTTGAAAAGAAGCTTTAATTTTGAAAGCATGCAAAAAATAAAATCAGAAAAACTTAACCATTACCTTCTGCAGCCGTCCCTGTCACTTCAGAACCATTGGCAGCCGCCTTTTGCTTCCTTATCGCCTCCGCATCAATCTGAAACCGTCCGTCTTTCTGGATAACGGGAATTCTTGATATAACCTCCTTGAGATGGCGCTGGGCTTCCGCCTGCTGCTGCTTGAGTTTTTCAAGTTCATCACCATGCAGACCCACAGGATTATCCTTATCAATCAGCGAATCCTTAAACGACTCTATTTCCAGGTTCTGCTCTCTTTTCATGTACCCTACAAACTTGTTGAACAAAAAAATAAACAAGGAAAACACCGAAAGAGATAACGCCATAACGAGAACCCAGCTCATCGAATCAAAATTCATGTCAGTAACGTTATGATTAGTAAACCAAATGGTAATTACCCAATTTAGCCGATATTACACTTTATAAAAAGAGTAACTGATTTTCTTTTTTTTATTGAAGCACACAGATTCATTACGATGCCATGAATACCACATCATCAAACCAGCTCATTACTCAAACAGGAAGAACAATTCTGGAAAAGGAAGCTCGAGCCATTCGACAGATAGCGGAAAGGCTTGACGACAGTTTTTCCGAGGCAGTCAAGCTTCTTGCAGCATGCAAGGGAAAAATCATCATCTCCGGTATGGGTAAATCCGGTATTATCGCCCAGAAAATTGCTGCAACCATGTCGTCTACCGGTTCAACTGCCCTTTTTCTTCACCCTGCAGATGCTGCCCATGGAGATCTCGGTATAGTAAGTCAGGACGATGTTGTTATCTGCCTGTCGAAAAGCGGCACCACGGAAGAGCTTAATTTTATCATCCCTGCACTCAAGCAGATCGGCGCCACTATCATTGCCATGACCGGCAATAAACGATCGTTTCTTGCCCTGAACGCCCACATTACCCTGGATACCGATATAGAAAAGGAAGCCTGCCCTTACGATCTTGCCCCGACAACATCCACAACAGCCATGCTCGCCATGGGAGATGCGCTCGCCATCTCTTTGATGCAGCAGAAGAATTTCACGCAGAGAGATTTTGCGCTCACTCACCCCAAAGGATCACTTGGACGCCGGCTGACCGTAAAAGTTACCGACATCATGGCAAAGGACAACGCCGTGCCCTTCGTCAAAGAAAATGCCTCCGTCACCGACCTGATTCTTGAAATGACCTCGAAACGATACGGGGTAAGTGCAGTTGTCAATGAAGATGGACGCTTGACCGGCATATTTACCGATGGTGATCTCCGCCGTCTTGTTCAAAGCGGCAAAGAGTTTCTCTCCCTCAGTGCAGGCTCAGTCATGACGGCAAACCCGAAAACCGTCTCAACCAGCACCATGGCCAAAGAGTGCCTTGATATCCTCGAAACCTACCGCATCACACAGCTTCTGGTTTGCGACAGTGAACAGCATCCGGTCGGCATGGTCCACATTCATGACCTGATAACCCTTGGCCTGTAAATTTAGTTAACCCAAGAAAGTTAATACGGCATCGTGATGCGATGAACATATGAGAGGCCAGGATATATATCTGAAAACGATATTGTTATGAGCTTTATTCTTTTACTTTTTTTGCATTTTCAGTGCTTTTTCGGTGATAATTTGTTCGACATTCGAGGAAATTGAGAGGCTGCGCATGAGATCAAGCAGGTTCTGTTCAACATTGAGGTTCAGTTCAATAGGTCTTCCACCCTGAAAGTCGGGGTTGGACCCCCTGAGTTTAATAGTAATGGCTGATTTACCATCTGGGGCCATATTGATTGACGATAACAGCTCTACATAAAGAAAATTTGACAGCGCTTCGTAGGTGGTTCGGAGACCCTGGTTTGCCGCAGCCCGTTCTTCAGGTGTGGTGGCGTAAATGATCTGTCCTGACTGTTCGGCATTCATTCCTCCATTTGTGATTGCAAACACTTCGTTTTTCATCTTTACGGGAATGTTTCCCCGGACGGTACCCGTTGCATAGAGCTTTTTTGTGCCCTGCAGGTCAAGCAGTTTCTGCAGCGGAATGTTGTCGAGCTGCAGCTCGGTTTCCCCCTGTTTTTTTCGTATATCGTAATCGAAATTGTGGAGAGCAACCATTCCGCCAAAAATTTCTGCGCTGAAATCCGAAAGGGAGACGATATCAGGATTCTTAAGATTATGGAAAAGTGAGAGGGTCCCTTTTGGTGAGATGAGCAGCATTTCACCGCCATCAGTTTTACGGCGCAGATTTTTCAGGGTAAATTGGACAATGCTGCTCCCGTTGAACGAACGGCTAAACACAAGGTCAGGTGCATTGAAGGTATAGTCGGCATCCGGCTTCGGCGGACCGAAAATGCGTTCGCTCGTCGATTGCTGTTTTGAAGGGGGTGCAACGGTAATGGTGCCGCCTCCGGAGGAGTGCAAATGTGCATTCCGGATGGAGAGTCCTTTTTGTTCAATGGTAAGTGGGATGGTGCCGCTCACAGTACCGTTGAGAGAGCCCTTGAAATCACCGTGCAGACGCACCCGGTCAAGTACCTTGATCTTGTCCAGCTTCAAGGTCAGGATGGTGGTATTCTCTGACGGATCGAAGCTGACTGGTGTTGATGTGACTGTTCCTCCAAGCAGTGTCGCCGAGAGATTGCTCATTGCAAGCCCCGAAAACTTATTGCCACGGCTGTTGAGCGTTACCCTTGCATTGAGTTTATTCAGCAGCTCCCCAACCCCCAGATCAAGTGAGAGCAATGGCTTTTTTTCTTTGGTGTAGTAGATTATTCTTGTGCCCTTTCCGGCAATAACGAGCGCATTACGCACGAGCACCGTAGAGTCCTGGAATTCGATGGGAACAAATCCGCTTACCCGACCTGTAGCTGAGGGTGTATTGATGCCTCCCCGGTTGAACCAGGGAAGTTCCGCAAGCGGTATTTCGGCCAGGCTGAGGGTGAACCGGGACTTTTTTTCTTTCAGGTCGTAGTCGATACGTTGCGATGAGGCTTTCCAATGAAAAAGCTCTACTGAGCAGCCGGTGAGCGTGAGAGTACAGGGTTGGAGTGGATCGCGTTTCGAGCCGAAAAGCGCTTTCAAATTGCTCACCGGCGATGGCACTCCATCACTGAAAAGTTTTGCCACACGCAAAGTATCCATTCCCTGCTGCCAGTGGTCTGCAGCATTGAGCCTGACTTTGAAGCTCACCTCATCAAGACGGAGCTTTTCACGGGCCACCGTAGCTCCATTGATGTTATAGGCAGCTGAAAGCGGTCTAAAGGAGAGGGTGAACCCATTCTTGCGGGAGATCTCAATGTTGACTGTTATCCGTGGTTTGCTGTCACCAAAGGTAAAGTCTTCCGGATCCGGCTTCACCTTGATGGAGTCGGCTTCTATGGTGAAGGTGGTATTGACAACGTTCGGCAGCAGAGGTCGTGCGCCAGAGGTATCGGGGTTTTCGACATGCCAGGAGAGCAAACCGTTCGTGAGTGAAAGCGCATAGGTGACTGCATCACTGCAGTCATCGGGGGGGGTGATAAAGCGCATTTTTATCGAGCGAAACCCTACTCCGGTAAAACCCGGCAAACCTAATCCGGAAACTTCAACATGAAACGGTTTGCCCTCAAGGAGACGATCAATCAGCGGCTGTGCATACCAGGGAAAGAACAACCATGCTGCTGCCGGCATCAGCGCCAGCAGCAGAAACAGGGCAAGGAGGATACGCAGTTTCCAATTCACAGCGGCTTATCCTGCAGCATTACTGTACTTTTTTTGTCCATTTCCCCTGAACCTGCACCCATGTGCCTGCCGGAAGACGGGCATAGATTTTCTGGAACATCATCCCGCCAACAACATCAAGCGCAAGATTATTCTGAGCAGCAACTTTTGCATACTCTGCGCGGCGGGAATTATTAATGGTTGTAATCAGTGTCTGGGCATCAGCCGGAGCTCCGGGAGGTACGGAAAGCAGTCCGTTGTCAACCTCTCCGGCAAATCCCTGTGAGCGAGCTGTCTCAAGGTCAAGTGCAAAGGCAGGCGAGGCAAGGCCAATAAGCAGCATCATGGCTACCGCTAATCGTAACGCTATGGATTGTATTGTTTTCATGGTTCCGTTCCTTCTGGTTAGAATAAGCCTTTTTTGCTGTCGAGCAGGGAGTCGAGTTCACGGTCGACCTTTATCCTGATTTCGTGATCAATTTTGATATTCATGTTGATCACAATGGGTTTGTCAGGAGCTTCAACCCGAATGGTTGGACTACACCCTGTCAGAAGGGCTCCGGCAGTAATCAAAAGTAGTGCAAGCCTGCTAATGGTTCGTTTGTTCATAGATATTCCTTTGGAAGTTTATTAACTCAACGCCGGATAATCGGTATACCCCTTTGGCCCGGACATATAAAACGTCGTCATGTCAGCTTCATTAAGCGCGGCTCCAGACTTCCACCTCGCAACAAGATCCGGGTTGGCAAGAAACGGTCTCCCCACAGCTATCAGATCGCACTTGCCCTCTGCCAGATCGCTCTCTGCACGTGCTGCATCGTAACCGCCGGAAAGAATCAGCTTTCCGTTAAACTCATTACGGAACGTTTCCTTGATTGAGTCAGGGACTTGCGGCGCACCCATCGATGAGTGATCGACAAGATGGATGTAAAGCAGACCGCGAGCATTAAGCTGCCTTGCAAGATAGGTATACTCTGCCTCCATAGCAGGATAGAGGGGCATGTCATTGAAAATGCCGTAAGGCGACAGGCGTATTCCAACCCTCTCCTTGCCGATGGCCTTGCTCGCAGCGTCAGCAACTTCGAGCACAAAGCGGGCACGGTGCTCAATAGTGCCGCCATAGTGATCTTTGCGCTGATTGGAAGTTGGACGGATGAATTGCTCAAGCAGATAGCCGTTTGCGCTGTGCAGCTCTATGCCATCAAACCCCGCCTGAATCGCGTTTCTCGCAGCCTGTGCAAACTCTTCAATAGTGCTCCTGATATCTTCATCACTCATCTCCTGCGGTATGACATACGGTTTCATACCCTCGGCATCGGTGTAGATCTCTCCGGCAGCAGCCACTGCAGAGGGCCCCAGAATACGTGCATCAAAAGGTAAATTGAGGGGATGCCCTATTCGCCCACCATGCATTAACTGGATGAAAAGCTTTCCCCCTTTAGCGTGAACTGCTTTTGTGACAAGCTTCCATCCATCTATCTGCTCCCTTGAAAAAATTCCCGGTATCCGAGGATAACCTAACCCGTTTGGAGAAGGAGATGCGCCTTCAGTGATGATAAGCCCGGCAGAAGCTCTCTGAGTGTAGTACTCAGCCATGAGCTCATTCGGAACATTGCCTGGTGCCCGATTGCGGGTCATCGGTGCCATCACCAGATGATTTCGGAGCGTGAGTGAACCTATGGTGGTTGGTGAAAATAGCTGCAACATGACGTTTCCCTCCTGAAAAATGAGCCGATTTTCTGAATGGCAAACAATGGCCTTTATACCATATTAACTCCTTGAGCGAAGAAATAATTCAAAGGCAAAAACAAAACAACCGTTAAAGTTTTTTAACCTCAGACAGTTTATGACCCATAACCGGCAGTATATTCATATCAGAAATCTTGTGCTCTAAACTATTTCGTATCTTTTATTTGATGTGAATAAATGACAAATAAAAGATCATGAGAGCGTGTAACACCAGCTTACATTTTAACCCTGCTCACTTTCCAAAAAGTGAACCCCACCCACAGGCTTATGTTTGAAAACAAGAAGGGGGTATAAATATGGCAACTCCTGCGTTATTTTCATTGTCGTTTGAGCAACTCGTTGCAGCTATCGGGCAGGTTCATACTGAACTGGCGGCACAAGCTTCCCGGGCGGTCAACACGAGCCTGACCCTTCGCAACTGGCTTATCGGTTGTTATATCGCTGAATATGAACTCAATGGCTCCGATCGTGCTACCTATGGCGATAAGGTACTTTCAGCTCTTGCCGGGCGGCTGCATGACGTTAGCAACTGCAATCGCCGCCAGCTCTATGACTATCTTCGATTCTTCCGAACCTATCCGCAGATTGTGCGGACACTGTCGGCACAATTGCATCCGTTGCTGCCATTGTCAAAGCTTGACCAATTCGAGAAAGTGCCTACGCCGTCGGCACAATTGGAGTTTGCTGCAGATACATTGGTCTCCCGCCTCTCCTACAGTATGTTCAAACTGCTGGTTACGCTGGACGATGCCACAAAACGCACCTTTTATGAGATGGAGTGTATACAGGGAAACTGGTCGGTGCGTGAACTGAAAAGGCAGATTCATAGTCTCTACTATGAACGCTCCGGCCTTTCCCGCGACAAACAAAAGCTTTCGAAGCTTGCTCACCAGCAAGCAGAGCGGCAAAGCCCTCAACTTGATATCCGCGATCCCTATCTGTTTGAATTTCTCGGACTGAAATCCAGAGAGGTCATGGCAGAATCCCAGCTCGAAGATCTGCTTATCGACAAGCTTGAAGATTTTCTCCTTGAACTGGGACACGGATTCTGTTTTGAAGCGCGTCAGAAACGCATATTGATCGGCGATGAGTACTACTTTGTCGATCTGGTTTTCTATCATCGTATTTTGAAATGCCATGTGTTGGTTGAGCTGAAACTTGCTGAATTCAGCCATGAAAATATTGGTCAGCTCAATACCTATGTGAGCTGGTACAGAAAGTGCATGATGCGTGATGATGACAATCCACCCATAGGAATTCTTTTGTGTACCCATAAAAATCACTCTCTGGTTGAGTTCGCATTGGCAGGAATTGATAATCAGCTTTTTGTCTCGAAGTATCTGCTGGAGCTACCAAAAAAAGAGGAGATGCAACGTTTCATTGAAGAACAACTGGCTGTTGGAGATGCTGGTAATGAGGATAGTCAGCAAACTAGGGGGATGGAATCCTCAGATGAGGAGAAAGGTAATTGATGGCCCCAGGACAACCCCAAAAAAAGTGGTTCTCCACCTGATTTTAAGGTCTCACTGCTTGAAAGTACGGTATGCATGTTCCACTTTTGCCAAATCCTTGTATCGATCATAGTATTGTAATACTCCCTTTCGTACATCGACATGGTTGATGCCTGTAACCCACTGCATTTCTTTTAATTGAAGGGACTTTTTCGTAAATAACAGCAGGTTCCATTATGGCGCCAATCTAATTCTTTGGTTCAGTCCATCTCTCAACCGGAAGGCCGAAAAACACGGACAAGTATGGGGAAGGAAGCTGATGCACGCATCAAAATCAACAAGCTGCTTGAAGCTTCAGGTTGGCGGTTCTTTGCTGAAGGCAGACTGCCGAGACTCTCCAGACAAAACCAAAGCTTGAAAGCAGAATGATGAATAAAAAACTGCTGACAGAACGTGATATCTGCACCAAATACATTACCCCAGCTCTTGAAAGGGCAGGCTGGGACATTGCCACCCAGATTCGGGAAGAGTTTCCACTGACCAAGGGACGCATTATTGTCCGCGGCAAACTGCATACCCGTGCTCAGCACAAACGTGTTGACTATGTGCTTTTCTACAAACCAAATATTCCCATTGCCGTCATTGAGGCCAAAGAGAACAGCCACTCCCTCGGCGATGGCATGCAGCAGGCGCTGGGTTATGCCGGGATGCTTCAGGTACCTTTCGTCTTCAGTTCCAACGGGGATGGATTCCTCTTTCACAACAAGATTGCCAGTGATGGCATTATTGAGCGAGAACTCTCTCTGGAAGAGTTCCCCTCTGCCGAAACACTTTGGGAAAGCTGGTCTCAACATCGGGGAATAACCGGCAAGCAGGAGAACCTGATAACGCAGGACTATTACAGCGACGGTAGCAACAAGAGTCCTCGTTACTACCAGTTTCTGGCTATCAACAAAACCATTGAGGCAATTGCTCTGGGTCAGAACCGCATTTTGCTGGTAATGGCCACCGGAACCGGCAAAACCTTTACGGCCTTTCAGATTATCTGGCGCCTCTGGAAGTCAAAGACAAAAAAACGAATCCTCTTTCTTGCAGACCGCAACATTCTGGTCGACCAGACCATAACTAACGACTTCAAGCCCTTTGGCTCGGCTATGACCAAGATCAAAAAGCGGCAGGTGAACAAGTCGTTTGAGATCTACCTTTCACTCTATCAGGCTGTTACCGGCACCGAAGAAGAGCAGAACATCTACCGGCAGTTCACTCCTGATTTTTTTGATCTTATTGTAGTCGATGAGTGCCACCGCGGCAGCGCTGCGGAAGACTCAGCCTGGCGACAGATTCTTGAATACTTCTCCTCGGCAACACAAATCGGTATGACGGCGACTCCCAGGGAGACCAAAGAGATTTCCAACAGTGATTACTTCGGCAATCCGATCTACACTTACTCACTCCGAAAAGGGATCGACGATGGATTTCTTGCCCCGTACAAGGTGGTACGCATCGATCTTGACAAGGATCTGGAGGGCTGGCGTCCTGACAAGGGCATGGAGGATAAGCATGGTAATGAAATAGAAGATCGGATATTCAACCAGAAGGATTTCGACAAAAGTCTGGTTCTGGAACAGCGCACTATCCTGGTTGCTAAAAAGATCAGCGACTTTCTCCGCCAGACCAACCGCTTTGATAAAACCATCGTCTTCTGCGAAAACATCGATCATGCCGAACGGATGCGCTCTGCGCTTGTCAACGAAAATAGTGATCTGGTTGCCCAGAACCCACGCTATGTCGTCCGCATTACCGGCGACAGCGAAGAGGGCAAAGCTGAGCTCGATAACTTCATTTTTCCTGAATCACGATATCCCGTGATTGCCACAACCTCCAAATTGATGTCAACCGGTATTGATGCCCAGACCTGCAAGCTCATCGTGATCGATCAGACAATTAATTCGATTACGGAGTTCAAGCAGAGAATCGGGCGCGGTACACGAATCAACGAAGAGTACGACAAATACTATTTTACCATCATGGATTTCAAAAAAGCCACCGAGCTCTTTGCCGATCCAGATTTCGATGGTGACCCCGTGCAGATATACACTCCGCAGCATCCTGACGACTCACCGGTTCCACCGGATATTGAGGACAACGAAGCTTCTGGAGAAGAGAGCCTCTATCCTGATACTGATGACGAAGGTCGTGACTGGCAACACGTCGGAAATGACAACGACACTGAAGATAGCCCCGCGCGCGTCCGCCGTTATGTGGTTGATACTGTTGAGGTGAAGGTTATTGCCGAACGGGTACAATATTTCGATGCCGATGGCAAACTCATTACCGAATCACTCAAAGACTATACCCGAAAAACATTGTCGAAGGAGTTCGCTTCACTTGAAGACTTTCTCAATCGATGGAACAGTGCCGAGAAAAAACAGGTAATTATTGAAGAGCTTACCAAAGAAGGCGTTTTTTTTGATGCTCTGGCTGAAGAGATCAATCGCGATTATGATCCCTTCGATCTTATCTGTCATGTCGCCTGGGATAAGCCTCCTTTGACGCGCAGGGAACGTGCTGAGCAGGTCAAAAAACGCAACGCATTTACCAAATATGGCGAACAGGCACGGCGGGTACTCGACGCCCTGCTGGATAAATATGCCGACGAAGGCATTGTGCAAATCGAGGCACCGCAGATACTTTCTATTGCTCCTTTCACCCAGTTTGGAACTCCCATGGAAATTATCCGGGTCTTTAACGGGCTTGACCACTACCAGCAAGCTGTCCATGAACTCGAACATGCGCTCTACAGTGCATAAAATCAAACAAGAAATTCCGTTATGGCGATTGGAACCCTCATTAAAACCATTCAAGACATCATGCGCAAAGATGTCGGCGTTGATGGCGATGCACAGCGCATCAGTCAGATCGTCTGGCTTCTTTTTCTCAAAATATTCAACGACCGCGAAGAAGAGTGGCAGCTCACTCAACCAGGGTTTATCTCTCCTCTCGATAATCGTTTTCGTTGGCAGAGCTGGGCAAAAGATCCTGAGGGGATAACCGGCGAAGAACTGATCGACTTTGTCAACAACGACCTTTTTCCCTCACTCAAAAGATTAGCTTATGCTGCGGGCATATCACCTGTCGGCAGGGTGGTTGGCTCGGTATTCGAGGATGCCTACAACTACATGAAGTCAGGCACCCTTCTTCGTCAGGTAATCAACACCATTGAAGCAGAAGTCGACTTCAACTCCTCAAGCGACCGTCACCTCTTCAATGACATCTACGAAAAAATTCTGGCCGATCTGCAGTCTGCCGGTAACGCAGGCGAATACTATACTCCGCGTGCGGTGACACAGTTTATGGTTGAAATTCTCAATCCGCAACTGGGTGAAGCCGTGCTCGATCCGGCATGTGGTACTGGCGGCTTTCTCACCAATACCATTGAGCATCTCAAGAAGCAGGTAAACAACCCTGACGACCTGCTCGTTTTGCAGCAAAGCATTCATGGTGTCGAAAAAAAACCACTGCCGCACATGCTTGCTCTTACCAACATGATGCTGCACGGTATTGATGTCCCTTCCAATATTCGCCACGATAACACTCTCAGTCGACCGCTCAAGGACTACGGCCCTAAAGATCGTGTCGATATTATCATCACCAATCCGCCTTTCGGCGGAATGGAAGAGGATGGGATAGAAAACAACTTTCCCCGAAAGTACCAGACCCGCGAAACTGCTGACCTTTTTCTGGCGTTGATCATGCATTTGTTGAAGCACGACACCGGTCGGGCTGCAGTGGTGCTTCCCGATGGCTTCCTTTTTGGTGAGGGTGTAAAATCTACCATCAAAAGAGAGTTGCTCGACGAGTTTAACCTGCACACTGTTGTCCGCCTGCCCAAAGGCGTGTTCAGCCCCTATACCAGTATCTCGACTAACATTCTTTTTTTTGAAAAGGGTGGCCCCACCCGGGATGTCTGGTTTTTCGAGCATCCCTATCCTGAAGGCTACAAGTCATACTCCCGTTCCAAGCCCCTGACCATTCAGGAGTTTGATCTTGAGAAAGCATGGTGGAGCAATCGCACCGGTTCCGAGTACGCATGGAAAATTACAGCTGCAGAACTTGCCGCTCGCAACTACAACCTCGATTGCAAAAATCCCCACAGGGAGGCTGTAAACCATCGTGACCCCGAAGAATTGATGCAGGAGTATCACGAAATTGTCAGGAAGCTCGATGCAGCACAAGCCAGTTTGAAGCATGAGCTCATGCAGGCATTGGGAGGCAACTAAGGATGGAAAAAAAGTGTGGTGATAAAAAAAGTGTGGTGAAGACTGTGGGAGAAACTGTGGGAGAAATTTTTGCGAGCCCTCAGGGACAATCCTGGAATTACACGGACAGGACTCAGTTCCATAACAGGATTATCAATCAGAGGCGTAGAGTGGCATCTTGCAAAGTTGAAGGCCGAAGGAAAGATAAAACGGAGAGGTTCAACCAAGGCTGGCCAGTGGGTTGTAGTGGAGGATGGCAATGAATAACCTCGATACACGCATGAGCGCTCTTGAAAACCATTTCGATATCGCCTTTGCTGCTCCCAACGGGATTAAAAAACTGCGTGAACTGATTTTAACGCTGGCCATGCAGGGAAAGCTTGTGCCGCAGGACCCGAACGATCAACCTGCCAGCGAATTGCTGAAGGAGATTGAGGCGGAGAAACGGAGGTTGGTGAAAGAAGGAAAGATCAGGGAGCCAAAACCGTTACCGGAGATCAAGCAAGAAGAAGTGCCTTATGAACTACCGAGTGGGTGGGAGTGGGTGCGGAATAATTTTTTGTTCACTTTAAAAAAAGGGAAAGTTCCTCATGATTTACAAGAAAATGAAGGAACTACTCCATATTTGGATATCGAAGCATTAGATAAGGGAAATATACGTCGATATACTAATGATCTAAAAACCCCTCAAGCTACTGAGAAGGATATATTGGTTGTATGTGATGGTTCACGAAGTGGTTTAGTCCTTGATGGTAAGAATGGCGCCGTAGGTTCAACTCTCTCTGTCATTGAAACACCATTATTCATACAACCCTTTGTGAAATTGATATTCAAATCAGGTTTTGAAAGACTCAACTCAACGATGAAAGGAGCTGCAATTCCCCACTTGGATACAAAAAATCTGTTACTTGAGACAATAGGACTTCCGCCCCTCGAAGAACAGCACCGCATAGTCGCTAAAATCGACCAGCTCATGGCCCGTTGCGATGAGTTGGAAAAGCTGCGTGCCGAACGAGAGCAGAAGCGACTTACTGTTCACATCTCAGCCCTTAATAGCTTGTTGGAGGCACAGGAACCCGACAGTTTTGCAGCAGTTTGGCACTTCATCAATCGCCATTTCGGTGAACTATACTCAGTAAAAGCCAATGTGACGGAACTGCGCAAAGCCATTTTGCAACTTGGAATCATGGGCAAACTTGTGCCCCAAGACCCGAATGATCAACCTGCAAGTGCACTACTGAAGGAGATTGAGGCGGAGAAACGGCGAATGGTGAAGGAAAAGAAGATAAAGGATAAGCCTATATCGAAGATCAAGCAAGAGGAATTGCCTTACGGGTTGCCTGAGAGTTGGGAGTGGGTAAGGTTGTCAAGCCTTGCATTATTAATAGATTATGGGACATCAAAAAAAACAATAGATGACTCTACAAAAGTGCCTGTATATCGTATGGGTAATATTTTCAATGGTCAGCTTATTCATAGTGGCCTGAAGTATGTTGACCAAAATATTGATGATTTACCTCGACTATATCTTCATAAAAACGATATTCTATTTAATAGGACGAATAGTTATGAACTGGTTGGAAAAACAGCAATATATCTCGGTGAAAATGATCTCAGGACATTTGCATCATATTTGATTAGAGTTCGACTTGCTGAAACACATCTTTTGCCTCTATTTTTCAATAGAGTAATGAATTCTCCATATTATCGTAAGACTCAAATTGAGCTTGAGATAGTTCAACAATGTGGACAAGCAAACTTCAACGGGACAAAGCTGGCTACAACATTAGTTCCTCTTCCGCCTCTTGCTGAACAACACCGCATTGTTGCTAAAATTGACCAGCTCATGGCCCTATGTGATCAGCTTGATATGCTAATTGATGAAAGCACTTGCAAACAGAAAACCTTGCTTGATGTTTTGATGGCTGTAGCTTGATAGATTTTTTTGCCCACGAAAGTGCTTCATCACCAACAGTTTTTTCAGGTCTGTAAGAAACGTCTCTATTTATTCGGTCACAAGAATACTTGAAAGGTAATTGGCTGGGTGATAACTTCAGATTTCGCAAATCAGAAAAGTTGTTCTCTGCATGGTTAAGATGTATTGCACGGTTACAAGAGAGTGGCTCTACGATTTTGTTTGGAACTATCCATTATCGGAGGTGGCCAGCCAATTGGGTGTTTCATCATCTCAATTGGGTAACGCTTGCAAGAAGATGGCGGTCCCTGACATATTTTTGTGATCGGCTGTAAAAAAAGCTCTCTGATGCGGGCAATATTATCATTTGTCAGGTTTGGCGAGTGCATGTTCAGTTGATTCATATTTTTTCCCTTCAAGCTTTTTAAGCATCTCGAGTGCTCCGGTTTCAAATCGTGAAAAAGCGAACCACTTTTTCCCTAGGTCTTTGAGAGATGCTCCAATATGGTAAATCTCGGATCCATCAATAATTAAAAAGCGGTCATGAGCATCTTGAAAAGATTTCATGACGACAGACGGGTATTGCTGGTTATGCTTTTCAATATCCAACACGAGCTGTTTTGAAATAACTTTTGTGTAAATCGTGCAGGATACACCTGAAGATCGTTTACTGAGTAACGTCAACACCGAATCATCCACATAGTTGTCAATTAGTACCAATGATGTTTTTGCCTTGCGGATCAACTCTGCGGCAAAATGATAGGCGTCGTGCACCTGGCCATCATAAAAAATACCCTGCTTGGCTGGTTCTGCAGATTCCAGCGCGTCAAAAACCTTTTCAAAATTCTTTTCGGTGTCGGACTCAAAAGTAATCTGACGTCGTTCGACAGAATCCAATCGTGCAAACATCTGTGCATTGTTCTGAATAAAACGCCGCATCTCAACAAAAGCATCGATGATTTTTATGCTCACCTTGACTGCCGTTTCACTTCTAATCACGGCTGAAAGCATTGCAACACCCTGTTCCGTAAAGACATAGGGAAGGTATTTTCTATGCTGTCCTCGCCCGCCCTTTTTTAAGATCACAGATTGTGATCTTAAAGCGTTATCGTCAGCATTTGAGATCACAATTTGTGATCTCATGTTATCATACTCGTCTGGAGTCAACTCAAATCGGAATGCCTCAGGAAAGCGCTCAATATTTCTTTTTACTGCCTGATTGAACACTCTGGTTTCGACCTCATAAATTTGTGCCAAGTCACTATCAAGCATCACCTGGACACCACGAAGAGTGAAAATCATACTGTGAATTTTATCAACAGGAATCATTTGCTTGTTTTCGATCATTTCTTGTCTCCAAGATGCTTTCGGGATGGTGTCGCATTTTGCGATACCAAACACTATAATCTTCAGGCAATCATCGCCGTCGGCTGTCCGAGCGGAGAACTACAAACGAAAAAGGCGCATTTCCATGCGCCTTTTTCGTTTACTATCTACGAATTCTGATCAGACTCTGCCGGAGGAAATTACCTGCCGAGTGCCTTGATCATGGCTTCACCCAAATCTGCAGGGCTGTCAACGACGTGAATGCCTGCGGCTTCCATTGCTTTTATCTTGTCGTCAGCAGTTCCTTTACCTCCGGATACAATGGCTCCTGCATGACCCATCCTGCGACCGGGAGGAGCTGTACGACCGGCAATAAATCCGACAACCGGCTTCTTGAAATATTTTTGAATATACTCAGCGGCCTCTTCCTCTGCGCTTCCGCCAATTTCACCGATCATAATAAGCCCTTCGGTCTCATCATCTTCAGCAAAAAGCTTGATAGCATCAATAAAGCGGGTGCCGATAATCGGATCTCCTCCAATACCGATGCAGGTTGACTGACCAAGACCGACCTGTGTCAGCTGATGAACCGCTTCATAGGTCAGGGTGCCACTCCGGGAAACAACTCCGATAGAGCCTTTTTTATGGATAAAACCAGGCATAATACCGACTTTAGCCTCACCAGGGGTAATCACACCAGGACAGTTCGGACCGACAAGAACAGCTCCCTTCTCCTTGACAAAAGCATACGCCTTCATCATATCGTTCACAGGAATACCCTCAGTAATACAGATAATCACCTTCAATCCGGCATCGGCAGCCTCCATAATGGCATCGGCGGCAAAAAATGCAGGAACGAAAATAACAGTCGCATTGGCTTCGGCTTTCTGCACAGCTTCCCTTACGGTGTTGAACACGGGAACTGGCCGGCAGAACTTGTCTTTTTCGTTGCCATGATAGAGTATATCACCTTTTCCGGGAGTCACTCCGGCAACTACATTGGTTCCATATTCGAGAATCTGGGAAGTATGAAAGGTCCCTTCCGCTCCGGTTATCCCCTGCACAAGCAGACGGGTATCCTTGTTTACTAATACACTCATAGTAAAGAATATTATAATTAATGGTTGTTATGGATTCCCCTCTGCTGTTATAAAGAGTGCTGCATTTTTTTTGCTATACCAAGCAGCTTTCCTTCCTCAAAGAAATTACAGATCAAGTGCATTCCGACAGGAAGATTGAGACTGTCAAAACCAAGAGGCACACTCACAGCCGGCATGCCGACTATACTTGCCGGAACGGTAAACACATCGGCGAGATACATCTCAAGAGGATTTTCAGTTTTGTCACCAATACCGAAAGGAGGATACGGTGATGTCGGACCGGCAATGACATCGACCTTTTCAAGCGCTTCACGATATCTGTCCTGAAATACCCGTCGCACCTGCTGAGCTTTTTTATAATAGGTGTCATAATACCCGGCAGAAAGCACATACGTGCCGAGCATAATCCTGCGCTTTACCTCTTTGCCGAACCCTTCACTCCTCGAATTTACATACATGGATGAAAGATCTTCCGAATGTTCAGAACGGAACCCATACCGGGCACCATCAAAGCGTGCCAGGTTGGAAGAGGCCTCAGCTGTAACGAGAATATAATAGGCCGCAATGGCATATTCACTGTTTGGAAGGTGTATATCGACAAGTTCAGCACCCTGATCGCGAAGTTCATGAAGCTTTCCCTTCACAATACGGGCAACATCCGGATTAAGGGACTCCGGGAAATATTCCTGGGGAACACCGATTTTCAATCCTTCGACCGAAACACTCGCTATTTCCGAAGCGTAATCGGTAACGGCATGATAAGAAGAGGTTGCATCATGGCCGTCCTTGCCAGCCATAACCTCAAGCACAAGGGCAGCATCATCGCAGTTTCGTGCAAGCACACCGATCTGGTCAAAGGATGACGCAAACGCCACAAGCCCGAATCGGGAAATCCTTCCGTATGTAGGTTTCAGGCCTACAATATCACAGAACCCGGCCGGCTGCCGTACTGAGCCTCCTGTGTCAGAACCGAGAGCCACCATGGCAAGTCCATTGGCCACCGCTGCAGCTGAACCACCCGAACTGCCGCCAGGCACCCTGTTTTTATCAAACGGATTTGGAACATTGCCAAAAGCCGAATTTTCATTCGAACTGCCCATGGCAAACTCATCCATATTGGTTTTGCCAAGAAAAATAGCGTCATCCTGCTCTAGCCTTATTACAGCGGTTGCATCATAGACGCTCTCGTAATTTCCAAGAATTTTAGATGCACAGGTTAGCCGCCCCCCTTTCATGGCAATATTATCCTTAATTGCCATCGGCATTCCGAAAAGTCTTCCAACGCTTTCCCCCGCAGAGAGTTTCCGGTCAAGGCTCCTGGCCCGTTCCAGAGCCTGCTCATGAAAGACTGTTATGTAAATATTATCATCCTGAAAGCGATCGATACGTTCCAGATAAAAACGTATGACCTCTTCACAGGTTATTTTCTTTGAAAGTAACCTGGAGCGTAAATCCTCGTAACTACTTAATTGCACGTCTATTGTGAATTATTTTAACAGAATGAAATCTATACCTGATATTTCTTGAATTTCAAGAAAAAAATGCCTGTACGCATTACAGGTGCTCGTTATGAGTAAAGTTTGTATAATAGCAAATAACTGCATATTATTCAATTCAAGCAATTTTAGGCTCCAGTGAATATCAGTGTATGAAATGGTATGTTCATGACTACCTGCCAAGCGATAAGGAGTTAAAAAAGATTTATGGCACGCACAACAAATATGAACCTTTCATCAACCTTTAATCCTCACTGGTTTTCCTCAGACAATACCACTGTTGATAAGCAGATACAAGCCGAGCTTAAGTCATCGTGTACTCTCCCTCTCCATATTGCAGTCATTATGGATGGTAACGGACGATGGGCAAAGTCGAAGGGCAAAACAAGAATTGAAGGCCATGTTGCGGGTGTGGACTCAGTCAGAGATATTGTTGAAGCATGTACAGAACTCGGCATTAAATATCTCACTCTTTTCACCTTTTCAACTGAAAACTGGAAGAGACCGAAAAAAGAGATTTCCGCTCTGATGCAGCTTCTCGTCAAGGTTATCGGCAGAGAAACCCGTAAACTCCACGAGAACAATATCCGGCTTAATGTCATAGGTGAAATCGATATACTGCCGGATAAAGTTCGCACAACCCTGCAACAGACCATGGAGCAGACAAAGAACAACAATAAACTTGTTCTGAATATTGCTCTCAGTTACAGCGGTCAATGGGATATTGTTCAGGCTTGCAAGGCAGTTGCCATTGATGTACAGGCGGGTCGGATCACTGCTGAATCTATTGACGAGCAACTGATTTCATCATACCTCTCTACCGCCTCTATGCCTGATCCCGAACTTCTGATCCGTACAAGCGGAGAGTTCAGAATCAGCAACTTTATGCTCTGGCAAAGCGCATATTCCGAAATTTACATCACCGACACCTACTGGCCTGACTTTCGCCGCCCGAAACTCTATGATGCCATTCTTGAATTTCAAAAGAGAGAACGACGGTTTGGACTGACTAGCGAACAAGTTCAGCATAATAATCTACCAGCAAAAAAGCTTTAACCTGATTACTCCCGGATATTCCATGAAAAAAACGCGAAAGCTGATAACCCTCGTTTTGCTTGCTCTTGCCCTGAACTCAATAGCAAATACCGTTGAAGCAAAAACCAGACCGACCAAAGCCGGTAAACAGAGTGCAACTGCAAAGCAGACACAAAGCACAGACGCCAAAAAGGATCTCTACGCCGTTACTGCTATCTCCTTCACCGGCCTTGAGACACTGAAGGAAAAGGAAATAACTGCCAGTTTGCCCCTTAAAGCGGGCGACCGGATTTCCATCCCGGGGCCGGAACTCGCCGGTGCTCTGCAATACCTCTGGCAGCTCCAGCTGTTCAGTGACATCAGTGTTCAGCAATCCGATCTGGGACAGAAAAACATCTCCCTGTCATTCAGCGTCAAGGAGCTGCCCATTCTGGACAAGGTGACCTTTGAAGGGAACAAACAACTTGATAATGATGAGGTTCGACGTAAAGCCGGTCTTGTAACGGGAAAAAGAATAAGCCAGCAGGAGCTGCTCACAGCTGTCAATAAAATTGAGAAGCTCTATGCTTCAAAAGGCTATCTGACGGCCGGAGCTGAATTTCACCTCCAGGATAACGGCAAAAATCATGTCAATGCCCTTGTTTCGATCACGGAAGGAACAAAGGTCTCCATTGAAAAGATCACGTTTCACGGCAACACAGCCTTCGATCAGAAAAAACTGAGGGGGGTGTTTAGTGAAACCCATCAAAACTCCTGGTGGCGCAAAATCTTCGGTTCGCCAAAACTCGATACCGACAAGTTCAACGACGACAAAAACCTCCTCGTCGAGTTCTACAGAAACAACGGCTACCGCGACGCCAGAGTACTGCGCGATGCGATCAGTTATACCGATGACAAAAAAGGCCTTATCCTTGACATTTATCTTGATGAAGGGCAGAAATATTATATCGGCACGATCTCCTGGACAGGCAATACCAAGGATTTTGCAACGACAGACATCCTCAACACCACCTTCAAAATTAAAAAAGGTGATGTCTATAATGCAAAACTGATCCAGGAAAGACTGAATTTCTCGCAGGACAACGCTGATGTCAGCTCGCTTTATCTTGATCGCGGCTACCTCTCCTTCAAGGCAAAACTTGAGGAAAAGGTCATTAAGCCCAATTTGGTTGATCTCGATATCTCTCTGCGTGAAGGCGAGCCATTCCAGTTGAACACCATCAATATCAAAGGCAACACCAAAACGAAAGATCATGTCATCCGCAGGGAGCTCTATACCGTTCCTGGCGATATGTTCAGCAGGCAGAACGTTGTACGCAGTATCAGGGAATTGAGCATGCTCAACTACTTTGACCCGGAACAGATTACCCCTGATATCCAGCCGAACCCCGAAAACAACACCGTTGACCTTACCTACAATGTCAGTGAAAAGCAGACCGATACCTTTAACACATCGGTCGGCTACAGCAGCACCGGGTTTGTTGGCTCTCTGGGCGTTACTTTCAGTAATTACTCGCTGAAGGATATTTTCAATCGCGAAGCATACCAGCCGCTCCCGCATGGTGATGGTCAGAAACTTGGCTTTCAATGGCAATTCGGCAGCAATAACTTCAACACGCTGAGTCTTTCCTTTACAGAACCATGGGCATTCGGCACACCGACCGCAGTTGGATTCTCCGTTTTCGACACCCATACCGCCTACATCTATAACAGTGATGGCGTTACGCCAACCATTATGGATCAGTACGGTACAACGCTTTCTGTTGGCAGAAGACTGACCTGGCCGGATGACTACTTCTCGGTCAACTGGAAACTTAAATACCTGCACACGAACGGTGGGCTTTTGAGTTTATATGCGTCGCAGGCAAATGTTCCAAATCAGGCTGATGAGTATTCGATCACACAGACCATTGGACGCAACAGTATTGACAACCCGATCTATCCGCGCAGAGGCAGCAAAAACTCAATCTCGGGAGAACTTGCCGGTGGACCACTGCCAGGCACTGTTGATTTCTACAAGATCATCGGAAGCTCAAGCTGGTTTTTTCCTATCAGCAAGAAACTGGTCTGGAACGTTTCAACCCAGCATGGCTATCTGGGCACCTTTACCAACAATGATTACGTCCCCTACACTGATTTCTTTTATATGGGAGGCAGTGGCATGTCAACGCTCCCTACCGTGCCGTTGAGAGGCTATGGTGACCGGAGTCTTGGAGCAAATCTCTACCCATCCGATCCTTCATCGACGCTCTATGGCGGTAAAATCTATTCCAAGTTCACCTCGGAACTGCGTTATCCGCTAACCATGTCACAGTCGGTGAGCATTTACGCTCTTGCTTTCGTTGAAGCGGGCAATCTCTGGCAAAACACGCAGTCGGTAAACTATGGCGACCTGAAAAAATCAGCTGGCCTTGGTCTGCGACTTTACCTCCCTATTATCGGCCAGATCGGGCTTGATTACGGCTACGGATTCAATGCCGTAAACAGTGTCCCAAACAAAAAACAGCAGGGGTTCAGCTTTACCTTCAGCTTCGGTGGAGCTAATGAGTAAACCACAAGCTGTCATGTTCTGGAATAGTTTGTTCCAAACGAAAAAAGGAGGCAGTGCCTCCTTTTTTCGTTCTACATGTTTGATATGTTCATGAACTGCTTTTCAATCGTGTGATTTCATCCCTCAACCGTGCTGCCTCTTCATAATTTTCATTGCTTATGGCGTCGTTGAGTGCCGACTGCAGCTCCTCAAGCCTGACATTAGGACTGACAAGAGCGGCAGGCAAAACCTCTTCCGCCTGCAGTACCTCATCCTCCTCTCCATCCTCTTTCTGCTCTTCCTTTATACCAGCCTCATTCATTATCTCTTCAGTAACAAACAGTGGCGCATTAAATCTCACGGCAATGGCAATGGCATCGCTTGGACGTGCATCTATTTCATGCACTTCTCCATTGACTTCACAGACTACCTTGGCATAAAAAGTCTCATTGTGCAGTTCATCGATAATAATTTCATTGACATGCAGATGAAAAACATCGGCAATATTCTTAAACAGATCATGAGTAAAAGGCCTCGGTGGCTTGATATTTTCAAGCTTCAGGGCAATCGCCTGAGCTTCAAACCCACCAATAATAATCGGAAGCTTTCGCTTTCCCTCCAATTCATAAAGAATAAGAGCATACGCCCCGTTAGTATGAGGACTTGTAGAAAGTCCCAGAATATCCACCTGAAGTTTACGCATTGGTTTTTAAAAAATATTTACGTTGTACGTGGTCATCCAATACAACCCGTACATCTTAACCATAAAGTACCGTTAATCATTGCTTCTTCAAAAATTCCTTAACCAAATCAATCAGTTTCGGCAGCACAATATGCACATCGCCGACAAGACCATAATCAGCTGCATCAAAAATAGGCGCACCCCTGTCACTGTTAATCGCAACAACGACTCCCGCTGACCCGATACCTGCCAGGTGCTGAACTGCACCCGATATACCGCATGCAAAATAGAGTGCGGGAGCCACTGTTTTTCCAGTCTGCCCGATCTGTTCTGCATGAGAACGCCACCCGGAATCAACCGCCGTCCGGCTGGCTCCTACAGCACCTCCAAGAAGCGACGCAAGCTGCTCAATAAGCGCAAAACCCTCGGCACTCCCCATTCCCCTTCCGCCCGCAACAACAATACGCGCTTCGGCCACATCAGGAGGCCCCTCACCCATTATAATACGGCGAACCATCGGAAACAAATCTTCAACGGTCCATTGCTGAGGCTCAATATCTATGAAATTGATGCGACCTCCATCGGGAAATGCCGGCACTGGAGCACTTGACGAAAGGATATAAATCCGAGGCTGGCGAGTGGGCACAAACGAAGCCTGAAAGGAACCTGAATAAACCCGTCGGGAAACCCCATCATCGCCGTCTAAAGTTGTGCGTCCACTGAGTAATGAAGCCTGTATACGCACAGAGAGTCTTGGAGCCATATCCCTTGCCATAACTGTATCAGCGAAAAACAAGTCAGTACAAGCTTCCCGTGTAAACGTATCGGCAACGACTCTTGTATACCTCTCCTGATTGTATACCCCGAGCCCATCCTCTCCTGCATGATAAATTACCCCGTCACCAGCCATAGCGCCATCAAGCTGCCCGGTATCGACAGGCCCGGCAAGAATTCCTGCAACAACCGAATTTCCATCTAAAGCCGCAAGCTCCTGAACCCTGTTCCAGGCAGAAAGAGACGATTGCTTAACAATACCTTCTCTTTGCTCCAGAAATACCAGAAATTTTTTCATCACACCAGTTCCCGTTCGGTTGCACCTCTATTATAACAGATTGCAGTCATGGCTGAGAATTCTGAGCAGCTCATGTTCATCCGGCACAAAACAACATATTTTTTTTCTTTCAAGAGGCTCAACCCCGCTTAAAACTACAAAAGGCTCTTCAAGAAGACTGACCTGGAATAGATCGATAGTTTTTTTTCGAGCTTCCATTACCCCTCGAATACTGGTATTACGAGGCTCATTCAACCCTTTTTCAGCACTGAGCACAGCTGGGAAGGTAACGTCAATAGCTTCAATACCCCCTTCAATTTCGCGCTCTACCCGCAAAAACTCTCCGGATGGATGCAAGGAAGTAATCCCGCTGACCGAAGCCATCCCAAGCAGTTCCGCAAGCATCGAAGGAACCTGGGCACTTTGGAAATCCGTAGACTGCTTCCCGCAAAAAACCAGGTCAGGTAAAATAGCTCCATAAAAACCTGAAATTGCCCGACTCAAACCGAGTGCTGTCAGAAACGGATCAGACGGTTGTAACGCATCCTCAGAACAACTCACCCGAACAGCCCTGTCTGCACCCATTGCAAGGGCTTTTCGAAGCACCTCTTTTGCGGAATCAGGAGCAAAGCTGAAAACAGTGACAACACTCCCTTCAACGCGCTCTTTAAACCGCAAAGCTTCCTCAAGAGCGTACTCATCAAAGGGATTGATGACCATATTCACTCTTGAATAATCTATTGCTCCATCCAGATACCCGACCACTGAAGCCGTATCGGGCACAGAACAGACGCAAACGGCAATATTCATCGAGTTATTTTATGATTATCGAGAAATGGCATTGACGGGAATAAAGAGGTTATCCAGCACTATCATGTACAACATAATACATCTCTAACACCAAGAGCAAAAAACAGCGGTAAATCAAAAAAGCCGCTTAATAGCGGCTTTCATAAAAAACAAGTGCCCGAGAGGAGATTCGAACTCCTACACCTTTCGGCGCTACCCCCTCAAGATAGTGTGTCTACCAATTTCACCACTCGGGCTTGTCAATACACTGAAATAACAAATATCTCAGTGAGAATAGAAGGACTCGAACCTTCGACCCTCTGCTTAAAAGGCAGATGCTCTACCGACTGAGCTATATTCTCAACCTATAACTTAGGTACAGAGAGAGTACCGGAACTTACTTATTCTGGTATCTCTGGCGCTTCTTGTGCCTGTTCTTACGGCGCATCTTCTTACGCTTGTGTACCGCCATCTTATGACGTTTTCTCTTTTTTCCGCAGGGCATATAGTAAGTGTCTTTCCTCTTGTTTTAAAGGCAGATAATATAGAAATTTTTTTCAAAACAACAAACCTAATTCACGACTAAACTCAAATTCATATTCTTTAAGGAGCTGCATGTTTTTCGCCCCTGAATCCCCTCCGCAACCGCCTGTTTTTTTCTCGATATGCAGCGCAAAAAGGGCGCCTCAGGCATTCATATGCTTGAAGAAATCCTTATTGTCTTTGGTATCAGCCATTTTCTCACGCATGAACTCCATGCATTCGATCGGGTTCTTATCGGCAAGGTACTTTCTGAGAAGCCAGGTCCTTGAAAGTTCTTCCTGAGAAAACAGAAGTTCCTCCTTACGAGTGCCTGAACGGAGAATATCGATAGAGGGAAATATTCTGCGTTCCGAAAGCCGGCGATCAAGCAGAAGCTCCATATTACCCGTTCCTTTAAACTCTTCAAAAATAACATCATCCATACGCGAACCGGTATCAACAAGCGCTGTGGCAATAATTGTCAGACTGCCACCCTCTTCAATATTACGGGCAGCGCCAAAAAAACGTTTCGGCTTCGTCAGTGCATTGGCATCAATACCGCCGGACAATATTTTTCCGGAATGAGGAATGATCGTATTATGAGCCCTTGCCAGTCTGGTAATGGAGTCAAGCAGTACCACCACATCTCTGCCAACCTCCACAAGGCGCTTTGCCTTTTCAAGCACCATGTCGGCCACAAGAACATGACGTTCAGGATCCTCGTCAAACGTTGAACTCACAACCTCTGCCGGCACGCTTCGAGCCATATCGGTCACCTCTTCAGGACGCTCATCAATAAGCAGAACAATCAGGTAAACCTCAGGATGGTTCTTTATGATCGCATTGGCAATCATCTGCAAGAGCATCGTTTTACCGGTTTTCGGCTGCGCGACAATCAAACCCCTCTGCCCTTTACCGATAGGAGTAAAAATATCCATAATACGTCCGCATGCTTCAGACTGCTTCGTTTCAAGCATGAGACGTTCACGAGGAAAAAGCGGAGTCAGATTTTCGAAATAAGGCCTCTCTCTGGTAATTTCCGGATCGTTACCATCGATAGTATTGATCTTCAGCAGGGCAAAAAAACGTTCACCCTCCTTGGGAGCCCTCACCTGGCCTGATACCGTATCACCGGTTCGCATGTTAAACCGCTTGATCTGCGAAGGAGAAACATAAATATCGTCAGGAGAAGAGAGGTAATTATAATTGGCGGATCGTAAAAAACCGTACCCTTCCGGTATTACCTGCAGAACACCGGTGTTCACCATCACGTTGCCACTTTCAGAATCCGTATTCTTCTGCGACTGGGCCTCAATAATCTTAAAAATCAGCTCTTCCTTCCTTAAGCCTGCAGCCATCACACCAATCTCTTTGGCTAAAGCATGCAGTTCAAAAACCTTCTTTTTCTGGAGCATATTGATGTCCAGACCTTTAAAACCCGAATTGTTCGACATTGTAGTTGTATTCAACGCTTGTTATTTGTAAAAAAATGGGAAATACCCGCATAGACCGTGACTTCTGCCCGCGAGATCAACCCTGAAGGCCGATGAGGTGAATCATGAATGAAAAGTAGCTTTAGCGCTTTGCCATGTAACATGAAAGCCGGGAAGAAGATGACAGGGGAACTTTATAATTGAAATAAAGGGATTATCACTACAAGAAATTATGGCAAGAGGTTGCCCTTACATGCAAGAAGAATTTCGGTGGTTTGAGCTAAATATAAAATTTTTTCAATAAAAAACCGTTTTTAAACCCCAACGCCTTATCCGGCAAAGGAAGCAAGAATATCGCCTGCCAGATAAAACGAACCCGTCACCAGAATCAGGTCATCGTCGCAGGCTGTTTCCCGAAGGGAGGCTAACGCCTCATGCCCGGTACTGAACACCGTGACAACTCCTCCCTCATACCCGCATAAAACACCGAGCTCCTCAGCCGGCATACTTCGCTCAGAAGGGATGGCAACGGGAACAAACGTACACTGCAATCGAATAAGCTCAGCAATAATAGCACGGGCATCCTTATCCGAAGCAAGCCCTACAATGACGTAAACCTGCCCGTATCTATCCCTGAATGAAAGAAGGGTATTGACGGTTTGCCGCATCCCATCAGCATTGTGCGACACATCAAGTAGAACGGTCGGACGGATACCGATCCTTTCCAGTCTTCCCCTGTACCCTGTCTGCAATAACCGTTCAAGGCCCGAATAAATTGTATCTGCTGCCACTCCTGCAACTTCAGCAACCATAACTGCAAGCGAAACATTTGAAGCATGAAAAGATCCTGTAAGCGGCGCTTTAAGCCCGGGGTAATCTCTTGAAGCACTTCTGACATCAAGCTCAAGCATTCCTGGCTCTGCCGCAACGACACTACTGAGCATATCTTTTCCAGCAATAAACAGCGAAGCATCACACAGCTTAGCCTGTTTCTCAATAGGCAATAAAGCCTCCGGGTCACTGACAGCGGTAAATACCTTGCACCCTTTTTTGATAATGGCAGCTTTTTCAGCAGCAATCAAAGAGAGAGTCTCTCCCAGCCAATCGGTATGATCCAGACCAATACTTGGAATCACTGCATAATCGCACCGAACAACATTGGTAGCATCAAGCCGTCCGCCCATACCGGCCTCAATTACAGAAACATCAACTCCTTCATCGGCAAACCAGGCAAACGCAAGAGCAGTAGTAGCCTCAAAAAAGGTTGAATGGTTCTCAACAACAGCATCCTTCAAGCGCGAACAATAGTGAGCCACACTCTCCCTTGCTATCGGCTCCCCGTTAATTCTGATTCTCTCAGTAAAATCAACCAGATGAGGAGAAGTATAGAGCGCCGTCTTTTTCCCGCTGGCCTGAAATATCGAAGCAACAGCAGCTGCAACGGTTCCTTTTCCATTAGTCCCTGCAATATGAACAACCAGACCCAATCGCTTATGCGGAGAGCCGACAGCCTCCAGCAGGGTGTATACACGATCAAGACCGGGTTTTATTCCAAATCGATGGAGCGGATAAAGAAAATCGAGAGCTTCCTGGTAGGTCACTGTTTTTACGCTAACTGTTATGAATTGCAACAAGCGCTGATTTTACCACCTCTTCGACAGTGAGTTCGGGATGCTGTTCAAGAATACCGACAACAGCTTTCTGTACCGTGATTCTTGAAAATCCCAGGGTTACAAGGGCATTGACAGCATCCTCCCTCAAACGGGATGTTTGAGCCATTGACGATACAGCCAAACCACCAACATCCGGCAGTTTCAAAATTTTATCCCGTAATTCAAGAATTATCCTTGCTGCAGTTTTCTTGCCTACACCCGTGATGCCGTAAAGCTTCTCAGGAGCATTTGCAAGAATGGCTTCGTGAACCTCAGGAACAGGCAATCCGGACAGAACCGCCAAAGCAAGCTTGGGCCCTACACCTGATGTGAGCAAAAGCAGGCGGAACAACTGACGCTCCTCCTCCTTTGAAAAGCCATAAAGCTGGAAAGAATCCTCCCTGACGGAAAGATGGGAAAACAACAGCACATCGCTGCCCGGTTCGGGCAGCTGACGATAAGTGCTTGCGGAAATCAAAAACCGGTAAGCAATACCCGAAACCTCCACAACAGCCTCTTCCGGTAAAAGAAAAGCCAGCTTGCCGCGAAAATATGCAAACATGAAAGCGATTTAATAGAATCCCGGCCTTAAAACTTCAGAAAAAAATGGTCACAGAACTTTCAGACCTATGAACCAAACCTTTTCTTCTTTTATTAACCCTGCACGTAACTATTTAAAAGACGTGTCAACTGAGATTTTTTACGGGATGCTTTATTGGCGTGAATATAATTTTTCACACCGAGTCTATCGAGTTTCTGAACAGCTGAACGGTAGGCAACTTCGACAACAGCCTTGTCAGCGCTGGTATCAATCAGTTTCTGCATATTTTTCACAAGAACTTTCAGCTCTTTTTTCCTTGATCTGTTCCTGGCATTTCTTCTTTCTGACTGCCGAAGTCTTTTTTCAGCCGATTTGTGTAAAGGCATATAATGTTGCTGTTAGGATAAAATAATTTTTCATTAACAAACGGTTTGCAATATAAAATAATCAACCAACAAATCAAAAGGTTACCACCCATACTACCAACAAAATAACCCTCACTGAACACCTGATGCTAACAATCAAGTAGGGTTGACATCCCTTCTTTTTCTTATATTGCGCAAAATTTTCATCATAAGAATCACCTGTATTATGAGCCTGATGATCAGCGTTTCCGGGATAAGAGGGATAGTTGGCGACAGCCTGACCCCTAAAAATCTTACAACATTCTCGATGGCCTTTGCCTCATGGATTCTGCGAAATAAAAAGGACCATACCCATCTTCCCTCTGAACAAAAGCCGCGAATTGTCATCGGCAGAGACACAAGGCCAACAGGCAAAGCAATCAGCGATCTCATCAGCAATACCCTTGTGCTTTGCGGATGCGATGTCATCGATATTGGAATTGCTACAACTCCAACCGTTGAAATAGCTGTTACTGAAGAACAGGCCAACGGGGGACTCATCATTACTGCATCACATAACCCAGTTGCATGGAACGCACTGAAAATGCTGAATCACCATGGGGAGTTTTTAACCGGCGTCGAAGTTGATCAACTGCTCGACATTGCTGAAAAAGAGCTTTTTGTCTACGCACACTGGGACACCATCGGCACGATTTCCCAAAATGACCGATATGATGACCTGCATATCGAAAAAGTCCTTCAATTACCCTGTATCGACCCCGTTGCCATTGCTTCACAGCAGTTCCGGGTTTTAGTCGACTGTGTGGAAGGTGCCGGTTACTCCATTGTGCCAAAACTTTGCGAACAACTCGGCATAAAAAACATTGTTCCGTTCGCATGCGGCGGCACCGGACTATTTCCCCGAAACCCCGAACCAATCGAGGAAAATCTCGCAACCACCATCGCGGCTGTTAAAGAAAGCAAATGCGACTTTGCCCTTATCGTCGATCCCGATGTCGACCGGCTCGCCGTCATCTGTGAAGACGGCTCGCTTTTCGGAGAAGAGTACACGCTTGTAGCCTGCGCGGATTTTTATCTGAAACACAACATTGGACCCGTCGCCAACAACCTCTCAAGCAGCCGTGCACTGCGTGATATAGCAGAAAAGTACGGCGTTCATTGCTACAGTGCTAAAGTTGGCGAGGCCAACGTCAGTGAAGTCATGAAACAAATGAAAGTGGTCATAGGAGGAGAAGGAAACGGAGGAGTTATTCTGCCTGAGCTGCATTACGGTCGCGATGCTTTAGTCGCAATAGCACTGTTCGTCCAGGCGTTCACCCACTGGCGGATCCAGAACAACGGCGGCTCACTCACTCAGTTCCGCAAGCACTTCCCTGATTACGTCATGTCAAAACAGAAAATCACGCTTGCCTCCGGAGACCGCAGCTCACTTGAAAAAATATTTTCCGATATTGCCCGGTACTATCATACCGCCGAGGCAAACACGCTTGACGGGCTCAAACTTGATTTTGCCGACAGCTGGGTTCATTTACGACCCTCAAACACAGAGCCCATTGTAAGAATATACGCCGAAGCACCTACAAAAGCCCGGGCGGAAGAACTTGCCGGCGAACTGAAGCATGACATTGAAAAAAGAACGTCCGAGCATTGACCGACCCTCGACAGGCATGTATATCTCCCGTAAAATCACATGAGTAACGACACTAAAAACAACAGTTTCAAGCCCCAGCAGGATGAAACACTGAAAAAAAAGAATAAGGGTTCGGTAGACCTCTACATTGTCACCCGCCTGTTAACCTATTTAAAGCCCTATAAAACTCTTATCAGCGCTGCCATTGCCCTTACAATTGCAGGCTCCTTTCTCGGACCTTTAAGGCCCTATCTGACAAAAATCGCCATTGATGATTATATAGCAAAGGGTGATCTCAAAGGTCTGACGACAATCAGCATTTTTCTAGCCGGAGCCATTGTGCTCGACGGAATAAAACAGTATATCACAACCTGGTGGACGCAGATTATAGGACAGAAAGCAGTGTTCGACATCAGGATGGATATCTTCACGCACCTGCAGAAACTGCCCGCAAGGTTTTATGACCGGAACCCTATAGGACGACTGATAACCCGGTCAACCAATGATGTGGAATCGCTGAACGAAATGCTCTCCAGCGGAATCATCACCATTCTCGGCGACATCCTGCAGCTCTTTTTCATTGTTGTTCTTATGGTATGGATAGACTGGCAGCTGACCCTTATAGTCCTGGCCATTCTTCCTCTGATGCTCTACGCCACAATAAAATTCAAAAATAAAGTCAGGGCTGCATTCCAGGATGTTTTAACCCATCTGGCCCGCCTGAACACGTTTTTTCAGGAGCATATTACCGGAGTCACAATCGTTCAATTGTTTAACCGTGAAGAGCGGGAATCCATTGAATATGCATCGATCAATGCTGACCACAGGGATGCAAATATTCGAACTGTTTTTTATTTCTCCATCTATTATCCATTGATTGAGGTTCTGAGCTCTGCAGCAGCAGGACTGGTCATCTGGTACAGCGGCATCCGGTTGCTCAAGGCAGATCTGACCATTGGAGTGGTTATATCATTTGTTCAGTACATCTGGCTTTTTTTCCGTCCGCTTCAGCATCTTTCCGACCGCTTCAACGTTATTCAGACCGCCATTGCCAGCTCAGACCGCATTATAAGACTCCTTGACGAAGAAGAAGGAATAGAAAATTCATCCGGACTGCACCATCTAGCAACATTCAGTGAGAACATCACATTCAGCAATGTCTGGTTCGCCTACGACCAGGAAAACTGGATACTGAAAGATATCTCACTTGAAATCCGGCATGGCGAAAAGATTGCAATTGTAGGCGCTACAGGAAGCGGAAAAACGACGCTTATTAATATTCTCTCAAAACTCTATCCTTTCCAGAAAGGCTCCATAACCATTGACGGCACCCCCTTGCAGGAAATAGAAGAACACTCTCTGAGAAAACTCGTTGGCGTTGTCATGCAGGATGTGTTTCTTTTTTCCGGAACAATAAAAGAAAACCTGGCATTCGGCAATCCCGAAGTCACTGACGAAACAATCAGGGAAGCGGCAAAAATTGTCGGAGCCGACCGCTTTATTGATCAACTCCCGGGAAAGTATGAGTACAAAGTTCTTGAAAACGGAACAGGACTCTCATCCGGACAAAAACAGCTTATAGCCTTCGTCCGTGCGCTCCTTTACAATCCGGAAATTCTTGTCCTTGATGAAGCCACCAGCTCCGTCGATACAGAAACCGAAACCCTGATCGATTCGGCAACAGCCAACCTCATGAGAGACCGGACCTCCATTATAATTGCGCACAGACTCTCAACGGTTCAAAAAGCCGACAGAATCATAGTGCTGCACAAAGGAGTTATCAGAGAAACCGGAAATCATCAGGAACTGCTTGCAAAAAGAGGACTCTACTACAAGCTCTACCTGCTGCAGCATCCAGAACAAACCATCTCCAGAGAGAGCTGAGAGCTAGAGGCTGCTATCGCGGAGCACACTCACCGGCTCGAGTTTAGCCGCCCTTGCAGAGGGCAGAATCGCAGCAAGAGTGCTTATCATTACCGTTACGCCAATCACCAGAAAAAAATATACCGGATTATACGACATACTGAACCCGGTTTTGGTAATCGGACCCTGTGAGCTTTCAATAGGAAGACTGGCAAACAGATTGATAGAGCCGATAGCAAGAACTCCACCCGTAAGAGCTCCGGCAAGCCCAACCAGAAACCCCTCAAGAACAAACATGCTTATCAGCTGCAGGGCCGAAAATCCCAACGACTTCATAATCGCAATGTCCCTGCTCTTTTCAAACACAGTGGTAACCAGAATATTTGCCACCCCGAACCCCGAAACGACACCAACAAAAGCAACAAGAGAAAAAACGATATAACCAATACGGGCAAAAAGGGATAGTATACTTGCATTCTCCTCCTGCCAGGTCATGCATCTATACCCGGTAACCTTTTCCAGATCTCTTGCCAGAACAGCATTATCAAGGGGAGTATCAACTTTAAGCGCAATACCCGAAACCTTGTTCGCCGCCAACCCCTCAATGATCTGACCAAGCTTGAGAGAGACCAGAACGCTGTTATCGACCGCATTAACTCCGGTAAAAAAAATCCCAGCCACCTTGCACTGCCTGCTCTTCCCTGAAGCAGGAATGATAATAACATCATCATTCAGCTTGAGATTCATATCCTTCGCCACCGTGCGGCCCACAAGCAGCGCATTGGCCGTTTTTTCAAACATGGCAATCTCACCGGCAAGCATTTTTTTCCTGATACCGCTGATGGCATCTTCACGATCGATGAGAACTCCTTTGAGGGTAAGAGGCTGGTTGCGACTTCCCTTAACAGCCATAACCTGAGAAATAACATAAGGCGAAGCAGCAAGAACATGTTTATTATACTGCGGCAGACTGAACACGCTGAGAATCTGCCGATAATTCCTTACCTCTTCAGGCTCCTGCTTCTGAATATTATTTTCAACGAAAGCCATACCATACCCATTCGCTCCCTCAAGAATATTCACGGGCATAGGGCGCATTTTCTCCCCCTTTACTGTTATATGCGGAGCAACATTCACAATGGTCTCAATAAACGAATCGAGCAGCCCCCTGGTAAGAGAGTTGGTTGTAATCAGAACCATGGTACTGATCGCGACACCGAAAATAGTAGTCAATGTCTGTCGCCGACGTCCAAGAAGATGTCGCAGAGCTATGGAAAACAATGTTTTCAGCATGATAACACCAATGTGATATACGGTAAAAGGTTATGTATATTTTTATTAAGTTATATTTTCAACATAAAGTATTACAAATCCTGCAAGGAACGTATCCTTTCTGCATGATCAACAGAAAAATGAGCGAGAGCAGCTACGATAATAATATAACAATCGAGCGCAAGCACAGCCATGTGGAAATATGCCTGCACGGCGACGTTGCCTTTAACCGCAAAACCACAGGATTTGAGCGGTTCGATTTTCAGCATGATGCACTCCCGGAACTTTGTTTTTCCGACATCGACCTCTCCACAACATTTCTGGGCCGCAAAATTGCCGCCCCGTTAATGATATCCTCCATGACTGGTGGATACAGCGAAGCAGCAATTTTAAACCAGCAGCTTGCAGAGACTGCCGAACACTTCCGGATTCCACTTGGCGTTGGCAGCATGCGCCAGGCGCTTGAAAACAGCTCATACCGCGAAAGTTTTGCTATTGTAAGAAAATATGCTCCGTCAGTACAGATATTTGCCAACATCGGAGCTCCTGAAATTGCAAAAGGCCTGACTGACAAAGAAATCAACACCATGCTCGAGCTTCTCCAGGCCGATGGACTGATCGTACACCTGAATGCCGCCCAGGAGCTCTTTCAGCCCGAAGGGAACACCGATTTCCGGCATGTTCTCCATCAGCTTTCAGCCCTTACGGCAAAAATCCCGGTCCCGGTTATTGTAAAAGAGGTTGGATGCGGCATCTCGCCGTCCGCTGCCCTCCGCCTTATTGAAGCAGGTGTAAAAGTTATAGATGTCGCCGGAGCCGGAGGAATCAGCTGGCAGAAAGTCGAAGAAATCAGATATACACGGCAGTTCGGGCACGATAGCCGCTTCAGCACACCCGCACTTGAAGAGCTGCTGAACTGGGGAATTCCCACCGCTCAATGCCTCCTGGATATAGGTGCACTCAAACAAGAACATCCGGAATTGAAAGACATTGAAATCATTGCATCAGGAGGAATCCAGTCCGGTGCGGATATTGCCAAGTCACTGGCTCTTGGAGCACAACTTGCCGCCTCAGCCCGCCATATTCTCAAAGCCCTTCACGAGGGAGTTCTGGAAAAAACAATCGAAACCTGGTTTAACGATCTCAGAGCAATCATGTTCCTTTCCGGTTCCGCCAGCATAGAGCAGCTCCGAAACAAACGCCTTATCATTAAACAATGACCAATTTCATAATGAATATGCCTCTAACTCAGGAACTTGTAGAAAAAAAATACAATCTCTACCACTCGAAAATCAACGAGGCTTTAGCTGCCTGTTTCGATAAAGAGCTCCCTGTAACCCTTTATGAGCCGGCACGATATATTCTTGAAGGAAATGGCAAAAGAATTCGTCCATTTCTTACCCTTCTAGCTTCCGAAGCAATATGCGGCTCATCCGAAACAGCTCTCAATGTTGCACTGGCTGTTGAAATTCTTCACAACTTCACTCTGATCCACGACGATATCATGGATCAGGCAGAACTCCGCCACAGCAGGCCAACCGTTCACAAAAAATGGAACGTCAATGCTGCCATTCTGACTGGAGACATGATGATCGCCTATGCCTATGAGCTCGCATTGCAGGCAAAAACAAACCGACATGCAGAGCTTATTCACATCCTCAATCACGCAAACATTACAATCTGCGAAGGTCAGGCGCTCGATATGGAACTCGAAGAAAAACAAGACGCCACAATTGCGGACTACCTCGACATGATTGCAAAAAAAACCGGTCGTCTTATTTCAGCCGCCCTTGAAGCCGGCGGTGTTGCTGGTAATGCTACGAACGAACAACTTCAGAAACTGGTGGTTTTCGGTGAAAAAATCGGAAGAGCTTTCCAGATACAGGATGACTATCTCGACATCATGGCAGTAAACGGAAAGTCAGGGAAAATGGCTGGAGGCGACATCATTAACGGCAAAAAAACCTACCTTCTCCTCCGCTCACTCGAACTGACCAGAGGCGCCGATCACGACCTTCTTCACTCAGTCATCATCAATAAAGGCAGCAGTGCCGACCAGGTTGCTGAAGTGAAAAAAGTTTATGAACGATGCGGAATCCTTGAAGAAACAGCTGCACTCATCAACCGCGACACTGAAGAGGCACTTACCGCACTTGATCAGCTCCCTCATGCCGAAGGAAGAGAATACCTGAAAGGATTTGCCAACATTCTCATGAAAAGAGACTTTTAACTCTCCATGTGTCACCTCACCCCCGATTTTCATGGAAAACAGCACTCTCCTGCTTGTCCTGACCCTTATCCCGGGTATAGGACCGGCAAGAATCAAGGCAATCATTGAGCATCTGCATGGCCAGCTGAAGAATGTGCTGCACATAGATGTGACAGACCTCATGCAAGTGCCCGGAATAGGGGAATCCCTTGCGCGTCAGATATACAACTTTCTTCACCATTCAGAAACCCGCCATGCAGCAGAAAAAAACGCAGAAGAGCAGCTTTCCAGACTTCACCAAATAAATGGCTCACTCATAACAATTCTTGACCCCGCCTATCCCTCTCTTTTAAAACAGATATACGATCCACCCCCCTGCCTTTTTGTTCGAGGAACACTTCCCCCGGCAAACTCGCCCGCTCTTGCAGTTGTCGGCACCAGGCATGCCTCGCTCTACGGCAGAGAGTGCACTGCAATGCTCTGCCGTGATCTGGTCAACTTCGGAGTCAGCATTTACAGCGGTATGGCTTATGGTATTGACATGGCGGCTCATGCCGCAGCTCTTGACAACGGAGGGCTCACTGTTGCAGTTCTTGCAAGCGGCGTTGACACCATCTATACCGATCCAAAAGGAAGATTATGGCCAAGAATTATCGAACAGGGAGCACTCATTTCAGAAGAATGGATTGGCTCAGCACTCTCTCCGGAAAAATTCCCTAAACGCAATCGAATTATATCCGGAATATCCGCCGGAACTATTGTAGTGGAATCAGACATAAAAGGAGGAGCACTCATCACCGCAGCAGGAGCCCTTGAGCAGAACCGTGAAGTTTTTGCGGTACCAGGAAGTATTTTTTCCTCCTCGTCCAGAGGGACAAACAAGCTTATCCAGCAAGGGCAGGCCAAAGCAATCATGAATGGAGACGATATCATAGCAGAGCTTGGCCCCCAATTCATAAAAAGCTGCCCCGCACAACCCGCAGCACAGGCCAGCACCGCTGATATCACCCTTACCTCCCAGGAACAGGCCATCCTGCTCTCAATGGGCACTGAACCCATACATATCGACGCACTTGCAACAGCAGCATCAATTGATATACCCTCACTTCTGGTGCACCTGTTTGAACTGGAACTCAAAACTGCAATCAAGCAGCAGCCTGGACAACTATTCCAGAAAAAAACCTTCTGAACGTATCACAACCTGCAACAATAAAGATTTTCAGCCCTCCTCTGACGATTCATTACGAAGGGCTTTTCAGCTTTTTATAGATTTTTAACAGGGAATTCTTACCTTTGAATGTATAATTGTGACCACTTTGGCATTATACCGCTCTCTACCTATTAAACATGATAACCTTAACCATGAATTTGATGAAGCATTCAACAAGATTTATGACTATGTCTCGCCGTATCATTATGGCAGTTGCCCTCAGTTTGGTGCTGGTTGCTCCACGTTCGTTTGCTGCTCAGGAAAGTGGAAAAGTAGGAGTTGTAGATTCCGGTAAAATCTTCCAGCTGCTGCCGGAAGCAAAACAAGCGGAAACCAGCTTACAGGCTGCTGCCGGCCCACTGCAGAAAGAAATCGCGCTAAAAAATCAGGAGCTTCAAAGAGCAATTGCAGAATACCAGAAACAGGCGCCTTCATTGAAACCTGCTGCAAGAAACCTGAAAGAAAAGGAACTCAATGCCAAGAGCCAGGCTGCACAGAAATTCCAGCAGGAACAAAGTGCCGTTTTTGAGAAAAAACGTCAGGACATTATCGGACCGGTTCAGCAGAAGTTGACATCAGCGATTAAATCAATTGCTCAGAAAGAAGGATTCTCTCTGATACTTGATAAAAATGCAGCGGCATATTTTGCGCCTGAATACGACATCACCTTCAAGGTGATGAATGAACTGAATATCAAGTAATTCTCACCTGATTTGAAAAGAGTTACTGTTCTTTTTCTGCATGTTATTGTTATCATGGCATCAGGATGCGGCGATCCACATAAGGACCGCCGTCCTCCTGAAACCGCCTTTATCGGTATACATCACCCCGTACAGGAAAGTTGGACTGTCAGGCTGACTCTTACTGATTCCGGTATACAACGAGGAGTCATTGAAGCCGGACACCAGGCAGAATACAGAACAAATGCCGGAATTGAACATCAGCTTGATAGTGGGATAAAAGTTACTTTCTTTGACATCACTGGTAAACCTGAAACAACCATAACTGCCCAAAAGGCGGTTATTCACGATAATCAGGATATTGAGGCAGAGGGAAATGTTGTCATTACATCAAGCGGCCCGACGGTCATAAAAACAGAGTATGTTAAACGGACAAACAACGATAAAATGATCCGTTCAAATACATTCGTTACAATTGTCAAGCCAAACGAAACCATCACTGGTCAAGGCTTTGAAAGTGATCAAGCCTTAAAGAAATACCGGATTTTCCGGGGAAGCGGTAAAGCATTTACAAAATAATATTGAAGGTTCTCTGTTCATGAAATTACATGTTTTAAAATCAAAAATTCACAACGCTATAGTCACAAGCGGAGATCTCGAATATGAAGGAAGCATCACCATTGACAATGAGCTTCTTGAAATGGTCGATATGATTCCAAACGAAAAAGTTCTTGTCGTCAACAACAACAATGGCGAGCGCTTTGAAACCTACATTATCAAAGGAGCTCACGGCTCCAGAGAAATACAGCTCAACGGAGCGGCTGCCAGATGCGCTTTGGTTGGTGACGAAATCATTATCATGACCTTTGCCACTATGGACCCCGCAGAAGCACGTATCCATAAACCAATGGTCCTTATAGTCGACAGGCACAACAACCCGAAGAGTCGGCACCTGGTAGGCGAACAAGGCGAACAGTTATCATAACCTCCCCACACTCCCACTGATACACGAGAGAAATGGCACTAGCAATCATCGTCATGGCTGCCGGAAAAGGCACACGAATGCAATCGGACCTCCCGAAAGTACTCCATCAGGCACACAAGCGTCCGCTTATCGAATATGTTCTCGATACATCATACGCCCTTGATCCCCAGAAGATCGTCTTGATTATCGGCCACCAGGCAGAACTTGTAAAAGCCGCCACCTCGCGCTACAAGGTAAGCACAGCACTCCAGGAGCCGCAACTGGGCACCGGTCATGCCATCATGCAGGCCGAAGCCGAGCTGCACGATTTTCAGGGAGAGGTACTCATCCTCTCCGGAGACGCCCCCCTGGTCAGTCACCTCACCCTCAAGAAACTGATTGCATTTCACCATACAAAAAAAGCTGTGGCAACTGTTCTGACTGCCGATATGGAGAACCCAGCAGGATACGGAAGAGTTATTCGGCAACCTGGCAGCGACAGCGTCCTTAAAATTGTAGAACAAAAAGACGCTACAGCAACAGAACTTGCCGTGCAGGAGATAAATTCAGGCATATACGTCTTCGATGCCGCTATCCTCTTCGAGGCTCTGCGACAGATCACAACAAACAACGCCCAGAATGAATACTATCTGACAGATGTATTCAGTATCTGCTTCAAGAGCGGCAGGCCGGTATACGCATTCAAAACAGACAACCCCAACGAAATTATCGGCATCAACACCCCCGAACAGCTTAAGGAAGCTGAACGGCTGATGCTCGAAGAAAAAGTAGTGTAACGATAGAGGGGGGAAAGAGGTTATTTTCTTGAACGGCGGGTTTTTCTGGTCACAACCACTTCATCCACTTTCTGGCGGGTTGGAGGAATGTGAGAATCTGGAGAAGAAAGATCAATATCCGGACTATCTTTCTGAATGCCGGTTTCATGCATGGAATAAAACTCCACAAGATTTCCATCGGGATCCATTACAAAAAAAGCCCTACCCTCCCGCCGATGAGCCGGTCGGGTAACGATGTGAACGCCTTTTGCATCCATATAGCGGGCAGCCTCATCAACTTCCGCATCTGAGGCAAGCCTGAATCCGAAATGATCAACCCGTATATCCCTCGCCTGCAGGGAACCGGGTGTTTCAGCCTTCACCAGCACAAGCATATCCGAGTTAACACGGAGATACGAAATGTTTGCACCAACCCGGTGATCAAGCTTAAGACCAAGAATACCACCGTAAAATTCCTCGGCCATACCCAAGTCATTGACACGAAGGGTAATCTGGTTAATCCCCGTCAGTTTCATCATCTTCTTCAGTTGGTACAACCTTCTTTTCAACAGGCTTCTCTATGGTATAATCGTATTTATGCTCGAAGTAATCAGCAACAGCCTTATGCGACGACTTTTCACGGCACTCAAACTCAAGGCTGATAGCTATCTGCTCAGGAAATATCTTGTCCGACTCAGATTCGCTTGTAGGGTTGCGGATCATCTCCTTGTAAGGCAGAAGCTTGTCTTCAAGTTCTGCACGCTCTTCATCATGCAGTCTTTTTGCTTTTTTCGAAATAGCGACCACCGTCTCATACAAATTCGAGTGCCCACTTCTCAACTTATTCAGGTCAACTGGTTTAACCGACATTGTACCGTATTTTACGTGTTTGTAAGAAATTCAGTAATTATAGCTGTAATGCTCTCAACCGCCGCCTCAAGATCATCATTCACAACAACCTTGTCAAACTGGTCCGCATAAGCCAACTCCAGCCTTGCTCTCTCCAGACGTACATTCAGACTAGCCTTGTCTTCACTCTCCCGTCCTTGCAGTCTCTTTTTTAAAACCTCCATATCGGGCGGCTTTATAAACAGCAGCAATGAATTATCAGGAAAAATCTTTTTAAGATTCAAAGCACCCTTCACATCAAGATCAAGCAGGATATTGGCACCTGAATCAATCACAGCATGTGTTCTATCAAGCAATGTTCCATAATGGTTTCCAAAAAAGAACTCATGCTCTATAAAACCACCGGTACGAATCCTCTCCTCAAACTCTTCCTTACTGAGAAAATAATAGTTAACACCCTCAATTTCTCCCGCTCTTTTCTGCCTGGTTGTGGCTGACACCGAAAATCTGAGAGTCGGTATACGTTCAAGAACCTGCCTTGCTATTGTGGATTTCCCGGTACCTGACGGAGCTGAAAAGACAATCAGTTTTCCCTGCTGTTTTCGCTCTTCAACCATGGTAATTACTCTATATTCTGCAGCTGTTCCCTTATTTTTTCAAGATCTTCCTTGATCTGAACTATTTTCTGGGAAATTTCAGCATTCTGGGATTTTGAAGCAATGGTGTTGGCTTCACGCAACTGCTCCTGAAGAAGAAAATTCAGTTTGCGGCCTGTACCGCTCTCCTCATTTCTCAGCTCTTCAATAAAAAACTTGTTATGGCTGGCAAATCGAGTCAGCTCTTCAGTGATATCAAGCTTGTCAGCCGCAAGAACCAGCTCCATTTCAAGACGGTCACGGCTATATGCCAGATCCTTGCCCGCAACAACTTCTACCTTTGCAGCAAGTCTTTTCCTTACGGTTTCAAGATTGTCTGCCGCAAGAGCGGTAACAACAGAAAGAGTACGCTCAATTTCAGCAATTCGTGCAGTAAAGTCTATGGAGAGCTCTTCCCCCTCCCTGCGTCGCATAGCCTTCAGCCGATCGATAGCATCCTGCAGAAGGTTTTTGACAAAAGGCCACAGGGTATCAGAACTGTCGAGCGATGTAGCTCCATTATCGAATATTTCAGGAAACCGGAGCAGATGTTCAAGAAGAACAGGAGCTTCAAGATCGGCTTCTTTCCGGAGGGTATCAAGCAAACCTTTATAAGCCTTGACCTTCGCGACATTGATCCCCGTAGATATAGGCTGCTCCTCGTCAAGCTGAATCTGAATAAACGCAGAAATCTTCCCCCTCTGAAAATGCGCCCGTATCATTTCACGGACTTCAAGTTCATAAGAGAGAAGCTGACGGGGAAGCTTGACACTGATTTCAGCGAACCGGTTATTGACCGAGCGCAGCTCCACAAGAGTCTTTACTCCATTCTCCACAGACTCCGCACTGCCATATCCGGTCATACTTTCCAGCATAGTATCCCTTACTGATTCAGTTTATTAAAAAGATACCGCCCTGATTACCTCTTATTTACGAAGATCAAGTTCACCGATCACTTTACGGTAACGATTGATATCAACATTTTTCAGATAGTTCAGCATTTTCTTGCGCTTGGCAACAAGCATAAGCAACCCGCGACGGGAGTGCTTGTCCTTTGGGTGCAGCTGAAGATGACCGGTAAGATCAGTGATCCGGCGGGTGTATAAAGCAACCTGAACCTCGGATTTTCCAGTATTCTTCTCAGAAGCACCAAACTGCGCAATCACTTCTGCTTTAAATTCTTTTGTCAGACTCATATCTCTTCGTTTGTTATTTTAAATCGATTGACCCGCAATATAATATTATTAACATTACAACTCCACCGCTTTTTTATCTTTTTCAAGCTGTTTTTTAAGTTCATCCAGTGACGAAAACTTCTTTTCCTCCCTGATGAACCTCAGGAGCGAAAACCGTAAGCTCTCACCGTATAAATCACCGCTATAACCCAGAATGAAAGCCTCCACGCTTATAATACCCTCCGAAGAGACTGTAGGACGAACACCAACATTCATCATTGCCTTAAAAAGAGTTCCATCGATCTCTGTTTGAGCCAGGTAAACACCTGAACGCGGCAACAGCTTATTATGGTCGGAAATCCTCAAATTAACCGTTGGAAAGCCTATACTCCGCCCAACCTTGTCACCCTCAACCACAATTCCGCTGATCATATAAGGAGACCCCAGAAACTCATTGGCCTCTTCAATCAGTCCTGCTTCAAGCAACCGCCTTATTCTTGTGCTCGACAAATGCTCATTGCCGATAAGCACCTCATCAACAACCTCCACAGCAAAACCAAGCTCAACGCCAAGATGTTCCAATGTTGTTCCGCTCCCGCTCCTGTCACGACCAAACACATGATCATAACCGATGATAATTGCCTGAGCACCAAGAAGCCTGACAAGAACATTCCGGATAAAATCATCGGAAGATCGAGATGCAAAATCCGGAGTAAAACGAATAATAAAAAGAAGATCAATGTTCTCCCGGGAGAGAAGGTCAATTTTTTCTTCAAGAGTGGTCAGGAGTCCAAGCGGGCCCGAAACTGCTCCATCCAGCACCCGTCTCGGATGCGGATCAAACGTCACAACCACACTTCTAAGATGTCTCGCCCTTGCTACAGCAGCCAACCTGGCAATAATTGTCCTGTGCCCTTTATGAACCCCGTCATACGACCCGATCGTTACCGCAGAACCGATGAGAGGCAGTTCCGCGGGAGAGCGGGAGCCATAGCTGTAGACAATATCATTGTCATACTCAACAATACGCATACTTATCGTTTATCTCCCTTCACACCGAAGAGGTGGTTGATGCCTGCAGAAGAATTGCTTCAATTGTCTCCGTTACACTCTTCGAAGAGCTCAGCTGATAAGAGCCGACAGAGATACGCCTGAGAGAGGCCAGATAACCACCTACACCAAGAGCAGCACCAAACTCATGGGCTATAACCCTGATATAGGACCCCTTTGAAACATGGAGAACAAAATAGACCATCGGAAGCTCAACGCGGGTAACCTCAAAGCAGTGGATAACAATCTCTTTCACTTTACGCTCCTTGATAACCTCTCCCTTGCGGGCATGAGCGTAAAGGCGTTTGCCATTGTGCCAGGCAGCCGAATGCATGGGCGGCTGCTGCAGGTGAGTTCCCTCAAATTCCGCGGCAAGAGCGCGAATCTGCATCTCAGTCAGATGCTCTACGCTGCAATGGCCATACTCGGAAGTTTCAATATCGTGGCTTTCAGTCATGACGCCCAGCTTGAAGGCACCATCGTACACCTTGTCAAGCACTTCAAGAGATGATATTTCCTTGGTTTTCCTGCCGGTTGCAAGAATAAGCAGGCCTGTAGCCTTAGGATCAAGAGTCCCCGAGTGACCAACCTTGCGCTTCAACCCGACCCCTTTAAAGGTATTTCTGATCTTTGCCACCACATCAAACGAGGTCCAGTCGAAAGGCTTGTCAATCAGAAGAAAATCACCCTCCTCATGAATGATACTTTCAGTTATGCTGTTCATCCATGCAATCTGTTTACCAAAAAAGCGAGTGTCAATGTTTATCGACACTGCCTTTTCGTACTTCATTCAAAAGCTGCTCAATCCTGGTCGCCCGCTCATACATATGATCCTCAAAAAATTCCAGCTCAGGAATACGCCTGAATTGATGTCGGATCCGGGAAGAAAGTATCATTCTGATACTTTTTGTTTCATCCCGCAAAAAAGCCATAGCCTTTTCCTGCTGTTCCTCCGAACCGATAATAGAAACATAGACCCTTGCAATGCTCAGATCAGCAGTAACCTTCACCTCAACAATAGTAACTATCGAACCGCCACGCGGCAGCTCCTTTTGAAGTATACTCCCCAGCTCCTGCTGCAGAAGTGAGGCGACCCTGTCAGTACGTATCGACATAACTCAACAATAAGCGGTTCAAAGTTTCCGTTTTTTCTCAACGATCTTATAGGCCTCAACAACGTCTCCAACCTTGATATCATCATAATTTTTCAGACTCATACCGCACTCATAACCGGCATCCACTTCCTTGACATCATCCTTGAACCGCCTTAACGCAGCAAGCTGACCTTCATAAATCTGAACACCGTCACGAAGCAAGCGGACCTTCGAATCACGGAAAACCTTTCCTTCAAGCACATAACATCCGCCAACGTTACCGATTTTAGGCACCTTGAATACCTGACGAACCTCAAGAGAACCTAAACTCTCTTCATGAAGTTCAGGCGAAAGCATACCCTCAAGCGCTTTCTCGACATCTTCAAGCACATGATAAATAACGCTGTAAAAGCGGACATCAAGATCCTCTTTTTCAGCAAGCTTCTTGGCATTCACATTCGGACGCACCCTGAACCCGATAATAATGGCATCAGAAGCCGCGGCAAGCAAAACGTCAGTTTCAGTAATCTGCCCGACGCCCTGGTGAATAATCTGAACCTTGACCTCATCATTCTGAATTTTCATAAGTCCGTCAGCCAGTGCCTGAATGGACCCGTCAGTATCAGCCTTGATAATAACACTCAGCTCCTTCATCAGCCCTTCCTTGATCTGGCGGGCAATACTGTCAAGCTTGACACGCGTACTGCGACGGAAATCATGCTCACGGCGTATGACCTGACGCTTCTGCGCAAGATCACGTGCATCCCTGTCAGTCGTCATAACCGTCAACGCATCGCCAGACTGCGGCAGATCCTCAAACCCAAGCACCCTGACAGGCTGCGAAGGATTGGCAAACAGAATTCTCTTGCCTCTCTCATCCATAAGCGCCCGAACCTTGCCCATGGTATTTCCGGCAACAAAAGGATCACCAACTTTCAAAATTCCGCGTTGCACAAGCACTGTGGAAATAACACCCTTACCCTTATCAAGCTCAGACTCGACAATAATACCGCTTGCATTGATATCCTCGGAGTAGTTCCCCCTCAGTTCACGCATTTCAGCCTCAGTCAACACTTTCTCCATAAGCTCGGCAATACCGATACCCTTCTTGGCAGAAATCTCCTGACACTGATAGGTTCCCCCCCACTCTTCAACAAGCACACCAGCATCAGAAAGCTGGGTTTTAATCTTCTCCGGATTAGCCTCAACCTTATCAATCTTGTTAAGAGCAACAACAATAGGCACTCCAGCCGCCTTGGCATGGTTGATCGCCTCGATGGTCTGAGGCATAACACTGTCATCAGCCGCAACAACCAGAATAACAATATCAGTCACCTGAGCACCCCTTGCGCGCATAGCGGTAAACGCTTCATGACCCGGCGTATCAAGAAAAGTGATCTTCCTGCCGCCTTCCACTGAAACCTCATAAGCACCGATATGCTGGGTAATACCACCCGATTCACCAGCCACAACTTTACTGTTGCGGATATAATCGAGCAGCGAAGTCTTTCCATGATCGACATGTCCCATGATGGTAACAACCGGTGGACGAGTCAGAAGATCAGCTTCATCATCCTCCTCAACAACAACCGCAGTAGCTTCAACCTCTGAAATAAATTCAGCCTCAAAGCCGAATTCAAGCGCAATCAGTTCAATCGATTCCTTGTCAAGCCGCTGATTGATCGTCACAAACTTGCCAAGAGCAAAACACTTCTGAATAATCTCTTTGGCGGTAATTCCCATCAGCTCCGCGAGCTCATGAGGGGACGCATACTCAGTAACCCTGACAACCATCCGCTGAGCCTCACGAAAAGCCTCATCCTCTTCATGCTCGCGATCACGCTCAGTTTTACGCATCTTGCGGAATTTCTGGCGTGAACCTGTACCACTGCGATCCTCTATGCCACTGATCGTCTTTTGTATATTCGCTGTAATTACCTTGTCATCAACCTCAGGCTTCTTTTTCTTCTTGCCTTTTTTCTTTTTCAGAGCGGAACTATCTCCGACAGCCGTCACTGGCTTTGGCTTCGCTTCACTGACAACCTTGGCCGGCTTCTTGGGGGTAACCCCTTTTTCTTCGCCATGAACTTCCTCTGCTGCCTTCGGCTCAAACTCATCCTTTAAAGCATCAGCCTGCTCTTTGAAATTCTTTTTACGGTTTTTCTTGTTCCTTCCGGCATACATGTCAAGCGTGCCAAGCACAGTAAGACCTCCCATCATCTGAGGAGCATCAAAAGAAACAAGATGCTCGTTGACTGAGGGCTCCTCTTTTTCAGGCTCAGCTTCAGGAAGTTCAGCCGGAGAAGGAACTTCAGCTCCCTCAATCAAAGATGCTTCCGTATCCTTGACATGAATATCATGAGCAGCCTCTTTTTTCACCTCAACGGCAACAACTGCAGGAGCAGGTGCCGGACTCAGAGTTTCACTGAGATGCTTCTCTTTTTCATAGGTCTTTCGCGACTGCTCTTCAAGCCTCGACAACCTCTTCTCTTTTTCTTCTCTTATTTTCTTGGTCTCATCGACCATTTTCTTTTCAACGCTGAAATGACCAAAAATCTGGGTATGCATCTCTTCGCTGACCATAGAGGATGTAGAGGCCACCTTGCCCCCTTCCTTTTTGACAAAAAGTAATACCTCCTGCGGACTCAACTGCAGTTCTCTTGCTATATCACTTATTCGAAACCTCTTTTCCATGTCCTCAAGGGCCATTACATCCTCCTCTGGATTTAAAAACTCTTTACTCTCTTGTCCTATATTCCTCTCAACCGGCGGTCTTCATTATTCATCAACCGCCACATCATCCTCCTGCGGCTCAGCATCGTCATCAAAAAGACCCTCCAAATCCGCTTCAGTAAACTGCTCCTTAACGGTTTTATAGATATTCTCAGCAATCTTCTTCCAATAACGCTTCTCCTCGTCAGTCACCTTGCGCTCCCTCGGTTTCACGCCAGTCCTGTACGTTTTACCAAACACTGTCTGCTCCTCAGGCTTGGCCGGCCCGAGCAGAGAAAGTTCTATCTCATCCACTCCGGCTTTCAGCACCTTTTTGGCAGTATCAAAACCACTATCAAGAAGCTGGTAAATCATATCATCGCCAAACTCCTCACGGAACTCAATAATATCAATATCCGTCGGATCCTCCAGCGACTTGTCAATCACATCACGATAGACATCAATCTCATAACCCGTCAGCTTCTCCGCCAAGTGAATATTATTGCCGTTCTTGCCGATCGCATACTTGATCTGATCCGGCTTCAGCATCACCCTTGCCTTCCGTGTTTTTACGTCAGCATGAATCGTCAGAGGATCAATTTTCGCAGGCTGCATAGCCCGTGAAATATAGATCTCCGGCTCATCAGCGAAATAAATAACATCAATATTTTCATTATTCAGCTCCTTCACAATACTCTGGATGCGCTTTCCCCGATACCCAACGGTAGCACCAACCGGATCAATCCTTGCGCTCGTCGATTCCACAGCAACCTTGGCCCGCTCACCCGGCACCCGGGCAATAGCCTTTATCACAATGAGACCATCAAGTATTTCAGGCACCTCATGTTCAAAAAGTTTATACAAAAACCTGTCATCAACCCTCGAAACAATAACCTTCATGCCGCCATCAGCTTTTTCACGCTCAACCATGCTGCCATCATCAAGCCTCACTTTAGCTTTCTCGCGCTCAATCCGCTTCACATAAAGCTTCATCCTCGGAGTACGCCGTGGATTATCCTTTTTCATCATCTCAGCCTTCGGCAACACAAGCTCAACACGATGATCCTTCGATGTGTTATAGGTAAAAATAACCTCATTGGCACGAATCTGGTACACCTCGCCCGCAACAACCTCACCGACCTTTTCAAGACACTCTTCATACACAACAAGACGCTCAAGATCACGCACCTTTTTCTGTACAGACTGCTTGATGATCTGAATGGATTTGCGGCTCAAATAATCCTCAAGCTTTATAGGCCCCTCTTCATAGTAATCGCCAATCTCAAGAGAATCATCAATTTTTCTAACCTCATCAAGAGTGATCTCAATACTTTCGATATCTATTTCCTTCACAATCTTTTTAAGAATATAGACCTCAAAGTCCCCGCGCTCAGGGTTGATGAAAATGTTGGATTCAACTTCAGGATCATAATCCTTTCTGAGCTGCTTCTGGATAATATCCTTGAGTAAATCGGCAATATCCATTTTGACAGCTGCACTCTCCGTGCGTTTATCCAGAAAGATCTTGGACTGCTCGATTTCACCAAAAGCACTGGCAATCTGCACTCTCCTGTCCTGTCCCTCATCTTTTATCTTCTTTTTGGCCATCTCTTTCTTAATTGTGCATGTTTAAAAGAAAATTTACACTAACCACTCTGTCACCCTTCGTCTATATCTCCGCATCAGGAACCGCACGGACGACCTGATCGAGATAAAGTTTAATCTCTTCAACCTTCGGCTGATGCCCCTTCTTTGTATTTTTTTTCGGCAGCATCACAATCCACGACCGCTCATCATCTGAAAGCAGAACATCCTTAAGATGACCTTCCAGTTCAACCTCTTCACCACCTTCATCTCTATAGGTAACCCTCATAAATTTGCCCGTATGCCGCACATACTGCCTCGGCAGTACAATCGGCTCACCAAGACCGGGAGAAGAGACAACAAGATCAAAATTTTCACCAACCAGCTCCAGAAGCTCATCATCACCTTCAAATCGCTCCCTCAGCCTTCTGCTAAGATACGCACACTGATGAATTCGAATACCATCATCAGCATCAACGAGAACTTCAATTTTCCGGTGCCGCTCACTGCCTTTAACCGTAACATCAATAAAATAAGCGCCTTCACCCCTCGTACCAACCGACTCAGCAATAATCTGGAGAACACAATTTCTGATACGCTCTTGCATGAAAACCCCATACCAACGTTTTTATTGAAAACAAAAAAGTGGGGAACCCCCACTCTCAGATAAAGATAATGCCACACGCCTTCATTTCAAGTGGAACAATGTACAAAAAAACCTGTCAACAGCAAAAAAACCTTATTGCGACACCTTCCCTTCATTATCGTTGAGATGGCTGTCTATCACCTCATAATCCGCCTCCTCAATCTGCCTCCCAGGCGATCTCGAAGCCGATGCATGTTCAGAACGCCTCGAACCATCCGCCCTGAAAAAACGCACACCAACCCTCAACACCCGCAAAACCATCCGGGTCACAAAAAAGAAAATAACAACAAGTAAAATAAATTTCACCATCACTCAAACTCCAACTAGGGGACGACATTCATAACATACAGTTGCCCAACAAACCCTTGCCCTCATCCACCATCTATATCCCCTGCAAAATGCCAACTGCCGACTAATCAGCACTGAGCAACTTGAGTAACCTTCCCTCATTCACCCTATACTTGAATGCCTGCACACCATCAACAAAAATAACGGGTATTTTAAGACCAAACTCAGCAAGCAGTTCCGGCTGACCGGAAATGTCAATTTTTTCAAGATCGAAAGGTACAACAGCATCAACCTTAAGCAACACTTCCATCGCCTCATCACACAGGCAGCACTCCGCTTTACCATACAGCGTCACCTTATGCCGCTTGACTGTCATCATTGCGTCAACTCCTTCGCCGCCGGTTCACGCAAAATTTCAATCGCTGCCTCCAGAGAGAGTGTCGTCTGTTCAGAAGTAGCAAGATTTTTCAAAGCATACAACCCGGTCTCCACTTCAGTCGCACCAATAAAAAGAGCATAAGAGGCCCGAATCCTGTTAGCCTCCCTCATCTGCGCCTTCATACTCCTTGCTGCAAGATCTATTTCCGTCATGATGCCAGCCTTACGCAACCGGTATGCGATCTGCAAACCATGATCTCCAAGTTCCTGACTCTGCACAATCACATAAACAAGCGGACCTCGAGAATCAAGAGCAGCAAACAGCCCCTGTTTTTCCATTGTGATCAGAAGCCTCTCCATACCAACGGCAAATCCCGAAGCCGGCACATCCGAAGAGCTGCCAAACTCCCTGGCAAGCCCGTCATACCGCCCTCCGCCGCCAATCGCATCCTGAGCGCCAAGCTCAGAACTGGTCACTTCAAAAGCAGTGTTGCAATAATAGTCAAGCCCTCGCACCAGCCTGTGATCTATTTCATACCCGATTCCGCGCTCTCCAAGGTAAAAAAGCACCTTCTCAAAATCCTCAACAGAAGAAGCTGTCAGATAATCGTACAACCTCGGGGCCCCGGTAACTATTGCCTGGATATCTGGATTTTTAGAATCAAGAATCCTGAGAGGATTTTTTTCAAGCCGCTCTTTCGATGCCTCATCCAGCACTGCATGAAAGGGTGTAAAATAGCCCTGCAACGCCTCCCTGTACCTGAGCCTCTCTTCCGAACCGCCAAGGGTATTAACCCTCAGCTTCAAACCACGAACACCAAGCGACTCAAAAACCAGCATCATCAGCGTTATAACCTCAGCCACAGCCGCTGGCGTTGAAACGCCAATCAGCTCTGCCCCGAACTGAGAAAACTGACGCTGTCTGCCTGCCTGAGGCCTCTCCTTTCGAAACAGCTCACTGATATAATAAAGTTTGTGCACAGGAGCCGTCGACAGCAGATTTTTCTGAAGCGCCGCCCGCATCACACCCGCAGTCATCTCAGGACGCAGGGTTAGAGAGCGCCCTGTCGGATCAGGCAAAAACGTAAACATCTCCTTTCCAACGATATCCGTCGTCGCCCCGATGCCTCTCTGAAACAACTCGGTATACTCAAAAACCGGGGTACGGATCTCACTGAACCCGAAAAGGGAAGCAAGCGAGTGCACAACTCCTTCAACATACTTCCACCTGGCAGCCTCTTCCGGAAAAATATCCCTCGTGCCCTTAACAGCCTGATACTGCGACATACAATAAGAATCCTCTATGTAACGAATTATATCTGGGAAAAATCCTTTTCACCTTCCCTGAAATGCTCAATGATTTCTGATGGGGACGTTGAAAGCAGAAGACTCTGACGAAAATCATCCCGACCTGCCAGTTTGGTAATACGGCCAAGAAGCTTTAAATGTTCTGCAAGCATATCTTCCGGCGTGGCAAGAAGAAACACCAAACGAACTGATTCATTGTCAATAGAATCAAAATCCATAGCATTACTGAGCGTAGCAAAAGCAATAACCGGCTCTGTGACTCCATCAGTTTTTGCATGCGGAAGAGCTATGCTTTTACCAATTCCTGTCGACATTTCATGCTCACGCTTAAGCACATCATCCCGAAGCTTGCCGATATCTCTCACTCCCGCATGATCGGTAACAAGAGAAAGCATTTTTTCAATCACCTGACTTTTCGAAGCCAGGTCAAGATTCAACGCGATATATTTTTCGGCAAGTAGACCTTCAATTTTCATCAGTTAAACCTCTTCTGGATTAATACTTATGGCCCTGGAATGTTCCCGGCACCCTTATTACGCCCTACTTAAACGGGTAATATAAACAAACATTTATCCTTCCCTCAGCATGCAGAAGTTGGCAGTAGGCAGTCAGCAGTTGGCACTTTCGTCTCAGCACTCGCACCTCATCACTGTTATAGGTGCAAGGCAATAAAATAGATAAATGGCGATACAAACATAATGGTATCAAAACGGTCAAGCACTCCTCCATGACCGGGAATCAACCCTGAAGAATCTTTTACATGAGCATCTCTCTTAAACATCGACTCTATCAAATCACCCGCCGGACTTGCCAGACCGATCAATAGTCCAGTCAACAACACTGTCATTAAAGGCAGCTTCGGAACAACGCTTCCGTAGATCATCGCAGCTGAAACACTTCCCCCCAGCCCACATAAAAAGCCCTCCCATGTTTTATGGGGGCTCAGGCGCTCAAACAATTTCCGATGGATAAACCTGCCACCGAGTGTACTACCTCCGAAATAGGCAAAAATATCAGCTGCCCAGACACAAAAAAACATCAAAAACACAAGAATCTCCCCTTTTTCATCTCCAAATCCAAGGCGAAGTCGCAAGAGTGAACCAAAAGAAAGATTGACATAGAGCAACCCGGGAAACATAGCGCCAAGATTCAGCAGTGGAGAGCCTTCCTTCAAAAACAGCTCCATCACAAGCAAAGCGAGCACTACACCAAGCAAAAGCTCCCAAAACTCAGCGAACTGGTGATAAAAGTTCACCTGAAAAAGCACGGTTATTCCAAGTACAATCCATAGAGCCGGAGGATGAGCCTTATGCCGCGCGAGACGATGAAACTCAAAAACAGCCACAAGGGCCAGCAAGGAAAAAAAACAAAAAAAACAAACCCCGCCAACCTTAACCAGCCAGAGCAGCAAGGGAATACCAACAAGAGCCACAACGACCCTCTGCAATAAATTAATGCTCAAAAGCTTACCCATACATCTATTGTTAAGGCTTTATCAGCTCAATTGTCCCCTCAGGAGAAAAGTCACGAGAAAACCGCCGGATTACCATCAAAAACAACACGACACTCACCACCACAATCATCCACCACCATACTGCACCAAGCAATAATTCCGGCTGAACGCGGCCGACCCGGTCCCCTTGCTCCGTAAACAAAAGGAGAAGAAGAGCTGCAAAATTATTCACAAAATGCACACCAAACGGCACCGCCAGATTCCCTGTTTTGCTGTAAATATAGCCAATATACCACCCCAGCAAAGCCAGCGGAACAAGATTTGCCGCACTCAGATGAAAAAAAGCAAACACACACCCTGTCAACAGCACAGCACCGCCAGACCCTATCGACCTGCTGTAATTCTGCTGAATATATCCCCTGAAAAGCAGCTCTTCACAAACTGCAGGAACAACAGCAAGAACAAACGTAACCGACAAAAACTCCGGTACCGAACGCACCAGAGCAAGCTCACCGATAAACGACTCCATCATGTCACGCTGACGGACAACTTCCAGCCCAGCTGCACCAAGAGCCCGCCAGAGATACAAATCCTGAAGAGACGTAATTGTATAGAGCAGCGGCTGAAGAAGGAATATCCCCCCCACCGCCAAAGCCCCGGCCCCGATGTTAAAATCCCTGCGTATCCCTAAAAAAACCAGACTTTCCAATGAAAACGGATTTTTCCTGCCCGTATGCCATCCCGCAAGCAAAATAACAGGCAGCGCAAGTACAGCAATCTGCCCGGCCGCCTGAATGAAGCGGATGGAAGGAAGCATGCTCCGCTCAATATGCAGCAGGGACGAACCCGCCTCTCCACCACTGTTAATCAGCGAAAAAAGTACAACTCCTGCAAGCGGGTAAAGCACCATAACGCCTATTAAAAAAAACGTATTGGCCAAAAAGGAGAGTCGCCTGGCAGCAAAAAGATCAGAAGATAAAAAAGCCTGCATTGATTATATATCCGTTACAAAGAATCTTTCAGAATGTGATACCTTGTCATTTTGAACCAAAATAATTCAGGCTCCTCGCCAATGAATATCCTGATATTTGATGCAACGCCACACTGGTCCGGCGGAGCAAACAGAATTTTATTATACAGCAGAGAGCTTATAAAACTCGGCCATAGCGTCACCGTCTGCTGCCTGCCGGGAAGTGGCCTTTCGAGCCGACTCCCAAAAGAAAACATTCCCGCCATTACTATTAATCCAAAATCCGATCTCAACCTCCTTATCATCCCGAAGCTTATTCAGCTTATAATAAAGAACAACATTGACGTTATAGACATCTGTTCGCCAAAATTCTACTGGGTGGCCTCACTGGCCGGCAGAATAGCAAATAAAACCGTTATGCTCACCCGTAACGTCCCTTACCGGAAAAAAGGAATAAAAAAACTTGTCAATAAAATCCTCTACGCCAAACTGGTCGACAGGATAATTGCCGTTTCAGACAAAATCAAACGTGAACTAATCGAAGATTTTAACATCCCTGACCATAAAATAACGGTTATTTATGATGGCATTGATCTCCTCCGCTTTCCTTTGCAAAAAACAAACAACACCACAGATAAACCCGAACAATACGTACTCGCCGTCATAAGCCGATTGGATGGAAACAAAGGCCTCGAGTGTTTTGTCAATGCAATCCCAAAAATAATACAACAAATCGGCCCGATCCTTTTTATGATCGTCGGAACGGGCTCCATTGAACAAAAGCTCAAAGAGCTGACAAAAAAACTCAACCTCTCAGACAAGGTATTATTTACAGGCTTCAGAAAAGATATCCCTGAAATTCTCTCCGGCGTTGACATAACAGTAATGCCATCCCCAGAAGAAGGCATGTCCATGAGCGCACTGGAATCCATGGCATCATGTAAACCAGTTGTTGCAACATCCGGCAGCGGACTGTCCGACGTCATAATCAACAAAAAATCAGGCATGATTGTACAGCCAAACGACAGCAACGAACTCGCTGAAGGTGTTGTGAAATTATTACAATCTGATTATAAACAAGCAGGAAGAGAAGCCAGAAAAATTGTCGAAGAAAAGTTTGCGCTCCAAACAGTCGTTGCCCAGTATGAGATATTAGTAAAAACCATCACAAACCAATTCTCTCCCAACACAAAGGCATGAACCAGAAAAAAAAAGATCACACAGCATTCCGCGAACGACTGGCAAAAACCCTCCAACTCTTCGCAAAACGCCGTCAGTCAACTCTGGACATTGAAAAAGAGCCTCAAAGCATCGTCATTCTTGCACGAGAGTGCTACGGCGACTGCATTATGCTCACCCCCCTTATCGGCACCCTTCGAAGAGAGTATCCCGACCTCTCGATATACATCATCGCCTTCAGCCGCATTATCTTCAATTTTTTCAGTGCTGACACCAACGTCACTGCAGTCTACCATGCCAAAAGAGACCTGAAGCGCTATATCAAAGAGATCCTTACCAAAAAATTTGATATTCTCTTCAACCCCAAAGATCACCCATCCACCCATTTTCTTATCCAGTCACTGCTCATCAACGCCCGCCACAAAGTAGGGCACTTCAATCCATATCATGAGGGCCTCTTCGACCACCTCATCACCATGAGCCCGAATACACACGAATCCGAAAAAAACCTCTCCTTCCTCCAGGTTATCAACCAGGCTGCCCTCAAAAACCCCTGCAAACCATACCTGCCGCCCATGCCGGTATCCCCCGAAACCGCTGCATTCCTTGAAACAATCCCGACAGGCCGCCTCGTCGCCATCAACATCAGTGCCGGTCATACAGGGGGACGCCGCACCACAGAGCAATGGTCCCGACTTATACAAGACTTCCCCGACGAAACATTCATCATCCTCTCAGCCCCCGGGGAACTCGCAGAAAAACGCCAGATCGAGCTACCCCACGCCAACGTTTTGCCATCACCATCAACCCGCAACATCTACGAAGTGGGCAAAATCGTCAAAAAACTGAAACTCCTTGTCACCCCAGACACCTCCCTCGTCCACATAGCAGCATGCTACAACACCCCGATCCTAGCCCTCTACCGCAAACGCCTTGCCGACCGAACCCAATTCGCCCCCCTGAGCACCCAACAGCAAATAATAATCTCCCCGACCCCCGACGTCATCGACATCGACCCCAAAGAGGTCACCACTACCCTTCAGAACTTGCTGAAAACTCTCTCATAACCTCTATAAACTCATTCTCATTCCGATCAAAGTGAGAAATCTACAGCACACGGTTTCTTGATAACGAATGATGGGATAATCCGGGATAAACTGATTATTCTTATTATACGCTATATTATGATCCACGATAAACAAAACAAGATCAGGGTGCTTATGAAAGTTGGAATATTGATGAGAATGCTTCGGTACATGGCCCCATCAAAAGGGAAGATCTTGATGGTATTAGTGGTTAGTATGTTGACGTCATTGTTCAGTGTCGTGTCGATTTACTCCATACTTCCCCTGCTGAATGCCGTATTTTCTTCAGGGAGCACTTCGACAGCAACAACACCCGGTACTCCCCTGCAACAAACAGCTCAATTCTCAAAAAGCCTTTCGCGTGCTGAGGAAGTAAAAACCTGGGCACTGAATGAATTTCAGCGGATGTTCGACGCCCCGACAAAACAGTTGACGCTCCTGAAAATCTGCTTCTTCCTGATTCTTGCATTTGCCCTGAAAAACATCTTCACCTACCTTAACGGCCAGATTATTTTCCGAATACAGACAAAAACTGCAAAAAAACTTCGAGACGAAGTATTCAGCAGCATTCTTGAAAAGCATCTTGATTATTTCAACAAGAACCGGGTTGGCGACCTGATGAACTTTGTCAATAATGATGTTGAAAACGTCAACAACAGCATCAGCTCAACCTTTATCAATTTTCTCCAGAACCCCTTTTCTATCTTTGTCTATATCGGTGTGCTACTCGCTCTCAGCTGGAAGCTCACCCTCTTTGCAACATTTTCTTCGCTTTCAATCTTTTTCATTATCAATTTTATTGGAAAAAAACTTAAGGATCTTGCCCAGAGTTTTCAGATAAAACTGGGAGATATGAACTCCGTACTTCAGGAAAAGTTCAACGGCATCAAGGTTATCAAGTCAACTGCCTTTGAAGCTGTCGAACAGGAACGGTTCATGTCCTTTACCAATGACTTCAGAAAGCTGAGCATGAAAATCGCAAGGCTTCGCAACATTATCAGCCCACTGAACGAAACACTACTGATTGCAGCAATTGCCATGGTGCTCTGGTTCGGAGGCCTCCAGGTGTTCGATGGCGCAATGACAGCCAATGAACTGCTCGTTTTTGCCTTTACCCTCTATTCCACCATGGGGCCGATCAAGATGCTGGGTGATGCCAATATGTCGATGGTTAATGGCATGATCTCAGTCGAACGACTCTTCAATGTGCTTGATACACAACCTGCGATTATCAATGGAAGCAGCCCTATCCATGGTTTTTCCAACAACATTGCTTTCGAGGATGTCTGCTTTAAGTACGACAAAAACGCCGATGCGCCCAATGTCCTCAACCACGTCTCTTTTGAGATAAAAAAAGGTGAAATGGTCGCTCTTATCGGCCAGTCCGGCTCTGGAAAGTCCACTGCAGCCGATCTCCTGCTGCGCTTTTATGATGTTGATTCAGGCCGCATCACCATAGACGGGACTGATATACGCAACTATGACTACAAGCAGCTCAGAAAAATGATCGGCATCGTCAGCCAGGAGGTGATACTTTTCAACGATACTATTGAACAGAATATTGCCTATGGTGTTCATGATGATATCGACCATACGAGAATTGTGGCGGCGGCAAAACTCGCCAATGCCCACCAGTTTATTCTAGAAAAGCCACTGCAGTATCAGACACCAATAGGCGACAGAGGCCTGCAACTTTCAGGTGGACAGCGCCAGCGCCTTGCCATAGCCAGAGCAATGGTGAAAAACCCTGAACTGCTCATATTTGACGAAGCCACAAGCGCACTGGACAATGAATCCGAAAAGGTTGTTCAGCAGGCAATCGATCATGCCATGAAAAACAGAACCGCTCTCGTGGTAGCTCACCGCCTTTCTACAATTAAAAATGCCGATAAAATTATCGTTCTTGAGCGCGGGAACCTCATTGAAACCGGTAACCATCAACAGCTTATCGAAAAAAACGGTATGTACAAGAAGCTCTATGAGATACAGTTTGCGGTTAAGCCACAGCCAGAAGAAGCTCCCTTTACAAACTGACAGCTCAACCTGCTATCCCCGGTGAAATGCTTATAACCATCCCCCTGCTGATCTTATTGACCGCGGTAATACCAATTATCTTTATCCGCTTTAAAAAGCATTACAAGAAAGGAATTCTTCGCAGAAGCAAGGAGACATGGGCAATCGGCATCTATAAGGGCACTTCACCACTCAAACTCCTCCCGCCCTTAGATATCAATAATCCGATACTTACAGCGCAAGATGTCACCGACGTCAAAGCCCGTTTTGTGGCTGATCCTTTCATGATTAAGAACCAAGAGGGCTATTATCTTTTCTTTGAAGTACTCAATGATAAAAGAAACCTCGGTGAATTAGGATATGCCTTCAGCAGCGACGGACTGCATTGGCAGTACCGCAAAATCATCCTTAAAGAGCGCTTTCACCTCTCCTATCCATACGTTTTTTTCTGGGAAGAAAACTACTATATGATCCCTGAATGTGCAAAATCAGGAGGAATACAGCTCTACAAGGCAAAAGCATTTCCGGAGGAGTGGGAACACATCGAAACACTCATAAAGGGAAAGGGAGGCATGTCAGCACTCGTCGACCCTTCAATCCTCTACTACAACAACCACTGGTATCTTTTCAGCTACGCACCGAAAAGCAAAAACCTCCACCTGTTCACGGCTGAAACCATCACCGGAAAATGGAAAGAACACCCCAAAAGTCCAGTGGTATCAGGAAGCGCTCACTATGCCCGGCCAGGGGGGAGAGTACTGCTCAATGAAAACACAATCTATCGCTACTCGCAGGATGAAACCCCTAACTACGGCACAAAAGTCTGGGCGTTCAGGATTACTGAAATGAGTATAGATAACTACAGTGAGGAGCTGGCGTCAGAAGAGCCGATTCTGTATCCCGGAAAAGAATGGTGGAATAAAGACGGCATGCATACTATAGATGCCCATCAACACAAACCAGGTGAATGGATTGCAGCTGTCGATGGGTTTACCATCACCCCGGTGTTTGATTGATAGAAAACCCTTGTCTTAAAGCATGAATCATATCTTCAGCACGTCGACGCAATAATCGAAAAACAAAGCGCTTGGTATGTCTATTGAATCCAGTGTTTATCAATTTCGGGTTTATAAAAATACGATAACCATTTGACTTGATTGCTTGATGTAAACTTAAATGTTCACAGATCTCCTCGCCTGACTCATTAACTCCTATGTATCTGGCACCAAGCAATGCCTCCCGTCGGTAAATGGCAAAACCTCCAAAAGCTGAATCAACCTCTATCCACTCGCTCCTCTCGTCAATGTCGACCATTCTGGAGTGTACAGCAACAAACCTCGCTCTTTTTCTCGCCATATTATGCTTTAAAAGAAACTCGTACTGGTCCCAACAGTTGTTTGGACTCCAATCGTTATGACGCAATGCCCATATATCATAATAGGGGCCTCGCTGATTTGCAGTACAGACATCCCAATCATCGTTTGCCCAGCAGGAAGTAACGCCTTCCTGAGTAAGCAAAACGTTCATCCCGTCAAGATCGGCGACGACAACATATTCGACATCTTCATATAAAGCATTGTTCGTAATTTCTTGAAGATAACTGTTTCTACAATAGGCGATCCTCTCTGTCCTGAGCGGATATCTATCGGCAATACTTCCGAGCGAGAGATAGCAGAACTGGGGAACTTCATCACGCAGCTCCATCAGCTTCAAGAGGGTATTGTCCCTGCTATCGGACTCGATCACCAGCCACTTTACATCTGAAAAATGCTGAAATGCTTTGGAGATTACCGATATTTCCGACTTGATCGTTTTTGATGAATTTTTTGTCAGTCCAACGACTAGAATGTTTTTTTTCATCGCATTCGGGGGAGAGTTCTATCTGATACTGTAAGGTACGACATTGTGTTATCATGCGTCTTGATTCTATGGCACAACTTTACGGCACCTCAATATAGTGGATTTTCGAGCTCTCGATAGTCGGGGGAAACCAGACCCCGCTCTTGTATCCGGCCCAATATTTCGGAGCAATAACCAGCTTGTCAGGATAATATGTGGACATTACGGCACTATATGCAAAGGTACTTGGCGATATAATCGCATGCTCGCAGAGCGAGATCGCAATGAGTTCCTCAATCGCATCCACACCACCATATATCCTGAGATCCATCGTAAACCCGTATTTTTTTAACCCGTCCACATCATCTGTAAAGAATATGAACTCCGGATTATCAAGAACTGCTGAAGCATGCTCGATAGCCATATCGTACCACTGCCGACAGATTGAAACATCTTTTTTCCCAAGAACCACCCACTCCATGTAATCATTTAGACGAACATGAACTGCCACCCTGCATCTGCTTGGTGAAAGTCTCATCAATCTCGCGCTAGCTCTATCATACTTATCATACTTAAACTTAAAAGCATTTTGCAACCACTTGTCGTGCTGGAAGTACCCTTTAATCACTGTAAAGTGCTTGACAAACCCTTCAGTTCTAAGCAGATTAGCGCACTCGTGCTCGTCGCCGCAATCATAGAGGTAAGTCTGGGGAACTATTCTCGAAAGCAGCGACCTGGATGCAAGATAGTCGAAAAGCTTGTTCGTATAATGATTGAAGTTTGGAACCAGATACCGCAAATGAGGCAACCGGACATATCTGCCTTTTGTATGGAGTGCATCAAACATCCTGTCATTGAAGCAGAGCACGACCTCGCCAGTATCGATCATATTCTCGATCGCGGCAAACTGCATCAGCAGATTCCCCAGTCTCCCATGGTTACACCAGTAATACCACGCCATCGCACAAATGCTGTTTTTACATATAAAGTGAGACTAAATCTCCGACACGGCCGAATATGTTCAATTAATCAGTATTCCAACTATGGAAAGAGAGAGACTTGTATTTTTTCCCATACTTCACGGCATAAGTATAAACCTCGGCAATACATTCAGGAGACAGACTGTGATTGTACCAGTACTCCAGGCAAACTCCTTCTTTCATTCGGCCCAGCACATAATGCCCGTAAGTCTCATATTCGGAAAAGCAGGAGAGCTCAGAGCGATCTATTGCCAGGAGCACAGCTTCATACCATGCCAATCCGCTTCGCTTCTCCAAGTCGCTCTTCAGCTCTCCCAAGAGCCACTTGTTGACAATGATATGGTGGCTTACCAGAGAAACGGGACAGGTAGGCGGGTAACCGAGGAGCCGCTGATAGACATCAAAATACGGCTTATTATACTCATCCGAAAAGTTGAACACATATTGCCCTCTACGCTCAAAAACTTGAGGCCTCACTAGCAGTGTATCAGAATCGAGCACAAGATAGTTCTCTTCCGTGCAAAAGCAATTAGCGCTTAGTTTCAGAAACTGCTGATACATCCATCCTGCCCGGTCAACCCCGCCGACACGATAGTCAATGTCTGATTTCCTGAAAGGAAGGAAAGACTCTTCATGAATTTGGATGCATCCCTTCGCTGTGCATACCTGCTTGATCTTTTCGGAATCGGGACTTATGACATAAATATTGCTTATCGGATGCAGAACATTGAGCCGTGCAAAGTCAATCACATAAGGAAGGGTATCGAGGTCCTTTTCTATTGCAGGAATAACTATATCAATTTTCAAGCTGGACGGAGATTCAGCTGACTGGTCTTTTCCAAAACAAAAGCCAAGTTTCCGCAAAGCCCTCTTCCTGAGCATGCGTTTTTTGAACTTTCGTATTGATTCATTCATCTCTGAAACTACATTTTGCGATCTCAACTGCCCACCTATTTGTCTTGATGTTTATGGTTTTCATTTATCCCAACATCCTCGGACAGCAAAACATATCACATCAATTTCCCATTCACTGAACGTGGTGTCACTGGAGATACTGATTTTAATTTCCCCAATAACAGGCTAACGGCTCTCATCAGGCCATTTGCTTTATCATTAACAGTTATCAAGGTTATATTTCCCTCATGTATTCTATCAAGTATCGATCCAAAACGATCTTTTACGATCAAATCGTCAAACAGTTTACTATGCAAATGAATATTATAAAGATTATATATGCCAGTAGCTCCTTTCCTTGAAACTGAAGCATAGCCTTTTTTCAAATCCATGGAGAATTTCAGGCTCCATAAATCAATTCCTTTATTTTCATTTTCAAACCCATTATATAGGGGCCCTTTCACATTTTGTGGATCAATACCAAAGATAAACTGACCCAATGCTGCTCCGTCGAAAATCCCCCCTGTTAATTCAGGCATGACATAACGCCACTGGGGCGGACTTTCAGGATTCAATGCCGCTTCGGTTGGCAAAGAATAAAAATAATCAGAGTCAAGCAGCAGCCTGCCGAGAAGCTCCATATCGTTGGCTCCATTATTACCCTGATAGAAAGCCCCGTTATTCAATTCAGCAAGAGCCTGTGCATTGTTTATATATATGAGTGAAGCTATCCCCCTGTTCACCGAATCTCGGGGACAAAACAATCCTGAACCAGTTGCATCAAGTTTCGGCCCCAATAATGAAATATCAAAGACCAAATTGTCAAGTTCCGCATGAAATATAGACTCACTTGAGTTTTGTTTCATGTATTGCTCAAGAACAGTAAAACGCTCTATAGTTTTGATCCAGAAAGCATTTCGGAATTCGGATCGTTTCGTTTTATAAGTAAGCATGACGGCTTCGGGGCGGCGGTAAAAATCCTCAAGGTACACCTGTTCTCCAGCCTCGGGCACAACCCCGACCTTTCTGCTTGATAAAAGCAGTGTAGAAAGACCAGATGTTTGTTTTGAGAGGAGAAGGGATGTTCTTGCCCAGTCGGGAAAACGTTCGCCAAGCCATACATAGACCAATAAACTCATAAAAAGAAAGTTACTTTTTAGCCATTACCCGTCCTGCATAACAATTCTGATTTGGCAATGATATCATCTATTACGGATACACTCTTGTTTCTTCCTGTCAAGGAGCCCTTCCCAATAGTTCATCCAGATATATGGTGTAGTATCTACTGAAGGAGATAACTTTCTATATATTTCATCCAGCTTTGAAACTTGGATTTTTTCCAGGTCTGACCATTCATTGATAAAATGCACCGGCAGATCTGGAAAGCCATCAAAAAACCTTGAGTGCCTTACAATCGGGATAGTCTTGAAATACAACGCTTCCCACGTTCGATGGCAATCTATTCCATTTCCAGGAGGTGATGCAACAAAGAAGTATTCTGAGAGTGCTTTTCGATATTCGCCACTGTGCAGAGTGACCTTATCGGCAACTTTACAACGCTCCAGCGCCGCTAATGCTGGCCGTCTTTCCGCCTCATTGGTATGAAGATTAAAGCCGAAGAGAATTCTATTTTTTTTAAGCGGCAGGGATGAGGCTATCCTGTCAAAATCCTGAATAATGCCATTATTATGCCGCCACCTGTTTTCAAGACCTATGGGTATTGATCTTATTTTCTTGTGAGTCAATACGTTGTTAACCGCAAACCAATGATACACCTTTGGATGGTTGACCAGTTCGACAAAACGTTCATCAACCGTATTGTCGCTGTTATGGGAAACAAGGATAAACGGATTCTGAATATCTGCAAGACACTCCGACATAAACTCTGTGAGATCATCACCCTGAACAAAGACGATATCGCCGCAATGTACCTTGTCAGAATCGACACGAACCAAATCATCGAATATGTGATCAGCCAAAGCACGAAACGAGTCGCCCGACACATAAGGGGTGCTTGACAGTCTTATGCCTTTATACCGGTTATACTTGCGAGTCAGACTTGATTGTAGCTTCAAAAGCTCGGTTCTTGCGCCTTGGACAATCTTCCTGATCATACCCAAACATATATTTTAGAAATTGTAACCTATCGTAATTTAATAACATATCAAAATCACAGCAAAGCTGTATACTACCTAAAAACAACTTCATTTGATGATTGTGTTCATATCCATCCTGATAACCAAAGGATGATACATCCTGATTCATTCGCCATCTATGAAATAATGACAAATGCCCGCACAAAAATAATATGAGCTTCATTTACAAATAATGCACTACAAATCAAAAGAGCAAAAAACAATGAAACGGATTTTAGTTACAGGTGGAGCCGGTTTTTTAGGCTCACATCTTTGTGAGCGACTCGTGAATGAAGGTAATGACGTATTATGTCTAGACAACTTTTTTACAGGTAGCAAACGTAATATTGCACACCTGATTGGCGATCCCAATTTTGAGCTTATACGCCATGACGTCACTTTCCCGCTTTATGTCGAAGTTGATCAAATATACAACCTGGCATGTCCTGCCAGCCCAATCCATTACCAACACGATCCCGTTCAAACCACCAAAACCAGCGTCCATGGCGCCATCAATATGCTAGGTCTGGCAAAAAGGCTTAACGCCCGAATTCTCCAGGCCTCAACCAGCGAAGTGTATGGAGACCCTGAAGTTCATCCTCAGCCGGAAGAGTATTGGGGAAAAGTCAACCCAATCGGAATCCGCAGTTGTTATGACGAAGGTAAACGCTGTGCAGAAACACTATTTTTTGATTATCACCGACAAAACAGGCTTGATATAAAGGTCGTCAGAATATTCAATACTTACGGACCAAGAATGCATCCCAATGATGGGCGTGTGGTGAGCAACTTTATTGTACAGGCTTTAAAAGGTGACAATATATCTATATATGGAGACGGACAACAGACCCGAAGTTTTTGCTATGTTGACGATCTTGTTGAGGCAATGCTTCGCATGATGGCTACGCCAAACGGATTCACTGGCCCAATCAACATTGGCAATCCCGGAGAATTCACTATGCTTGAACTGGCAGAAAAGGTTATCGCCCTCACTGAGAGTTCTTCCAAAGTGGTTTTCTGTCCCTTGCCATCTGATGACCCCAAGCAACGACAACCGGATATTACGCTTGCAAAAAAAGAACTTAACTGGACACCTTTAGTGAATCTTGAAAATGGACTCAACCGAACAATTGCATACTTCAAAAAAACACTTTTAGAAAAGTAATAAACGACAAACTTTAAACAGTTTATACTTCTACATGAATCAATTAAGACTGTCCACCATAGGGCAATATTACACCTATAAGGAGGAATCGTTATTGCCGCTACTGATATCAAGTTTAGGATATGATATTTTGTGGGTTGATCCTGATCAATGTGACATATTGATCATTGGAAAACCTATGCACCCCGTAAAATGGGTTTTAAAAAAGGGAACATCTGTCATTCTGCCCGATCACTATCATAAGTTTGTAAATAAATACATTAATAGCAGGCACTATAAACCTTTAACCCTATTTCACACTTGTGAAAATCTGCGTTATGATAGTGTCAAGACTGACTATTCGATAACTTTTGACTTTTCAACCAATAAAGAGAAGCACTTTAGACTCCCGTACTGGATGGAGATGGTGAACTGGTCGCATGAAGATTTGACGGGTAATACCAATAAACGATTCGGAAAACTCTTCAGTATTGAAGAGATGATGCAACCTCTTGGACGTGATTTTTTAGCGCGACCGAGAAAAGCTGCAATTTTTGCTTCTCATTTAGATGAACCCAGAAAAGGTTTTTATAACGCACTTAATAAAATTATTCCTGTTGATGGATTCGGAAAATACTTTGATAGGAAAATTACCAGCCACAGCAATAGCGGCATTGAAAAATATACCATTCTGAAAGGGTATGCTTTTAATTTCTGTCCTGAAAATAAACTGCAACCGGGTTACTACACGGAAAAAATTCCCGAGGCTTTTCTCTCCGGAGCATTGCCGTTGACCTGGGTAGACAGAAATGTCTCTGTGGATTTTAATCCGAATGCCTTTATCAATTTCGAGCAACTGGAATGGCAGAATCCAGCAGTGTTACACGAACTGTTACATTCTGAAAATAAGTTGGCCGAGTTTGCTCAACAGCCTTTACTCCTTTCAGCTCCATCAATTGAACCGTTTCGTGAATTTATTCGCAATCTCCTTCGTGATACGGTATAATTTGCTTCTATTCCTTATTATCAGTTACAAAGTTCTGATTAATTTGAACTCATTTTTTATCATTTGTGGATAAGTATCCTCGTATATTCGTAGCCGGCCATCAGGGTATGGTAGGCTCAGCCATAGTTCGAATGCTGAATGGGATTGGTCAGAAACACCTCATCACCTGTAGTCGCAGTGAGCTTGACCTTACCAATCAGGCAGAGGTCCGTACTTTCTTCACATCCGAAAAGCCTGATCAGGTCTATCTTGCTGCTGCAAAGGTCGGAGGCATTCATGCCAACAACACCTATCCTGCTGAGTTTATATACAGTAACCTGATGATTGAGATGAACGTTATTCATGAGGCTTGGAGGATGGGTGTTAAAAAAATTCTTTTTCTAGGATCAAGTTGCATATATCCTAAACTTGCACCTCAGCCAATGAAGGAAAGCGCTTTGCTTACCGGAATGCTTGAGCCCACAAATGAGCCCTACGCCATTGCCAAGATTGCCGGCATAAAACTCTGTGAAAGCTATAACCGCCAATATGGCGATAGCCACGGTACCGATTATCGCAGTGTCATGCCGACTAACCTTTATGGTCCGGGAGACAATTACCACCCGGAAAACAGCCATGTCATCCCGGCACTTATACGCCGTATCCATGAAGCAAAAACTCATGACTCCCGCAGCGTAACGATATGGGGGACCGGCAATCCGCGCAGGGAGTTTCTTTATGTTGACGATATGGCTGCAGCCTGTGTGCATGTAATGAACCTCGACCAGACTTCTTTCGCAGCACACACTCACCCAATGCAAAGCCATATCAATGTTGGCTTTGGTGATGACATCACCATTCGCGAACTTGCCAGATCAATAGCGCATACAGTGGGGTATAATGGAGAGATTAATTTCGACGTCAGCAAGCCTGACGGTGCACCTCGAAAACTGATGGATAGCTCTTGCCTGAACGCCCTGGGCTGGAAAGCAAATGTCACTCTTGAAAACGGCTTATCTCTGGCCTACAAAGATTTTTTGAACACTTACGCATCACACTTATGACACAGAAAGTTGCTCTCATTACCGGCGTAACCGGGCAGGATGGATCATATCTGGCAGAACTCCTGCTTGAAAAAGGTTATGAAGTACATGGAATTAAACGCCGTGCAAGCTCTCTGAATACTGAACGCATCGATCATCTCTATCAAGATCCACATGTAAACCATCGCAACTTTGTGCTCCACTATGGAGATCTTACTGACAGCAGCAATCTGACCCGTATTATTGCAGAAATACAACCTGACGAAGTCTATAACCTTGGAGCTCAAAGTCATGTAGCGGTCAGCTTTGAATCGCCAGAATATACAGCCGATGTTGATGGAATGGGAACGTTGCGACTGCTCGAAGCAATCCGCTTTCTTGGTCTGGAAAAGAAAACAAGATTTTATCAGGCTTCAACGTCTGAACTCTATGGATTAGTGCAGGAAATCCCACAGCGAGAGACCACACCGTTCTACCCACGAAGCCCTTACGCAGTTGCTAAGCTCTATGCCTACTGGATAACGGTAAACTACCGGGAAGCTTATGGCATATACGCCTGCAACGGGATTCTTTTCAACCATGAATCACCCCGCAGGGGTGAAACTTTCGTGACTCGAAAGATTACCCGTAGCCTTGCGAATATTTCACAGGGATTTGAAAAGTGCCTTTATATAGGTAATCTAAATGCCCTTCGCGACTGGGGACACGCAAAGGATTACGTTCGCATGCAATGGATGATGCTGCAGCAAATGAGTCCCAAAGATTATGTCATTGCAACAGGTGTTCAGTTTAGCGTCCGGGAATTCATTACAAAAGCAGCAATAGAACTTGGCATTACCCTTATCTTTGAAGGGGAGGGCAAAAATGAAAAAGGCATCATTACTGCTATAACTGGCGATGATGCTCCAGCTGTCAAGGTTGGTGATGTTATTGTAAACGTTGACCCTCGATACTTCCGACCTGCAGAGGTAGAGACTCTTCTTGGCGATCCTTCGAAGGCTAAAACCGAACTTGGATGGGTGCCGGAAATTACGTTGGAAAAGATGATAAAAGAGATGGTGGAACACGACCTTGATTTGGCAAAAAGACAGGCATTACTAAAAACAAACGGTTACAATATAGCTGTCAGCAAAGAGAGCTGATTGTCAATAATAAACTGAAGAGTTAACGCCTTTTCAGATAATCTCCCATAACATCCTGAAAACAGATAGAGTGAATAATTTTATTAAGAGAGTGCCGATTTTCTGGATAGTACTCTCTCTTACAGGGCTTCTCTATGTTGTAAACTTCAGTATAAATGGCATTTGGACAGAAAATGAAAGCTTGTATGCTGAATGTGTTCGGGAAATGGCAGAAAAGGGGAATTTTCTGGACATCAACTATAATTACGAGCACCGCTTCAACAAACCACCCCTTACCTATTGGCTTATAGCCGTTTCCGCCCGTTTGTTTGGCATGAATGAATTTGCTATAAGACTCCCAATAGTCATTCTTGCCTTTGGAACAGTACTCCTTGTCTGGGCAATGGCCCGAATGCTCTACGGCGAGAAAACAGCTCTACTTGCCTTTGCTATGCAGGCCGTCAGTATACAGTTTATTGCGGGAAAGCAGTATGCCTCGCCGGAGATACCACTTGCCTTTTTCTTTACCCTTACCCTCTATTTCTTTCTTAAAGGACACCTTTCCGGAAAGAGCAGACATTACCTGTTTGCCGCAGTTGCTCTCGGATTAACAGTGTTAACAAAAGGGTATCCCTATATTATCGTCATAGGAGGTATAATAATCCTTTATCTTTTTATAGAATCAAACTTTCAGTGGAGGTCTTTTTTAAACAAAATAAAAGAGCTGAGACCATTTTCCTTTATCCTCATTACGAGCATTATCGGATTAAGCTGGATCGTTCTGATGTATCTTCATTACGGACAGGAATTTTTGACTGTTCTTTATAATGAAACTCTTGATCGCGGCATCTCCAATGAATCTCTCAGTCTGGATGACCTGCTTTTTTATCCGGGTGTCATCATGTGGAGCTTTTTTCCCTACTCACTGCTCTTTGTTTATGCCGGTTGCCACTATCTTTTTACTATCCGCCAAATAAATGATATTGCCTTTGGCTTTTCGTGGTTTATAGTGATGTTTGTATTTTTTACAGCCGCGAACGGGAAACTGCCTACCTATTTTATACAGGCAAACCCGGCACTAGCCCTTATTTCTGCACATTTTATCACTCGTTACAAACCGCTTGGCAACGTTTCAAAAGTACTCTGGAACCTTGTTTTTCTTCTACCCTCTGCCATCGGAATCATACTCAGTACCGCTATCATCATTGTCTTCAAACTCTCTTTTTTTTACCATCTGATTACGGCGGCCGCATTTTTACTGATAGTCAGAGCCTATCTTCCCTTTAAAGAAAAAAATGACGATGACTCTCTACTATCAGAGATCCGCCACCTCGCTCCCTTTATCGGTACCTTCAGTGCCCTGCTGATTTTTAGCGCTGGGGTTCTTCCTGCGCTTGAAGAGCGTCGCCCGGTAGCTATTATCGGAAGTGTCATTAATAGCCAGCAACACATCCCGAAAAACATTGCCCTCTATCTTCAGGGCGAACTGATTCATAATCTCCCGTTTTATGCTGAACGAAAAGTAATCAACGGTGCATACCCGGAAAAGGTATTTCAGCAGAAAGCACCCGTTCTGGCACTTATTCTGTCAAAAAATCTTGCTGATTCTCTCCGTTCATCTGTGATCTGGAATGGTGAGATTTACAGGAAACGAAGCAGTGAATCCCGCTTTTTCATCTTTGTTGAAAGCTGCCTTAAGGCGAAAGAGGGGGATATGAGCGGCTTTACCAATTACAGCCTGATCTATAAAAAGTAAATCTTTACTTTATCAACTGGTGCGTTTCCAGCGATTGTGGAGCCAGAGCCATTCTTCCGGGTAGCGGTAGATGTATCGTTCGAGGGTTTTGGTGTAGCGGCGAGCTAATTCTTCGGCGTCGGTTTTAGATGTACCGAGTCCTGACAAGTCAATTTCCTCTATATCTACAGTATAACGCCCTCCCCTTGTGTGGCGGCACATGACAACAAAGAGCGGCACTCCGGCTTTAAGTGCAAGATAGGCTGGGCCTAAAAACACAGTGGTTCTGCGTCCTAGAAATTCCGTAAAAAAAGAGCCGCCCGAATCGGACTGGTCTCCAAGCACAGTTAACAATTCACCATTTCGAAGGAGTCTCAACCCTTCGCGCAGTGCTTTCCAGTCATAAACGATCTTGTTGCCATGCATCGTCCGCCACAAATTGATCTGGCGATCAATGGCATGGTTTTTCAGCTCCTTGACCACAATCGTGAAGCTGAATACCAATAAGCCGGTGCAATATGCGAGCAGCTCCCAGTTACCGAAATGAGCAGAAACCAGCACTCCTCCTTTATTCACAGCTAGAGTTTTGGCGATAATATCGCGGGCATCAACATCCAGCAATCGGGCAGCGTCTTCGCGGGTTTTGATCATAGGAAGCCGCAATACCTCAATCATGTTCTCGGCTTGGTTCCGGTAAACCTGACGGACAACTGCGTTGATTTCTGCTGGTGTTTTTTGAGGAAAGGTGTACGAAAGATTTTTTTCAACAAGTGGTCGCCTTGTTTTCAGGATTTTGTAAACAAAATCCCCTAGAAGATGCGCAATTGCTGTAGACTTCCTGCGGCTTATGCTTCGGACGAGCAGGCCGAGCATGGTGATGAGGCTGTAGACGGCCTTGTCTGCAATATTATCGTCATCACCCCAGCTGCGCTTCATAGAAATTGGCTGTATTATACCATGCGGACAATCGAAGAGTATACGCTAAATTGCAAAAATTATTGGGTAATATATTTTTAATCCTGCTGACAGCAAATCCCTTTAAAACAAGTAGTGAGTAATGGCTGATCTAAAAAAAATCTTGAGCCGTAATGAGGCTCTGGAAAAAGTGCGGGCATGGCAGGCATCGGGAAAAAAGGTTGTATTTTCAAACGGCTGTTTCGATATTCTCCATGCCGGTCACGTAGAGTATCTTGCTGCAGCAAGAGAGCTTGGCGACGCACTTATTATCGGCCTCAACAGTGATGCTTCGGTGCGCCGGCTGAAAGGGCCGAATCGTCCCGTTTGCAGTGAAGCCGATCGTGCTGCGGTGCTCTCGGCATTGCAGGTTGTCGATGGCGTCACCCTTTTTAACGAAGATACTCCTGAAGAGCTGATCGGTACTCTCTTGCCGGACATTCTTGTCAAAGGATCGGACTGGGCAGTCGAGCAGATTGCCGGAGCCAAAGCGGTGATTGAAGGTGGCGGCTCTGTCTTGACCCTGCCTTTGCTGGAAGGCCGCTCAACAACCGGCATCATCGAAAAAATCATTCAGCTTCATACTCAAAATAATCAATAGGCAGTGGACCGGATTAAACGCCATATCCTCAAAGTGCTGGTAGCATGTTCTGCCTTTTTGCTTCTGCTGTCGCTCACTGCCCTGATTGTTTTGAACAGTGGAGTGCTTGACAGTGTGGCTAAAAATCAGGCTGTTGCCCTTTTTAACGAAAAACTGTTCGGACGGCTTGAACTGCAGGAGCTCCATCTTCAGTTTCCCAACAAAGTCACGCTGATCAATCCGCGTATATACGGGCCTGGGGAGACAACACCTGCTCTTCAAGCCAGCACCGTTTCCCTGAAGTTCAACTTTCTCACCCTCCTTCAGCCTGAAATCAAAAGGATATATCTGCGCCGTCTTACTGCCGATTCGCTAAACGCAAGGATTGTGACCCTGAAAAACGGCAAACTCAATCTTGAGCTGATTTTCAAGTCCCGCGACCCTGACACAACAAAAACTCATTTTGAACAATTTTTCTGCAAAAATCTCAAGATTAAAAACAGTACATGCTCCTATGCTGGAAGCTCCAATAATTCTGGCAATCAGCCGCTCGGTATAAAGAATATCAATTGTGAACTGTCAAAATTCACCGTCAAGAAAACCCTTTTAAAAGGAACACTTGATAATGTTCAGCTTAATATTCCCTCGTTTCAGTTCGCCTTGCGTCAGGCTTCTTGCGAATTTTTCTTTTCTGAAACACGCTCTGAAATCCTTGCCTTGAAAGCAGTGAGCAATAAAAGCAGCGCAGAGCTTTCTGCAACAATCGACCATTTCAACATTTTTTCACGTCAGCGGGAGAAGCTGCTTTCTCTCAGTAGATCATTTCTCACTATCGAGAAACTCGCCCTTCATAGTGACGATCTCAGAATATTGTCCCCGACAGTTGCTCTCCCCCCTGGCGTCTATACTCTTAAAGGCAACGCAAGAGGTAAAAAAGACAATATCGAGATCATTGACGGGCAGCTCGCTCATCTCAAAAGTAAAATAGCCATCAAGGGCGAGCTGCTTAACCTGAGCAGCAATAAATCCTTTGCCTACCGCCTTACATGCGACAGTTCAAAAATTGCCGCGCCATTTCTTGAGTCGCTCCTGAAAGAGAGTTCCTACAAGGATTTGGCCAGTAAAACAGGCAACATTACCTTTTTTGGCCATGCACAGGGAAGCCTGAACGCAGTAAAAACAGATTTCACTACATCCTCCTCTCTCGGTGAAGCGTCACTGAGTGCAGAAGCATCAAGAAACACCTCTGAACAGCTTGCTGGTAAGGGGACTTTTGTGCTGAAAGGCTTTAAACCCCACAAACTCCTTGCAACGAACAGTGTTGAAAACACTCTTCTCAACGCTTCCGGCAGTTTTGAAGGTCGAGCAGACCACAACAAAATCAACCAGCTTACTCTGGATATGAAGCTAGCCAATTCATACTGGCGAAATCAACCGCTCAACGAGGGAACTCTCGCCATCAAGTATGACAAAGCTTTGCTGAACAGCAGCCTCTCCCTGAAGAACAAACTGACAACCTTCACTCTTGACGGTGGAATCGATTTTACCGATAAAACTCCCCGTTACAACGTTTCTGGTAAAACTGGAGGACTTGATCTTTCCGCAATACTCCGTTCAAATACCTTTAAAACGAACTTGAACGGTGTTTTCTCTGTTCAAGGGTCGGGATTTGATCCAAAAAATCTGAATATTGCAGCCGTCATGCTGTTTGCCCCTTCCTCCATCGATAGCTTCCTACTTAAAGACCGCTCAAAAGCAGCTTTCGAAATAACCCAGAAAGCCGGTTCTTCTCGAACAAGCATCAGCAGCGATTTTCTTGATATTTTTGCTGATGGCGACTGTTCGCTTGAAGAACTGATCGCTCTCGGCAGGATTGCAGGCTCAGGTATATCAAGGGAGATAGCTGCTCAGAATATCTGGCAGACAACATTACCGGTACAGTCTGCTGGATCGAATTCACTTACAAAGCCGTTCACCGTCAACTACCGCATTACGGTAAAAGATATCGCTCCTTTAGCGATGCTTTTTCCACTTCATGGCCTTACCCTTCATGGTAGCGCTGAAGGACGGATCATATACCGTAACGGACAATGTTCAATCGCTTCTTCACTCAACCTTGACCGGTTGCAGCCCCGTAATGATCTCCTTTTTGAAAATTTATCAATGAAAGCTGACGTCGAATTCAGCGGCAGAGGAACACAAAAAGCATCAATAAACGGCAGAGCTTCAGCGATAACTGTGGCCGGAAATAAAACCGGAACGACGCTCTTTTCGGGACTCTATACCCCGTCACGTTTGGACGGCACCCTCGACCTTGTTATGCCTGATCCCACTGAGAACCTGTCGACAAAATTTTCTGCAACAAGGGATGGAGGCAGCTATAACCTGCTGTTTAATCACCTCTTCGTAAAAGATGCTTCAGGGATGTGGAAGACAGCCGAAAACACTCGAGTCATGCTCTCGAGAACATCAGCGAGGTTTAACCGTTTCACGATTACGAAGGGTTCACAACAGGCGGTACTGGACGGCGAGCTCAGCAATTCGATGCCTGGCAGTTTTCAATGTGCGTTATCAAATATTCAGCTTGATGAGCTGAAGCGCTTTGCAATGAATAGCTCTCTTGCCAAGCTTTCAGGTACAATCAATGCCTCGCTTGCCCTCAGCGGTAACCCGGGCGCAAAAACAAGCACGCTGAAAGTGAGTGGTAAGGGCATTCGTTATGATAAATTTGAGATAGGCTCCCTGCAGTGGAATGCTCTTCACAGTGGTCATGTTCTTCGTTTTGACATGCATAGCGGTGCTCCATCAATGAACACTATCGAGGGAACTGGAACAATTCCTCTTGTGCTCAACTTCTACCCCTTTCAGTTAAGAATTGCAGAACCGGAGGCTATCAGTGCATCACTGAAGTCGGATAATCTTTCAGCCGAGTCTCTGGCATACCTGCTTCCAGTTATTGAATCAGCTGAAGGAATTATACCGACAACCCTCAAGATCGAGGGCAAAACACCGAACCCCTATATTTATCTGACAACCAACCTGCGTGATACGAAAATCAAGCTGGAACCGACACAGGTTTCCTACGTGCTCAACGGAGGGCTCCATGTAACCCCGAACAATATTGAACTGCGCAATATATCCGTCAATGACAACCTGAATGGAACGGGAAAAATAAACGGTGTAGTAAAACTTGACAAATTGCAGCCGACAGGGCTGGATCTCGGCGTCAGATTTAACAATCTCCTTCTCTTTAATAAAAAAGACCGACAGGATGAAACCTCGTTCGGGACTATTACCGGCACAACCAATACCATCAGAATTCTCGGTACACTTTCAGAGCCAATTGCTGAGGGAGAATTGAGAATCAATGCAGCGGACTACTCGCTCTACCGGATTGGATCCAATGAGAATGCAAAGTATATAGGCATTAACAAATTTATCTCATTTGCGCCACGTTACCCCTCGCAAAATACGCCAGCTCTTGAAGCCTTACATAAGCCAACAAAACAGCTTGAGTTTTACCACTCCCTGATTGATATCCTGCAGATAAAAAATCTGAGGCTAAGCAGTACTGAACCGCTCAAGTATACAGTGATTTTTGATCGCATCAGAGGTGAACAGCTTGAGACCTCAATCAACAATCTTTCTTTGATTATCAACAAAAGCGATCAGCAGTATCGATTGTTCGGATCAGTCAATGTCATTGGAGGCAAATACAAATTTTCCAACACAAACTTTGACCTTCAGGATGGCGGAAAAATCACATGGAACAATGTTGATATCCGGAGTGCCATCATGGATAATCTCTATGGAAGCAAGTACGTGAGCGCAACAAACCAGCAGACCAGTGAGAAGGATAATGTAAAACTGCTGCTTGCAATTACAGGGACCCTGAATGAACCGCTGGTCACCATGGGATATTATCTCAATGAACAGTCTCAACCCTATGCGTCCTCAAATCTGATAGGTGGGAAAACGAGCCAGATAGACCCTAATGCAGAACTGAACGTCATCTCCATGTTGCTTTCCAAACAGTGGTACGCGAGACCGGGAAGCAGTGCACAGGCCTCCAATATTGCAGTTACAAGCGTGGGAATGTCTGCCGGGTCCGGCCTTCTTTCTTCCCAGTTTTCTAAGGTTATTCAGGATATTGCAGGTCTTGAAAGTTTCAATGTCAACGTAGGAATGGATAAACGCGGAGCTCTAAGCGGACTTGACCTTTATGTCGCACTCAGTGTACCAGGTACTGATGGAAAAGTACGATTTATCGGTTCTGGAAGCTCACCAACCCTCAAGGATTCACCCCTTTCCAATTATTACGGCACCGAACAGAAAATCGAATACAGGATTACTCCAAAAATCTCCATCGAAACGTATCGATCTTACGGACTGAATGCCAATGGAACATCCAGCTCCAATTTGCAGGCACCTTCGGAAATATGGGGCGCCAGCATCTCCTATAAGGAGCGCTTCCAGACCTGGGAGCAGTTCTGGAAACGTCTTGTTCCCTCATCCGACAAAAAAAAATAAGTCGGGCTGTTTTTGTAAATTGAGTGTAAAGCCATTGCGGCATTAAACCATACAAATGGATAACGTCTTAAAAGGTAAAAACATAATCGTCGGCATTTCGGGCGGAATAGCGGCCTATAAAACTCCGCAGCTCGTCCGGCTGCTTAAAAAAAGCGGGGCTAATGTCCGGGTAGCGCTTACCGATGGAGCTGCCCGTTTTGTCAGTGAACTTTCCCTTGCAACTGTTTCTGAAGAACGGGTATACCGTTCCATATTTCCCCCTGCGGATACTTCGGGCACCGACTATACACGCCATATCTCTCTTGGTGAATGGGCCGATGCTTTCGTCATCGCTCCTGCTACGGCCAATACCCTTGCCAAACTCACTGCGGGCCTTTGTGATGACATGCTTACAGCTCTCTTTATCACTCTGCGACCTGACAAACCTGTGCTGGTTTTTCCAGCTATGGACGGCCAGATGTTTCTCTCTGCTTCCGTCCAGCGAAATATTGCCACCCTTACCGCTCAGGGGTGCAGGATAATAAACCCTGATAGCGGCGAGCTCGCCTCAGGGCTCAGTGGGGTCGGGCGAATGCCGGAACCTGAGTCAATTGTTACGTCTCTTAAAGAGGCACTCTGTTCCACTTCGGCCGCCTCTCCCCTATATGGCAAATCAATTATTGTTACCGCAGGCCCTACACGTGAAAAAATTGATGGCGTGCGGTTCATCTCGAATTACTCTTCAGGAAAAATGGGATTTGCCATTGCCCGTGCAGCTGCAAAACGCGGAGCCCTGGTCACCCTCATTACGGGACCGGTTCATCTGGAGACACCTCCTGGAGTCAACCGGCTTAATGTTGAAAGCGCGCTGGAAATGCATGATGCCGCAGCGAGCAGTTTCAAGAGCTGTAACATCTTTATCGGCGCAGCTGCTGTCTCCGATTATCGCCCTCTGGACCCTTCGGAAGGAAAAATGAAGAAGGAGAACCCTGAAATTAAGCTTACCCTTGTAAGAAATCCCGATATCCTTGCCGGGTTCGGCCTGCAGAAAGCTCTCGGACAACTTGCTGTCGGCTTTGCGCTTGAAACACAAACAGGTCTCAGCAATGCCCGCAAAAAACTGAAAGCCAAAAACCTTGACCTCATTGCGTTCAATTTTTTTGATAGAAAAACCTCGGGTTTTGAAGTCGATACAAATATTCTTACCCTGATAGATAACAAGGGTGTAACTATTGAACTCCCGCAGCTTTCAAAGGATGCAGCCGCAGGAAAACTTCTTGACTGCATTGAAAAGCTTTGTGTTTAAAACCGGCATTAACCCCTGAAGAACATGCAAGGTTCATTATTCGGCAATGATGAACTGTGTCCGCCTGTTCCGGCACAGTCAGAATCATCAGCAAAAGAGCTGGAAAGGCTGCTGAATAGTGCAAAAGAGTGCTGTAAATGCAGACTTGCCGAAACAAGACTGAATTTCGTTTTTGGCGAAGGAAATCCTTGTGCTGATCTTGTTGTTATCGGTGAGGCACCAGGTGCAGATGAAGATGCGTCAGGCAGGCCTTTTGTAGGTCGATCCGGCCAGTTGCTCGATAAAATCCTTCTGGCTGCAGGATTTCAGCGTGAGGAGGTATTCATCTGTAATATCCTGAAATGCCGGCCTCCCGGAAACCGCAACCCTCTCGCCGATGAGATTGAGTGCTGCATTCCGTTGCTGCACAGCCAATTGCAGATAGTAAACCCGAAAATCATTCTGGTGCTTGGAAAGGTTGCTGCCAATACTTTGTTTGAAAACAATCATTCTTTAGGGTCAATGAGAGGGAAAGTTAAAAAATGGAAAGAGTATGATTGTTTTATTACCTATCATCCTGCAGCCTTGCTTCGTAACCCTCACTGGAAGCTTGGGTGCTGGGAAGATATTCAAAGTATGATGCGCCATTACAACAAAATCGCAGGGCAGACAAATGCTCAATAAATGCCAGTGAACGATGATTAAGCGATGAATAAAAAAGCAGTTGTTCCGATAGATTTTAATACGGACATCGATTTCAGTAAAGAAAGTCGCGTACCTCCCTATTCAACTGATATTGAGCAGGAGGTACTGGCCTGTATTCTCCTTGAAGACGACCCTATTGAACAGGTTATCCAGATATTCGGTGATAACGGCGAAGATGTATTTTATGAACGACGCCACCAGATCATCTTCAAGGCAATGATGCAGCTTTATAATAAACGGCAGGCGATCGATATTATCACCGTCAGTGAAGAGTTGCTGAAAATGAATGAGCTGGAACCTGTAGGAGGCAGGCACTACCTGGCGGAACTTTCCGGGAAAGTTATCAGCGCGGCCAATATTGAGTACTATGCACGTCTGGCAAAAGAAAAGTTTCTCTACCGACGGATGATCTCGATATCGGCTAAAATCTCCGGTGCCGCCTACAGCTCGTCGATGGATATTTTTGATCTGGTTGAACATGCCTCACAGCAGTTTTTCAACATTTCGCAGGCTGGCATTAAAAAGAAAGCCTCTTTAATAAAAGAGCTTGTGAAAAATGGTATCCGGATGCTTGAGAGCCTCAGGGCTTCGCAATCATCTGTTACCGGCGTCGGGTCTGGTTTTTCTGAGATGGATCAGCTTACCGCCGGGTTTCAGCCTTCTGATATGATTATTATCGCAGCAAGACCATCTGCCGGTAAAACAGCATTGGCGCTGGCATTAGCCCGTAATGCGGCTGTGGACTTCGATACCCCTGTGCTTTTTTTCAGCCTTGAAATGGCTGAGGTGCAGCTGGCTATAAGGCTTATGTGCGCTGAGGCTTATGTTGAATCACAACTGGTCAGAACCGGACGCATAACGCCGGAAATGATGGGCAGGATCATCAACAGCATGGATAAGCTTAATGATGCGAAGCTTTTTATTGACGATACTCCCGGCATTTCCATTATGGAACTTGCCGCCAAAACCCGACGGATGAAGCAGGAGCATAATATCGGCATGGTGGTTGTCGATTATCTTCAGCTGGTCACTCCTGTACGGGACGGCAGAACAAATCGTGAACAGGAAATCGCCCAGATATCGCGCTCACTCAAAGCACTTGCCAAGGAACTGAATATTCCTGTCATCGCCCTTGCACAGCTTAACCGTTCGGTTGAGCAGCGTTCGGGTGACCGGAGACCCCAGCTCAGCGATCTCAGGGAGTCTGGCTCTATTGAACAGGATGCGGATGTGGTTATGTTTCTTTCAAGGCCGGAAATGTATGGCAAAACCACTTTTGAAGACGGTTCGTCAACAAAAGATGTTGTTGAAATTGTCATCGGGAAACAGCGAAACGGTCCAATTGGTGATATACGCCTGTTATTCCTGAAAAACTATGGACGGTTTCAGTCTACGGCCAATAGCTACATATCCAGTGGTGAGGGGTCAGGAGATCCTCATGAACAGAACCATTATAGTCCTTCATTGCCTGAACAGGAACAAGCAAAAGCGGGCGCATTTATTACCGATGATGACGCACCTTTTTAACCCCCCATTATGCAACAAAAAAAAGACCCATTGACCTCAACGCGCAGGATGGTAATGCCTCAGGAACCTGCCGAAAAGCATCCTGAAGAAAGCTATACAGGAATCGGTGCATCAAGAGGTATCGCAATCGGAGAGTGCTATGTGTTCATAAAAGAGATTGGAATTCATGAAGCCAGAGAGCTGAATGAGAAAAATATATCCGAAGAGATCCAAAGGTTTCTCACTGCCCTCGAGCGGTCTGAAAAGGAACTTCAAAAAATTGAACGGGTTACCATTAGAAAACTTGGCAAGGGCTATTCTGATTTGTTTCAGGCCCAGATCATGATGCTTCACGATTCAGTGCTTATTGATGCCATTAGCGACCGTATCCGATCGGAACGTAGATCTGCTCACTTTGTGATTGAAGAAGAGTTCGATCACTATCTTGAAAATTTTATTAACTCCGATGATCAGATATTTCAGGAGCGGGCAGATGATCTGCACGATATCAAAAACCGCATTATCAGAAATCTAAACGTCAGGAAACTGCACTCATGGATACCTGAAGGGGTCATAGTTGTTGCCGATAAACTTTCTCCTGCTGATATAATTCTTTTGAGCCGCAGCAACATCAAGGGGTTTGCAACCGATTCAGGGGGAAGTACTTCTCATATTTCCCTGATATGCAAGTCTCTCAACATTCCTATCGTTGTCGGACTCGGCAACTTCTCACAAAAGATCACAACCGGTATGCAGCTTATCCTGGACGCTAGAGCCGGTACCGTCATCATAAATCCTGAGAAAAAAACTATTGCACGGTATATCGGTAAAAATGAGGCTGATAAAAAAAATGAAGCCGATACATCCCTGACAGCCATGCTTCCGGCTACTACAAAATGCGGCATAAGAATCACCTTTTATGCCAATGTTGACTTCAAAGAAGAACTGCAAGCCATAAGCTCTGCAGGTGCTGAAGGTGTAGGCCTGTTCAGAAGTGAAAACCTCTTTACCAACGGAAATACAGTGCCAAAAGAGTCGGAACAGTTTTCCTATTATCATGAAATGGCTGAAATGATCTCCCCAATGCCTCTGGATATCCGTCTGTTTGATATTGGAGGGGACAAACTGATATACTCTCCGGTCAAGGAGGAAAACCCCAACCTGGGATGGAGGGGAATAAGAATCCTGATTGATCTGCCCGACATTCTTGATAATCAGGTCAGGGCTGTAATACGATCAAATACACATGGAAACCTGGCGATCCTGATTCCTATGATCATATCCCTCGATGAGATCCGCCATGTCCGGAAAGTCGTCGACAAGCACTACTCGGAATTGACAAAAGAGGGGAACTGGCAGATTGAAAAACCGGGAGTCGGTGCTATGATTGAGGTACCGGCAGCGGTGGAACTTATTGAAGAGATCACAACATGTGCTGATTTTATAAGCATAGGCACCAATGACCTCACGCAGTACACTCTTGCCGTTGACAGAAACAATGTCATTGTTCAGGATCTTTTCGAAACATTCCATCCTGCAATTATCCGGCAACTTCACAGGGTTATCAAAACTGCCAATAAAAACCACTGCAAAGTAACGATATGCGGGAATATGGGTTCAGATCCGCTTGCACTGCCATTTCTTTTAGGATGCGGACTGAGACGGTTCAGCGTAGTCAGCTCGGATATCCCGAAACTCAAGTCACTGGTATCGTGCTTCTCAATTGCCGAAACTGGAGCACTTGCAGAGGAGTGCCTGAAACTCGATACTCCGGCAAAGATCAAAGCCTGCCTGGAAGCCTTCCAGGCAGCTCATTGATAAAAAAAATTGAACGAATGTTTCAGGGACGCAAGTCCTCAATTTTCGCATTCTTGCGTACTGAAGCAAAATATTCGGCAAACAACTGTTCCTGCTTTGCCCGGAGCAGTTGCGGTGCCACACCGGCATTTTCCACCTTGAGGTCAAGCCCTGCAGGAAGCGTTTTCTTGCCAACCACAACAAGGGCATAACCATCTGATGTTTTCACAGGCAGAGAGAGCTTGCCTGCATCAAGCCCCGACATCGCCTCAACCAGCGGCTTGTCCACAGCATATCCAGGTATAAATCCATCGCTCCAGCGAATCTCGTCAGCAGTAACAACATGCAGAGCAGTATTCTGTGCGGCAATTTTTTCCAGGGTCTGCCCAGGCACTTTTGCCATGACCGCAAGTTTTTTCTCCACAGCAGCACCTTTCTTTTCCCTTACCAGTTCAGCATTAATCCTTGATTTCAGTTCCTTGTCGAGGAGATGATAACCGGTATCATTTTTACCGGTCAGACGCATAACAAAAAAACCTTTTTCAGTTTCAAGAACATCCGACAGGTCCCCTTCGCTGGCCTTGAAAGCAAATGCTGTAACTTTTTCATTGTAACCAATCGGAGCAACAGGCATATGTTTTCCGAACTCGGCTGTCTTGTTGACCGTCAGCCTTGAACTGGCAGCGCTCTTGTCGAAACCTTTCTCTTTGGCATTGATCTGAAAAGCCATGGCAAGCCGGCGCCCACTGTCTATCGTCTCTGTTGAAGGCCTGATCTTTCTTACAATTTCGGAACAGACCAGGGTGGTCTGGTCAAAACCGGTAACCTTGATGATATGGAGGCCAAACTGTGTCTGCACAGGGCCAACAATCGCACCTGGACGGGCATTGAAAACAGCTGCAGAAAATTCAGGCACCATACGATCTTTGCTGAACCATCCCACATCGCCTCCATTGACGGCACTTGCCGTATCGGCGGAATATTTTTTTGCCAGCTCTTCAAAAGGAACACCAGCCTGAAGCTGCTTGGAAATAAGCATGGTGAGCTCGCGAACTTTCTGAACATCTTCGCGGCTTGCAGGATTGAATCGTAAAAGGATGTGAGATGCCCTGGCAATTGGCTGGGCCGATGAGGAAACCTGCTTGACCTTTATGACGCGGTATTCACCACGATCAGCTATCGGACCGATGACCGTTCCCGGCTTTAGATTTGCTGAACTGAAAACACTCTCCCCGGCGGAAGGTGAAAAATCTGCACGGCTATAGGTAACGTTGATGCCTGTCGGACGGTCGCTCTGTACCTTCACATAATCAGCATCGTTGACTGGCCCGGCAAACTCAGTCCGGATTGTTTCAAGCTCTTTGCGAACAGCAAGACTGTCTTTTGATGAAGGAGTAAGCGGGAAAAAGACAAAATCGGCTTTTCTTGAAGAAACCTGTTTAAACTGCTCTTTATGATCGTCAAAATATTTTTTTATTTCTTCTTCCTTCACTGGAAAACTGCTGTCAGTTCCGGCAAAACTTAAAGGAACCGGGATAAAAGAAGCTGAAAAGCGCGAAAACTGCCTGCCGACTATATCACTTATCTCCCGGTCAGTAACATGATCAAGGGTTTGAAGAGCCCTGATCAGTTTGTTGATTTTAAGCTCCCGGCGGACAATTTGTTCAACCTGCAGCCACAACTGCTTATTTTGCGGATCACGACGGGCACTCTCCAATTTTTTGCGATCGACTGCTCCGGTGGCGGGATCACTGAAATTCTGGCGAATAACCAAAGGAGGGTTAGGGCTGTCGAGTGCTTCAACAACTTCCTGGTCTTGAAGTCCAATTCCGAATTTCACAAACTGCTCTTCAAGCAGGGTCTGGTCCACAATGGTATTCCATGCCTGTTCCTGAAGCCCGAGTTCGGTTTCAGATGTAAGTTCGGCACCAGGATTACTTCTTCGGTAATTCTCGGTGTACTCTTTGTATACCTCATCGTACTGAGCAAACGGAATAGACTTTCCATTGATTTTTCCTGCCTGATTTGTCTTGCCGGTAAATCCGGAAAAATTCATTCCCCACTCAAAAACAATCAGCGCAAGAAATGCCGCCAGGAGGGTATACAATATAATATGAGTCTTATCCCGCAAGCTGGACATTACAGCCATAAATCATCCCTTCGTTAATATGTTGTTAAAAAACAGTGTCATGCCACCCTTCCTTACCGAGCAGCGGCACAAAAGAAAACTGCTGAAATACCTCTTTCCTGAATTCATTGCCCGATCTGCTGATAACAGTCATCTGCTGTGAACAGGAGTCACCAATTGGAAGAACCATACAGCCGTCCGGGGCAAGCTGCTCCAAAAGCGACTCCGGCTCCTTTGGAGCTCCAGCAGTTATCATCATACCATCAAAAGGCGCCTCATCCATCCATCCCAGACTCCCGTCTCCACATCGACAGGCAATATGCAATCCAAGCTTTGTGAATAGTGCCCCGGTCCTTTCATAAAGCTCTACAACCCTTTCCATAGTAAAAACAGAATAACCAAGAACATCAAGAATTGCTGCCTGATAACCTGATCCTGTACCAATTTCAAGCACTTTTCCCGAAGAACAACGTTCAACAAGCAAGGTAGTCATATAGGCTACCGTGTAGGGCTGGGAGATGGTCTGACCAAACCCTATGGGATAGGCACCATCGTTGTATGCCAGCTCCAAGGCTGCAGCATCAAAAAAAAGATGGCGAGGAACCTCAAGAAAAGCATCAAGCACGCGCCGGTCTGCAATACCGTACCGTTTCAACATTTCAACCATCTCCCTTCGCCTGAGCTCCAGAAGCTGTTCCGGTTTTTTCATCGATAGCACACCCTTTGTGCTGTTACCAATCGAAAACTTCACCGCAATAAGTATCTTTCCAACAACCAGGAGAGTGTTTGCCGTTCCCCCTCCGGACCCGATAATATTGCATCAAAAACAACAAAAAACAATGTCTGGTTCACAGTTTACCATTTTTGGCAGTAAATACACTATGGGCTCCTATATCCTTTTCATCAGGATTTCAAGCTCTTTTCAGCTTGCATTCGGCAGGTTTCAGCAATCCAGACTCTTTTCAATTCCTGAAGGGAACTATCTCTACATCGGCTCAGCACTTGGCAGAACAGGAGATCCTCTTGCAAAGCGACTTATCCGCCATGCGTCACGTACCAGTGGTGGGCAGCCTCATAACATCCAGGCCCCGGTAATAAAACTTTTTTCCAACAATGATGCTGCACGAAACTGCGCTTTCAGCGCTACAAAAAAAAAGCTTCACTGGCATATCGATTATCTTCTTGAACATAGGGAGGCAGAAATAACCCATATCGTCATCTTGCGACATCCCGAAAAAATGGAGCACCATCTTTCGGAGTTCCTTGCATCACTACCGGAGAGCTCTCTCGTTGCTCAGCGCCTTGGCGCACAGGATACCCGCAACAGCAGCCACATCCTCCGAATTACCGATCAGCAAAGAATTCTAGAACAGCTTGAGCAATACATTCCGGTATTGACCGCAACGCATGAAGAACAATAGACCTATCGTCCAAGAAGTGCTTCCACAAACTCAGCTCTGTCAAAAAGCTGCAGATCATCTATTTTTTCGCCGACACCGATATACTTGACTGGTAAATTAAGCTCACGTGAAATGGAGAGCACAATCCCTCCTTTGGCAGTTCCGTCAAGTTTGGTAACAACAAGTCCGGTAACCTTGACAAACCGGGTAAATTCCCTGGCCTGAAGCACTGCATTCTGACCGGTAGTGCCATCAAGAACAAGCAGCACTTCATGGGGAGCTTCGGGAATCTTTTTGGTAGCCACCCGCATGATCTTGGCAAGCTCCTCCATCAGGTGGCTTTTGTTGTGCAGACGGCCGGCAGTATCGATAAGCACCACATCTGCATTTCTTGATACGGCAGCACTGACAGCATCGTAGACCACAGATGCCGGATCAGCACCCTGACCCTGACCGATAAGCGGCACACCTGCCCTGTCAGCCCATATTTTCAACTGTTCATAGGCCGCAGCCCTGAAGGTATCGGCCGCAGCTATAATTACTTTTTTCCCGGCTTTTTCGTAGTTATGAGCGAGCTTGGCAACGCTGGTGGTTTTGCCTGCGCCATTCACTCCAACAATTAAAATCACATAGGGTTTTGCTGGAAGCACTGCCTCAAAATCAAGAGGATGCGCCTCTCCTGTTTCACTGAGCATCTGCTGAATCTCCTCCATCAGCATGCCGTTCAGCTCCTCTTCCGACCGGTAGGTCTCCTTTTTTGCCCGCTCAGTTATTGCATCCACAATCCCTAGCGTGGTTTCAACACCGACATCGGCTGCGACAAGAATGGTTTCAAGTTCTTCAAGAAACTCGTCGTCTATCTCACTCTTTCCCTGCGTTATTACGGAAAGTTTTTCCCGAAGCGTATCCCGGGTTTTTCCGAGTCCTTCCTTAAGCCTTGATAATTTGAACTTGTCAAAAAAACCCATAAAAAGGAGATATTACCATCTGGTTATTGAAATATGGAAAACCCGTCAGCGTGACACTCATAGAGACGCACGCAAAGAATCGTTCAGGGTGGAATTTAATTTACGCAAAATTATGGCATATAGAGCTATCTCAGGAATCGGTGAATTCGGACTGATCGACAAAATCGCTGCTCTGGCAGAACCAACCCTCCATACTGTCCAGAACCTGATAACAGGAATCGGGGATGACTGTGCTGTCTATCAGCCTTCCGCAGGGCTTTTGCAGGTAGCAACAACCGATATGCTTGTCGAGCAGGTACACTTCGATCTCTTGACAACACCCCTGAAACTGCTTGGAAGCAAATCGATCAGTGTCAATGTCTCTGATATCTGCGCCATGAATGCCCTCCCGCGCTACGCACTTATCTCGATTGCCGTCCCGGCATCCTTTTCAGTTGAAATGATTGAAGCACTTTACGAGGGGATGGCCTATGCTGCAACGGAATACGGGGTGGCTATCGCTGGAGGAGATACCTCTTCATCCCGTTCGGGACTTGTCATTTCAGTCTCCATGATCGGTGAGGTTTCTGCTGAGCAGCTAACCCATCGAAGTGGCGCCAAACCTGGAGAACTTATCTGTGTTTCCGGCACTTTGGGCGGCTCCGCTGCAGGGCTCAAACTGCTGATGCGTGAAAAGGAGATCATGCTGGAACATATCGAAAACAATGAGCCCTATAATAAAAGTACAATGGCTGACCTTAAAGAGTACAGTAATGCCTTCCAAAACCATTTATCACCTATAGCACGCCTCGATATCGTAAGGTTATTACACTCGAAAAATATTCGTCCCTCTTCGATGATCGATATTTCCGACGGGCTCAGTTCAGACCTCCAGCATATCTGCCGCAGTTCAAATACCGGAGCCCTGGTTCACGAAGGCCGTATTCCTATCCATCCGGGCACTCGCCGCATTGCCGAAGAACTTCAGGATGATGCTCTTACCTGGGCTTTGACGGGTGGTGAAGACTATCAGCTGCTGTTTACGATTTCGAAAAAGGAGTATGAGGCAATTGCCGATAATAAGGATATAGCAGTCATCGGGGAAACAACCGATAAGGAAGAAGGGCTGCTCTTGAGCGATATTTATGGTATGACCATTGATCTCAGAACAGTTAAGGGATTTGATCATTTCAGCTCCTGACCCTTTACATCATAGGGAAAAAAGGGTTGAGCAACTACCATTTATTTTTTGGGAAACACTTTGAAGATAGTAAATTGCTCGTCCTGTCTTATCTGATAGCAGGCCGAAGTGGCGGAACTGGTAGACGCCCAGGACTTAAAATCCTGTGTTCAGCAATGGACGTACGGGTTCGATTCCCGTCTTCGGCACCACTTCTTGTTTTCTCCTTTTCATTTTCCTTCGATATTGCTTTTTCGATCTTGGTTTTGTAATGTTCATGTTAAAGCAATCTCTTGCTTTAACATGACACCGTAGCCATTTCAACTATTAAAGTCTATTATGCCTTCAATATCGATGTTTTACGGGATCATCATTTACATGTACTTCAATGATAATAAACAATAGAAAAAGCCTCATATCCACGTTGTATATCAAGGAATGGAAGTGATTGTCGAAATCCCGAATGGTGAGGTACTTGAAGGTCATATTCCTCAATCAAAAATGAAACTTCTTCAAGCATGGGTTGAGTTGCACAAAGATGAACTTTGCGCGGATTGGGATCTTACAGTATCTGGCCAGCAACCTTATAAGATTGATCCACTGAGGTGAGCTATGAATCCACGTATTTTGGAAGTTATTCCAACCGATGACTACAAACTTAAGCTGCTTTTTACTAATGGAGAGCGAGGGTTTTATGACTGCGCAGGATTGTTGAACTTTGGGGTATTCAAGGAACTGCAGGATAAAAATTATTTCAAAAAAGTACAGGTTTTACATGGAACGGTGGTCTGGCCCCATGAGCAAGATATATGCCCGGATACAGTGTATAGTGACGCAATAAAAGAAAACACCTGACAAGACACTTCGTTCTAAATTGACATATATAGTAATATCGCAACAATCTCCACTTTTTGACCTGCTTATTACAAGAACAACAAATCATCTCCATCATGAGTTCTGAATTCACGAAGATCCTGCTTACTGAAGACGAAATGCCCCGTCAATGGTACAACATTCAGGCTGATCTACCCACGCCGCTTCCACCGCCATTAGGTCCGGACGGTAATCCTGTCGGACCGGATGCCCTTGCAAAAGTTTTTCCGATGAACTTGATCGAGCAGGAAGTCAGTACTGAGCGGTGGATTGATATTCCTCAGGAGATACAGGCTATTCTGAAACTATGGCGACCTTCACCGCTGACCAGGGCAAAACGGCTTGAAGCTGCACTCCAAACTCCGGCAAAGATCTTCTACAAAAATGAAGGCGTCTCTCCGGCGGGAAGCCACAAACCCAATACTGCAGTTGCACAGGCTTGGTACAATAAGCAGTTCGGCATAAAACATCTTATTACTGAAACCGGTGCCGGCCAGTGGGGAAGCGCACTCGCCATGAGCTGCAAGCTTATCGGCATCGACTGTAAGGTCTTTATGGTGCGTATCAGCTTCGACCAGAAGCCGTTCCGCAAAATCATGATGAAAACCTGGGGAGCCGACTGCATTGCAAGCCCAAGCGATCAAACCGCAATAGGACGCAGGATTCTCGCTGAAATGCCTGATACTCCGGGAAGTCTTGCCATAGCAATCAGTGAGGCTATTGAACAAGCCGTAGAGCGCGATGATACGCGTTATGCGCTCGGCAGCGTTTTGAACCATGTGATGCTGCACCAGACCATTATCGGCCTTGAGGCTCGCAAACAACTTGAAAAAGTTGGCCTCTATCCGGATATCGTGATCGGTTGTGCCGGCGGAGGTTCAAACTTTGCGGGCATCAGTTTTCCTTTTATCTGTGATAAAATTCATGGCCGTGATGTTCAGATCATTGCAACAGAACCTGAAGCGTGCCCGACGCTCACCCGTGGCCCCTATATTTACGATAACGGGGATGTTGCAAAAATGACCCCCTTGCTTCCAATGCACAGCCTTGGTCATGGTTTTATTCCGCCAGCCATTCATGCAGGAGGATTGCGCTATCACGGCATGGCACCGCTTGTGAGCCATGTAAAGCAGCTCGGTCTGATTGATGCTACTGCTATTGGACAGACGGAGTGTTATGAGGCGGCACTGCTCTTCGCTCATACCGAAGGGTTCATCCCCGCACCGGAAACGTCACATGCTATTGCACAGACTATTCGTGAAGCAAAAAAGGCAAAAGAGGAAGGAAAAGAGAAGGTTATTCTCATGAACTGGTCAGGCCATGGCCTGATGGATCTTCAGGGCTATGATGCCTTCCTTTCGGGGAAGCTCCATGATTACCCGCTGCCCGAAGAGCTCCTGCAGCACTCTCTTGCTGCAGTGAAAGACCATCCACTACCTCCGCAATAGCTCCAATAAAAAACCCCCGGTTTCCGGGGGTTTTTTATTCCGTTATTCAGTATCAAGCTTTTCCTCTCGCTTTCCTTTTTTTGCCGGAGCTGCTCCATCAAGAAAGCGGAGCTCATTCTCCTTTTCATCAAAGGCAATCCGAATTGTGCTGCCTTCTGAAAATCGTCCTTTCAGCATCTCTTCGGCAAGAGGATCTTCCACATATTTCTGCAGAGCCCTTTTCAGAGGACGTGCACCATATTTCTGGTCGTATCCCTTATCAACAAGGAACTCCTTGGCTTTGTCATCAATTTCAACCTCAATGCCCATTTCATGAAGCCTCTTGAAAAGCTTGCCGGCAGTAATATCGATAATTTTGAAAATATGCTGTTTTTCGAGCGGGTGAAAAACGATAATATCATCGATACGATTCAGAAACTCAGGATTGAACACCCGTTTAAGGGCGTCCTCGATTGTTGATTTCATTGCCTTGTAGTTCCCTGTCGAATCATCTGGAGCTGTAAAGCCCATACCTGATCCTGCACCGAAACTCTTGATATCTTTAGCGCCGATATTCGAGGTCATGATGATAATGGTGTTGCGAAAATCAACTTTTCTTCCCATGCCATCAGTCAAAATCCCCTCATCAAGCACCTGCAGCAGAATGTTGAACACATCCGGATGCGCTTTTTCAATCTCATCGATAAGAACTACTGAATATGGTTTACGGCGGACTTTTTCCGTCAGCTGACCGCCCTCTTCATAACCGACATATCCAGGAGGCGCTCCAACAAGACGACTGACCGAAAACTTCTCCATATACTCGCTCATATCGGCTCTGATCAGGGCATCCTCGGTATCAAAAATATAGCGGGTCAAAGCCTTGGCCAGTTCGGTTTTACCGACACCGGTAGGCCCGAGAAAAATAAAAGAGCCAATAGGGCGCGAAGGATCTTTCAAACCTGCACGGGTACGCTGTATGGCCTTGGTAATCTTTTTGATTGCCTCATCCTGACCGATGACCTCTTTTGTAAGGTCAGCTTCCATAGTGAGCAGCCTTTTCGATTCAGACTGTGCAACCCTTGCCACAGGAATACCGGTCATCATGGCGATAACTGAGGTTATATCGGCCTCTGTAACATCGTAAACGCTTTCGGATGCACGATCTTCCCACTCCTGTTTTGCATGATCAAGGGCATCAAGCAGGTTTTTCTCCTTGTCGCGGAGCCTTGCAGCTTCCTCGAAATTCTGCATCTTAACAACCTGATTTTTCTCAGCCTTGACCTCCTCGATGGATTTTTCCAGCTCAAGAATCTCCTTCGGAACATGAATATTGCTTAAATGAACCCTGGCACCGGCCTCGTCCATAACATCAATTGCCTTATCAGGAAGAAAGCGATCGGTGATATAGCGTTCGGAAAGCTTTACGGCTTTTTCAATCGCGTCTTCGGAATAGTTCACATGATGATGAGCCTCATATTTCGACTTGATATTGTTGAGAATCTGTATGGTCTCATCAACAGAAGTAGGCTCGACCATGATTTTCTGGAACCTCCGGTCAAGAGCCCCGTCTTTTTCAATAAACTGCCGGTATTCGTCAAGCGTGGTTGCTCCGATACACTGCAGCTCACCACGTGCAAGAGCTGGCTTAAAGATATTGCTTGCATCAAGCGAACCCGAAGCACCGCCTGCACCGACAATGGTATGCAGTTCATCAATAAACAAAATCACATCGCGCGACCGCTCGAGCTCATTCATGAGGGCTTTCATCCTCTCCTCAAACTGTCCCCTGTACTTTGTACCGGCTACAAGCGCTGCCAGGTCAAGGGCAACAACCCTTTTGTCGTAGAGTACTCTGGATACCTTACGCTGTACAATCTTGAGGGCAAGGCCTTCGGCGATGGCAGTCTTTCCGACTCCCGGCTCTCCAATCAGCACTGGATTGTTCTTTTTACGGCGGCTCAGAACCTGGGCCACACGTTCGATCTCCTTTTCGCGTCCGATGATTGGATCGAGCTTGTCTTCAAGGGCAAGACGGGTAAGATCACGACCAAAATTGTCGAGTACAGGGGTCTTGGTTCTCTCGCCTTTTCTCGGATCCGGTTTTTTCTGCTGCCGTTCCGAACCTCCCGACGAGTATGATCCTTCCATTGGCGGCTCATCCGACTCACTCTTGCTGCTTGTGATGTTGATCAGTTCATCCCTGACAAGATCGTAGGTCACGCCAAACTGTTCGAGAATCTGAGCAGCAATATTATCATCACCTTTCATGATCGAAAGCAGAAGATGCTCGGTTCCAATAACGCTTGACTTACAGATTTTCGCTTCGAGATAGGTAATTTTCAGCACCTTCTCCGCCTGCTTCGTCAGAGGAACATTGCCCATCTGGGTTGCAGGAACCTTGGGATGGGTACTTTCCTCAATTTTCTGTTTGAGGCTGAATAAATCTATCTTGAGGTTTTTCAATATCCTTGCACCTATACCTTCGCCTTCCTTTATAAGGCCAAGAAGCAGATGCTCAGTGCCGATATAGTCATGACCTAACCGCAGAGCTTCTTCACGGCTGAGTCGAATGACATCCTGTACTCTATTTGAAAAATTGCCTTCCATTATTTATGTATCGATGTAATTGTTTTTAATACCCTTATAGCTGATGCACTCTGAAAACAGAGTGCGTAAAAAATTTTATTCACAAAGATAGCTACTTATAAACCCAATTCCATAAATCAGAAAACTCTTTTAAGCGGTTAAAGGTTCTCCCTATCCTGACTAAGCCATGAATGTTCAGCACATCATTATCAACGACAGCAATCCCGAACACCGTGAACTATCCATTTACCGGACCGGAAAGGTAAACAGGGTAAAGCTTCAGGACAAAACCTATACAATATACCACTCCCTTGAAATGGACGGCCACGACTATGCCGCGTTTTTCCACTATGGAATTGCAGAGGCCTTAAACAAGCTGCCATTCATGTCTGAAAGCAACAATGGACTTGACAGCTGGGACGAAGCCTTTCTCCATAACAGCAGCCTTGCATCAATGAACAGGATTCTTGATGAATGCACAGCGGAAATCGACCAGGAAAAGAAGGAAACAATCCTGCTTGGCTGGCACGATCAGCCATTGCGGGTAGCATACCTCCGTGAGATTGATCCGACAAAATTTGTTGCTTTTATAGCAACACTCAAAGAGTTTGTCGAGGAATCGGAAGCGTTAGGATGTGATCTTGAGTTTATACTGTAAAAAAGTAACGGGACGGGACGTTCAGAGAGTAAACAGATAGTGCGGGAAGAAGCGGTTTTCGCCCCAGTAAAGATGAATATAGGATGCAATGGTATTTTCCGTTCTGAACACCTGAGTTTCGACACTCTCTCTTCGAGAGTTCTTCACCGTTGCAATGTTCTGCAATGCTCCCGCTCTAATGATGCGTGAGTAGTGAAATTCATGACCAGGAAGCTCCACCTCCGGCATGTCATCGAGAACAACTTTTCTGTAACCGAGCGAAAGTTTCGAATCCTGTATGGTAGTTTCAAAATCGAAGACGCCGCACATAGGATAGACGGTTCCATCCTTGAGGGTCATTGCTTTTCCCAGATACATCATCCCGCCGCATTCAGCATAGGCAATACCGCCCTTACGGCAATACGAAGCGATCGCCTCCCGCATGGCACTATTTGCGGAAAGATTTTCAGCGTAAAGTTCAGGGTATCCACCCGCAAGATAGAGCATATCAGCTTTCGGAAGCCGCTCATCATCGATCGTACTGAAAAATACAATCTCACCTTGCTCACCGAGTGCCTCAAGGTTTTCGTGGTAGATAAAGTTGAAAGCTGCATCACGGGCAACAGCAATCACCCGATCACCTTTCCGCCCCGACACGGAAACCGGATTGAACGGGGCAAGAGCAACTTTTGTGAGATCAAGCAGACGTTCAATGTCAACCGTTTTTTTGACATGCTCAGCCATAGCCGTAATAACACCCTCACGGTCGTACCCTGTTGAAGTGTCAAGGCCGAGATGACGTTCGCTGATTGCAACCGCCTTGTTGTGTGGAAGATAACCAAGTGGTTCAACGCCGGCATCACGCGCAGCTGCTTCAAGATAGCGGTAATGGGAAAGAGTATTGACCTGATTGAAAATTACTCCGGTAAGGTTCAGGCTAGGATCAAACGTTCGGAATCCATAGAGCAGGGGGGCGGCCGAATAGGCCATACTTTTTGCGTTGACCACCATAATAACGGGTATGCCGAGAGTAGAGGCTATCTCAGCACTGCTGCCTTCAGATTTTTCTGCGCCGTCAAAAAGGCCCATCACGCCTTCAACTACTGAGGCATCAGCATCAGAGGAATAACGGCAAAAGAGCTCCTGAACATGCTCTTTTGATGCCATAAAGGTATCAAGGTTGATCCCTGTCCGGCTATTTCCACCCCAGGAAGCCGCTAGAGAGTGCAGGCGGGTATCAAGGTAATCCGGTCCGCATTTGAATGGTTGAACCGTAAGCCAACGCTCGGCAAAAAGCCTCAGCAGAGCCAGAGTCAAGGTGGTTTTTCCGGTCCCGCTTGATGGTGCTGCCAGAAGAAAAGCTGTTTTCGTTACTGCCATCGTTACGACATGCTACCCCTCTTGAGCCACCGGGTCGGGATAGAGAAACTTATAGTGCAAGGCACTCGTAAGCTTGTCGCTATTCACTATTTTATAAGGCGCAGGCTCAGCTGGTGATGCCAGAGGAGGTAACGACATTCCAGCCTCTAAAACCGCTCTGGTGTAGTAGTCGCGTCGCAGGGGATGAAGCGGACTGCAGGCATTGAATACCTCACCCCACTGCTGGAGACGGATGATTTCAGAAATTATCTTTACACAATCATCACGATGAATAAAGTTCATCGGCTGATCGGGATTGACTATTTCTTTCATGCCTGGGAGATACTTTTCCGCGTTACGGTCATAGCCGATCAAGCCGCCAAAACGCAGCACAGTGGTCTGAAACCCGCTCTCCTGCATCAGCATCTCCTCTACAAGCAGCAACGCCTGCCCGGAAACAGCTTCAGGATCAACAGCATCCTCTTCGGTAACTTCCCTGTTGAGGGAGGGATAGACAGATGTTGAGCTGACAAACAGCACTGAACGTACCGGCGATTGGCCGAGAGCATCAATAAGCGATGAAAACTGTTCTATATGATACTCAACAATGTCGTCGCGCCTCTCTGGCGGTATGTTGACAATAAGAATATCGCTGTGAAGAAAATCTGTAATGTCCTCTCCGTTCACTTCTGGATCAAGCTCTACAAGAAAAGGCTCGAGGCCGGCTTCGCGGAGTGTTTCAAGGTTTTCCTCACTCGTGGTTGATCCCTTCACCGAATAGCCCGCTTTGACAAGGGCTTTCGCAAGTGGCAACCCGAGCCAGCCGCAACCGAGAATAGTGATGGTTTCTTTTTGCATGTGCATGTTTTGCAGTTACTCTATTTCATAGACCTAATGTAGTTGATAAGCCACAGCATTTCAACTGAATTCATACTGAGTTTTAAGTCTGTCATTCAATGAAAATACTCAGGCACTTTCTCCTGAACCGGCTTTTGCAATCAATTCGTCGAGACAGGTGCTGCAGACGCATGTTTTATAGCGTTCGGCAAGATGCTCTTTGACTTCAACAGGTACAACTCTCGTGGCGCACCAGCATGCTGGCGAAAGACTGCAGGTAAACGATTTCCCGCATTGAGGACAGGTTACCGTTTTTCCTTCGCCGGAAGTATGATCAATAGAATTTGTCATGATAACAAAGATTTATAATTGAAATGTATTCACTGCGAAACCGCCAGAGTCTGGCGCAGCGCTTTCTGCCAACCCCTTAAAAGCTTCTCTCTCGTTTCGGTCTCCATGGCAGGCGTGTAGGTGGTTTGTACTTTATGCAACCTTAGCAGCTCCTCACTTGAGTGCCATATTCCTGTCTGCAATCCGGCCAGATAGGCAACACCGAGAGATGTTGATTCTATATTTTCAGGTTTCAGGATCGGAACATCCAGGATATCGGCCTGAAACTGCATGAGGAAAGTGTTGCTCACTGCCCCGCCATCAACCATGAGTGCTTTCGGAACAATTCCAGTGTCAGCCACCATAGCCTTGAAAACGTCGTACGTTTGATACGCTATCGATTCAAGGGCTGCACGGACTAAATGGTTTCTGTTCGTTCCTCTCGTCAGCCCCACAATAGACCCCCGTGCCTCCATCTGCCAATGAGGCGCACCAAGACCAACAAAAGCAGGCACAATATAAACTCCCGCATTAGTCGAGGCCTCCAGCGCCAGTGTTTCTGATTCCCTGGCATCCTGAATCAGCTTGAGCTCATCCCTCAGCCACTGAATAACTGCCCCTCCGATAAAGACCGATCCCTCAAGAGCATAGCAGGGTCTGCCAACCGCATTGATGCCGAGCGTTGTCAAAAGGCCGTTGTGCGACTCAATAAAGGTATCGCCAGTGTTCATAACCATGAAGCAGCCTGTACCATAAGTATTCTTGATTGATGATAGTTCAAAACAGCACTGCCCAAAGAGGGCTGCCTGCTGATCACCGGCAACAGCGGCAATAGGAACATCGTAAAGCTCCTTAAGGGCTGTTACCCTGCCGAAATCATCCATTGAGTTCCTCACTTCGGGCAACATCGACTCTGGAACAGCAAAGAGATCAAGCAACTCTTTATCCCACTGTTTCTCCCTGATATTGTAAAGCATCGTTCTGGAAGCGTTGGTGAAATCAGTTGCATGTACTCTGCCGCCGGTCAGTTTCCACACCAGCCAGCTGTCGACTGTGCCGAAAAGAAGGTTATCGGAATTCAGATCCGGATAGTGGTCAAGAATCCAGCGGATTTTTGTGGCGCTGAAATAAGCATCGAGCGGCAGTCCTGTTTTAGCGGTGATGCGCTCTTGTTCCTTTACATATCGTCCACACAGCTCGCTGGTTCGCCGGCATTGCCAGACGATGGCGTTATAGATCGGTTTGCCGGTTATCCTGTCCCAGACAATGGTGGTTTCACGCTGGTTCGTGATACCGAAGGCTGTAATTGGCTTATCACACCTCGCTCTCAGCTCTCTTACCCCATCGATGGCAGTTTGCCATATCTCTTCCGGATCATGCTCCACCCACCCTTCCTGAGGGTAAATCTGGGTTAATTCCCGATAGGCCTTGGCAATGACCTGCCCTCCGGAGTTATAAAGGATAGAGGTAGTTCCTGTGGTTCCCTGATCGATTGCCAGAATTGCCATGCTTTATTATTCATGCGTTGCACTATATCAGCCTGAAATCGTGAATATCAAGGTGAATCAATACAGGGCCACCGAGCGGCTTGCCTTTAGGGCCTTTGGGGGTTACCCTCCTTATCGAAGGATACACAAGTCCAGTGCTGTTTTGCGCGTGCTGAAGAACGACATTGGATGCGGCTGCAAGCGGGCTGATGATATCTGCAGTATAGTCGTGCTGAATCAGTAGACCGGTCTGGCGGTCAAACCTGAATCGCTGCACCCGGCTGTGGGTAGGAATTGTGTCGGGAAATCGCGCCTCCAGCAAACCAGGTTCGAGCTCCTTCCAGCCGATATCCTCACGCATCAGCAGCGCCGGCAGGGTAAAATAATTCCAGGAAGCATAGTTGGCGAAATAGGACATATCGAGGTCATCCCAGAAGAATAACCTTCTGCCGATTATGAAATAATCCCTCGCATTCCTCCTCTCTGCAATGACCTTTCCGTCGTCACTTTCCAGACGGACATCGAGACCATCTAAAACTCCAGTAATAGCAGGGTTTCGACCTATCGGGCTCAATGTGGAAAATGGTCGGTGAACATCTAAAACCATTCTGGCATGATGGAAAAACGGTCGCCGCTTCAGGGTAAAGGCCAGCCCGGAAGCGCTTATCTCGGTTTCAAGAGTTTTGGCGCTTTCCCAAAGCGTGCGACCGCCATAGGCGGCAATTGCTTTTTCTGCTGTTTCTGTCAGTCTCATAGTAAAATCTGGTTTTATCGTTCACTCCCCCTGCTTCTCAACAAGATATTTCCAGTATTTCATGGGCATATTGGATTTCTGGAGGTGGGGATTTTTGCGATCGGGTATGGCAATGGTTTTAAAGAAAGCCTTCCATAGTTCCTGTACCTTTTTTTCCTCTTCTGAGAGAGCCGGAGTAGTGAATTGTTCGATGGTACCAAACTGAAGAGTGCCATTATTCCAGCGGGCGGCAGTGCGCCGTTTGACATCATAAAGAAACCAGTGTTGAGCTCTGAGCCTGCGGCTGAAGTGATAGGCTAGGGGGTTAATAATATTATAGTCAGGTTCCATTTTCGCCAGGTATGCACCATCCTGAAGTTTTTCGAACCTGAGGAGTCCTTTCATTCGGTGCAGCTCCCTTCCGGCTTTTTTTGCAACATTGACAATATCCCGAACAGCTGGATGAGTGAGATAACCCTTGACCTTGTCGCCATGCTTGAAGGCTAACGAGACATAGTGCAGCAGGCTGGTTTCCATCCCCTCCTTTTCTGCAAGCATAAAGGAATAAAGGGTATGAGCAGCATCGGGTGCATGCTGTTTCAGTCGAAAAAAAAGGGATTCTGCCAGGGTTGCATCAGTGCCAATAGTGAATCCTTCTTCAAAAAGAGTATCCATACGCTCTCGGAGAGTTACCTTTTCCGGATCAGGCTCCTCTTCAAGGATCCATGCAATGGAAGACAACAGACCGTCAGCAGTACCGTCGTAAAGGTAGCGGTTCATAATTATGCAATAAGACCGGGCAATACAAGTTGTTTTGGAAGTATCGACATTGGCGCTTCACTGCTTTCGCCAAGCAAGAGTCGCTGGCGGATAAGGGCTGGTGGCTGATCAGGTTTTTCAAAGGACCTGCCTGAACAGGTGATAAAATATTTTGCCCTTTTAATAACTACCCCGATTTTTTTCAAACCATCAGGGGTAATACGAGAAAAGCGACGGGCAGCAACAATGCGTTTGGCCGAAAGAACCCCGATACCCGGTACTCGCAAGAGTGTGGCATAGTCAGCGCCATTAATCTCAACCGGAAAAAATTCCGGGTGGCGCAAAGCCCAGGCAGTCTTGGGATCGAACGATTCATCAAGATGAGGTGCATCGTCCGAAAGGATCTCTTCAGCGGAAAAACCATAAAAGCGCAACAGCCAGTCGGCCTGATAGAGGCGGTGTTCGCGTAATAGAGGAGGTGCCGCAAGCACGGGAAGGCGATTATCCGCTATAACCGGCACATAAGCCGAATAGTAGACCCGTTTGAGGTTCATTTTTTTGTAGAGCCCCTGGGAAAGGCGGAGTATCTGGAAATCGTTTTCTGGACTTGCCCCTATAATCATCTGCGTACTCTGACCTGCCGGAGCAAACCGGGGGGCCCGGTGACTCGCCTTGCGTTCAACAAGGCTGGTGGTTATCTCCCTCCCGATAAGCGCCATGGGCTCAAGAATCGCATGTTTATGCTTTTGGGGGGCAAGTCGCTGCAGGGAAGCCTGCGAAGGCAACTCAATATTGACGCTGATACGATCGGCGTAAAGCCCGGCTTTTCGCACAAGTTCACTGCTGCTGCCTGGAATGATTTTCATGTGTATATAACCGCCGAACTGCTCCTCTGTGCGGAGGGCTTCGGCAACCCTGACCATACGCTCCATGGTTTGATCGGGGCTTTGCATGACAGCAGAGCTTAAAAAGAGCCCTTCAATATAGTTGCGACGATAAAAATCAAGGGTAAGATCGATCACTTCGCGGGCACTGAAAGATGCACGCTCAACCGGATTGGTCGACCGGTTCACACAGTAGGCACAGTCGTAGATGCAATCGTTGGAAAGCAGAATTTTCAACAGAGATATACACCGGCCGTCATCCGCCCATGAGTGGCAGATGCCACTGCTGGATGTATTACCGGTTCCGCAAGAGGGGCCCTCACGCTTGCTTCCGCTGGAAGCACACGAAGCGTCGTAACGCGCCGCACCGGAAAGAATCTGTAATTTGGCAAGGGTATCCATGGTTGAAATATAGTGAAGAAAGAACGAAAGAGAAGGAGGATGAACAATTGTCTATTGTTGCTCACGCCCCGTTTTGTCATTACGCTGCAAAAGCAATTCAACAGCGCGTCGGGCACCTGTCACCACCCCTGGAAGGGACTGCCCGGGAAAGATAGAGTCGCCAACAAGAAAAAGATTGTCGAACGAAGTGGCCGGTCCACGCACCTTGAAAAGCGAGGTCTGGGGATAACCTCCCACCATGCCTTGAAAACGACCGGTATATCGCTCCCAGGTAACCGGTGTTGCGGCTGTTATGCTTCGCACGACATCGCGGGCTTTGGGAAACTGTTCTGAAAACACATCAAGCACATGTTCGGTAAAGGCACTCTTCAGTTCCATGTATGCAGAACGACTTTTCTCTTTCGCTTCAAACCATTGTCCCGATCGGGTATGTGTGGAAATTGTGACTGCACAAAGACCTTCTGGAGCACGATTTGGCTCATCACGAGGCGAAAATGAAACAAATATGCTGTTCCCTTCTGCAAGCTCCCCGCTTGCACCAATGATTTGGATATGATGCGTCGGTAATGCACTGAACAGGTCAGAATCCATGCCGAGATAGAGGACAAAGGCGCTCCAGCGAGGGCTTTCGCTCATGACGGCATCCGGTTTTTTTTCCGATTCGGTGAGCAACGCTAAAGATTCAGGCGTGATGTTTGCAAGCACAAAATCAGCAGCAATGGCGCTGCCATCTGAGGTTTCAAGACCAAATACCTGTCGGCGAACCGAATCGATGCGTATAACCTTTTTACCATAAAGAACAGCTCCTCCGTTCTCCTCAATGGACCCGGCAAGCAACTCTGAAACAGTGCCAATACCTCCTTTAACACGGTATGAACCAGAAAGCGGCAGATCAAGCGCTATAGCTGCATTAACGGCATTGGCATAGTGTGAAGTGGTCTGTACGGAAACCAGCAGCTGTGCATCGATAAATCGAACAAAATCAGGGTCGCTGTCGAGGCCATGGGAGGCAAGCCAGTCAAGCACTGTTTTTGTAGAAAATTTTAGCAGATGGGCTGATCCGGGAAGTCCGGCGATACCTTTACGGGCAAGACGACCAAGATCACGCACCCCTTTTGCTGGCCATGAAAGCCCCCCTTCAGCAAGATGCCAGAGCAGTTTTGCAAGTTCGGCCTGCTCCTTCCAGAAAGATGCCGATCGGGGAAAGCGCTCAAGAATCCCAAGGCGCTGGGAAGGAAGATCAAGGTGAATGGAGTTGTGACGGTACTGCCATGCAACCGGTTCCGGCAAAACCGGCCAGACAATGCCTAGCTCTTTGCCGAGCATATTCATCGGACCGCCATCATGAAAACCGCAGCCAATCGTAGCTCCTGCATCGAAACGATATCCATCTCGATCAAATGTTGCCGCACACCCGCCTGGATAGTCCTGCGCTTCAAGCACGGTAACCATTGCTCCTTTCCGGGCGAGCAAAGCCCCGGCAGCAAGCCCTCCAACTCCCGCTCCAACAACAACAACGTTCAGATCCTGCAGTTCCATGGTGTTAATTTTGGGTTTAGCCTTTGCTTAAGGACTAACAACCGATATCCTTTTGAAGTTCTTCAACAATGAGGTGCATGAGTGGCTAAACCGCAAAAAAGACAATAGAACCCCTTGAACACGAGGATGCAGTGAATTTGTCAAATGATGGAAACAGAGAATCAGAAGGTTGTACAGGTAAGAGAGTCGGCGTAGCGGGATTTGAACCCACGACCCCTTCCACCCCAAGGAAGTGCGCTACCAGGCTGCGCTATACGCCGATAAGTCAGATGAGGAAGTAATTATAAGAAAATCCGTGAATTAAAATAATCTTTTTTCGAGGCATGAAGCCCTGGAACAAGCGCATTTCCTGAAGAATCCAATGGTACGACTGCACTTTATCAACATTTCTGTAATTAATCAACATCATTCTGTGCATGCCGGATAAGAGGCAGAAAGACTGCCATACGACCGAAATACTATTCGTATCATTAATTAAATAAATAAGTTAACTGTAGCGCATTGTCATAGGTCGATACAATTGCTTTGAGACAGCATACCTTGAAACGCAATGTTATCAACATTCTATACACATTCAGGGTTAACCTATATCCGGCTGAATCGATGCTTCAGATACCCTATAAGAGGAGGTGAAATGGAGAGCGCAATAATAGCGAGGAATATCAGCTTTCTGTTCTGCTGCACAAAGGGAAGCTGACCTATAAAATAACCACCGTAGCAAAACAATCCCACCCAGAAAAGTGCACCAGTAATACAGAAAAGAAGAAAGCGACTATAGGGCATGGCACCTATTCCGGCAACAAAAGGCGTAAATGTCCTGATAATAGGAATAAACCGGGCAATGATGATCGTCTTGCCTCCATGTTTTTCAAAAAAAGTATGCGTTCTGACAAGATGTTCAGAATTGAAAAAGCGTGATTTTTGATAATTGAACACTTTTGGTCCAAGCTTGTAGCCGATCAGATAGTTGAGGTTATCACCGAGCAGTGCTGCAGAAAAAAAGAGAATAAAAAGCAGGTGCGGATCGAGCGCTGAGTCAGGCATGGCGGCAAGTGACCCGGCAGCAAAAAGCAGGGAGTCGCCCGGAAGGAAGGGAGTAACGACAAGTCCTGTTTCGCAGAAAATGATGAGAAAAAGAATAGCGTATAGCCATATTCCATATTGTGCGGCAAGAAGAAGAAGGTGTGTATCAATATGAAGAATGAAGTCTGCGAGGGAGGATATGAGAACGGTAAAAGAATAATCCATGCTTGTGATATGCCCAATTCATTAACAATGAAACCTCTCTGTGGTTTTAGCCAACCTAATGTAATCATTGAACCGATGAGTCGCAAAATGCCGGCCGGCCCCCTTGAGTTGAAGAGACAAGAGAAAAGTTTTTATTGTTATATATTAGGTTTGTCTTTTCCATAAGAAACCATGCAACTCCGATGAGTTATTTAGAGTCCTCACGATGTAAACTTTATTTCGAAGACACTGCTGATTCCGATCCTTCCGGCAAGGGAAAAGGCGTAGTACTTTTTGTGAACGGCTGGGCAGTATCCTCACGATATTGGAAGCCACTGGTCAATTTACTCTCCAAGGATTACCGATGCATTACCTATGACCAGAGTGGAACGGGAAAAACTATCATCACTGGATATAAGCCGACCTTTACGATTCAGGGCTTTACCGATGAGGCAAGTGCACTCATTGAACATCTTGGGCTTAACAAGTCAAAACAACTGCATATTGTCGGCCATTCGATGGGAGGCATGGTTGCAACTGAACTTTGCATCCGCTATCGCGAAGCACTTGTTTCTGCGACTATCGTTGCCTGCGGTATTTTCGAAGAGACCGCCTTTACCTCGCTTGGCCTTATGTTTCTTGGCGGATTGATTGATTTTTCAATGAATTTCCGCAATATTTTTCAACATGAACCCCTGAAAAGCCTCTTTATAAAGAGGGCAGCTTCCAAAGAGATACCTAAAGAGTACCACGATATCATTGTTGAAGACTTCACACAGTCCGACAAAGATGCAACCAATGCTGTCGGAAAGTTTTCCATCGACCCTGAAGCACTCAGGGCTTATACCCGCCATGTGATAAATATCGCCTCGCCGGTTTTATGCTGTGTAGGAATGGCGGATCATACCATTCCTCCCGAAGGCACCATATCGCTCTATGAAAAACGCCAGGCTGAGGCATCCGCACCTACATGGCTTGCAAAATTTCAGGATATCGGCCACTTGCCGATGCTTGAAGAGACTGCTGAGTTTGCGGTCGAACTGAAAAAACATTTTGAATTTGCTGAACAATTTTATAAAAAGAGACCGCTGGAAAACACAGCCAATAAATAACAGCTGATTTCATGACCATCATATTGTAACTCTTGTTACAACGAATCCAACACTTAAGATCAATCGATACTGTGTGTAAAATATTTACCAAAGGCACCTTTTTCTTTGTTGCCTTTTTCATCGCCATAACACTGACAAGCCCGAAGTTATCCGCGATGAGCAACCTTCTGGGGCTGCCGAGCCTTGAAGAACTTGAAAACCCGAATCCGGAACTTGCCTCTCTTGTCTATTCGGAAGATGGTGTTCTCCTGCATAAGTTTTTTCTGAAAAACCGAACCTTCATTCCTCTTAAATCCATCCCGCTCTCAGCTCGCTATGCGTTAATTGCGACCGAAGATGTAGCTTTTTACCAGCACTGGGGCGTGGATCTGAGACGACTTACACTGGCGATGGGTGAAAATATCCTTAAGGGACGAACCCGCTGGCAGGGAGCAAGTACCATTACCCAGCAGCTTGCCAAAAACCTCTACCTGACTCAGGAGCGTACTGTCAGTCGAAAAGTCAAGGAGTTTGTTACCGCAATAGAACTGGAAAAAACATACACAAAAGATGAAATCCTTGCCCTCTATCTTAACACGGTGTATTTCGGATCAGGTGCATACGGAATAGAGGCTGCAGCACATACCTATTTCGGTAAACCAGCGTACAAGCTGACATTGCCGGAAAGTGCCACTCTGATTGCAACGCTGAAAAATCCTACCGCGTACAACCCTGCGAAAGATCCTTCCAGTTCTGTGGGAAGAAGGAACCTTATTCTCTCGCTGATGGAAAAGGCACAATTTATAACCTCAAAGCAGGCTGAAACCGGCAAGAGAACACCTCTGGTGTTGAAATACACACAGGTAAGCCATCAGGGCCTGGCACCCTACTTCACTGAATATATCCGCCAGACCATTAAGCCATCAGCAAACCTCGGGAACATCGACCTCTACCGCGATGGACTCTCCATTCAGACAACGCTTGACAGCCGCATGCAGAACTATGCCCAGCTTGCCGCATCTGAACACCTTGCTGAACTGCAGGCTTCTTTTGACCGGGCGTGGAGATGGCCCGAACCACTGAAAAACCAGATTATCAGAGAGAGCGAACGATTCAAGGGGCTTATCGAAGATGGGGAATCGGATCAGCAGGCAATGGCTAAACTTAAGGCAGACAAAGTATGGCTGGATGAGACCCTGCGGGCAAAAACCAGAATACAGGTTGCACTGGTGGCTATCGACCCGACCAACGGGCATGTCAAGGCTTGGGTTGGGGGCAACAAATTTTCTCCTGATGATTACAAGTATCAGTTTGATCACGTCTGGCAGGCAAAACGTCAACCGGGCTCAACCTTCAAGCCTTTTGTCTATACTGCAGCCATCGATAAGGGATTTCCTGCAAACTTTCAGGTGCTTGACCAGCCACTTGCCCTTAACAGCGGCAACGGCACTATCTGGTCACCGAGAAACTCTGACGGTTCATCTGGCGGAATGACAACCCTTCGCACTGCATTGGCCCACTCACTGAACCAGGTTACCGTCCGGCTTGCTTATGAACACCTTACAACATCAGAAATAATCAGTTACGCCAAAAGGATGGGAATATCTTCTCCTTTAGCATCGAACCTCTCAATAGCCCTCGGAACCTCGGAAGTCACACCGCTTGAACTTGCAGGAGCATTTTCAACATTTGCCAACAACGGTATATGGAATGAACCAGTCTCAATCCTGAAAGTGGAAGACAAGCACAGTCGCCTGTTATCGAAATATACCCTCAACCGACGCTTTGCTATTGACTCAACCACCAACTTTGTGATGGTGTCGATGCTCAAGGATGTAATCGCCAAAGGCACCGGCGCAGCAGTCCGTGCCCGGTATGGATTTGATGTTGAGGCCGCTGGCAAAACAGGTACGACCCAGAGTATGAGAGACGCATGGTTTGCCGGGTTCACTCCTCAGCTTGTCGCTGTTGTCTGGACAGGATTTGATGACGAACGCATCAAGTTTACCTCGATGGAGTATGGACAGGGTGCACGAGCAGCCCTTCCAATATGGGCAGGGTTTATGAAGCGCTGCTATAGCGACCGGTCACTGAAACTCGAAAACAGGTATTTTCATATTCCTGAAACGGTTATTGCCGTTCCAATATCCGGCCCTACCAATACGCCTTCAGATCTGCTCGGCAATAACGTCTATATCGAATACTACACTCCCAAAGGATTTAAATACTATCAGTCCCGTCCTGGTCAATCACCCGACATCAAGAATATCCCTGAAGGGAATAGCGAAAATCCCGGCAACAGCAATGGACCCTCCATTCCACAGAACCCTGCTCCGGCCTTACGCCAGAAACCAGAGGAAGTGTATTGATTTGATGCTTATTTAACACTCAATTGTTTTTTTTATGCAATCGGTTTTAGTTCTTGATTTTGGATCGCAATACACCCAGTTAATAGCCCGGCGTATCCGTGAACTTGGTATTTATTCTGAGATTCTTCCCTACAATGCCTCGCCGGAGACCATCAGGGAACACAACCCGAAAGCTATTATTCTTTCAGGGGGGCCCACAAGCGTCTACGGAGAATCAGCTATTCTGCCTGATGGAGGCATCTTTTCACTCGGCATTCCTGTACTCGGTATCTGCTATGGACTGCAGGCCATAGCAAAACATTTCGGCGGAGAAGTTGCCGGTTCTTTAAAACACGAGTTCGGACGAGCAAAAATTATGGTAGCCCATGACGGCGAACATGAGAGCTTGCTCTTCAAGGATATTCCGGACTCCGACGTCTGGATGAGCCATGGCGACAAGGTGATAAGGATGCCTGAAGGATTCAGGGTAACGGCCAGCAGTGGAAACTCTGAAATGTGCGCTATTGAAAGCTGCGGCAGTAAAGCTGCTCTGAAGGTCTATGGCCTGCAGTTTCACCCTGAGGTTCAGCATACCCTCTACGGCAAACAGCTTCTCTCAAACTTTCTTATCAATATTGCCGGTATAAAACCTGACTGGTCATCAAAAAGCTTTATCGAGCACCAGATTGAGGAAATTGCACGCAAAGCTGGAAAAGAAACTGTCATCTGCGGTATAAGCGGTGGTGTTGACTCAACTGTTGCCGCTGTTCTTGTAAGCCGGGCAATCGGCAAAAAACTGCACTGCGTTTTTGTCGACAACGGCCTCTTGAGAAAGCATGAAGCCGAAAAAGTAATGAGCTTTCTCAAACCCCTCGGCCTCAAGGTAACTCTTGCCGATGCATCCGATCTCTTCCTGAAACGCCTGAAAAACGTTGCCGCTCCTGAAAAAAAGCGCAAAATCATTGGCAGAACCTTTATCCAGATATTTGAAGAACATATTCATGATGAAAAATTCCTGGTTCAGGGCACTCTCTATCCCGACGTTATTGAAAGTGTGAGTGTCAAAGGGCCATCGGAAACAATCAAGTCACACCATAACGTAGGCGGATTGCCGAAACGCATGAAGCTCAAGCTTATCGAGCCGCTTCGGGAGCTGTTCAAGGATGAGGTACGTGCAGTAGGACGTGAACTCGGTATCGCCGAGGATATCCTTATGCGCCATCCTTTTCCAGGACCCGGCCTTGCTGTGAGAGTACTCGGATCGCTCAACAGAGAAAGGCTTGATATCCTGCGTGATGCAGATGAAATCTACATTGAAGAGCTGAAATCCAGCGGACTGTACACGCAGGTATGGCAGGCTTTTGCTGTCCTGCTTCCGGTACAGTCGGTAGGCGTCATGGGCGATAAACGCACTTACGAAAATGTTCTTGCTCTCAGGGCTGTCGAATCGACGGACGGTATGACTGCCGACTGGGCCCAGCTGCCTCATGATTTTCTTGCCCGCGTGTCAAACCGGATCATCAATGAAGTGCGCGGCATCAACAGAGTGGCCTACGACATATCATCAAAACCACCGGCCACAATTGAGTGGGAGTAATCGATAATTATTTTATCTCATTTTTTTTCTAATCGTTAAAGGTTTTTAATAAGTTACTATTGACCTCAAAGATCCTCAGAAAAGCTGGGCCTTTGAGGTTTTTTATTACACATCAGAGGCTAACAAGTTTTTTCTGGGCCTAACTTCGATTGAAGGACTTAAGGGCATTTACTCCCGGCCCTCATTCACACTTATTGATGAAGACACTCATTGACCAGAGCATTTCATCGGACGCATTTGTAGTTAACATGCTCAAATCCGAACTATCATGAAATCAGCAGAAAGCAGAGTAATAACTCTTATAAGCTTCTGTCTGTTAAGCTTTCTGTTTGGATGTAACCGGGAGCCGTCTGAAATTTCAGTTGACAATACCTGTCAAATAGTCATCAATCCACAATTCTTTGCTGTTGAAGCGTTTAAAGAGGGCTTTGCTGCAGTTAAGATTGGTGATTCACTTTCCTTTAAACAAGGTTTTGTAGACCTGCAGGGAAAAATGCCCATCGCACCGAAGTTTGATGATGTCCACGAATTTTCAGAAGGACTGGCAGCAGTGAAAATTGGTGATGAAACTGATGGTAAATATGGATTTATTGACAAGAGTGGAAAAATGGTCATCAGGCCGCAATTCTTTTTTGTAGGTGACTTTTTGGAAGGTCTTGCCCTTATGAGAGATGGTGATGCATTTACCGGTAAATATGGATTTATTGATAAACGAGGGCAAGCCGTAGTCATCCCGAAATTCGATGCTGAACACGGCTTTAAAGAGGGTCTTGCTGCCATGAGAGTGGGAGACGCCATTTCAGGAAAATGGGGATTTATTGATAATAAAGGAACGTATGTCATCACCCCTCAATTCGATCTGGTGGGTGACTTTTCAGAAGGTCTTGCACCAATGAGAATGGGGAGTGAAAAATATGGTAAATGGGGGTTTATTGACAAACAGGGTCATGTTGCTATCTCTTTACAATTCGATTATGCTGAATCCTTTAAAAATGGCTTGGCAGTCATTCGGATCGGTGATAGAAACAGTGGGAAATGGGGAGTTATTGATAAACAGGGAACAATGGTCATCAATCCGCAATTTGATAATAAATGTCGATTTTCAGAAGGACTTGCCTGCGTTTCAATCGGGCACGGAATCACTGCAAAATATGGGTTTATTGACAGACAGGGAAAAGTGGTGATCAACCAGAAATTTGATCTGGCGGGTGACTTTTCAGAAGGCCTCGCTGCAGTAAGAATTGGTGATTCAACGACTGGGAAATGGGGATTTATTGATAAACAGGGGAAAATAATCATCACTCCGCAGTTTGATGCAGTAGGTAAATTTTCACAAGGTCTCGCGCCAGTCAGGGTTGGTAATGCAACAAATGGAAAATGGGGATTTATAAGCCGCCAAGGCCACGATCGATAAGAGCATGATTGCTGATGATCAAGGTTGATGTTGGTTCTTTCGGGAAACAACCTTATGTTTGAACCATAAATTGTTTTGATAGCTGTTGATTAGCAGCAGCAAAATCAAATAGCCGTCTGCAATTGAAAAAAGACTTAACATTACGCATTCTGATATGAGAGAGCTTCTCCTTATCAATATTACAGGCCCGGACAAACCGGGCTTGACGTCGAAAATAACCTCTATCCTTTCAGGCTACAAGATACCGGTCCTTGATATCGGTCAGGCGGTTATCCATAATCATCTTTCTCTGGGTATGCTGGTAGAGGTACCAAAAGAGTCAGCCTCTTCCCCGATACTGAAGGACCTGCTTTTCTGTGCCCATACGCTTGGTATCCAGATCACCTTTACACCTGTATCCGACACAGAGTATGAACAGTGGGTGCTGGAACAAGGAAAACACCGATATCTGCTTTCACTGCTCGCAAGAAAAATCACAGCTGAACAGCTTGAGCGGGTATCGTCGATCATTGCATCGCATAATCTCAATATCGATACGATCACCCGCCTCTCGGGACGTATTCCTCTTGAAAACGCTCAAACCACTGGACAAACCAAGGCCTGCGTAGAGTTTTCCATACGGGGCAGCCTGCAAAACGAAAACAGGTTCCGCGAGCAGATGCTTGCAATAACCGATACACTTGGTATCGATATAGCTTTTCAGGAAGACAACATATTCCGACGCAACCGCCGATTGATCGTGTTCGATATGGACTCGACACTCATTACGTCTGAGGTAATCGATGAACTTGCTCTGGAAGCCGGTGTCGGCCATGAGGTAGCGGCAATTACAGAGCAGGCCATGCGGGGAGAGATTGATTTTTCCGGGAGTCTTCTGCAAAGGGTCTCTTTGCTCGAGGGGCTTGACGAACATATTCTTGAAACCATTGCCCAAAGGCTGCAGCTTACCGAAGGGGCGGAAACGCTCTTCCATAACCTGCATAACCTTGGCTTTAAAACTGCGGTCATTTCAGGTGGATTCTCCTATTTCGGCCACTACCTGCAGAAAAAGCTGAATATCGATTACGTCTATGCCAACACGCTGGAAATAGAGGAAGGCAAACTAACCGGCAAGGTACTTGGGCAGATAGTCGATGGCAAAAGAAAAGCTGAACTGCTGGAGCTTATCGCGAAAAAGGAAAATATCCGGCTTGAACAAACCATTGCTGTCGGTGATGGTGCCAATGACCTGCCAATGCTTGGAAAAGCGGGACTCGGTATCGCCTTCAGGGCAAAACCGATTGTCAGGGAGAGCGCAAAGCAGGCCATATCAACCCTTGGGCTTGATGCCATTCTTTATCTTATGGGATTCAGAGACCGCGACGACCTCTCCGTCAGTCAACATACTCTACAACATGCTCAAAATCTTTCTGGAGAGGTAAGCTAATTGCGCCAGTAATGCAGACTGGTTCACAGCGGGTGCACTGCACAATACAGCTATAGGGGTTGGCAACAGTCATTTTTGCCCGTTTGACTCCTTCGGGCTCACCGAGGGCAAAAACTCCCGGTTTGCAGAAATCCTTACAGTCACCACAGCCATTGCAGAGTGTAGAGTCAAGTTCCGGAAACCAGGCAATCTCTTCGCGGGGCAGAAGAAGCCTTCGTTTTTTCTTTCCATGTGAGGCGGAACCGGTCATGATCTCTCCGTTTTGATGTTTTTTATTCGGCTCCTCTCCTGCGGAAATTCTATCAGTCCAGATACTCCACAAAGTGCTCGAACACCTCTTTCGGAGGAAGGACAATGGCTCCTGAGGTACAGACAGGCACGCACCGGGTGCAGAGCACAAGGCACTTGTATGGATGCTCGACAATCAGTTTCGGTCGATGAATGCCTGTGGGATCTGGCTCGCCCAACCCGAACACGCCCGGTTTGCACAGAACCTTGCAGTCACCGCAACCGTTGCAAAGCTCCGGCTTGATCGTCGGATACCACGCAATCTCCTCCCTTGGAGCGAGCAGCCGCTTCCGTTTTTTCGTCGCATCCTGTTTCTGTAGCGTCACCATGGGGTGCGTCGTCACCGTCTCTGGTTTATCCCATGAACCGACAGCTCCGGCGGAGGACTCTTCTTTTTTCTGCATTGCCCGCGACTTGAGCGCCAGACGAAGTGAGCGAACAAGCCGAAAAGAGCAGCTCTCACATGAGGGTTTTGAGCATCGCCCGAAAAAGCAGTCAAAAACCTGAAAACCAGTCAATTGTTGTTTGTTCATCCCTGCAGCGCAGCCTTGACCGAGACCGCATAGAGTTCAAGGGCTCTCGGGATTCCGTCAGGGTTCTTCCCGCCGGCAGTAGCAAACTCCGGCTTGCCTCCACCACCACCTTGCACGCTCTGCGCTGCCTCACGAATCAGTTTTCCGGCATCAAGACCAATATCCCGGACAGCCTTGTCGGAAGCAAAGCTGACCAGCGAAACTTTACCATCCTCCACACTGCAGAGCAGCGCTGCGGAACAGGGCAGCAGTTCTCGCAGGGCAAGAGCTGCCTGGCGAAGTGTATCAGCATCCACCCCTTGGACAACTTTTGTCATGATCCGGCAACCGGCGATATCAGGAGATGCGTGAAGTTCTGCTGCAAGTGTGCTGAGAAGGGAAGCAAGCTTTCCGTCCTGAAGCTGTTTTTCAAGCTCTTTTTTTGACTCAATCAATTCTGAAACCCTCTCTGAGAGCGACTCATCCCCTTTTGCTTTCAGCAGATGACGAACCTGCTGGAGTTCCCGGTACTCATTCCACAAAAGCTTTTCAGCAGCTTTTCCCGTCAACGCTTCAATACGACGGACTCCCGATGCTACAGAGGATTCACTGATTATTTTAAAGATCCCGATCCGACCGATATTATCAACATGGGTACCGCCGCAAAGCTCAACAGAGATACCGGGGACTTCAACAACTCTTACGTTATCGGCATACTTATCACCAAAAAATGCAAGCGCACCCTTCGCAATCGCTTCATCATAGGGAACGTCGGAATGCTTGATCACCTGTTCAGACTTTCTGATCTGTTCGTTCACCTCGGCTTCAACCTCCTCCAGTTCAGCATCAGTCAGCCTGGAAAAGTGACTGAAATCGAAACGGAGACGTTCGGCATTGACAAACGATCCTTTCTGCTGGACATGCTGTCCCAATATCCTGCGAAGTGCACCATGGAGCAGATGCGTTGCTGTATGATTTCTTTCGGTATCCAATCGAACATGCCTGTCCACGGAGGCCTCAGCTGATAAATGTTTACTATCAATAGAGAGATCGTCAGGAGTGATGGCTGTATCGAGAATTTTGTCGAAAACAGAGCTAATGACATGGACAATGGCATCCCCGTCCTTGATGGTGTCGGTCACCTGCAGGCGATAGCTGCCAGTCTCTATCCAGCCTCTGTCACCAACCTGACCACCGCTTTCAGGATAGAATGGAGTATGATCAAGCACAACGAGAAGTTTGCCCTTGACATGTTTGACTCCGGTAATCATGGCCTGCATCCCAAGCTGATCGTAACCGCTAAAAATGGAACGATGCTCGTCACTGAACCAGAGCCACTCGGCTCCATCATCCTCTACATGCTGTTTTTCCTTGCGATCAGTTCTTGCTCTGATTTTCTGCTCTTGCATGGCGTGCTCAAAACCTTCTCCATCCACCTCAAAACCAACATCAGCTGCCATAAGACGAGTCAGATCGAAAGGAAAACCGTAGGTATCATAAAGCTTGAAGGCATCTTTGCCATTAATGGTCTTGCCGCTCGCTGAGCGGACTTGTTCGATGACATCATTGAATATTTCAATTCCCCGGTCAAGGGTAACGATAAAGCTCTCCTCTTCTGCCCTGATGATTTTTCTTACCGTATCTTGCTGCTTCTTTAACTCAGGAAAAACATCGCCCATGGAGTCGGCAAGCGTAACAACAAGCTGATGAAGAATCGGTTCGTTATACCCAAGATTTTTTGAATATCTCAGAGCACGGCGAAGAATGCGGCGAAGCACATAACCACGTCCCTCGTTGGAAGGCATTGCACCGTCTGAAAGCGCAAAAGTCAGGGTACGCGCATGGTCGGCAATAACCCTCATGGCAATGTCGAGAGGATTATCCATTGAAGCCCCATACCGGACACCGGTAATTTCGGTTATACGGTCAAACAGCGGTTTGAAAACATCCGTATCGTAGTTTGAACCTTTACCCTGGAGAACCGCGGCCACCCTCTCAAACCCCATGCCGGTATCCACGTGTTTCTTGGGAAGCGGTTCAAGGCGTCCGTCACTTTGGCGGTTATACTGAATGAAAACAAGATTCCACAGTTCAATGACACGGTAATCGCCGACATTGACGAGACTCCTGCCTGAACCATCCTCGGTAAGATCGATATGAATTTCAGAACATGGGCCGCAAGGTCCTGTTTCGCCCATCTCCCAGAAATTGTCTTTTTCCCCGAAACGGATGATATGCTCCGGGTTAATATCTGTATGCTTCTGCCATATCTGAAAGCTCTCATCATCATCATGAAAGACTGTCGCGTAAAGCCGTTCTTTCGGCAACGTCCATACTTCTGTCAGGAGTTCCCACGCCCAGGTTATGGCTTCAACTTTGTAATAATCACCAAAAGACCAGTTGCCCAGCATTTCAAAAAAGGTATGGTGGTAGGTGTCCCTGCCGACATCCTCGAGATCGTTATGCTTGCCCGATGCCCTGATGCATTTCTGGGTATCTGCTGCCCGCACATAAGGCCTTGTCCCTTTATCTAAAAACACATCCTTAAACTGGTTCATCCCAGCATTTGTAAAGAGCAGGGTTGGATCATCTGCCGGAATAACCGGTGCTGAACGAACTATATTATGACCTTTATTAGCAAAATAATCCAAAAAAGATTGTCTGATTTCCCGGGATTTCATAGAGATTATAATCTTGTTTCAATGCATTCAATCAAGCGCTTACCTGTAGGGCAGGGGCCTCTTACGGCTGCAAAGTTACTCTTTTTTAAGGCTTGTTGCCAACTTAATTTTATCACCTTTGAGTCAAGAGTGACACTATGCTTTAAGGCTTGGCTGAAGTGGCTGAGGAAGTATATTCTTTTTAAAAAAGAATTATATTAAAACGTCGTTATTAGGGCGGTGCGGCATGTCTATTTTTCCATTAAAAACAGGGAGACTGTTATGAGTTGGGGAGTGGAAAATCAGAAACGGAGAGAAGGGGTTATGGAGTTGATGGAGATATCATCCAGAATAATGAAAAAAAATCCCAACCATGTCAATGAAGTGCATAAAAGCGCCACTGGTTGCTGGATGGAGCAGATGTACGGCATGCAACGCTGTGATTTTTGTGATTTATCCCTTGACTGCCCAATCAGGGAAGAACAGGAATGGCAGGAGTATCTGACAAAAAACAACATCGTTATTGAAAAAAATTCTTAGTTAAAACAGTCAAAAACTTGTTTAAACGCTAAGCATCCTTTATATTTCTTTTATTGCAGAGGACTGTGCGGTTTAGCTATTGCCCTCTTCTTTACCCACCAATAATACATTTCACCAGATAACAGGCCAATGACTTCCGTGCCATGATGTTCATTGTCACGGGGATTTTATTGCTGTTTACTAACTTTGAAAAGTAATTAACAGGGACAATGACTGATACTAAAAAGACAACCAGACAGGTCAATGTAACATCGAAAACCAGCGTGTCCGTGCTTTTTGCGGGAGATTCAGGTGACGGGATGCAGCTGACCGGGACACAATTCGCCAATACCGTTGCCGTTCGCGGATCCGAACTGAATACATTCCCTAATTTTCCTTCAGAAATAAGGGCCCCTGCCGGAACCATTGCAGGTGTATCAGGATTTCAGCTTCAGTTCAGCAGCAAGCCTGTCTATACCCCGGGAGCACGATTTGATGTCATGGTAGCCATGAACTCTGCAGCGCTTAAAGCAAATCTGAAAGACCTGCACCGTGGAGGTATCATTATCGCGGGTACCGAGGGGTTCGATGAGAAGAATTTAAAGCTTGCAGGCTATCCTGAAGGTGCGAACCCTCTTGAAGACGGCACACTGGATAACTATATCGTCTTTCCTGTCCCTGTTTTGCAGTTTACGCGTGAAGCACTCAAAGAGAGCGGACTAAGCAGTAAAGATGTCGACCGCTGTAAAAACATGTTTGTTTTAGGGCTGCTCTACTGGCTTTACACCCTTCCGCTTGAAGGAACAATTGAAACGCTGCAAACCAAGTTCCAGAAAAATATCCAGTTAGCCGAAGCAAACATCAAAGCCATGAAGGCCGGCTATTTCTTTGGCGATGAAACTGAACTTTTTGCAAATCTTGGACGCTTCGATATTGCCCCGCAAAAACAACACGGCACCTATCGCCGCGTTACCGGTAATGAAGCATGCGCTATCGCACTGACTGCCGCATCCAAAAAAGCCGGTCTTAACCTCTTTCTTGGTTCATACCCAATAACCCCGGCAACTGAGATCCTGCAGACACTGGCGAAAAAGAAAAAATATGGAGTCAAGACCTTTCAGGCTGAAGACGAAATCGCTGGTATCGTCAGCAGTATAGGCGCTGCATACGGAGGTGCACTTGCGGCTACAAACACTTCCGGCCCTGGACTTGCCCTTAAAACGGAAGCACTCGGTCTCGCTGTCATTCTTGAAGTACCTCTGGTTATTATCAATGTTCAGCGGGGTGGACCGTCAACAGGACTTCCAACCAAACCGGAACAGTCTGATCTCTTAATGGCCATGTATGGAAGACATGGGGAAGCACCTATGCCCGTTATCGCCGCACGCTCTCCTGTCGACTGCTTCTACACCACTTACGAAGCCGCAAGAATTGCCGTAGAACACATGACTCCGGTAATCTGTCTATCTGACGGCTACCTCGCGCTGAGTTCAGAGCCATGGGAGGTTGAAAGTCCGGATAATCTTGCGGACATCACACCCCGGTTTCAACCGGCAAGAAAACCTGAAGATGCTCCATATCTTCCTTACAAGCGTGACGATCGTCTGGTGCGCTCTTGGGCTATACCCGGAACAAAAGGCCTCGAACACCGCATTGGCGGACTTGAAAAGCAGAATGAAACCGGGAATGTCTCACATGACCCTGAAAATCATGAATTGATGACAAAGCTTCGTGCTGAAAAAATCGCACGGATTGCTGACACTATTCCACTTCAGTCTATTGATAACGGACCACAAAAAGGAGATCTCCTTGTCCTCGGATGGGGTTCATCATACGGTGCAATTAAAACCGCTGTCGAGCAGGCCCTTGAAGAGGGTTACAGTGTTGCTCATGCGCATCTCCGCTATATCCATCCGTTCCCGAAAAACCTTGGAACGATACTCGGCAACTATAAGAAGGTGTTGATCCCTGAGATGAACAGCGGACAGCTTATCCACCTTATCCGTGATGCCTTCCTGATCGCCCCTGTCGGGTACAGCAAGGTGCAGGGTGTGCCGTTCAATGAAATGGAAATTCTGGCTAAAATCACTGACCTTATCAAGGAGATTTAATAATGACTGATAACGATACAACCATCATAGCTTCACCAGTGCTCACTGCCAAGGATTTTGCTTCTGACCAGGAGGCGAAATGGTGTCCTGGCTGTGGCGATCACGCAATACTGCAACAGCTTAAAAATGTTATGCCGGAACTAGGCGTTACTCCGGAAAACGTCGTATTTGTTTCAGGGATAGGCTGCTCTTCCCGCCTACCTTACTATATGGCAACGTATGGTGTTCACGGCATTCATGGCCGGGCACTGCCAATGGCAACAGGACTGAAAGTATCACGGCCTGAACTGAGTGTCTGGGTCGCTACCGGTGATGGCGATGCGTTATCGATTGGCGGCAATCATTTCATTCATACGTTGAGAAGAAATCCGGACTTGAACGTTATTCTCTTCAATAATGAAATTTACGGGCTCACTAAAGGCCAGTATTCACCAACGTCAAAAATCGGATTAAGAACCATTACCTCACCATCCGGTGTCATCGATCAGCCATTCAATACGGCTGCTTTGACGATTGGCTCGGGAGGTTCTTTCTTTGCAAGGGCTTTTGACCGCGATGGAAAATACCTCCGCTCAATACTGAAACGTGCTGCACTGCATAAGGGAACCTCTCTGGTAGAAATTTACCAGAACTGTCCCATATTCAACAACTCAGCTTTTGAAGCATTTGCCACCCTCGACACTAAAGCTGACAATACCATCTATCTTGAACAGGGCAAGCCTCTTGTCTTCGGAAAAGAGAAAAACAAAGGTATCCGCCTTGACGGATTCACACCGGTAGTTGTAGATCTTGATAAAGAAGGTCTCTCAACTTCTGATCTATGGATTCATAATGAGGCTGATATCAACAAGGCATCCATTCTTGCCCGCTTTGCTGATGTTCATGATAAATCGGAAGAGGTTGTCCCAAGACCTTTCGGGATATTCTATGCTGAGGAACGGGTAACCTACGAAGATGCTCTGACCGCACAAATCCGTGACGCACAGAAAAATGGAGTTGCATCCCTTGAAGAGTTGCTCAAGGGTGAAAGCTCATACGTCATCAAATAAAGCAGCAATAAATTTCACCACAAAAAAAGCCTGCATCCAAGCAGGCTTTTTTTGTGTTCTATACATCTTCTTTCCAGACACCCATGGAAGAAAACTTTTCAATCCGGTCATGAACGAGATCTGCCGGATCCCTAGGCAACAGTGCTTTAAGCTCCTCGATCAATATCTCCTTCAATGTCGTAGCCATTTTGTCAGGGTCAGTATGAGCTCCTCCAAGCGGTTCAGGAATAATTCTGTCGATAATACCCTGAGCAAGAAGATCATCTGCAGTAAGCTGCAACGCCTCGGCCGCCTGTTCTTTATAGTTCCAGCTTCTCCAGAGAATAGAAGAGCAGCTTTCAGGAGAAATCACTGAATACCAGCTGTTTTCAGCCATGATAATCCTGTCGCCGACCCCAAGACCAATCGCACCGCCACTTGCACCTTCACCGATAATGACACAGATTACCGGAACAGTCAACTTCGCCATTTCAAATAAATTCCTGGCAATCGCCTCGGCCTGTCCACGCTCTTCAGCTTCTATACCGGGAAATGCTCCCGGAGTATCAATAAGGGTAATGACCGGTTTACGGAATTTTTCAGCAAGTTTCATTAAACGAAGCGCCTTGCGATATCCCTCAGGCTGTGCCATACCAAAATTCCTGTACAGATTGGATTTGGTATCACGACCTTTCTGATGACCAATGATCATGACTGGTTGTGAAAAACCGGATGCACTCTCTTCAATGCGGGCAAACCCGCCAACGATCGCTTTATCATCACTGAAATGCCGGTCACCAGCCAGTTCAACAAACTCTTTGGTCATCATATAAATGTAATCGAGCGTAAACGGTCTTTCGGGATGGCGGGCAAGCTGCACCTTCTGCCACCTGGTAAGATTTTTATAGATCGAACGGCGGAGCGCATCGACCTTCAGCTCAAGAGTCTCTATGTCATGACTGAGCGCTTCACTCTCAGAAGGCGCCTGTTCCCTTGTAGTGCTCCGGAGCAGCAATCGCATTTCATTGAGCTTGGCTTCAAGCTCAAAAAGAGGCTTCTCAAAATCAAGGACAACTTTCGTAGCCATAATGCGGGAGTATAAATGATAAAAAAAGTCCATCAAGCAGAGGCTAATGATGGACTTTAAAAGTAATAAAAACAATCAAACCACAGGAATCAACCGCCGACCTCTTCCTTCAACGCCTTTCCAGGCTTGAATTTAACAACTTTTTTCGCGGAAATAGTAATAGCTGCACCAGTCTGAGGGTTCCGCCCTTGTCTTTCTGCCCTATCGCCAGTGGTAAAGGTCCCGAAACCGACAAGAGTTACATCATCTCCAGCCTTCAATGATGCTGACACGACATTGATAAAGGCATTTACAGCACGCTCGGCATCAACTTTGGTCAGTTTGGCCTGCTCGGCAATTTTCTCTACTAATTCAGCTTTTGACATATGACATGTTTATTATTGTTGAAGTAAAAGCAACTTTTTTTGACCTTTATTAATTGAATGAATTTAAACAGTACTTTACAAACATGCAATGGCTTTTTAGCATTATCCAGCTTTGCTCGATCTGGTGGTTTGTAATCGCCCGGCACTGTGTTATATTTAAGTTCATTTTGATATAAAGAAACAAACCGCACAAGACAAATATTTTTCTGTTTATGATTTCAATCAGTAATGTTTCGAAAGGTTCAATTATCCGCTTTAAAGGCGAACCACACAGTATAGAGAGCCTTATTCACCGCACTCCTGGCAATCTGAGAGCGTTTTACCAGGCAAACATGAGAAACCTGAAATCCGGCAGAAATGTCGAATATCGCTTCAGTGCCACCGAATCAGTTGATGTCATCGTCACAGAGAGAAAACAGTATCAGTATCTTTACCGGGACGGAACTGACTTCGTGATGATGGACAACGATACTTTTGACCAGATCAATGTTCCTGAAGTTGCGATCGGCTCTTCATCCCGATTTGTCAAAGATGGTATTATAGTAACTATTGTATTCTCTGACGATGCCTCTATCCTTGGAGTTGAACTTCCAACATTTGTTGAAGTTGAGGTCACTGAAACCAGTCCGGCATTAAAGGATGACAGGGCAACAAGTGGAACAAAACCGGCCGTAGTCGAAACTGGTGCTGAAGTTAACGTGCCCATGTTCATTCAGACTGGAAGCGTTATTCGTGTCGACACCCGTACCGGTGAGTATATTGAAAGAGTTAAAAAGTAATTATCTTCTTAGGCGATAGATCAGGACGCGTGTTTTAAACTTAAGTAATATCATCATGAACTTTAATGAAATTAAACAGCTTATCGACATTGTCGATAGCTCAGACTTTCAGGAAACAATCATCGAGGAGGAGGGAGGCTTTAAAATTACTCTAAGGCGTGCTTCCGCAGCAACTGTGATTACCCAGCTAAGTGCTCAGCCAACGGCATCGCCTGCGGTAAACACCGCTTCTCAGGCCTTAAACAGCCCTCCGGCAGCTAAAAAAGATGAATCAATAGCTGGTTTGATTGAATCCCGCTCTCCAATTGTCGGGACATTTTACCAGTCTTCATCTCCTGATGCACCACCCTTTGTTGCTGTCAATGACACCATAAAGAAAGGTGATGTCCTCTGTATTATTGAAGCCATGAAACTCATGAACGAAATTGAAGCAGAAGTTTCCGGTACAATCGTTGAAATTCTTGTTGAAAATGGACAGGCGGTAGAGTATGATCAACCGCTGTTCCGGATTAAACCATAATCATTCATCACCAATACATTGTTTAAGAAAATACTTGTTGCAAATCGCGGCGAAATTGCCTTGCGTATTATGCAGACCTGCCGCGAAATGGGAATCAGTACTGTTGCAGTCTATTCTACAGTTGATGCAGAGTCAATGCATGTCAAATACGCCGATGAAGCTGTCTGTATAGGACCCGCTTTATCAAGAGAGAGTTACCTGAACATACCTCGCATAATCGCTGCTGCAGAGGTAACAAATGCAGATGCGATTCATCCGGGCTATGGTTTTCTTGCTGAGAATGCAGATTTTGCCGAAGTGTGCGACTCTGTAAATATCAAGTTTATCGGACCCACAGCCACAATGATCAACCAGATGGGCGATAAGAATACGGCAAAATCAACGATGATTGCAGCCGGAGTTCCTGTCGTTCCCGGCAGCCCCGGACTGGTAACCGATCTCAAGCAGGCAATTGAAACAGCTAATAAAACCGGCTATCCTGTTATTATCAAACCTACCGCAGGAGGCGGGGGAAAAGGGATGCGGGTTGTTACGGAGGAAAGCCAGCTTGAGAAAGCGCTGAACACTGCGCGCAGTGAGGCTGAACAATCATTCGGCAACAGTGGCGTCTATATCGAAAAGTATCTTGAGAATCCTCGCCACGTTGAGATCCAGATTTTATCGGACCAGCACGGCAACACTATCCATCTTGGAGAACGTGATTGTACCGTCCAGAGACGGCATCAGAAGCTGATTGAAGAAACTCCTTCTCCTGTTGTTGATGATGCTCTCAGAAAAAAAATGGGTGATGCAGCTGTAGCCGCTGCCAGAGCAATCAACTATGAAGGGGCGGGAACCATTGAATTTCTGCTCGACAGGCACAAGGATTTTTACTTCATGGAAATGAATACCCGTATTCAGGTAGAACATCCGGTTACTGAAGAGCGCTATGATGTGGATCTCGTCAAGGAACAGATTCTCGTCGCAGCCGGTGAATCAATTGAAGGAAAAACCTTTGTTCCCAAAGGCCACTCAATTGAATGCCGGATCAATGCTGAAGATCCAGAACAATCATTCCGTCCTTCTCCAGGACAGCTTCAGGTTTTCCATACACCTGGCGGCCACGGTGTCAGGGTTGATTCGCATGCTTACGCAAGCTATGTTGTCCCTTCGAACTATGACTCCATGATTGCAAAACTTATCGTTACAGCTCATACAAGAGAGGAAGCTATCGCAAGGATGTCAAGGGCACTCGATGAATTTATCGTGGTTGGAGTAAAAACCACAATTCCTTTCCACAAACAGGTGATGCATTCTTCTGTTTTTCAGAGCGGTGAATTTGATACGAGTTTTCTCGAATCCTTCAGGTTTGAAAAGAAGTAGACAAAAAAAAAGGGAGATTAAAATCTCCCTTTTTTTTTGTCTCATCTGAACCTCTTATAAAGACTATCGCTCGTTAGCAAAGCCCTCTCTTGTCGGAGCATCTTCTATCTTGGTCTCACTGTCAACTGAAGAGTCATGACCTTCACCAGTCAGTTTGATTGTCTTGTATCTCTTGAGCCCCGTTCCCGCAGGAATCAGTTTTCCAACAATCACATTTTCTTTCAAACCGGCAAGAAAGTCAACCTTTCCTGCAACAGCGGCATCAGTCAGCACCTTGGTCGTTTCCTGGAAGGATGCTGCGGATATAACACTCTCAGTCTGAAGAGCTGCACTGGTAATACCAAGGAGCACTGGATGAGAGGTTGCCTGCAGGGCTGGTTCGAAAGCAATCATATTTTTGGTGTTCTTGCGAAGCTCACGATTCAGCTTTGTAATATCGCGCAATTTGTGAAGTTGACTGTCCTGAATTCTTGCAGGAGCATCTCCCTTCTCAGTAATCCGCACCTTCTCGGCAATACCATTGTTAGCCTCGACAAAAGCACTCCGATCAATAAGATCACCTGGCAGAAGGTTGGTGTCGCCTGACTCTTCAATACGCACTTTCTGAAGCATCTGGCGCACAATAACCTCAAGATGCTTGTCATTGATCTCTACACCTGCATTGATCTGATAAACTTTCTGGATTTCATTCACGAGATACTGCTGCACAGCATTGGGACCCTGAATACGCAGGATATCCTGCGGAGAAACGGCACCATCGGTCAATGGATCTCCTGCCTTGACTTCATCGCCCTCATTGGCAAGCACATGCTTACCAACCTGGACATAATAAACCTTTTCTTCTCCGAAGTCATTTTTCACCTTGATCTCTTTGCTGCTTCTGCGCTGTGAACCAAAGCTCACATAACCGTCAATTTCAGTAACAATAGCAGGATCTGATGGAATACGGGCTTCAAAGAGTTCAGTAACCTTTGGAAGACCGGCGGTAATATCGCCGCCGACACGGTCAAGATTTCTCGGCACCTTGGCTATGATATCACCAGGAGTCACCTTCTGACCATCTTCGACATAGAGATTGGTCTTGATCGGCACTGGATAGGTCTTTTTAACTTCTCCGTTTGCATCCATAATGATCAGTCTCGGCTCTCTTGTTTCGGTAGCTCTAAGCTTGGAACGCCAGTTGATAATGGTATGCTGGGAGAATCCGGTCTGAGGATCAACCTCTTCCTTGTATGTAACGCCTTTTTCGATATCAGCAAACTTGATGAAACCTGCCAGCTCCGCAATAATCTGTGTACTGTTCGGCTCACTGCTGAACATCATCTGATCTTTTTTGATCAAATCGCCATGTTTGCAGTTGAGGTGTGCACCATGCGGAACAATATACCGCTTCAGGATCTTGCCGGAATCGGGATCAGCAATATTTATTTTGCCATTTTTCTGAATGACAATAACACGGAATTCTTCGACCCCATCCTCATTTATAGCAGTATGGTCAACCGTTTTGATATCCTCGAACTGGATCTGACCATCATAGAATGCCTTGGTCTCTGTTTCAGTAATACCACCCTGAGCGGTACCACCCTGGTGGAACGTACGAAGGGTAAGCTGCGTTCCAGGCTCACCGATCGACTGCGCAGCGATAACGCCTACAGCTTCCCCGATTTCCACGAGTTCATGTACCGAAAGATTTGTTCCATAGCACTTTGAACAGATACCGATTTTCGATTCGCAAGTCAATACCGAGCGGATCTCCGCCTCTTCAACACCGGCAGTCTCCTGAATGAGCTCAGCAAGCTCTTCTGTAATGATTTCATTGGAACCTACAATCACCTTGTTATTCAGGGTATCGTAAATATCACGGGCTGCAACACGTCCCTTGATTTTCTCACGGAACTTGATCTGACCGCTTGTCTCTTCCTCAATATTGCGATGAACATAAAGCCCTCGGGTTGTTCCGCAGTCATCAATGGTCACAATAACATCCTGGGCAACATCGTGGAGACGTCTGGTCAAATAACCGGCATCAGCTGTTTTCAGTGATGTATCAGAAAGACCCTTACGTGCGCCGTGTGTCGAAATAAAATACTCAAGGACGGTAAGCCCCTCTTTAAGATTCGAGATAATCGGGTTTTCAATAATTTCACCCGGCTGTCCCGACATGGACTTTTGAGGACGGGCAATAAGACCTCGCATACCTGTAAGCTGACGAACCTGCTCTCTGGAACCACGGGCTCCGGAGTCAAGCATCATATAGAGTGGATTGAAGCCGTCACGGTCTTTCTTCAATTTCTGATATGACTCTTCAGCAACGATATTCGATGTTTTCTGCCAGACATCAACAATCTGATTATAACGTTCATTATCAGTCAGCGTCCCGCGATTGTACTCTTTAACAACTTTGGTACTCTCACGCTGCGCATTTTTGATATGCTTGACCTTGGTTTCAGGGACAATCGCATCAGAAAGGCCTACAGAAAGTCCGCCTTTCATTGCATAATGGAATCCGACCTCCTTGATATTATCAAGGAATTTTGCTGTTTCAACATTTCCAACATCACTGCTCAGGCGCCCGATAAGCTCCTTTGCAACTTTCTTGTCAATAACACGATTGATAAACCCTATCTCCTCAGGTACATGCTGGTTGAAAATCACCCTGCCGACAGTAGTAAGCACTATGGCATTCTTTTCAAGCTGCGATTTAAGCCAGATAGACTTTTCGGAATTTGGCTCAACAATGGTATCAAGTACACGCAGTGGATCAAATTTTTGATCGACCTGATTGGAATACTGTACAAATATCTGAGCATGAAGACCAACTCGCTGTTCATTGAAAGCGATGAGAACATCTTCAGGACTGTAAAATATCTGACCTTCACCTACATCGCCAACGCGTGACTTGGTAAGGAAATACATACCGAGTACCATGTCCTGTGACGGAACAGTGACTGGCTTGCCTGACTGAGGCAGAATAAGATTGTGTGAAGAGAGCATAAGTAGTGATGCTTCAAGCTGCGCTTCCTGTGACAGAGGAATATGAACAGCCATCTGGTCACCATCAAAGTCAGCGTTGAACGCAGTACAGACCAGTGGATGAATCTGAATAGCCTTGCCCTCTATAAGCACCGGCTGAAAAGCCTGAATACCAAGACGGTGAAGAGTAGGTGCCCTGTTGAGCATAACCGGTCTTCCATCAATAACTTTTTCAAGTACGTCCCAGACAATCGGATCTTTTTTATCAATAAGTTTCTTTGCTGATTTCACCGATTTTGCAATACCACGATCAACAAGACGTCTGATCACAAAAGGTTGGAAGAGCTCAATAGCCATGCTTTTCGGAAGACCGCACTCATGCAGTTTCAATTCCGGTCCGACAACGATAACCGAACGTCCTGAATAATCAACCCTCTTACCCAACAGGTTCTGGCGAAAACGACCTTGCTTACCCTTCAGTGAATCTGAGAGTGATTTCAACGGCCTGTTTGATTCGCCGGTTTTCACGGCATTGGCCTTACGCGAATTATCGAACAAAGCGTCAACGGCTTCCTGGAGCATTCTCTTTTCATTTCGAAGAATAACCTCAGGGGCACGGATATCAATGAGTTTTTTCAGCCGGTTGTTACGGATGATAACTCTGCGATAAAGATCATTAAGATCGGATGTGGCAAACCTTCCGCCTTCTAGCGGCACAAGTGGACGAAGCTCCGGAGGAATGACCGGCACGACTTCCATCACCATGTACTCAGGCTTATTGCCTTCATAGACATAAGGCTCGGGAAGCTCATCCTCAGGGAACAGGCCTAGAGGCTTTTTGCGTGTTTTTTTGTGTGGCTCATAACTTTTTCTGAAAGCCTCGACAACCTTGAGTCTTTTGAGTGCATCAGCTCTTTTCTGTTCGGAATTGCTCTCTTTGAGCACTTTGCGCAAATGTATCGCTGATGAATCGAGATCGATGTTCTTAAGAAGCATATGAATAGCTTCTCCACCCATTTTTGCAACAAACTTGTCAGGATCTGAGTCTTCCAGATCCTGATTATCCTCATACTCGGTGATGATCTGGAAATACTGCTCTTCAGTCAGACGGTCAAGCTTCTTGATGCCCTGCTTCTCTCCGGGCTCGCCGGGATTGATGACAACATAGACTTCATAATAGATAATCCTTTCAAGCTCTTTGGTAGAAAGGTCAAGCAATGCACCGATCTTGCTGGGAACCGAGCGGAAAAACCAGGTATGCACGACAGGAACGGCCAGTGATATATGCCCCATTCGCTCACGCCTTACACTTTTGGTCGTAACCTCAACACCGCATCGATCGCAGATAATCCCTTTGTAGCGTACGCGCTTATATTTGCCGCAGTAACACTCCCAGTCCTTGGTAGGACCAAATATCTTTTCGCACATCAAGCCGTCACGCTCAGGCTTGAAGGTACGGTAATTTATAGTTTCAGGCTTCAGTACCTCTCCCCTTGAATGAGCAAGAATGCTTTCAGGTGATGCTATACTGAACTTTATCCTTGAAAAATCGCCTTTCAAAGGCGAAGCTCCCTGTGAAAAAATCATAGTCAATTCCTCTTGTTAAACGACTCTGTTTAATGTCCGTTAATGATGTAACCGCGAATTAACACATTACTAAGGAACCCTGTCGTCAATACGAATCTCAAGACCAAGTCCCTGCAACTCCCTGATAAGGACATTGAAGGATTCGGGTATACCAGGCTCCGGCAGGTTCTGACCTTTAACGATTGCTTCATAGGTTTTGTTCCGACCTATAACATCATCGGATTTAACCGTAAGCATTTCCCGCAGGATGTTAGCTGCGCCATAAGCTTCAAGAGCCCAGACTTCCATTTCACCAAATCTCTGACCGCCAAACTGTGCTTTACCGCCAAGAGGCTGCTGCGTGATAAGGGAGTATGGACCTGTAGAACGGGCATGTATCTTGTCATCGACGAGATGGCCCAGTTTGAGCATGTAGATATAACCAATGGTAACTTCATCATCAAAACGCTCACCGGTACGTCCGTCAAAGAGACTGACCTTGCCGTGTGTCGGCAGACCGGCCCGTTCAAGCTCTTTTTGGACTTCCTGGTAGGTAGCGCCATTAAAAATAGGAGTTTTAAACTTTACTCCGAGTTTTTTAGCCGCCCAGCCGAGTGATGTCTCATAAAGCTGACCGATATTCATACGGCTTGGCACACCAAGCGGATTAAGAACAATATCGACCGAAGTGCCATCTGCCATAAACGGCATATCCTCAACAGGAAGAATCTTGCCTACGACACCCTTGTTTCCATGCCGACCGGCCATCTTGTCACCAACCTGAATTTTCCTTTTCTGAGCAATATAGACTTTGGCAAGTTCCTCTATACCAGGAGGAAGTTCATCGCCAACATTGATCTTGTACTTTTCGTTTTCCCTCTCATCTGAAAGATCTTTAAGCTTGAATCGGAACTCCTTGACAAGGCGGATGACATTGTCATTCACCTTTGAAGAGTCAGTCAGGCCTTTAGAAAAATCAATGGACTCGAGGAACGGCATTGCACTGAATTTGGCTAGAACAGTAGCGTCATACAACGTACCTTCAGCTACAAGTTGTTTGCCTTTATCACTATACACGCCAGTTGAGGTTTTGCCATCAAGCAGCTGTTTCAGCCATTCGGCAAAACGCTTTCTGACATCAAACTCCTTATAGTCATACTTCTTGTCAACAACCTCAAGCTTCTCCTTGGAATCCATGCCGACCTTTTTCTTGCGACTGAATAGTTTTGTCTTGATGACTATACCTTTCATTCCGGCAGGAACATGCATTGAAGCGTCTTTGACATCGCTTGATTTATCGCCGAAAATCGCTCTCAGCAGCTTTTCTTCAGGTGTAGGATCGCTCTCACCTTTCGGTGTTATTTTACCAACAAGGATATCCCGTTCCTTGACTTCTGCACCGTTACGAACGATACCGTTTTCATCAAGGTTTCTCAGCGCTTCATCACTGACATTATAAATGTCACGGGTAAACTGCTCTTCTCCGCGTTTTGTATCACGAACATTTGCCTCAAACTCATGAATATGAATCGAGGTGAAGACATCGTCATAAACAAGCCTTTCGCTGAGAATGATAGCATCTTCAAAGTTATAGCCGCGCCATGGCATGAAGGCTACAAGGACATTTTTTCCAAGCGCCAGCTCTCCGTTATCTGTTGACGAGCTGTCGGAAAGTATTAAACCTTTTTCAACTCGTTGACCGATATGCACGAGAGGTTTCTGTGAAATACAGGTATCCTGGTTTGATCGCTTGAACTTGATGAGCTTATAGGTTTTCAGACCCTCATCAGGATCTAGCATCGATAGAACGTTATTATCAGAGTCAAGATCATAACGAACCTGAATATATTCAGCAGTTACGTCTTCAATAACACCGGGGCCTTCAGCAATAATGACTGAACGGGAATCCCGGGCTACTTTAGCTTCCATACCGGTTCCAACCACTGGAGCTTCAGAGGTCAGAAGAGGCACTGCCTGTCGCTGCATGTTGGCTCCCATAAGAGCACGGTTTCCATCATCATGCTCAAGGAAAGGAATTAAAGCTGCTGCAGCACTGACAATCTGTACTGGAGAGACGTCCATAAAGTTAACGTCCTCTGCCGCGACAACCGGGTAGTCACCCTTGGTTCTGGCCTGTACAGTCTCAACTGCTATTTTATTGTTCTCATCAAGGGGAACACTGACCGGAACAGTAATCTTGTTTTCTTCATCTTCAGCCGAAAGCATCAGAACCGTGTCAGTAACCTGACCTTTATCGACGACCCGGTAGGGAGTCTGGATAAAGCCTTTATCGTTTATTTCCGCATAGACGGACAACGACGAAATCAGACCAATATTCGGACCTTCAGGAGTTTCAATAGGGCAGAGCCTGCCATAGTGCGTATAGTGAACGTCACGAACCTCAAAACCTGCACGTTCTCTGGTAAGACCACCAGGTCCAAGAGCGGAAACCCTTCTCTTGTTGGTCATTTCAGCCAGCGGATTTGTCTGATCCATAAACTGTGAAAGCTGGCTTGTAGCAAAGAAGCTCGATACAACGCTCGATACTGTACGGGCATTGATGAGGTCAGCTGGAGCGATTTTATCCGAGTCCCTGGAGTTGAGCTTTTCACGAACATTTTTGCCCATCCTGGCCAGACCTATAACAAACTGCGCGGCAAGCTGTTCACCAACGGAGCGAACACGACGGTTGGCCAAATGATCGACATCATCCACCTCAGCCAGCCCGTTGACAAGCTTGATGAGATAATAAATGACAGAAATAATATCGTAATGTGTCAAAACAAGAATATCCTCTCCGGCAGGCTCATCGGAGAAGGACTGTATTGTCTGTAGAATTTTTTCGTATATGGTATCAGAAAGCTGTTTGAGTTCAGGCTTTCCGGAAAGATATTCTTTCAGATCATCAAACTCTTTACCAAGTTTTTTCTGAATCCTGTACCGGCCGACATCGCCGAGATCGTATTTTTTCTGGTTGAAGAAAGTTCTCTCAAGAAAACTCCTGGCAGCATCGATATCAGGTGCTTCATTAGCCCTCAGCTCTTCATAGACGATCTCAAGCGCTTCTTCCTCTGTTGCGGAATTATCATTGAGAATGGTATTGATAATGATAGATTTGTCCGGTCCCTTGTCGCTGCCGGAGTATGTCTTCATTACCTTCACACTTTTGTATCCTGCGGCGATAATCTGGTCAAAGATATCTTCAGTTATTGCTGTTCTTGCACTGACCACTTCACCCGTCTGCATATCAACAATATCTGAGGCCAGATACTGCCCGATAAGCTGATCCTTTTTGGTTGCCTTCAGCGATACCTCTTCAACGAGGTCAAACAAACCTAAAATATCCTCATCCCTGGCAAATCCTATAGCACGAAGAAGTGCACTGACCAGAAAGTTCTTTTTCTGGTCGATATAAACAAAAATCTGATTATTGATATCGGTCTGAAACTCAATCCATGAGCCTCTGGTAGGAACGATTTTAGCCGAATACATTTTCTTGCCGTTCGGATGAATGGCCTCACTGAACACAACGCCTGGAGAGCGATGAAGCTGGGCAACCACTACCCTTTCAGCACCGTTGACAATAAATGTACCACGCTCCGTCATATACGGAATCCTGCCCAGATAGACCTCCTGCTGTATGGTCTCCTTCCAGTCGGTCTCATCCGCCTCATCCTTGTAAGAAAGCTTGAGCTTGACTTTAAGGGAAACATCATAGGTCAGCCCACGCTCAATACAGTCTTCGACGGTGTATTTCGGTTTATCAAAGCTATAAGTGATATACTCAAGCAGATACAGGCCCCTCGTGTCAGTAATAGGGAACGCGCCGCGTAGAACCCGTTCCAGACCCTGATCCTTTCTCTTGGAAAGAGGTACGCTATCCTGTATAAAATTATGAAATGAATCTAGCTGGACTTTTAATAAGTCGGGAGCTTCTATAACACTCTTGATTTTCGAAAAGTCAATACACGGTGTTGTTGCATCAGCCACTTTCACATGCACCTCGCTTTTATCAATTGCATGAATTACTTACAGATTAAGTCCTCGCAAAGTTCCTCAAAAACCTTGGTGGACAACTAAAAAGTCCGACTGAACCTTAATCGTATCATCACAGGAACTTTCATCAATACGGTACTTACACAAACAGACAAAGCTCCGTCTCATATAGAGACGGAGCTTGCTATAGTAATGACTCTTTTCAAAGATCACTTCAACTCAACAGATGCGCCCGCATCTTTCAACTCTTTGGCAATTTTTTCTGCCTCATCCTTGGTAACAGCTTCTTTAACTGTTTTCGGCGCTCCATCAACAAGATCCTTGGCTTCTTTCAAACCAAGACCGGTAATAGCACGAACAGCCTTGATGACGTTAATTTTGCTTTCGCCTGCAGCTGTCAATACGACGTCAAACTCAGTCTGCTCTTCCTGGACGGCAACTTCACCAGCAGGTGCTGCAGCAACACCGGCAACTGCTACAGGAGCAGCACTGACACCAAACTTCTCTTCAAGAGCCTTCACCAATTCAGAAGCCTCTGTAAGAGTCAACTTACCAATCTGCTCTACAAGTGTTTCGATAGACATTATTCCCCTCTCTTGTTTAATAATTTACAATTAAAATAATTTGTTGAGTGCGTAATAGATTCGTATTGCTTACTGTTTTTGTCTTGCTATCTGATCAAGAGCATAGACAAGATTTCTTGTAACTGCATTGACCACCATCGGAACAGAACTGACAACACCGTTGATCAATCCTGCTGCACGACCGACATTCTCGGTCTTGGTGAGCATTTCGGAAAGTTGCGAAAGTGAATCAGCGCCGAAAACAACACCATCAATTGATGCCATCTTAAACTTTAGCGCTTCATTGCTTTTGCTGAACTTTTTGATAACCTTGGCCGGAGCTATCGGATCATCAATTCCGAACGCCAACGCAGTGGTTCCAGTAAGACCCGGAGCCAGCTTGTCAGCAACTCCCAGTTCTTTCAGAGCTTTTTTTATGAGTGTGTTTTTTACAACACGATACTCTACTCCTACATTCCTGAACTCCCTGCGAAGTTCCGCCATTTTGGCGACACTCAACCCCTGAAATTCAGTCAGATATATACCCTGTGACTTATTGATCTGCTCAGCAACTTCCTGAACAATCTGCTCTTTTGTATCTCGCTTCATCGTATAAACCGTTTTTATTAGGCGACAAATTTTTCCATTTTAACCTTCACGCTCGGGGACATAGTGCTTGAAAGCGCGATTCCCTGCACATACTGACCCTTGGCTGCTGATGGCTTTAAACGAACAACCTCTTTTAGGAAGCTTCCAATATTGGCAACCAGCTGGTCAGGCTGAAACGAAACCTTGCCGACAGGAGCATGAATATTTCCCGCCTTATCCACCCTGAACTCAATTTTACCGGCTTTAACTTCCTTGACCGCTTTGGCCACATCCATCGTAACCGTTCCTGATTTAGGATTCGGCATTAAACCGCGCGGTCCGAGAATCTTGGCAACTTTACCGAGCTGACCCATGACATCTGGAGTTGCTATAATAACATCAACACCTGTCCATCCTTCCTGGATTTTTTCGATATACTCCTCAAAACCAACGAGATCCGCGCCGGCTTCTCTGGCCTCTTCAGCCTTGGCCTCTTTGCATACAACAAGCACAGAAACAGTTTTACCTGTACCGTGCGGGAGCATGACTGTTCCGCGGACAACCTGATCAGCATGCCGGGGATCAACTCCAAGCTTCACGGCAATATCAACTGTTGCATCAAATTTAGCCTCAGTAATCTCCTTCACCTTTTCCACTGCGTCGACGAGATCGTATTCATGAAAACGATCAACCTTCAGTGCAGCATTTCTGTATTTTTTTCCAGCCATTGTTTACTCTTGTATAAGTGGTTAATAAAGCGGCCTTAGCGGCCTCCCACATCCTTGATCAATAAAAACAGACAATCAATCCTGAATTAAAATCCCCATGCTTCTTGCAGTACCCATTATCATCTCTTCTGCACCGCTGATATCCACAGCATTAAGATCCGGCATTTTGAGTTCAGCTATTCTGCGAACCTGCTCACGACTGACAGAACCAACCTTGTTACGGTTAGGCTCACCTGAACCCTTCTTCAAACTGGCCTCTTTAAGGAGAAGAACTGCCGCTGGAGGGGTTTTGGTTATAAACGTGAACGACTTGTCAGAGAATACCGTAATGACTACCGGAATAATCATTCCTGATTCAGACTGGGTTTTTGCATTGAACTGTTTGCAAAACTCCATGATATTCACACCTTTCTGACCAAGAGCTGGACCGACAGGAGGAGCAGGGTTAGCTGCACCGGCTGGGATCTGAAGCTTGATAAAACCGATTACCTTTTTTGCCATAATCTATTTCTATTCAGAAGCTTAAAATTACTTAAGCCCTAATTATTGGGAAACTGACTTAACCTGTGAAAAATCAAGCTCTGTCGGCGTACTGCGACCAAAAAAGCTTATCATAACCTTTACCTTCATTCTTTCAGTGGAAACCTCATGAACAACACCGGTCAACGAACTGAAAGGTCCATCAATGACCTTGACAGAATCGCCAATCTTGAACGGCGACTCAACTACAGAACGATGCTCTATTGAGCTCTCCGGCTCCAGAATCTTTTCAACCTCATCAGGCCTCAACGGGGTAGGAACATCATCGACACCAAGAAAACCCATCACAGAGGGAATATCAAGGATAAGATTCCTTGTCTGTTTGTCAAGCACGGCTTCGATGAGCACATAACCAGGAAAAGCATTTTTGGTTAAACTTCTTTTTTTACCATTTTTAACCTCTACAAAACGCTCATAAGGAACATAGATCTGCAATATCTTCTCACTCAAACCACAACGCAACACATCAGCCTCAATAGACTCTTTAACCTTGCGCTCGTGGCCAGAATAAATCCTTAGTGCATACCAGCGCGCAACCGGAACACCCTGAACCTCAATCTCTTTTTTCTTAGCGCTCATTCAAATCACCTTAACACTGTTTCTTACAATAACTTTCCCATAACGAAATTTATGACCCAGTCGACAAGAAACGTAAACAAGGCAAGAATACCTGAAACCGTCAACACAACAATCGTCAAATCCTTGATCTCTTCCCTGCTCGGCCAGACAACCTTCCGCATCTCACCGACTACATCACGGTAATACTGATTTGCTTTGCCGATATATTTAATCATGACTATAAACCTCGAATAAATACAGTAAAAGATTTACCTTGCGTGCACGTCAGGAGGGAATCGAACCCCCAACCTGCGGTTTTGGAGACCGCTGCTCTACCAATTAAGCTACTGACGTATCAATCAATACC
>SZXX01000015.1 GCA_005843825.1 Chlorobium sp.
GGCGAAAAGATCAAGTTTTTTAACCTCTTCACCCTGAACATTAACGTTGCCTGTGAACCCGAGAATGTCTACCAGGCCTGCTCGGACTACTTCACGTCTTACAAGTTTTGCGGCAAAAGCAACATCGTTCAGAAGGTCTGTAAGTTCTCCGCTTGCGTCCGGAAAATACTTCTGCTGTTCGAGGATGTGGCGTTCAATAGTAATCAAATTACTCATACTCAGTGGTTCTGATTGTTAGTGTATGATTGTCCTGCTCTGCGGTTTACTTATACCTTAAAGGTATAATTTTTTCAGATTTTCTTTCCTATTCAGAGCCCAGTTGAGTGTCCTGTTTTTGTTAAGAAAGGCCGAAGTGTTATATACATTGACATTTTTCATTAGTCCTCCTCTACATTTTCATGAAACGATACCGCTGGAATATTCTCTCCCCTGATGACACGGCTGTTCTGGCGCTTTCTGAGGCAATCAATGTCTCATTGCCTGTTTCCAGAGCACTCTTTAACCGAGGTATTCAGACCTTTGATGATGCAAAGGAATTTTTCCGGTCCTCGATAGAAGATATTCCATCCCCGTTTCTATTGCAGGATATGCAGAAAGCGGTTGAACGAGTTTGTCGCGCGATAAGCGGGCATGAAAAAATAATGCTTTATGGCGATTATGATGTTGATGGCACAACAGGGACTGCTCTTCTTTATCTTTTTCTGAAAGAACAGGGTGCCGAAGTTTCCTATTATATCAATGATCGTTTTACAGAAGGTTACGGGTTATCGTCGGAAGGAATCGATTCAGCCGTTGAGCGAGGTGTCTCACTTATCATTACCGTTGATTGCGGAATAAGGGAGAATGAAGAAATACGCCGCTGTGCCGGTTATGGTATTGACGTGATTGTTTGCGACCATCATGAACCCGAAGACCTGCCTCCTGCGTATGCCATTTTAAATCCGAAGGTTCCGGGTTCCACCTATCCTTTCAGGGAGTTATGCGGTTGCGGTGTGGCATTCAAGTTTATTCATGCAATTGCTGAGCATTTACATAGTGATCAGGAAAGCTGGCTGAAATATCTTGATTTTGTTGCAATTGCTACTGCGGCTGATATGGTTGTCCTGGAAAATGAAAACAGGACCTTTGTTCGTGAGGGGTTGCGGCGAATGAGAATAAATCCAAGGCGCTCCTTGATGGTGATGTTTTCACTCATGAAGGTTGCTCCGGCAGAGCTAGGCATGTTTCATATTGCATTTGGGATTGCTCCCCGTATCAATGCTGCAGGACGAATGCACTCTGCTCATCTTGCCGTTGAATGGCTGCTTTCGGATTCGTTACAAGATTCCGAAGAGCATGCACACGAGCTTGATCGCATGAATACACTTCGTCGGGAAACTGACGCCGATATTATGGTGAAGGCTGAAAAAATGCTTGCAGGTCATTTCGCATCATATTGTTCTTCAATTGTTCTCTATGATGAATCGTGGCATCTAGGCGTTCTTGGAATCGTGGCATCAAAAATGATTGACAAGCACTATTTGCCTACGGTAATTCTTGGGGGAATGAATGGCCTCATCAAGGGCTCTGTCCGGAGTGTTGAGGGGTTCAACATCTATGAGGCTCTGCAGGAGTGCAGTGAGTATCTTGAACAGTTCGGGGGGCACCAGCAGGCTGCGGGAATTACTCTTCTGCCTGAGAATTTTGCAGGATTCCGCAAAAGGTTTAATGAAGTCTGCAGCAATCTTCTTTCAATCGGACAACGTCAGAAAGAGCTTGTTGTTGATTCAAAACTTGCATTGGAGGATATCAAGGCTAATTTTATCAATGTGCTTGAGCAGTTTTCTCCTTACGGACATGGTAACCGCGAACCGCTGTTTCTTTCTGAGGAACTTGCTCTTTTCGGTCGTCCACAACTTCTTCGCCAGCGACATGTGAAGTTTTTTGTCAGGGATAAAAATGGCAGAACCTTCGAGGTTATAGGTTTTGATCGTCCCGACATCTATACAGAACTCACTGCAAAGTCCCGTCCGGTATTTTCCATGGTTTACTCAGTTGAAAAACGGATGTGGAATAATAAAGAGCAGTGGCAGATAAAACTAAGGGATCTTGAAGTCAGAAAGGGATAAAAAGCCTGAGGACTGCTTCTTTATGGCATTGTATCCGGCTCCGGCATTTTCTTTTCATGACTGATCCTGGTCAGAATACCCGCAAGTGATGAGAGAGCTGAAATGGCAAAGAATATCAGCGACAGTGCCACGCCGATACTTGTTTCAAGTTGTATTGATCCCAGAAGATAAAGGAAGGTTATTTCTCTCGCGCCGGCTCCTCCGATGGTGATCGGGATAATGGTGGCTATTGTTGATATCAGAAAAATCGCCAGATAGTCGATTATGTTGGCATGATGCGACATTGCTTTGAGTATGAAAAACACGGAAACAACCTGGGTTACCTGAACCAGCATTGATTCAATGGCAGTGATGGTGAACACACCAATGAACTGCTTATAGAACAGTTTGTTCAAGAGATATGCACAGGGGTATATTGCTGCGAGCAAAACCCATGAATACACTGCAAGGTGGGGAAATTTCGTAGCGAAACTGCTTGGCAGCAACAGCACAATCGCAAGAAACACAAGCGCAAAGATTCCGCAGATCCTGTCCCACAACACAGCGTGAAAGACATTGATCATTTTCAGATCATGGTTTTTCTGCAGTACATAAATTTTATAGCCATCCCCACCTATACCTCCCGGAAGGAACAGATTATAGAACATCCCGAGATAGTAGAGCTTGAGGTTGTACATGGCCGACAGCTCAATACCTATAGCTTTGAAAAAGCGGTTCAGGCGAATCGCATTGAAGATTTTGGAAATATTGAAAAACAGGAGGGCCAGCAGAAGGTACCAAAGGTTAGCCCCCTGTATGATTCCTGCAAGTTTTGATGTGTCAGTTTTTTTTAAAACCAGATAAAGGGCCAGAGCGGTGACAAAAAGCTGGAGAAGTGGCTTGATCAGCTTTTTCAGGCCTGTTTTAGTGTTTGTCAACGATCTTTTTAACGATATAGGGTTTCTTGTTTTGCGACTCGTAATAGGTCCGCATGATGAATTCGGCAATAAACCCTGTGGTAATGAGCTGAATGCCGATAAAGGTCAGAATTATGCCTAATGTGAGTAGTGGGCGGCCTCCGATATCGTTACCTAAAATTTTGACGGCGAGAAGATAAAGGTTGAGGGCTACTCCTATAAACAAAGATATAAATCCAAGGCTTCCGAAAAGATGCATTGGCTTCTGACTGTATTTCTGGAAAAAAACCATGAATAACAGGTCACTAAGCACCTTGAATGTACGACCGATTCCATATTTCGATTTTCCGAATATCCTTGGGTGATGCTGCACATCAACCTCTTCCATTCTGGCGCCATAGAGCTGAACGAGCACAGGTATAAAGCGGTGCAGCTCGCCGTAAAGCCCAAGATTTTTTGCAACATCCTTTTTAAATACCTTCAGTGTACAACCATAGTCGTGAATGTGCACATTGGTTAAATTTCGGATGATGGCATTGGCTATCTTGCTTGGGATTTTTCTCAAAATCATTCCATCCTGTCGTCCTGCCCGCCTTCCTGCCACCACATCAAGATCGTGGTCATAAAGGTACTGCATCATCATAGGAATATCCGACGGGTCATTCTGCAGGTCGCCATCTATGGTGGCTATCAGTTCTCCTTGCGCGTGATCGATGCCGGCAGCCATTGCGGTTGTCTGCCCGTAATTTTTGTTCAGGACAACCAGATGTGAGTTGGCTGGAGCGTATTTCTGAATTTCAGCTACGGTGTCATCGGTTGAACCATCGTCCACCAGAACGATCTCATGCTCAACAGCCGCGAGTGACGAAGCGAGAGCAGCAAACAATGGCTTGATGTTTTCAGCCTCATTCATGACAGGTATGACGACTGAAAGCTTCATCATAGTTGTTTCATTGTTTCAGTTTTGCCAGCACAATACCGTATTTGCTATAGAGCAAAGAAGTATTTTGAAGATTTTTGAGCTCTTTTACTGTTGTCAACACAATTTCGCCCCGCTTCGGGGTACGTATTTCAGCAAGAGATTCAGAATATACAAAAAAAGAGGGGTTATAGACTTCCCACATCACGGTTTTAAAACCCTCTTTTTTAGCCAGAAGTGCGGCTTCTTTCACTGGTTTCTGCAGCAGATTTCCCGCTAGGGGCATGAGGTAGATATTGATGAGAAGAGCAAATACCACTCCTGTTGTTAACAGTTTACCGGCAGCGGAAACACGAGGTATGAATTGAATGGCTGCGATACAGAGTATTGTGGCCATAATGATAAGAGTATGATGCTGCCCTGTAAGTTCGATTCCTCCAGTAAGGATTGCTTTGATAAAGTCATCATCAATTTTCTGCAACGCAATCGGCAGGAGATAAGGGAGGCTGGCAAGGAGAGCAAGCAGAAGCATAGGCAATGCCGCAAAACGTTCAGAATGCTTGCTGAGCGGCAGTGCTCTTGCCATGAGAATAAAAAGAGGCGTATAGCCGTAGATGGTGTAGTGCGGCAGCTTTGTGCCTGATAGGGAGAAAAATACAAACACAAAAACGAACCAGATCAATAGAAACCGGTTAGTGCGGTCGCGAAGTAATGTTTTAATATTGAACATAACGGTAAACAGAAGGCCTGTAAACGGCATCATCCCAACAATAATAACCGGAATGTAATAGAGAACGGAACCTGAGTGGCCTTCAAATGAGGTGTTAAAACGGCTCAGGTTGTGTTTGAAAAAAAAGCCTTCAATAAAAGCCATGCCCTGATCCCTGTATTCAAGCAGATACCAAGGCAATGCAATGGAGACGAAAAGCAATATTCCAACAGGATTAAAGATCATACGGATCCATTTTTTAAATAATCCCTCCTCAATGGCGAACAAAAAAGAAACGGCAGCGGGTATAAGTATAGCTATCGGTCCCTTGGTGAGCATCCCGAAGCCTGCTGCGGTAAAAGCGAGATAGAGTGAACGTTTTGAGCCCGTTTTGAAATGGTTGAGCAGGGAAAACATTGTTATCGCAAGGAGGCAGTTCAGCAATCCATCGGCTATGGCCGCTTTTGCGATTACAACTACCTGAAGCGACAGCACCATCATCGCGGCAGCTAGAAATGCCTGACGGTTGCCGGATTCTTTTCTAACAAAAAGAAAAATCGAGGCAGCCCAGGCTGTTCCGGCCAGCGCAGAGGGGAGTCTGAATGCAAACTCATTGATACCGAAAAACTTGACCGATAGCAGCTGAAACCAGTAAATAAGGATTGGTTTATCAAACCGGGGAGCACCATTCAGATAGGTTGTCAGATAATTCTTACTGATCATCATTTCCCGTGTCGCCTCGCTGAAAGCCCCTTCGTCGACATCAAAGAGCGGTGCGGATCCAAGACCTAAAAAGAAACTGGTGAGGATAAGAACTCCGAGTGCAGCCAGAAACCATGCGGTTTCAGATTTTCCGGGATGCTGAGACATCAAGTTTTGTTTTGAAATACAGGTTATAGAGCAGAATTGAGGAAACGATCCCTAACCATGAGCCGGCAATGACATCGCTGATATAGTGCTGTGTAAGGAGAATGCGGCTGAATGCAATCAGTGCCCCTGAAAAAAGGAAGAGGATGCGCCATCTGGGATAAAGAGTTGCAAGGACTATTGCAGCACTGAAAGCCGTTGCCGCATGGCCGGAGGGAAATGAAGTCCATTCATACTCATAATGGAAAGAGTTGAATCCATAAAGTTGTTCACTGAAATATATGGTCGGCCTTGCTCGACCTGCAAAATATTTGATAATATCCGCACCCACTCCCGAAACTGCCACGGAAAGGGAGAGAAAAAGGCCCGAATATGCTCTTCCGGGGTTTGATTTTCGAAAAGCAGCAAAAAGGAGCACGCCCGCAATGAGATACCATTGTGATTCACCAAAATCCGTGATGAAGTTGAACACATCATTAACCAATTTGCTATTGAGAGTATGGAACCATAATGCGGCACGAATATCAATAAAGATATAACTGAGGACGCAGAGCAGAATAACCGCCGTAAAGGCCATACTCCATTTGTAAGCTCTGTTCATGAGGGTAATAATGCTTTTTTTAACTCAGTAAGCGATTGATTGCAAAAATACATTAAATTTTGAATGCGTATATGCATATAAGTAAAGATGATAATAATGAAGCCTGAACGAACGGTTATGCCCGATAAAATCACCGGGTAGTTGGTTTTGTTTCCCGGTACGATCATTGCCTTCTTGAAATTCTTTGGAGTCTCTCGTTCTTGTCAAGGCTTTTCGTTTTCATGCCAAACACTGGATTATTGTAAATGGCAAAAAAACTGTAGTATTTGATTCAATTGCTGTTCTCAAGGTAGCATATTGAACTGTAGTAACGGAAAGTGTTGTTAACTCACTTGCAGAACTTGCAGAACTTGCAGAACTTGCCGCACTGCCGTCAATTATGGTAACGACAACCCGGGTTTATACGCCCTATCTTATGAGTAATACAACGTCAGGAGCTTGTACGCATGATGCACATGACCATCATCACGATCATCATCATGGCCACCATCACCATCATGCCTCAGGAAACATCAAACTTGCTTTTTTTCTTAATCTTGGATTTGCCTCGATTGAAATTATTGGAGGAGTTTTAACCGGGAGTACGGCAATCCTTGCCAATGCAGTTCATGATCTTGGAGACTCGTTTGCTTTGGGTCAGGCATGGTATTTTGAAAAGGTTTCTCTTGGTAAAAGCAATCCGCGGTATTCTTACGGCTATAAACGTTTCTCCCTTCTTGGTGCGCTTATCAGTACGGTGGTGCTCCTCACCAGCTCGCTTGTTATCCTTGCCCAGGCCATACCCCGTATTTTTGAAGCGCATCATCCCGATGCTGGCGGTATGATTCTGCTTGCTGTTGTTGGAGTTAGCGTCAACGGTTTTGCGATGACAAGACTTTCAAAAGACAAGGGTATGAATTCACGCGTTGTTGCCCTGCATTTGCTGGAAGATGTGCTTGGATGGGTTGCAGTACTTGTGGTTGCCGTTATTCTGTATTTTTTTGATGTTCCAGTGCTCGATCCGGTTCTTGCCGTTTTGATTACCCTCTATATTCTTGGAGGAGTCATAAAAAATCTCAGGGCAATGCTGCCTGTTTTTCTCCAGGCAGTTCCACCGGAACTTGACCTTGCTGTTATTACCCGGGAAATCGAGCATCTGCAGCATATTCATGCGGTGCATCATGCTCATATATGGTCGCTTGATGGCGAGCATTCTGTTTTTACAGCGCACCTTGAACTAAATACTTTGCTTGACGTTGAAGCCTATATGCAGCTCAAGGAAGAGATCAGAATACTTGTTGAACGTCACGGACTTTATCACTCAACTGTTGAAGTTGAGTATCCTGGAGAAGCCTGTAGAAATACGATTTCATAATCTTAAAAACCCTAACAGCCATGATAAAAAAACTTTGTGTGCTTGTCATTATGCTCCTCGCCGGATGTATGGGTATTCCCCGCGGGGTTACGGTCGTTGATAATTTTTCTCTTGATCGTTTTCTGGGAACATGGTATGAGGTTGCCCGCATTGATACCTCATTTGAAAAAGATCTGGAACAGGTATCAGCCTTATATACACTTGCTGAAGACGGGAGTGTGAAGGTATTGAACAAAGGGTATGACAGAAAAAAAAGAGAGGTGCAAACTATTGAGGGCCGTGGGGTTTTTGTTGGAGATACCCATAAAGGAGCGTTGAAGGTATCGTTTTTCGGCCCTTTTTATGCCAGTTACAACATCATTGCGCTCGATAAGGCTGGTTACCGCTGGGCAATGGTGTGTGGCCGTGATCCCGCATATTTCTGGATTCTGTCAAAAGATCCTGAAATGGAGCCTAAGCTTTTAAGAGAATTGGTCATACGAGCAAAATCATTGGGCTTTGACACTGATCATCTCCACTATTTTGGAAAACATCCTTGACCCGGATGTCTGGATGGAGACGGATTTAAATCAGAGTCTCTGCCGCCTCATGCTGTAGTGACCACATCCGTTTGTAGAGTCCGTCTTTTTCCATCAGCTCATGGTGCCGGCCCTCTTCTGTTATGGCTCCTTTGTCGAGTACAAGGATGTTGTCATATTGCTCCATTGCTTTCAACCGGTGTGTGATGGTAATGAGGGTTTTGCCGGTGGAAATGGTCTTAAGGGTTTCAGTCACCTCTTTTTCAGTCACTCCGTCAAGGTTTGCCGTCGCTTCATCAAGTATTATTATTGGAGCGTTTTGCAGCAGAATACGCGCAATGGCTATTCTCTGCCTCTCACCTCCACTGAGTTTCATGCCGTGCTGGCCGGTCCAGTCATCAAGTTTTGAGGTAAAGTGGGCAAGGCCGGCCGCAGAAAGCGCTTTTTTAAGTTCATCATCCGACCCGCCAGGTTTAGCAAGTATCAGGTTTTCCCGGATTGTCTCTGCGAAAAGGTATGTTCGCTGCGAGACCAGTGAAATATTGCGCCGCAGCTCTTCCGGGTCAAAAAGGTTGATGTTGTGACCACCGAGCGTAATCTGCCCCTTTGAACAGTTCCAGAACCGCATAAAGAGGGCTGTTAACGTTGATTTCCCGGCCCCGCTCGGTCCGACAAGGGCAACGTGTTGGCCGGTATGTATGGAAAAAGATATGCTGTCAAGTGTTTTCGAGCTGCTTTCAGGATACCTGAAACTGAGATTTTCTACGCTGATGTCATGGTTCGACGGCAAAGGCAGTGGGGTGGCAGGTGCCACTGTTTCCGGCTTTGCATCAAGTATTTCAAAAAGGCGTTCCCCGGCATGTTTGTCTGCTTCGAGGTGCTTGACGGTGGCTGGCAGAGGAAGAAATGGTTCAAACGATGCTATGACGGCCAGCGTTATGACTGCCAGTGAAATTCCGTTTACACCTCCGGTTGAAACGGTTGGTATAAGTGCCCATAAAATGGATATGACAGCCGCGTTCATAAGAAGCCCGGTGAGTGAATCGTGCATCCCCTCTATCAATGCATTTTTTCTCTGGAGCTCAAGTTTGCTTTTTTCTGCAGAGCGCATATGTTCGAGGTGTTCCGGAAGTTTTCCGTACACCTGGAGTTCACCGATTCCCTGAAAGAGATCGAGGGCAAGAACCTGCTGAACGGTTTTATGCTTCATGATTCCTACCTGTATCCCCCGGCTTAACAGAGTGCTGAAGAGAGGTACTCCAATGCCTGCAAGAATATGGAAAAGGAGGATGAGGAGTGCAGCCTCTATTGAGTATACTCCGAGCAGAAACCACATCAAAGCACTCACAAGTATAGCTGTCAGTGGCGGTGCGAGAACTCTTGTGTATATATTTTCAAGGCTTTGAATGTCATCGACAATACGCTGCAGCAGGTCACCGCTTTTGAAGTGCATGAGGCGTGCTGGTGCAAGTGGTTCGATGGCGTCATAAAACCATAAGCGCAGTTTTGTCAGAATCTTGAAAGTGATGTTATGGGATATCAGACGTTCAATATACCGTAACACTCCCCGGGCCAGGCCGAAAACTCTTACGCCCGCAATGCTGAGCTCCAGGGCTGCCATAGGCGGCTGTGAAGCCGCTTTCGCGATGATATAGGCTGAAGTCATCAGAAGTCCAATACCGCTTCCTGTTGTGGCAAATCCGATGATAGCCGCAAGCGCCATCCACCAGAAATATGGCTTGACGAGTGACGTTAATCTGAAAAATATTCTCATAGCTCGCTCTCCTGTTGCAGCAGTAAGGCATCGTGATAGAAGCCCCCTGCAGTGAAGAGTTCGTCGTGTGTCCCACATTGGGTGATTTTCCCCTGACTGAAAACCACTATCTGGTCTGCTGACCTTATTGTTTCAAGCCGGTGAGCAATAATGACGGTCGTTCTTCCTTTCATCAGTTCTTCCATGGAGTTTCGAAGCGCAGCTTCCAGCTCAGGGTCGGTATGAGATGTAGGCTCATCGAGTATCAGAAGCGGAGCGTTTTTAAGAAATGCCCTGGCTAGAGCTACCCTTTGCGCTTCTCCACCGCTTAATCTCGACCCTTGTTCACCTATCATTGTGTCCAGTCCGTCTGGAAGCGAATTGACAAACGAAGCAAGTCCGGTTTTTCTAAGTGCGGCATTCATTTCCACTTCCGATGCATCCGGACGTGCCAGAAGAATATTTTCTTTCAGGCTGGCGTTGAAAAGGTAAGGGTGCTGTGGAACCCACGATATCTGGCGGTGCCACTGCTCAAGAGGAATAGCATGAATTGGAGAGTTGTTAATTGTAATGCTGCCCGCGCCTGGTTCCAGAAAGCGCAAAAGCAGGTTGATCATTGTGCTTTTTCCAGAACCGCTTGGTCCTATTATTGCTGTGGTCTTGCTTTCGGGGATGATAAAGTTAATGCCATCAATCGCTGGCAGGCTTGCATCTGGATAAGTGAAGGAGAGATTGCTGCAGAGAATAGGGTACGTTCCGGCACTATCCTGCTTAATCAATCCGTTTTTATTCTCGCCTGCCCCGGAGCTCTGGTCCAGGATGGCAAAAATCTCTTTTGAAGCACTGACGCCTTCCATGCCGGCATGAAATTTTGTGCCGAGCTGACGCAAAGGAAGATAAAAGTCCGGTGTAAGCACTAACACGAAGAGGGCATGTTGAAAGGTTAGCTTGCCATCCATCATACGTAGTCCAATGCCGACAGCAACGATCGCAATCCCGATAGTCCCCACAAGTTCAAGGGTGAGCGAAGAGAGAAAGGCGATTTTCAGCACCCTCATGGTTGCGTGACGGAATGTCTCCCCTGTTTTTTCAATAGAATCTCGCTGTGATCTGCTTTGTGCAAAGAGTTTCAGAGTCGGGAGTCCCTGCAGCACATCAAGGAAGTAACCGCTCATTCTGCTCATGGTTTTCCACTGTTTTTCAGTCATTGCACTTGCCGATTTTCCGATCACTATCATGAAAAAAGGAATAAGTGGCGCTGAGGCAAGCAGAATCCAGCCGGAAATCGGATCAGCGGGAAAGATGGTACAGACAATCAGGAGAGGGGTAAAAAGCGCAAAAAAGATCTGGGGGATATACTGGCTGTAATATGCATCGAGGGCTTCAACGCCCTTAAGCAGTGTTGTGCTGAGACGTCCGCTTTGCACCGAACGGGTGTAGATCGGTCCGAGAGCACCTACCCTCTCTATAAGTCTGCTGAATATTTTTTCACGGATTGCAATTGTTCCCCGGTTGGCTTCACTGTGGGATGCCCAGTTGAAAGCCATGCGAAGCAGGCTGAAAAACGCAAAAAAGCTAAGCAGAGGCAGAAGCTTTTCTAACCCGATTTTTTGTATGAAAGCGCTGTCAATGATTTTGCTGAGATAAAAGGCCTGAGCGATCAGCAACCCCGATGCAATAACTCCTGAAATCAGAGATATAATAAATGGCGCTCGCTCTTCTTTAAGAAGTTGAAAAAGGCGCCTGTCGATGTTCATAGTTCATGTATGGTTACTTCCGTATTCAATCCGCTCACTCCGGAATAAAGAATAAAACCGGGAGCAGAGGCAGCTGCAAATGTATTGCGTAAGACGCAGGTGTTACAGTTTCAGTAAAAATAACACGGTTGTCTTAAAATAGGTTTAAAATAGTCCGTTTAATTGTCAAACCAAAATAGTAAACGTTCTGCATGGAATGAACTGAAAGGTTTGAGCTGTGGCTCAATGTAAAAAAAAGACCAGACTTTGTTGAGCCGGTCATTTTTTATTGTCTTGCTGGACTTGCTTAGTGGGAGAAATGAGTTAAGGTTTCGCATTGCTTACAAGCGGAAAAGCATCAGGGTTACGAATTGATTCAATTGAAAGATCAATATCTAATAATGGCCAATACAAGTGCTCTGAGTGATGGAGTTCTACATTGCAGATTTTGCTAACGGTAGCCTCTTTGAACCAGGGAAACTCAGTGTATTGTAAAAATAGCTCTTCTTCTCCAATCAAAAGCCAAAAGCCATAAGTGGAAATATTTGTTACTTCAACAAGGGAAGTGCTGGATCCATGCGTTGTGTATGTCATTGTTGTGCTCAGTAATGAGGTAAAGCGCTTCAGTTATTTCATACTGAGAAAGTCCTGTTGTAATCGGAATATAGTTTTAACAATCCTTTGTCGTTATTTGAAAAAAAGTCAGGGGTGTTTCCGGAAAATCTCTCTTTCAATAATTTCTTTCACGAATGCTGGTATTTCTTTTTCGAGTGAGTGAGCCTTTGTCTTTAGTTGTTCATAAATGTCTGTTTCATCGCCTTGCCAGACAAGATCCAGACGTCTGATCTGACGCATGGCAATATGAGTGTAACTGTCCGGGTATGCCCAATAGCATGTCAGACAAATTTTCCTGTCTTTGATGTTGTTCCAATTCTCACAATGCTCACAAGACCACGATTTCGCCCGGTTTGCAGAGCCGGAAAGCAACATGAAGTCTTCAGAGTTATATTCAGTGCCGTCACCACCGACTTCATAAGGAACGCGATGATCAATTTGCAATTCTCGCTCGTCTATTTCTTCAAGATAAATGAAGCACTTGCAACCATATCTTTCAGTCAGGGCATCCTTGATTTTCTTTGATAGTCCTGTTCTGCCTGATAGTTTTGTAAATTGTTTGCTCTGTACATCGCCGAAACGATATGCTGCTATTTTACGTCCATCAGAACCGTTAACTCGGAATGTTGTGATAGAAATGCCATGTTCACGAACATCTCGTACTGCCCTTGGCGGATGGTTGTACCCGTAAGTTACTTTCAACTCCTCTGTTGTTATAAAGCCATGTTTAAGAATATGGTCAATAACGGTTTTGGGTCGTTTGGCAGTAATGGAGTGGCATAGATCAATAAAATCTTTTGGGAGTTCAGGCATATTCGGTATGAGGTTCGAGCAAGGAGTACTGCTGCATTTTTGGTTGATGGTAATCAGCCGGTATGTGGTTGAGCTTTGCTGATAATGAGGGCGAAAGGTATAAGGATTCGTAGGTAACCTCATCGCGCCCCAGTAACGTTGCCTGACTCGAACGCCCTGCATCCAGTTCAACACGAGTGAGTTCAAGGGATTCAGGAAGTAACATTCCAAAGGTTTTTTCTCCTCTGCGACCGTCATAGCTAACGATATATGAAATTTCCCGTCTATTTAGCTCGGCAAGGGCAATGACAAATTCCTCATGGTCAATGCCGGAAAAATAACGGGAATCTCGATCTCCGCATACTCCCTGATAGGGCGGGTCCATATAAACAAGATCGTTTTTTTTAGCTTTTACCAATACCTCTCTGAAATCCACTGAGGAGAATTCTGTTTTGTTGTTAAGTAAAGTAGAAACACCGTAAATATTTGAGCGCATTGTTTGAGGTAGGGTTCCATGACGTCTCTTGTCAGGACTTTGATTGAACATCCCGTCAGCATTGTATCGAACCGAACCTTTGACGCATCTTGCCAATACATAAAGGAAAAGACGCGGGTCTTGTGTACTGTTGAACTCTGCACGAGTTCTGTAGTAATGCTCTATGGAGTCACCATGCTGCTCATTCCATAACTTCTCATAAAATGATGCAGTATCAATGGGAAACTGAACAATTAAGCGCAATAACTCGGCTAAAGGTCTGTTTAGATCATTGATGAGATAGGTTTTTGCCATCTGACGAGCTGCAGCGGCAATAGTGATTGCGGCAGAGCCTGCAAATGGCTCAATCAAGCAGTCAACATTTTTGGGGATATAGCGCAAAATAACGTGAGCCAAGTTGCGCTTGCTCCCTTGATATTGAATTGGATGAGGAATGCTTGCCATTATCGTTTTTGTAAATATTCGTGAGTGTCGATGGTCTTAAGAATGTTTAGTGTTCTATAATCAGGTGAATGGTATCCAAATGTCCCTCAGCTGTAGCTGTCCAGTGGACTTTCATTCCGATAAACCGTATTTAGCGCGGACTTCCTGCACATCCTTGGTTCGGCCTGCATTGCTGTCCGCCAAGCCACGTTCAATTGCTTCGCGGATGTATATCTCACGCATCAGGTTCTCCCATGTAGCTTGCTGATGCATAAGGTCAATGAGGTTATGCACTTTGTCCCTTTTTATTACTTTTGACTTCACGCAACAGATCTTTGTTTTCTTCAAACTATTCGGTCCAAGTTTCTATGCATACCTCTAAGTCTGACTCATTAGTCGTGTGGTAGTCGTTTAGGATGCTTGTCTCAGCGAAGGACATAACTGATCTGCGATTCGCTCCCATAGACTGATATAACCTTCGAAAATATCACCCCAATGGTGTTCATCCGATTGAAGGTGTTTGAGTCGAGAGTTTGATTCGATAGACGATACCATTAATTTTCCTGGTGAAAATCCAGTAGGAAGTGGGGCATTCTTTGGGAAATTCAGCAAACGATTAACAGCAGACTTGAATTGCAGCTTTGCTGCGTCTGAGTTGTGAGCAACCCTGTTTCTTAAGACAATAGCAAGATCAAGATATTCAACGTCCAGTGGTGAAATTAATTGGAAAACATTCCCTTTTCCGAAGTGAATTTCAGACGTTGCTTGAACCCAGTGAAAGTTACCCCATCGCATCCTCCTCTCTGCATCACGCTTGTTTCTTTCTCCGGCAGCGAGCAGAAGAGCGTGAGTCTTGTTTTGCGCTTTGCCATAGCGTAGTTTTGGTAGGTATCCGCTTTCGGTTGGATAGCCGCTTAAGTATCCAAGGTAAATATTAGATATGAAATCCTCCCATGCTGATACAGCAGATAGGAATGCGAGGCCTACCACCTTTGCTGCTACGTTGGGTTGATAAGATGTATTCTCAAATGAGTTATAGTCATAAATGCTCATCTCACGAGCAGGGTAATAGATCCGGCTCGCAGTTGTCAGCGAAGAGATGAAGTCGGCTTTGGTTCGGATCTGAGTGCTTGTCCCTCGGATCATATGATGATACAATTAATATTTGAATCTCTATGGATGTATTCTCCTAAGCTTTGCTTCGTGACAGAATCGATGAAAAATGTATTCATGCCACATAGCTCTGCTAAGGGGTAGTTGATTATCCATAAAATACGCAAAATTCCAACACCTTAAAATTAACAAACCCTTCAAGCGGTTATGCCACTTTTCTCACCACCCCTTCACCATAAACCACACCCCCGTCGCGATCATAATAATACTTGCTATTCGGTAAAATCGTTTCCTCATTTTGTTGCTGATAGTATTCACTACCTTTCCCACAAGAATGAGCGCAGGGGAAGTTCCTATGCCGAAGAGCATCATCATTATGGCGCCTTGAATCATTCCGGCAAAGGGATACTTGCTCTCCATGCCACCCCTTGCGGCGGCAAGCAGGGCTGTAAAGGTAAGGCCACAAGGAAGAAAACCGAGAACGACTCCCATAGGGTAATAGGAACCAATGGATCGAGGTACCTTGAAGAGCGCCATAATCTTTTGCATGACTGAGCTGCCGGGGTTGCAGCTATTTTTTTGAGGGAGAGGCAACCACTCTGCTGTAGAAAGTCCCATGAGGATTATTGAGAGTCCCGCTATGATCATAATGGCATGCTGGAGTTGCTCGATAGAGGCTGTAAGGACAAGAAATGATCCCGAGAGTCCTGCTGCTCCACCCAGGATTGTATATGTGGTTACTCGTCCCAGATTGTAAAGCAGGTGGTGAAGTAATCCTTTTCTCGTTTCACCAAAGGTGAGTGTTGCAACAACCGGGCCGCACATGCCGATGCAGTGGCCGAAACCCCCGGCTAATCCAGCGAGGAGCATGGCGAGAAAGGGTGCGCTGTTCATGGTTTTTTTTTCTCTGTAGGCTTTGCCTGTTTTGCAGGTTCGTCGTCATCGTCAAGCATCCGGTATTTTGGCGCTTCCGGGTCGTCGAACTGGCCGCTTTTGACGGCCCAGATGAAGAGCAGCCAGGCGGCAAATCCGACAAAGAGACCTATGCCGATCAGATAAAAGGTGGAGATCATAATTGCTTTGTCAGATTTTTTTCAGCCGCAAAGAGTTGCTTACTACAACAAGCGAGCTGACCACCATGAGCAGTGCGGAAACAATGGGGTGGAGAACTCCCGTCACGGCAAGTGGCAACGCTATGAGATTATACGAAAAGGCCCAGACAAGGTTTTGCCTGATGATGGAAAAACATCGTGAGGAGCTTTTGATCAGGGTGTTGATCAGTCTGAGATCATCGTTCAGGATGGCAACGCTTGCGCTCTCAAGAGCAATGCCGGAAGCGTGGCCGAGGGTGACTCCGATATCGGCTTCGGTCAGCGCAGGAGCATCGTTGATGCCATCGCCCACCATCATGACGCACTCGCCTTTCTGTTTTAGGGCGTGGATAACTGCAGCTTTTTCGAGCGGTCCCAGCCCGGCATGAACATCGGTTATGCCGCATTTGGCGGCAATGAAGTCTGCTACACCCTGATTGTCGCCGGTGAGGATTTTCAGCGAAAGACCTTTATTGCGGAGTACTTTTATCAGGGGCAGGGCATCCTCACGCAGGTCGTCAATCATGCCGATTATACCGGCAAGCTTGTTGCCGCAGGCGACCATCACGATTGTTTTTCCTTCAGCTTCGAGCCTTGAGGCATAGCTTTCATGGATCGGCTGAAGCTCAACCCCCTCCTCTGTCATGAAAGCTTTTGAGCCAGCCCGCCAGATGGTTTCTGCAATTACCCCTGAGACTCCTCTGCCCGGTATTGCCCTGAACTGCTCAGTTGTAAGGAGTTCCCCCTGCCATGCAGCCGCAATAGTGCGGCCGGTGGGGTGCTCTGAGGCGGATTCAAGCGAGGCGACATGTTGTAAGAATGACGGGGAGTGGCCGTAGTCGTTCAGGTCGGTCAAGGAAGGCTTGCCGGTAGTGATGGTGCCGGTTTTGTCGAGTACAACCATGGTGGTTTTTGACACACTCTCAAAAACATCTCCCCCTTTGACGAGAATTCCTCTCTTTCCTGCACTTGTTGTACCGACAAGAATAGCCAGTGGGGTAGCGAGACCAAGGGCACACGGGCATGCAATAACCAGCACCGAAACAGAGTTCATAAGGGCGGTCACGGTACTGGCGGAGGTGAGTTTCCAGTAGAGAAAGGTAGCAAGGGCGAGAAAAATGGTTGCCGGTACGAAATAACTCGCAGTTTTATCAGCAATGCTTTGAATGGGGGCCTTGCGAGCCTGAGCCTCCTCCACTGTGCGGATAATCTGAGCAAGCAGCGTGGAGCCAGCATTTCCGCTGACGCTAATGCTGAGGCGACCGTTTATCGAAAAACTTCCTGCAAAAACTTTGCAGCCCGGCTCTTTAAATACAGGATTTGACTCTCCGGTCAGCATCGCTTCGTTCACCTCAGCCTCACCATCAACTACCGTACCGTCAAGCGGAATTCTGTCACCGGGTATTATCGCTATTCTATCTCCACTCTTCAATGTGGTGATGGGCACCATCATGCTTGTTTCGCCATTCATGGAGAGCAGCAGTGCCTCATGTGGCTGCAGCTCGGCCAGCTCGGCAATGGCATTGCCCGCCTTCAGCCTTGAGCCTGCCTCCAGAAATCTGCCAAGCAGAATGAAGGTTATGATCATCGATGCGGTGTCGAAAAACATTTCACCGCCATAGAAAATCATGACAATGCTGTAAAAATAGGCAGACAGGGAACCAAGCGCCACGAGAACATCCATGTTGAGCGTCATCCGTCTCAGTGACCTTAAAGCGCTTGAGAGAAAGGGATATCCGGAGTAGAAAAGCACCGGGGTAGCCAGAGCCCATGAAATGAGTTGAAAGGCCAGACGGTAGCGATCCTCAATTCCTTCAAAAAATCCCGCGTAGAGAGCGGCGGTAAAAAGCATAAGCTGCATGGAGAAAAATCCTGCTGTTCCGAATCGAAGCAGCAGATCCTGTTTCTCCTGAGCAAAAAGATCAGCAGTTCCATTCCCATGGCATGGGTGGGGCAGATAGCCGATAGAGCGGAAGGCTTGCAGAATAGTGTCTATGGTAACTTTTTCTCCATTCCAGGTAATGGTTGCCTTGTGGGTTGCATAGTTGACCCTTATCGAAACAACACCATCGATCTTCATCAGAAACTTTTCGATGAGCCAGACGCATGAGGCGCACCGGATGCCCGAAAGCAGCAGCTCAATGCGGTGCTCGTTGCCGGAGATGGTAACGGTGTCACTGAAGGCCGAGGCCTGCAGGTTTACCTCAGTTGCCGGAGGGCCTGGTTGCCAGTCGCAACGCTGGTTGTAAAAGGCATCAAGCGAATTATTGTGGATAAGTTCATAGACCCCAAGGCATCCTTTGCAGCAGAATACTTTGCTCTCTCCGTTTATTTCAACGATAATGGCCGTCGCCCTGCTGGTTTTCTGGAGGCAATGGCTGCAGGGTACCATCTCTGTTCCGGATGTATCACTCCCTGACATGAAAGGTAAATGTCGGATTTTTAAGTTCTTCGGAGAGAATCGTTACCAGCCAGATCGTCCGCCTGCTCATACACCGGACAATAATTCCTTTACCATCGTAGAGGCAAGAGCTTTTTTTGACAAGCGTGATCTGGTTTTTTCCCATCTGCATGCCCGGCATTGAAAGATCGAGGATCAGCTTGTCAGGCAGTTTGTCGCATGGTGTTATCCTCAAGTTGAAGGTGAGCTCCTGCATGGCCTTAACCGGTTTCGGTTCAATGTTGAGTGTGATGGAGTGATTTCCTGCGCTTATAGTGCAGGGTCCCCCGTGGATATTACTCTCCTTTGCCATGAGCCTGCTGCCCGAAAAAAGTATAAAAACGGAGAAGAGAAGAAAGGTCAGCCGATTTATTTGACGTTGAAAAACCATTTTTTACTGGTGATAAGTTGCTGCTGTAGCTTTAGGTCAACTCTTGTAAACCACTTGCCCTTGAAGGGAATAATTGTGGTGGCCTGGTAGATTCCCGGAGAGAGTTCTTGCATGGACATCGTTGAGTCGTAACGGGTGTTCGAGAGGTTGCCGATGAAGAGTGAGAGAACACCCTCTTTAAGCGGTTGGCCGTGCGATGTTGCGTTGACCCGAATGACATTGTGTCCCAGTTTTAGAGTGTCGGGTCGGCTGATTGCAATTCCAAGTTTTTCTTCAATAGCTTTTGTCTGGAAATAGCGTCGGCTGTTTTCGTAATAGTTGTTGTCTACCAAGCCGTCAGTGCTCCTGTATGCGATATAAATGCCGCAGCCCATGGCAAAGAAAAAAATCGGGTAAACGATGTAGAAAAAGAGTTTCATAAAAAAACGGTCTCTCTGTTGAGTGAAATGCCGCTTCCGGAAATGTTGAAATGCAGTTGCTCCAGCTTGCTTCTTGATTTGACTAATATACTTCCGCTCTTGGCTGAAAATGGATGCAGTCGGAGTAAGTGTTCACCAAGAAGCGTGACGTTATCAGGTGAGGAGAGTTCAAGAGTAAGCTCTCTTCCTAGATTGTTGTATATGGTGTAGGAGTACCTGTTCAATCCCGAAGGAAGAAAAGTATTGTCGCGGGTGACAAAAAAGTCAACGGGTGGACGGCTCCAGAGCATCAGAAAAAGAGCGATGCCAGCAGCGACTGTTGCACCTCCAAGCCAGAATGTTTTTGGACGTACTATCCGGCCCTTGTAGTTCGGGAAAGGGGGCATTCCTCTTTTTTCACTGAGCACCCGGCAGGCGTCGATGCATTCGGCGCAGGCAATGCAGGCTGAGCTTAACCCGTTCTTGATATCGATACCGACAGGGCAAACTCTGACGCAATCATCACACTTCATGCAGGTAGCATCACGGGAAACATCGTACTCAATAATAAGGGTATCCTTATCGAAAAGGGCATTCTGCAGCATGGCGTATGGACAGATCGAGGTGCAGAATTTTCTTCCCAGAAACGCCAGTTCCAGGAAGACCGCTATCCACAGAACCAGAAAAAAAGAGGTAATGGTTGTTGAAAAAGAAAGGATTTTCAGCGTTTCAACAGGTGGAACAAAGTACCAGATCATAGTGATCGATACCAGAGCAGAGAACGGGATCAGAAGAAGAGATTGTATGGTTTTCTTGTATTTTCTGCCAAACAGTTTCGCAATGCTTTGGCTCAAATCTAGCAGTACTGTCTGGGGGCAGAGCCAGCCGCACCAGATTCTTCCAAAAATGACAGTAACGAAGGCAATGAAAAGCAGGAAAAACAGTACAACACCCACAATGAGATAGAATTCCCTTATCCAGATAACCGAACCGAAAACATAGAGCTTGAGTGTTGGAATGTCAAACCGGAAAGCACTTTGGCTGTTGATGGAAAGAAACGGCAGGCCGGTCAGGATGAAGGCATGTAGTATCTCTATTGATCTTCTGTATTGTTTCCACAAAATGGCAAGCTCCCGACTTGGCGAAAATTATTTTATTCTCAGGGGCTCCAGAAAAGCTATCACCTTGCTGATTTTTTCTGAACCGATCTGCTGAAGAAATGGGGGCATTCCGTTGGGTCGCCCATTGGCAATGGACTCATAAAGATCCTTATGGGTTACTCCGTATTTGAGTTTTGCCAAAGTAAGGTTGGGGCCTATTCCTCCTTTTGCATCAGCGTTGTGGCAAGGGGCACAGGTGTTTGCAAAGATCTCTTTGCCCTCCCTGATAGCTTCCTTGTCGCCGGTATACTCCTTGACAACATTCGGTTTTTCGGTTTTGGAGGCTGCAGCCATCTCTTTTTCAAAATTATGGTAGAAAGACCATCCTGAAATGGCTGGTGTAAAGGATACGATATAACCAACAAGAAAGATAATGCATCCGAAAAAAAACAGCAGCCATCCTTTGGGGATTTTGTTATGATTCTCCTGGGGTTCTCCGGTATCATGCATGGTCATCTCCTTTTCGCTCAATTCTATTTGTTCAGTTATCTTCATCCAGCATTCTGTGTTTTGGCTCCTCAATCTTCTGTTTTCGTTTCGGATTGTAGTAGTATGCTATGATTCCTCCCGAAATTATGGTGAGAAGCACTGTGAACACCAGATAAGCCAAGCTTGAAAAACTCATTTTGCGGCCTCCATCATTTTAACATCCCGTCCAAGTTTCTGAAGGTAGGCAATCAGGGCGTCCATCTCAGTCAGCTCCTTCTGCAGTTCTCGGGGAGTTACTTTGCTGCGGCTCTCTTTTGATGGGTAATTATCATCAGTGACGGTTGCTCGGTATTGGTCAATCTGTTTATGGACATCGCTTTCAGAGTAGCCATAGCCGAGTGTGGATGTTTTTTTGAACGAGTACTGAATGTCGAGCCGGTTTTTGGCAAGCCATCCGTAAGGTGGCATGTTGGATTTTTCAAACATGCTCTGCGGGCTGTCAAGATGTTTGTAATGCCAGGAATCAGGATATTTCCCTCCGACTCTGTTCAAATCGGGCCCTGTGCGTCGGGAGCCCCAGAGAAAGGGCCTGTCATAAGCGAACTCCTCCGGTTTTGAGTACTCGCCATACCGGAGTACCTCTGTTCTCAGAGGTCGAACGGTCTGGGTGTGGCAGTTGTTGCACCCTTCACGCATATAGATATCGCGCCCCTCCTGTTCAACCGCTGTATAAGGCTTTATGTATGCGCTGACAGGCTGCGTCGAAGGCATCAAGAGAGGAATAAAAACGGTTACTGTGGTACCGATCAGGATGACAACGGCTGCAAGAACAGCAAAAACAACCGGTTTTGAAGTAATCCCCATGATGGCAGCTCCTGTTTGTTGATGTGTCGGTTATGCTTCAGCCTGCCTTGGCTGTTTCCTGACGGTCATACCGAGATTCCAGACAAAAACCAGTATGCCGATAAAGTAGATGACCCCTGCAGCAAACCGCAACTTGTAATAAGGGTAAAGGGATGTTACTGAATCAAGAAAATTGTACATCAGTGAACCATCCGGGTTTGTGGCTTTCCACATGGCACCTTGCTGGATTCCAGCAATCCACATGGTGATGGTCCAGGTGAACTGGCCAACCAGAATAAGCCAGAAATGGGTGTTGGCCAGTTTGACGCTGTAAAGCTCTGTATTGGTAATGCGTGGAATCATGTAATAGAATGATGCCGAAATAACCATTGTGACCCATCCCATGGTTCCCATGTGCACATGACCGACAACCCAGTCTGTATAGTGGAAGAACGCATTGAGGGTTCTCAGCCCCTGCAAAGGTCCCTGAAGTGTCTGGAGACCGTAAAAGGTAATGCCGGCAATGAAAAACTTGACAAGATAATTCGTTCGCATCTGATCCCAGTTTCCCTGGAGCGTGTAATATCCATTGACCACTGAACCCCATGAGGGAGCAATCAGGAATATGCTGAAGGCTATTGCAACAGTCTGAATCCATTCGGGCAGGGGAGTCAGCATAAGGTGGTGTGCTCCTGTCCAGAGGTAGGCAAAGTTCAACGCCCAGAAAGAGATGATAGAGAGTCTGTGGCTGTAGATTGGAAGACCGGTGGATTTTGGCAGAAAATAGTAAAACATCGCAAGTATGGGGACCGTAAAGATAAATCCAACGATGTTATGGGCATACCACCATTCAACATTGGCATCATTTGCTCCTGCATAGACTGAGTAGGATTTGAAGAGAGTGACGGGAATTGCAAGGTTGTTGACAATATAGAGAATGGCAATGGCCACAGTCATGGAAATGATGTACCAGAGTGAGATGTACATCTGCTTTTCCTTCCGTTTTATCAGTGTACCGAAAACATTGATGGCAAACATGACCCAGAGCACAACGACGCCTATATCCAGAGGCCATTCAAGTTCAGCATACTCTTTTGTAGTATTCATTCCGGCAAAGAGACTCAGGGCCCCCAGGGCTATAACGGTATTGAAGAAGTAGAGATGAGCTTGAGCAAGACGAGGAAAGAGGATAGGAATTCGTGTAAGGCGTTGAAGGATATAATATGATGTTGCAAAAATAGCAGCGAGTCCAAAACCGAGTCCAAGTCCGTTAGTATGAACAACTCTGAGACGTCCGAAGCCTAGCCATGGCGTAAGATTCAGTGCCGGATTGAACATTTCAAAAGCAATCCAGAGACCGACAATGAGACCAATTACAAGCCAGAACAGTGCAGAAAAAGCAAAACCACGTACAATTGTAAAATTGTAGTTTTCACTTCTCGTTTCACTCATCCCATCCTCCGGATTTTTTTAGAACGTAGACTTGCAAAGAAATAAAAATGAACAGCCTTTTCATTTTGTCATATAGAAAATCACTGTATATAATTTACAATTTAATCATGACAGGAATAAAAAAACCGGGTAGATAATACCCGGTTTTAGAAAAAAGAATCAGCAGTGTTTCTTTTACTGTAATTAATAGCTTTTACACGATTAGTTTAAGTTCACTCTCATAGTTTCCTACAACCGCCTTTTTATCGGTGATGATACCTCTGAGGTATTTGCCCGGAGTGACATCAAAGGCATAGTTGAGCACCGGAGTGGTCGGGGTAGCTACCTGAGTGCCGAAAATCGTTCTCAGCTCGTCAGCGTTTCGCTCTTCAATGGGAATCTGTGTTCCATCCGTGAGCGTGATATCTATTGTGGATACCGGAGCGGCAATGTAGAATGGAAGATTGTGATGCCAGGCGCTGATGGCATGGGCACAGGTGCCGATTTTGTTTGCTGTGTCTCCATTAGCAGCAATTCTGTCAGCTCCCACGATACCGAAATCAATCATTCCTCTCTGCATCAGAAATGCTGATGATGAATCGGATATTGAGATAAACGGTATTTTTTCCTGCTCAAGCTCCCATGCCGTAAGACGAAGCCCCTGCAAAAGCGGACGGCTCTCTGCAGTGATGACTCTTTCAATCAATCCCTCCTGCCACGCCAGCTTGATGACACCGAGTGCAGTGCCGGAGCCTCCGGTTGCAAGGGTGCCTGTGTTGCAGTGCGTCAGCACGTTAAGTTTACGTGTCTTAAGAATTTCAGCAAGGTCACTCTTGATCAGGTCAACTCCATGCCGTGACATGGCGTCGCAGTTGGCGATTTCATCATCATGGATTATACGGGCAGCTTCCATCATCTTTGCAAAAAGAGCCTCGATGGTATCGTTCTGAAAATGCTCGTCATAGACCTTTTTCAGGCGTGCAGTTGCAAAAAAGAGATTGACTGCGGTGGGGCGAGAGGCTTCCACGTCAGCGATAAGTGTTCCAAAAAAATCGGGGAACTCCTCTTTGGTTCCTTTGAAGCTGTTGATGCCGAGTATGACCGTATAGGCTGCAGCAACTCCGATAAGTGGCGCGCCACGGACAGCAAGCGTTTTAATAGCCTCTATGGCCTCCTGATGGCTTCTGGTTGACACATATTCCTCTCTCAGAGGCAGATAACGCTGGTCCAGATAGCGAAGGGTCTTGTCGTTGAACGAAATGGCGTCTATCATACTTTTTAATGGAGGTTAAAGGTTAGCAACAACTGCTTTGAATATTGTGGTCATTTTTGGTTCTGCATGATTTGATACTTCAATGATCTCTTCAATGCTGACAGCTTTGAGGTTGTCAGGGAAGCATTCATCGGTAATGATGGACATGCCGAACACTTCTGTTCCCTGATGCACTGCCGCAATCACTTCAGGAACAGTAGACATGCCTACGACATCTGCTCCAAGGGCTCTAAGCATTCGGTATTCTGCCCTTGTTTCAAGGCATGGCCCTGAAAGAGCGATATAGACACCACGCTGAAGCTTTATTTTGTTATCAAGAGCCACCTTTTCAGCAAGCTCAAGGATACGGGGCGAGTAAGGGGCGCACAAGTCAGGGAAGCGCGACCCGGTTTGAGGGTCGTTCGGTCCGATCAGGGGATTTCCTCCAAGCAGGTTGATATGGTCGTCGATCAGCATGATATCACCCTTTCTGTAAGAGGGGTTAAGCCCGCCACACGCATTGGTGATGCCGAGGGTTTTAACACCGAGATACTTCATGACCCTTATCGGAAAAACAATCTGATGCATGGAGTAGCCTTCATAAAAATGGAAGCGGCCCTGCATTGCAACAACTTTCTTTCCGGCAAGTGTTCCAAAAATCAGCTTTCCATGGTGGGTTTCCACTGTAGAGACAGGAAAGTTCGGGATATCGCCGTAGTCGAGTGATAACTCGATATCAATCTCTTTGGCCAGTCCACCAAGACCTGTTCCTAAAACAATTCCTATCGGGTATTCACCCGCTGTTTTTTTTCTGATAAAGGCGACCGCTTCCTGGATTTTTGCCTGTTGTGAGATCATGATACGGTGTTTTTATAGGTTAATGACGAGCGTTAAAAGTTGTTATGTAAATGATATTGTCCGCATTCAGAGCCAGATACAGGTATGGATGCGTCACAGACGAGGCAGTATCATTCATCGCCAGCCGAAAATTGCTGATCCGACACGGATCATGGTTGCACCTTCATGAATCGCCTCTTCAAAATCGCCACTCATGCCCATGGAAAGTTCAGTAAGCTTCAGCGGATCGGGTGATATCTTTTTTAAATCTTCCAGCAGCAGGCGAAGGTTACGGAACTCCTGCCGTGCTTTTGCGGTCTCTGGAGAGGCTATGGTCATAAGACCGCGAAGGATGATGTTAGGCATGCGAAAAAGGCTTTCAGCTGCAGCCAGAACCTCATCGTGCTGCATGCCGTACTTTGATGGCTCACCGGAAGTGTTGACTTCAAGAAGATAATCTACTTGCAGATTGTGCTGAACTGCCCGTTTTGAAAGTTCTTCAGCCGTTGAAAGCCTGTCTATACCGTGAACAAGGCTGACCTTGTCGATAATAAAGCGCACCTTGTTTGATTGCAGATGGCCTATAAAATGCCATTTGACAGGCATCTTTTCGAGTATGGGATCCTGGTACTTGTCAAGAAACTCCTGAACATAGCTCTCTCCAAAATCAATCTGTCCTGCCAGAAAAGCCTCTTTAATCATCGATGCCGGCTTTGTTTTGGAAACAGCAATCAGGCGAACCGATTCAGGCTCTCTGCCTGCCGAGAGGCAGGCAGAGTTTATCTGCTCTTGAATGTCCTGAATGTTAACAGCAATGCATGCCATGGTTTGGCCTTTATGACTTTACAACAGGTACAATGGTGGTTATAATGACAGGTACAAGAGGGTTGTCGTTTGGATCGGTCTTGACTGCCGCAACTTGTTCCACAATATCCATTCCTGATTCAACCACACCGAATACTGTATACTGACCGTCCAGAAAGCCATTGTCGTTGTGATTAATATAGAACTGGCTGCCTGATGAGGCTTTCTGAGGGTTGTTGTCCCTAGCCGCAGCAAGCGTCCCTTTTTTGTTCGGATGCTTTATCTCGGCAGGAATACGATTTGACGGTCCTCCGGTGCCATGCAGTGAGCGCTTCTCCTCATGTCTTGAAAGCGGATCTCCAGTCTGGATCATGAACCCCTCGATAACCCGGTGAAACCGGATGCCATCGTAGTAGTTTTCGGCAACAAGTTTGGCAAAGTTATCCCGGTGCAGGGGAGTGTCGTCATAAAGAGAGATGGCAATGTCACCAAGATTTGTTTTGATAATGAACTGTTCTGGCATGGTAAGCTTATTTAAACGTAATGGAATAAGTAGTACAAAGAGTTACAGGATGTTATTTCAGTTTTCCGGAAATTTTCCAGAGAGATCTCTGCGCCAAAGCTGCACCTGTTGAGCCCGGGTAGTCGGCAATAATCCTGGTATACAGTTCGGATGCTTTTTGAAGCTGGTTAAGGGCCTGGTAACTGTCGGCGGCATGAGCAAGATATTGTGCTTTGAGTACCGTGTTTTCAGCTTTTTTTGAAGCTTCCTGGTAAGACTCTGCGGCCAGGCCCAACTGATTTTTACCGACGTATGAGTCTGCGGTGCCTGCCAGAGCGGCAGCGGCAAGGTCCTTGTTTTCAATCGAAACAGCTTTAAAGACTTTTAAGGCAGAATCAAAATCCTTGATCGAATAATAGGCATTGGCAAGCAGTAACGTCGCCATATTTCCGCTTGGAGTGCCACTGTAGTCATCGGAAATCTTTTTCAATCCAGGAATTTTTGCTGCTCCGTTAATGGCAGTTTTATACTCTCCACGGTCAAGAAATGGAGCTACCCTTGACAGTTGCAGTGCCGCTTCCTCTTCACTGGTTTTCTGATGCTGCATCCAGAAGAATGTTCCCCCACCGGCACACAGGAGCAATACAATGGCAGCAATAATTACGGCTTTATATTTAATGGCAACATAGAGCAAATTGTCTTCTGCCGATGGTTTCGCCTGTTGTTGAACGGGAGCGCCTGATTCTATTTCTTTCATAATTTATTTTCTGGTTGCTCTAATCTGTTGTGGGTTACCGGAAGTTTCTTTTCCGGTATTCCGGCCTCAAACCTAAGCAAGTTTGCCTGAATTTCAAAATAATTGCGCAGTGATGCTTAACTATCATCCTAAGGCGTTATGGTGCTGATAATCTAAACAAATCAAAGGTATTCTGTGCAATGCCTTTCGCTGCTTCCAGTAGCGGTATCCCCCTGATAAGAGCGATGTTAGCAGTGACTATGGGAACAAAGGAGGGTTCGTTTCTTTTTCCCCTGTGGGGTACAGGGGATAGGTAAGGTGCATCAGTTTCCGTGAGCAGATCAGCAAGTGAAACAGTTCTGATAACCTCCGGCAGCTGAGAGTTTTTATAGGTTACCGTACCGGGTATGGAGAGCTTGAACCCTTTCCTGATGCACTCCCTTGCTATACCGGTATCTCCGGAAAAGCAGTGCATCACTCCGCGCATGGCGGAATGGTTCTCTTCCGTAAGGATCTGCAGCATATCTTCCCAGGCATCACGGCAATGGATAACAACCGCCATATCAAGAGTGCGCGCAATGCTCAGCATCAGGCGGAACGCATCCTTCTGTGCCTGCCGATTACAGTCAGGGTAGTGGTAGTCGAGTCCTATTTCGCCTATTGCGACTACTTTCGGTGATTTTGCAAGAGCCTCAAGTTCTCCAAAAATGCTCTCTTTAACATGATCTGATGCTTCGTGAGGGTGCAGGCCGACATTGGCAAAAATAAAATCGTACTCCCTGGCAAGTTCAATTGATTTTTTGCTGGTCGCCACGTTAATACCCGGATCAATGAGCACCGTGACCTGTTCTTCAGTCAATCGAGCAATAACTTTTTCCCTGTCATGGTCAAACTCGGGGAATGACAGGTGACAGTGGACATCAACGAACATTATTTTTCTCAGTTGTAATGCTCTCAGGAAAGATCTTGTTATGAAACAGAATCAGGATACAGGCGCCTATCGTGATAGCAGAGTCCGCTACATTGAAAATAGGCCATAAAGAGAGATAGGTGCCAAAAATTTTCCCGTGATAGAGGTCAAAATAAATGAAATCAACAACCCGGCCAATGATCACCCGATCAATCATATTACCAGCCCCGCCGCCGACAATGAGAGCAAAAGGGATAAGAAAAAGAGTTGTCCGGTTTTTTGAAAGGATAACATAGAGAAGAACAGCGACAGTAATAAGTCCTGTCAGAAGCAGGAGGACTGCTGGTGCTGCAAATTCCATCCCGAAGGCCACTCCTTTGTTTTCAGTATAGGTCAGCGAAAGCAGGTCAGGAATTATGGAAATACTTTGAGCTGCATCCCTGAGAATCCTGATGGCAAGTTTTTTTGTCAGTTGATCAACGGCGACAACGAGAAGAATAAGGGTGAAAAACAATTTCATAGGTTCGACTGATAAACATGTTGATTTTTTATGAAGTGCCCTGTGTCACTCTGTACTCTTCATTTGCATTTCATGAAGAAGAGCAGCTCTCACCCGAGATACCGGCATCTGCATTCCTGTCCATAGAGTAAATGAACGTTCAGCCTGGCCGATCAGCATTTCAATTCCTGATATGGTTTTTGCGCCCGCCCGCTGAGCTGCCTGCAAAAGAGGGGTAACAAGAGGGTTGTATACCATGTCATAAACAATCTGGTTATGATTTATCAACTCGCAGTCGAGAGGAATAATGCTTGTAATGCCCTCATTGTCCCGACCTCTGGTTCCGATAGGAGTGGCGTTGACAATAACACTGCACTCCCTGATTTTTTCCAGTTCATCAGACCTCACTATTGTGACAGGAGAAGATGCTTTATAGCCGGTTTCATTGAGGATATCCCGGGCTTTTTGTGGGTCACGGACAAAAAGCAGAATCTCTTTCGGCGAAAAAAATCGATTAAATGCCTCGATTGCCGCCAGAGCTGCTCCGCCTCCACCGAAAATACAGACTGTTGTACCTGTTATGCGTTCTTTATAGCCGAGGAGAGGAGATGCAAAACCTGCAATATCCGTGTTATGTCCCGAAAGTTTGCCATGTTGATTGACAATGGTGTTGACTGCCTTTATAGATGATGCTTCCTCTGAGAGCTCATCAAGAAAAGGTACGACGTTTTTTTTGTAGGGTATGGTCACATTAAATCCGGCAATGCCGAGCGCTTTTGCTCCACGGAGGGCATCATGTATCATATCCGGATCTGCAATGTTAAAAACCGTATAATAATAGGGTATGCCGAGTATGTCGCATGCCGTATTATGGATAAGAGGGGAGTATGAATAATCCACTGCACGGCCGATAAGACCGAGTATTTTTATTGCTTTCGTCATGCAGGGTTTCCGCAGTCGCTATATGATCATGAAATGCCGAGCATCAGCCTGACCGAATCCTGCTGATAAAGTTCTGGAAAAGTGCTCTGAAAAAGCTGTTTTTTATCAGGATCAATCTTGAACGCTTTGCTTAGTGCTTTCAGTGTGCTGAGTTTGTCGCCCATGGCAAAATATGCCGCGGCAATTTCAAAATGAGCATCTGCTGAAAGAGGCTGAAGCTTGAGAGATTGCTGGAGAGCATCGATAGACTCATTTATCTGCCCGGCTTCTCTAAGAACAATGGCAAAATCAACCCATATCTGTGGACTCTCAGCATCCAGCTTTATAATTTCACGATAGGTCGCAATGGAGTTCTCAAGATGATTGAGATTGTACTCAATCTCCGCTTTCAGTAAAAGAAACTCAATACTGTCCGGTACTGTTTTCAGAGCCTCCTCAGTTGCGGTATATGCCTCTTCATACTCTTCGAGAGCTTCATGGCAGCATGCAAGAGCAAACCATGCATCAGCAAAATCTTCATTGCCCTCTATACAGCGGCTGTAGCAGTGAATTGCTTCACCATACTCCTCAAGTTCTTCGTAAGCTATGCCGAGATTATAAAGCGCATTCATATCCTCCGGTTCATACTCCAGAGTTTTCAAGTAGCTTTCAGCAGCTTCTTCAATACGTCCAGTAATGGCAAGAACGTTAGCCCTGTTATACCAAGCCGAACTGAAATCATCAGAAATAGCAAGGGCCATGTCGTATGAGTCAAGCGCCTCGTCATAGCGCTTCATCTTGCTCAGTACAAGACCATTGTTGTACCATGCATTAATATTATACGGATCCTGGTCAAGAGTTTTCCGGTAACAGGAGGTGCTTGCATCAAGATTTCCAAGAATGTCTTTGCAGTAGGCAAGTTCATACCATGCATCCGCAAAATCGGGATCAATTTCCAGGGAACGCTCAAAATTCGATTCAGCCTCAGTGAAACGTTCAAGTCTCTGCAGAATTATTCCCTGATAGTAATGGTACTCCTTTTCAATAGAGGAGTCCACAATGATCTCAGTGAGCTCATCAAGTGCCTCATCCAGATTGCCGGTATTAAAGTATGCCAGCGCAAGATTGAGTTTCATTTCGCTGTCTGAGGGACTGAATACAACTGCCTTCTCAAACGCTTTCAGAGCATCATCAAAGCAGCCGTTCAGGGTCAGACAGTTGCCCAGGTGGAACCAGGTTTCTGTGTTGAATGGCGCAATATCTTCAAGACGGTGAGCAACTGCCAGCGCCTCAAGCAGAAAGCCATCCTCGTTATATTGGTTGACCCGGTCAAGAAGTTCATCCGAATCAAACATGGAATCAAGCCCTTCAAGGTCAGGCGGTTCTTTTCCTGACGACCCTGTGGGGTTAGAGTAATTATCGTCAAAAAAATCAGGTGCGTTCATAAACAATCGTAAAGAGTTTCTCTGTCAGCGGTCATATTCTCACTTCATAAATATAACAGAATTTTATTAAGAAAACATTCTGACTGCTTGGCAGGCGGAGAAGCATAACCGTTCATGGATTATAAAAACGGTATACAGTTTCAGCAATTTTTGCTCCTGTTACAGCATTGAGTTCTTCTATTGTGGCATGTGAGATGCCGTCAACAGAGCCGAAGTGTTGGAGCATTCTGAATGCTGTTTTTTCTCCAACTCCTGCAATCGTAGTGAGTTCAGTCTGCAAGGTTCTTTGTGTTCTCAACTTCCTGTGATAAGTAATGGCAAAACGGTGTGCTTCATCACGAAGCTGCTGGAGCAGTTTAAGCGCCGGAGAAGTTTTCGGCAGGTTGAAAGCGTCTGTGGTTTCAGGTAAAAAAATTTCTTCAATGCGTTTAGCCAGTCCAATAACGGAAATTGATAAACCAAGAGTGTTCAGGGCATGAAAAGCAGTGTTTACCTGACCTTTTCCTCCGTCAACTACAATAAGATCAGGTAGTGGAAGTTCTTTTGAAAGTAAGCCGCCGTAACGACGTACAATTACTTCCTTCATTGCAGCATAATCATCTGACCCCTCAAACGTATGCAGTTTAAATTTTCTGTAATCAGATTTTTTGGGCTTTCCTTTCTCAAAGCAAACCATTGAACTTACGTAATCAGTGCCTTGAAGATGAGAATTATCAAAGCACTCAATTCGCAGAGGGATTTTCGGCAGGTGCAGCAACTGCTTGAGGGCAGTAGTGCCATGGTGCTCGCGGGCTATCTCGCCCCGTTTCTGTTTCTGGATAAGGTACTCCTCAAGGTGGTGTCGAGCGTTTTGTCGGCACATTTCCACCAGATGCGCTTTTTCTCCGATTTGAGGTACAAGGAACCTGATATTTTTTTTCTCCTGATTCTCCTCTTTCTGTTTTTCCACTATAAAGGCTCTCAAAGCATCCTCCTCATCAGCAGCAAGCTCACTCTGCAGAAGGATTTCATCCGGAATCAGCTCAAGGGTTTCCAGATAATATTTTTCAACTACTCTTGCCTGCAGTTCGCCGTCTGTTTCCCCATGGGTATTATTCATGTACATATGCTGTGAGCCAAGCAGTTTCCCCTCACGTATTTTAAATACAACTCCGCAACCTTCATTTTCGGACGCTGCCACAGCAAACACATCTCTGTCAAGGCCATCTCCCGCTACCATTTTCTGCCGTTCAGCATATCGTTTCAAGCTGTCGAGCTGTGCTTTTATTTCAGCAGCCTGTTCGAACTTCAGCTCTCGGGCCATTGTCTGCATGGTGTCAGTGAGTGAGCGTATCATGCTTGAGGTTTTTCCTTTCAGCAGTCGTTTGATCTCAATGATCATACTGAGATACTCCTCTTCCTGCACAAGTCCTTCGCATGGCCCTTTGCATTTATGGATGTGGTAGTCGAGGCAGACCTTGTATTTTTTTGATGCAATATTTTCCTCACTGAGGCGGTATTTACAGCTTCGTAAAGGGAATATCGATCCGATAAGATCAAGAATCAGGCGAAGTTGACGAGCTTCAGTATAAGGGCCGAACCATGTGGAACCATCTTTTTTCAGCTGGCGGGTAAAGAATATCCTGGGGAAAGGCTCATTGGTGATAACCAGATAAGGATAGGTTTTGTCATCCTTCAGGTTCACATTGTAGCGTGGTTTCAGCTCCTTGATCAGATTATTCTCTAATATCAGTGCTTCAACCTCCGAAGAGGTTATGATGACTTCGAAATCGGTTATGTGAGAGACCAGTACCAGTGTTTTACCATAGTGCTGCTGCTGATTTCTGAAATATGATCGAACCCGGTTACGAAGGTTTTTTGCCTTGCCGACATAGATAATTTTTCCCGCAGCGTTCCTGAATTGATAAATCCCTGGATTTACAGGCAGTGTGGCAAGTTTTTCATCAAGAGCTTTTTTTAATCCCCGATGTGGTGAAAGAGCATCCTGATTATCCATCGGTCATTCTCATTGGATTAGTTACGTACATACTTTTTTAGGGTACCGAAACACTATAAACAAAAAAAGGGAAAGCCGCATAAACATGCGGCTTTCCCTTTAAAAAAAGAACAGGTAGAAGCTCTTTAACTATCTTCCAGGGTGTCGTATTCACCTTTCAGGGCAAACACCCCGAAGGTTATAAGACTGAATGCGATAATCGGCATAAGTACGACAATAACAATAGACCAGAAAATCCAGTTCTCTTCACTGGGTTTTGCTGCGATCTCCTTCATTGCCTGCTTTATTACCAACGGAACTATCCCGACACCCATGAGTGCCCAGACAAGTCCGAAAATCCTTTTTATTGCTGACATAATTCAAATTGATTTAAAAGGTTCTTGGTTACTCGACGTCCATGTTGTTGGTCTTGTTGGATATGTATAGTGATCCGATGACAAAACTTACACCGGCAATCAATATCGGGTACCATAGACCTGCAAGCGGATCAGCAGGAGGCAGGCCGGGGCCCGGACGGGTTGCTTCAACAAGACGGGTTGAAATAAGCGGCACCAGACCACCGAAGACGCCGTTACCGATGTGGTAAGGCAAAGACATCGACGTGTAGCGGATGCGTGTCGGGAAAATTTCAACCAGGAACGCGGCAATCGGTCCATACACCATGGTGACAAAAATCACCTGAATAAGAACAAGACCGATCATTTTGTAATAGAGGTCTTGAGGAAGGGTTACTTCCTTTTTGGTTTCAGGTTTCAATTTGTCTTTAGGCAGGGCTGCTTTAAGAGCCGGATCAACAGGGAACTTGGCTTTCACAGTTTCCTTGTATGTTGTTCCATCGGTAAACGCCTTCGTAGTGACGGTTGTGATCAGGGAGTCGGCACCTTTAACCGCATTTTTTACCGTTACCACCTTCTTTTCGACGATCTCAACTTTATTTTTGAGGTTGGCATCGCTGTACATGATGGTGTAGATAGGGCGATAAGCGATAACCGCGATCAGCATACCGGCCATCATGATGTACTTGCGTCCGATTTTATCTGAAAGCGAACCGAAGACAATAAAGAAAGGTGTACCGATAAGCAAGGCTATCGAGATGATAAAGTTGCTCTGTACAAACTCAACGTTACAGGCGTTCTGAAGGAATGAAAGCGCGTAGAACTGCCCGGTATACCATACAACACCCTGACCGGCTGTTGCACCAAGCAGTGCAATCAGCACCATCTTAAGGTTGCCCTTCTGCTTGAAGCTCTCTGCGAGAGGGTTAGCGGAGGTTTTTCCTTCCTTTTTCATTTTGACAAACAGCGGTGACTCCGACATTCTCATGCGGATGAAGACCGAAATTGCAACAAGGAATACTGAAAGAATAAACGGAATGCGCCATCCCCAGTCACTGAAGGTTTCAACACCGAGCGATTGACGTACAATAAGAATAACGCCGAGTGCGAGGAATAGACCCAGGGTTGCCGTTGTCTGGATAAAGCTTGTCCAGAAGCCGCGCTTTCCTGCAGGAGAGTGTTCCGCGACATAGGTTGCCGCTCCGCCGTACTCACCTCCAAGAGCAAGTCCCTGAAGCAGCCTTAAAAAGAAGACAATGGCCGGTGCAACAAATCCAATGGTTTTATAGCCGGGAACCAGACCGATGGCGAAGGTGGAGCCGCCCATGATCACAAGGGTAACAAGGAATGTGTACTTCCGGCCGATAAGATCACCAAGGCGCCCGAAGAACAATGCACCGAACGGCCGGACAACAAAACCAGCGGCAAAGGTTGCAAGTGTAGCAAGCAGAGCAGCCGTAGGATTGTCTTTAGGGAAAAACTGTTCGGAAATAATTTTCGCAAGAGTACCGAAAATATAAAAGTCATACCACTCGATGAGCGTACCGACCGACGACGCGGCGATAACCCTCCGTGTACTGGTTACCTCTTCGTTAGTGGAAACGTCTCTGACATTTTGTGCCATAAAGGTTTTCTTTGATTGTTAATAAAAAATGTGTTCAGTTTGTTGCTTTCAGAAAGTAAGTAGCTGCTTACTTGATAAACTCGTGTTCATTCTCCTTGACCACAAGCACCGGGCAGGGAGCACGGCGTATTACATGCTCAGCAACACTGCCGAGAATCATGCGTTTCAGGCCGCGGCGACCGTGTGAACCCATAATAATGACATCAGCTTCCTGACGTTTGGCATAGTCGAGGATGCACTCTTCAGCAAATCCTTCATAAATCACATAATCCGCAACAATGCCGGCCATCTTCTCTTCTTCAATTAAAGAGGCAAGTTGTTTCTCTGCATCAGCACGTTCTTTTTCAAGTCCGTGTGAATAATTGATGGTTGGATCATTCTCGATAACACCGACTAGAAAGACCTCTCCGCCGGAGAGTCTCGCAAATTCGTTGGCGTATTGCAGCGCTTTGCGCGACAAACCCGAGAAATCAACCGGGCAAATGATTTTTTTAATGGTAATCATAGTACCGCTGTTGTGTTTTAGTTATTGAAATAATGCGGTTTAATGTTGATTGATAGCAAAAAAAGAGCAAGAAATAGTGCATAAAAGCTACGCCATAAAGTGTAGCAAAACGGGATTCAACAAAAAAAGTCTGCAACTTTATTCATAAAATCGCAGAATCTTTTAGTACTACAGGATCAAAGCCTTTTAGAGAGGCGATTACTGTATGTCGAAAAGAAAATGTAAAGGAAAATGTAAAAAAGCCGTTTCGTGCCGTCTGTTCATGGTCGCCTTGTCATGCTTTCACGAATGGCTCCCTTGTAATATCGTTAAAATTCCTGAAGTAACAATTGTTTCTTTCATGGAACAGTGGCCTTAACGAAATATAATAGGCGAAACTACAGGAAAAAAAAGCCGCAGTTTCCTGCGGCTTTTTTCTACACGATAAACAATGATTTAGAAGGTCACTGTTGCTATGAGTTCTGAACGAAGACGTGTGTTGTCTGGATTATGAACGCCAGCGCTATCAGATTTTGAAGAGAGGTAACGCAGGGTTGGTATAATGGAAACGGTACCTTTAGCTGATTCATGTACACTGATCTTGTACTGAGCCCAGATGAAGTTGTTGGTGTATTCCTGGCGAACAGCGGTTGATTTGTCTGTTGTGCTGTTGTGGTCATACCATGCAAGGAACGGACCGTACTCACCCTTGATTCTGAAGAGATCTCCAAAATAATTGGTCGCTGCACCAGCCACTGCACCTGGAGTCAAAGCTCCAACAGGAGTTGTTCCGCTGCCTCTTGTATAGAATGCACTTGCAGTCCATTTAATACCGCCAACAGGAACGGCAATGTTAGTGCCAAAGGTGACCGGCCTGAACCCATAATGTAGTGGGACCCCAGAGGTTCCTGTTATTGTTTGTTGCCATACATCGGCTTTTGTCAGAACGTAAGCTACTTGCGGGTCAAGGGTAACGTTTCCGACGTTGAACTTGTAGGAGCTGATTAGCGCATAACCGTCGTTAAAGAGACCGTCACCACTTCCAAGAGCGTTGCCTTTCGAGTTGTCGTCAAGCACTGCAATTGTAGCATTCAGCTGACCCTCACCTACCTTATGACCGTAGTTGGCTGCATAGATACGGTCAAGATTAATGGTATTAACCGGAAGATCTAATGGCTGGGTAGGATAGAAGGCCAGGTCAAAGATTGGATTGTTGACTGAGCCAAGCGGGATACGACCAATCGCATAGTGGTCGCATGAAGAGTTGTGACCGAAATAGAGCTGAGAAATCTGAAGTGGATAAGCCTCAACATTGCCATAAGTAACCGATCTCCATCCGCCAGCCTGATCTGTATCATCCGTGACTAAAGCCTTGAAGAAATAGCCATCACCAAGATCAGCTGCTGCCCTCAGGTTTATGCGGTAATACCAGGCATTATTATCGATAGTCTGACTACCGGTATCGCTTGTGTTTCTAAAACGGACAGAGGCGTCGCCCCCTATGTTCAGCTCAGCGGATGCCGGTGATGCGTATGACAGCGCTGCAAACATTGCAGCAAGCGATATCATTTTTTTCATGTGTGTTCTCCGTTAGGTTGTGTGTGTGTTAACAAGAAACAATAGTTCCGGCCGTTTATGCCTGGCTCGGAACGGGTTGCAAAAGAACTTACATCGTTACAATATTGTTAAATGTAATAAAAATAGCATTAAAAGACCAAATCTGACCAGTTCGTGCATTTAGTTCAGTATCTCTTTGATTCCCGTTATCTTATTGTTAAATATAGACTTTCCTCTACTACTGTTTTAATATCTTAAGCTACACTTTTTTCAATTATACATTTAATTTACTATGTCTTGGGTCAAATTAAGGGTCAGTGCTTTATGTATAAGGGATGGTCATGTTCTGCTTATTGAACACAAAAGTTTTGCTCCTCTTGATCCTCAGCTTCCTCAAAGTTACTGGATTCTTCCTGGTGGTGTTGTTGAACGGGGTGAAACTCTTGATGAAGCTTTGAAGAGGGAGATGATGGAGGAGACAGGGCTTGAGTGTGAAGTCGGCACTCTGCTTTTTATCAAGGAGCTGCTCTATCCATATCCCGGTGTTCAGGAACAGGGAAGTATTCATCACTCTGTATCGCTTGGGTTTTTCTGTACGGTTACCGGAGGTGAGATGATAACCGGCAAAGACCCTGAATATGCCGATGACCAGCAGGTAATTCTCAAGGTGAGTTGGCTTCCGCTTACCGATCTGGATCGATATGATCTCTATCCGCCCTTTCTTCCCGACTACATTCTTGCTCAAAAGGCTGAAGAGGTTCAGAATGCCGTTCCTGAGTTTTTCAGTGCTTTGCAATAATCGTCACTCCTGCATGTAATCGGTTGTGCAGGAGTGTCGGGCAATACACATGGTTTAGATATCAATAATCATCCCGAGTGTGGTAAAGCTTTCGGGATGGTAGAAGTACATTCCCTGTATGCTCATTCCCGAAAAATAGTTGCATGCCACTCTCACTTTTTCAAGACCTATGGCTTTGAGGCGCATACCGGCCTGGAGATTCCATGTTCCCCTGTACCCGCTTGTTTCCTTGAGTGATGACTGCCATACCGGCAGCAGTTTAAAATCTGCAGCTAGATAGGTGTTGCAGGGAGTGGAGAGTTCTCCGCCGGCATGGAAAGAGCTTGGATTAATACCGCTTGGCAAGGTGTGGTAGATATACTGGTAACCGGCGTAGACCCGGTGCCCCGGAGCACTCAGCGCAAGAACGAGATCCAGGAACTCCCGGCTGTAGGTGAAGGGAATAGCAGGGCCGGCGGGCTCAGGAATCCATCCGCTGCCATCGGGTTCGTAGTGGCCGTCTTCAAAATGGGCAGAGATGTGGCTCAGCCTCACTCTTCCGCTGAATTCATCAAAAGGCAGTGTTTGGCTGGTGATCTTTTCTTTCCAGCTCGTATTGACGCCAAAAAGATAACTGACAGCATCAACCGGAAATTTGAAGTTGTCACTTTCCCGCAGGAGTGACCATGTTCCGAAATCAACGCCTATGGCAAAGGTTTTGCCCTTGTTCTGGTAGAGATCAGCGGTGGTTCCGATATCGAGATTCAGAAAACGCTGGCCAACGTATGGCATCACCGAAACCTGGGGTTCAGTAGGGTCGGCCATGAGTGGTGTAAAGATAGTTTTAGTCGTAGGGTTCAGAAGTTGATCTGCCGAAGCATTTTTCAGCGAGATCAAGAGCAGAACTGTCACGATGAAAACTGTTCTGCAGAGTCGGAAGGTGTTGTTCATGGTTAACAAAATAAAGCGGTTACAGGGTTTCAGAATTGTTTGTTATTGTGCAAGAAGAGTGTTCAGTACCGCCATGCGGACAGCAACACCGTTAGTCACCTGTTCAAGCAGCATGCTTTTCGAGTAACCTGGCGGCTGTATGCGGTCGGCAACATTGTTTGATATTTCAATTTCACGGTTGATCGGTCCCGGATGAAGTACGAGAAGATGTTTCTGGATTCGTTCCAGGCGTTCGTCTGTAAGGCCATAATAGACTGAGTACTCCTCAAGGGAGGGGAGGTATCCTCCTGTAGCTCGTTCAAGCTGCAGACGAAGAACGATTGCAGTATCAGCCCAGGCTATGGCCTGGTCGAGGTCTGTGAACAGGTTGACACCCAGTTGTGCAGCATCAGGCGGTATAAGGGTTACAGGAGCGCACAGTCCAACCTCTGCACCGGCGGTAAGGAGTCCGTAAATATTGGAACGCGCGACCCGACTGTGGAGAACATCACCGATAATGATAACCTTGAGACCTTCAATTTTTCCAAAATAATCACGAAGTGTAAACATGTCGAGCAGAGCCTGTGTCGGGTGCTCATGAGATCCGTCTCCCGCATTGACTACCGGTTTCGATGTTATTCCGGTTATGAGATCTGCAGCTCCGGAAGAGGGGTGGCGCAGCACAAAGCTGTCAACCTGCATTGCTTCAAGGTTTTTAATGGTATCGCTCAGTGACTCCCCTTTGCTGACGCTGCTTGAAGCTGCGCTGAAGTTCAGGGTTCCGGCACCAAGATGCCGTGCTGCCAATTCAAACGAAAAACGGGTGCGGGTTGAGTTTTCAAAAAAAACCAGTGCAATGCGTTTGTTGGAGAGGGTGGGTTTAAAAGAGGGGTTGGCAGTGGTCAACTCTTTCTTAAAGCCGGCGGCCATGTCGAGTATGCGGGTGATATCACTGGCCGGAACATTGCATAATCCAGTAAGGTGCTTCAAATTCGACCTTTATTTGTGACTTTTCAGAAATATATTTTCATCAAAGGTACAAAAAAATTGATGATCAAAAACTACCTTACAGCAGTTACGTTCCTATGTTATTCCGATATTTTGTTCACGTGTCAATCCGAACCTCCACACGTCATTCCGAACGAAGTGAGGACTCTAATCCGGCCCGGCTGCTGAATAGATTTTATATGTACCAATATGCATGAAATGAGCATAGCGCTTTCCATTGTAGAAGCAGTCGAGGCCAAAGCACGAGAGGAAGGAGCCGCAAGCATTTCCGGAATTGATCTTGTGATAGGAAAGCTTGCCGGAATTGAAGCGGAGTCATTGAAATTCTGTTTTTCAGCTGCGGCAAAAGGCACGCTTGCCGAAGAGGCATTGCTTCAGGTTGAGGAACCGGAAGGTATGGGTGAGTGTGGAGAGTGTGGAAGAATGTTTCCCGTTTCTTTTTATTATGCGGAGTGTCCCGATTGCCGTTCACTGCGGGTGAAGATCGTGTCGGGAGAAGAATTTTTAATACAATCAATAACAATAGAAGAATAAGAGAATGTGCGATACCTGCGGTTGTTCAGCGGATGGCGGGGCAGTGCTCCGCAAGCCAGGGCTTAGTGATTATCATGTTCATGTCACCGGGAGCAGTGGTCATGGAGAGCATCATCATCATGAGGCCGGTCATGATCATGAACACCATCACCATCATGAAAAAAAGAGCCGCACTATTGCGCTTGAACAGGACGTCCTTCAAAAAAACAATCTTCTTGCCCAGAGAAACCGAGGATATTTTGAGGCCCGGAATATTTTTGCGCTTAATTTCCTGAGTTCTCCAGGTTCAGGAAAAACCTCGCTGCTTGAAAAAATCATTCCGGCACTTCAGCAGCATATACCGGTGGCTGTTATAGAAGGTGATCAGCAGACAACCAACGATGCGGATCGAATTCATGCACTCGGTGTGCCCGTGATCCAGATAAATACCGGTTCGGGATGCCATCTTGATGCGTTGATGGTTCACACTGCCGTCAAGGAGCTTGAGCTTCAGGATAACTCACTGCTCTGTATTGAAAATGTCGGCAATCTGGTCTGTCCGGCAATGTTTGATCTTGGTGAAGCCCTTAAGGTAGTCATCATCAGTGTTACTGAAGGTGACGACAAGCCTCTGAAGTACCCGACCATGTTTCATGAGGCTGATATTTGCATTCTCAACAAAATCGATCTTCTCCCTTACGTTGACTTTGATGCCATGAAGTGCAGGGAGAATGCCCTGCGGGTTAATCACACCCTTGAATGGTTTGAAGTATCGGCGAAAACCGGCGAGGGTCTTCCCGTCTTGCAGGAGTGGATTGCAAACAAACTGAAACAGCACTGATTGCCAAGGATCATACCGCTGAAGAGCGGAGGCGCCTGCAGGTCAATGGTATCGTGCAGGGAGTTGGATTCCGGCCGTTTGTCTATCGGGTTGCCACCGAGTACGCTTTAAAAGGTTTTATCCGCAATACCTCGTCAGGCGTTCTGATTGAGGTTCAGGGCTCCTCTTCTCTCCTCGACAAATTCTGTCGGACACTCAAGCAAGATGCCCCTCCGCTGGCTAGAATAGAAGCAATCGAGGAGTGTGCTATAGACTGTATTTCCGAAGATGCTTTTATGATCGGTAGTTCAAGCTCCTGCGCTGAAGTCGAGACTCTTGTTCCTCCGGATATTGCGCTCTGCAGCGACTGCCGTCGTGAGCTTTTGGATCCTCGAAACCGTCGGTTTCGTTATCCGTTTATAAACTGCACCAATTGCGGCCCTCGCTATACTATTGTCGAACGTCTGCCCTATGACCGGCCGTTTACCTCGATGCAAGGCTTCACAATGTGTCCTGAATGTGAACAGGAGTACCACGATCCTCTCGATCGTCGTTTTCACGCCCAGCCCAATGCATGCCCTGCGTGCGGCCCGGCTCTCTCTCTGCTCGACTCGTCAAAACCCTGCAGTGTAAAGGATCCCGCCGCTGAAGCAACAGTGCTGCTAAAACAGGGACGGATTGTTGCGTTGAAAGGAGTTGGTGGATTTCATCTTTCGGTTGATGCACGTAATGGCGAGGCGGTTCGCCGATTGAGAGAGCGAAAGGGTCGAGAAGCCAAACCCTTTGCCGTAATGATGCGCGATGAGGCTGTTGTCCGGCACTTCTGTGAACTCAATGAGGGCGAATGTGCAGCACTGAACTCTCCGGAAGCCCCTATTGTTCTCCTGAAAAAGAAAATCCTAGAAGGGCTTGCTCCATCAGTTGCGCCACTCCATGACAGGCTGGGAGTTATGCTTCCCTATTCACCATTGCATGTTCTGCTTTTCGATGACGAAATTGATGTTCTTGTTATGACCAGCGCAAATTTCAGCGAGGAGCCTATTGTCAATGAAAATGATGAAGCGCTCTTGCGTCTCCATGGCATTGCTGACGCTTTTCTCATGCATAACAGGCCAATCCATCTGAAATGCGACGATTCTGTAACCATCCATCTCTCCGGATCGCTTCGCCATATAAGGCGCAGCAGGGGGTATGTGCCCGCGCCGGTTTACCTCCGCGAGGATGGGCCGGTTGTTCTTGGAACAGGAGGTGAGCTTAAAAATACGGTTGCTCTTTTGAAAGGGACTCACGCCTTGATAAGCCAGCATATCGGGGATATGAAAAACTACGAGGCATACCTGCATTTTCAGCATGTTGCAGACCATCTTCAGCATCTTTTTCAGGCCACACCTGAACTTCTGGTTCACGACCTTCACCCTGGATACATGACAACAGGGTGGGCACTGAAGCAGGACATTCCATTGCTTGGTGTCCAGCATCATCATGCCCATCTTGCTTCATGCCTTGCTGAAAACAAGGTGGCAGGGCCTGCAATAGGTCTTATACTTGATGGTACTGGTTATGGAATAGACGGGATGATATGGGGCGGAGAGGTTCTGATTGGCGATGCTGATGGAGTGCATCGGTTTGCCTCGTTTGAGCCCATGCCGCTGCCGGGTGGTGATGCAGCAGTCGAGCAGCCTTGGCGAGCCGCCCTTGGTTACCTCTCCCGAAGTTTTTCCACCATACCTGATCTGCCGTTTATGAAAGGAAGGTCGATTGAACCTGTTCTTGAGCTGCTTCAAAAGAGGGTCAGTGTCTATGAAACATCAAGTTGCGGCAGACTTTTTGACGCTGTAGCCGCTCTTTGCGGATTGCAGGGAGAGATAAGCTATGAGGGAGAGGCTGCTATACAATTGATGCTGGCAGCTGGAGGTACAATGGGTAGTGAGTCATTCCGTTACGCCCTTGAGGAGCACGACGGGCGATGGATCATGAAAGTGTCACCGGTTATTCAGGATGTTATTGCCGCAGTCATGAAAGGGGTTTCGGTTGTTGACATCAGCCGGCGTTTTCATCGCACTCTGGTCAACTGTTTTTCTGATATTATTAGAAAGGCTTCCGAAGCAACAGGTATCAATACGGTTGCTTTGAGTGGGGGTGTTTTTCAGAATGCACTCCTCTTTGAGACTCTTGTATGTAATCTGGAAAAAGCAGGTTACAGGGTGCTTACCCATGCCCTTGTACCATCAAACGATGGAGGCATCTCTCTCGGGCAGGCAGTCATCGGTCGCAGCTATCTTGCCGGTCGATACCGGGGTATTCATTAAACGATCAAATTTCTGTTGTCCCTGTTCAAACCAAAAACTTACTGACCGGGCAACTTATTTTTTTTATTATTCTCCTAAATCAATAAAACATACTCCTCAATGTGCCTTGCCATACCCGGAAAACTTCTTGAAATAGTTGATGAAAACGGTCTAAAAATGGGGACTGTTGATGTGAACGGGTCAAAAACAAGGGCGTGCCTTGAATATGTGCCCGACATTCAGGTAGGGCAGTATACCATTATCCATGCAGGGTTTGCCCTGAAAATTATTGACGAAGAGGAGGCCGCCGAAAGCCTCAAGCTATGGGAAGAGCTTTTCGAGAGTGGAGCGTTTCTGCCCGATGAGGAGCCACCTTCACCTGAATCTCTGTGAGGCCCGCTCCAATGAAATATATTGACGAATATCGTGATCCGCAGCTGGCCCGGAACCTCCTTGACCAAATCCGGAAAATAACTACCCGCCACTGGACGATTATGGAAATCTGTGGCGGTCAGACCCACTCCATTCTTCGTAACGGTATAGATCAACTGCTTCCTGATTCCATAGAGCTGGTGCACGGACCTGGTTGCCCGGTCTGTGTCACACCGCTTGAATCGATTGAGCGAGCGCTGGTAATTGCATCACGAAAAGAGGTGATTTTTACCAGTTTCGGTGATATGCTGCGTGTTCCCGGCAGCTCTAAGGATCTCTTTATGGTGCGCAGTGAAGGCGGAGATGTGCGCATTGTCTTTTCGCCGCTCGATGCCTTGCAGATAGCCCGCGACAATCCCCACAAAGAGGTTGTGTTTTTCGCTGTAGGGTTTGAGACTACTGCGCCTGCCAATGCCATGGCCGTCTATCAGGCGGCACGCGAAGGTATCCGGAATTTCAGTGTCATTGTGAGCCAGGTCATGGTTCCACCGGCAATGCGGGCTATTCTCTCATCGCCCGATAACCGCGTTCAGGGATTTCTTGCCGCTGGGCATGTTTGTGCCATCATGGGTTATGCGGAATATGAGCCGGTTGCAATTGATTTCCATGTTCCGATTGTGCCCACAGGGTTTGAGCCGGTCGATCTGCTTGCCGGTATTCTGAAAACGGTTGAGCTGCTTGAAGAGGGCAGGGCAGAGGTTGTGAACCGCTACGGGCGTGTTGTAAGCCGTGAAGGAAACCTTGTTGCACAGGAGACGATCTGTAAGGTTTTTGAGGTAACCGACCGCCAGTGGCGCGGGATCGGTCTTATTCCCGGCAGTGGCCTCGGTCTCAGGGCAGAATTTTCGCAGTACGATGCCGAAAAAAAGTTCGATGTCACTCATATATGCACTGGAGAGTCACCACTCTGCAAGAGCGGAAGTGTGCTTCAGGGTATACTGAAACCGGACGGCTGTCCTGCATTTGCCAGAGAGTGTACTCCAGAGCACCCGCTTGGAGCGACAATGGTATCCTCCGAAGGCGCCTGTGCTGCCTATTATAACTATCACCGTAATGTTTATTCCCTATGACGATTGCCCCGGTCTGTCCCGCCCCGATTTTGCAGCATGAAACTGTTCAGATGGCGCATGGTGCCGGAGGCAGGTTATCGCAGACACTCATGCAGCGGGTATTTATGCCGCATCTGCACAACGCCTTTCTCGATCTTCTTGACGATCAGGCAAAGCTTGACCTGCCCGGAGGTCGAACAGCCTTCACTACAGACACCTATGTGGTGAGTCCGGTCTTTTTTCCGGGAGGCAATATCGGAGAGCTTGCCGTAAACGGAACCGTCAACGATCTCGCGGTCGGTGGAGCAAAACCGATGTATTTGAGTGCCGGCTTTGTGCTTGAAGAAGGGTTCTCTTTAGTCGAGCTTGAAACCATTGTCAGGAGTATGGCTGAGGCTGCCCGCAAGGCAGGGGTCATGATTGTGACTGGTGATACCAAAGTGGTCGGAAAAGGGCAGTGTGACAAAATTTTTATCAATACCTCTGGTGTCGGCACTGTAAGGGAGGGTACCGCTCTTTCCTGTCGTAACCTGAAGCAGGGTGACAGTATTATCCTTTCAGGCACGGTGGGAGATCATGGCATGGCTATCATGACGTCGCGCGAAGGACTCTCCTTCCAGTCAACCATAGCAAGTGACTGTGCCGCATTGAACGCCATGATTTCGGCAGTGCTCGATCTAGTCCCCGCTGTTCATGCCATGCGTGATCCTACAAGGGGTGGGGTGGCTGCTACCTTGAATGAACTGGCTGCTTCTTCTTCCGTTGGTATTGAAATCGATGAAACAACTATTCCTGTAAAGCCGGATGTCCGGGGGGCCTGCGAACTGCTTGGTATTGATCCCCTTCATGTAGCAAACGAAGGCAAGCTGGTGCTTGCTGTTGCGCCTGAAGATGCTGGTACGGTCGTGGATGTGCTTCGCTCTTTTGACCCCGGCAGGGATGCCGTTATTATTGGATCGGTTGTCAACGATCATCCCGGTATGGTTGTGATGCGTACAGCATTCGGCAGCCGCCGTATTATTGATCTGCCTCTTGGCGAACAGCTGCCGAGGATCTGCTGATTGTTCTACATGTTCAGGGCGCGCTTTTCAATTGCTAACGCTGCTTCCCGTACCACTTCGGAAAGGCTCGGGTGCGGGTGGCAGGTACGGGCAATGTCTTCGGATGAAGCCCTGAACTCCATGGCGAGCGCTGCTTCAGCAATGAGGTCGGAGGCACTTGCCCCGATGATGTGGACACCGAGTATCTCATCCGTTTTCGCATCGGCAAGCATTTTAACAAACCCTTCAGCATCTCCGAGGCCAAGTGCCCGGCCGTTGGCTGCAAAGGGGAACTGCCCGGTTTTATAGTCCTTCCCTTCGGCGCGAAGCTGCTGCTCGGTTTTACCAACCCAGGCAATTTCAGGCGTGGTGTAGATAACCCAGGGCATGCTGTTATAGTCGAGGTGGGGTTTCTGTCCGGCAATCAGCTCGGCAACCATAACTCCCTCATCTTCAGCTTTGTGGGCAAGCATTGGTCCTCGGACGACATCACCGATAGCATACACGCCGGGAGCTGCCGTTGCGCAATGGTCGTTGACGGGAATAAATCCGCGTTCATCGATCTGCAGACCGATTGTTTCAAGGTTGAGGTTTTCTGCGTTTGGAGTGCGCCCTACCGATACAATAAGCTTGTCACATTCGAGGGTATGTTCGGATCCCTGGTCGTCAGTATAGTCTATGCTGATTCCGTTTGCGGTTTGTTTTGCCTGACCGATCCTTACTCCGAGCTTGATATGCAGACCCTGTTTTAAGAAGAGCTTTGAAGCCTCCCTCGAAACGCTTTCATCAGCGGCACCGAGGAAGGAGGGCATAACTTCAAGTACGGTTACTTCTGCTCCCAGTCTGCGCCATACTGATCCTACTTCAAGTCCGATGACGCCGGCACCGATAACACCGAGTTTTTTTGGAGCTTCACTGAATTTGAGTGCGCCTTCGTTGTCGCAGATGGTGACGTTGTCAACCTTCACGTTAGGGATATGGCGGGCTTTTGAGCCGGTGGCAATAATGACTTTCTGGGCAAGCACCTCTTCATTTCCCTCTTTGCCGGTGATTGTGATGCGGTATCCGGCATCAGTTTTTCCTGCAAATGAGCCTCGACCTTTGAGGAGAGTGATTTTATTTTTGCGGAAGAGAAACTGAATGCCTGAAGTCATTTTGGTGACAATAGCCTCTTTGCGTTTCTGCATTTGTGCAACATCCATGCTGACTCCGCTGACGGTGATGCCATGGTCCAGGAGGTGATGCGACACCTTTTCGTATACCTCAGATGATGCAACAAGCGCCTTGAGGGGAATACATCCTGCGTTGAGGCAGGTGCCGCCGAGGCGTGGTTCCCCTGTGGGGTCATCATAAACGCTGAACTCGCAGCAGGCTACCGAAAAACCAAGTTGTGCGGCCCGGATTGCGGCGATGTATCCGCCCGGCCCGGCTCCGATAACAAGAACGTCAAATTGTTTATTCATAATGTGGTTTTCTCATGTTATCTCTTAGAGATCAAGTAAGAGGCGCGCCGGATCTTCCAGTGCATCCTTGATGGCTACCAGGCCAAGCACAGCTTCGCGCCCGTCGATAATACGATGGTCGTACGACATGGCCAGATAGTTCATCGGTCTGATGACAATCTGCCCGTTTTCTACAACAGCCCTGTCCGTTGTGGCGTGGATTCCGAGAATGGCCGATTGGGGAGGGTTGATAATCGGCGTTGAAAGCATGGAGCCGAATACACCGCCGTTGGAGATGGAGAACGTGCCGCCGGTCAGCTCTTCAAGCGAGAGGTTGCCCAATTTAGCCTTGGTGGAGAAATCGGCAATTTTGCGCTCGATTTCGGCAATGCTCATCTGGTCAGCATTTCGCAGTATGGGGACAACAAGACCTCTCGGAGAACTGACGGCAATACCGATATCGAAATAACCGTGGTAAATGATGTCCTTACCTTCGACGGAGGCGTTCAGGACAGGGTATTTGCGCAGTGCGTGAACAGCCGCCTTGACAAAGAAGGATACAACCCCGAGTTTGACACCGTGTTCTTTTTCGAACGTTGCTTTGTACCGGCTGCGCAAGTCGATGACTGCCTGCATGTTAACCTCATTGAAGGTCGTGAGAATGGCGTTGGTGGCCTGGGATTGCAGCAGTCGTTCGGCAATGCGTGCCCGGAGGCGTGTCATGGGAACGCGCTGTTCCGGACGTTCTGTGATGAGTGGACTCTCAAGGTGAGCCTCTACCGGTTTGAGTTTGGGTTGTGGAGGAGTGACTGGCGAAGCCGGTTCAGCTCCGCTTGCCACAGCAGCAAGAACGTCGCCTTTTGTAATTCTGCCCTCCCTGCCGGTTCCCTCAACCTGTGAAGCTGTCAATCCTGTTTCGGCCATAAGCTTTGCTGCTGCCGGCATCACGATTCCCGTAATTGCTGATTGCTGACTGCTGACTTCCAACTGCCCACTGCTGACTGCCGACTGCTCACTGCCAACTGACTTCCCTTCCGTGTCGATGCGTGCAAGAATCTGATTGGCCACTACCGTTCCACCGTCGCCGACAAGGATTTCAAACAGGATCCCGGATGAAGGGGATGGGACATCGAAGACCACCTTGTCGGTTTCGATTTCAAAGAGGATTTCATCTTCAGCAACAGCATCGCCTGGTTTCTTTTTCCAGTTGAGCAGCGTTGCCTCTGCAACGGATTCCGATAACTGGGATATGGTGACATCTATGATTGCCATTCGTCGGATATTATTTGTTGAAAAAAACACTGAATTCACCGAAAGCCTGATCCAGCAGCGCTTTCTGCTGCAGGGCATGAGTTGCCGCGTACCCGCATGCGGTAGATGCCGAGGCAAGACGACCTGCATAGCCGAACTGCTGGCCGGGTGTCATGGCTTTCATGATATAGTGCTGGAGAAAACGCCAGTACCCCTGATTTTTAGGTTCATCCTGACACCAGACTATCTCTTTGAGTGCAGGATAGTGCCGGAGTTGGGCAGTGAACTCTTCAGCCGGGAACGGGTAGAGCTGTTCAATGCGGATGATGGCAACATTTTCAGCTGTGTTTTCGCGCCGACGATTGATAAGATCGTAATAGACCTTGCCGGAGCATGCGATAAGCCGCTTGACTTTTTTTGCCTTGGCCGTTGTGTCGCCGATAATGTTCTGGAAATTTCCTGTAGAGAGATCGACAAGCGGTGAGACCGCCTCTTTGTTTCTCAGCAGCGATTTAGGCGTGAGAATGACCAGAGGCTTTCTAACCATAGAGGTTATCTGACGACGGAGCAGGTGAAAAATCTGTGCAGGATTTGTCGGCTGACAAACCTGAATGTTGTTTTCTGCACAAAGCTGCAGAAAACGCTCCGGTCGGGCGGAGGAGTGTTCAGGACCCTGACCTTCATAACCGTGGGGCAGCATAAGCGTAAGCCCGGATGCAAGACCCCATTTCACCTCTCCTGAGGTGATGAACTGATCGATTAGTACCTGTGCTCCGTTGGCAAAGTCGCCGAACTGGGCTTCCCAGATGACGAGGGTATCAGGCGCGGAGATGGAGTAGCCGTATTCGAAGCCAAGCACAGCCTCTTCTGAAAGCACGGAATCGATAACGGTAAATGGTGCCTGATTATCGGTGACGTTCTGAAGCGGGATATAGCTCCCTGAATCCCATTTTTCACGATTCTGGTCGTGCAGTACCGCGTGACGGTGGGAAAAGGTTGCCCTGCCGCTGTCCTGACCGGTAATACGAATCGGGTATCCGCCTGTAACCAGCGACCCGAAGGCGAGGTGTTCACCCATACCCCAGTCGAGGGGCTGCTCTGCGCGACCCATTCTGGCCCGGTCATTGATAACTTTTTCTACAAGCGGGTGAAGTTTGAACTGATCGGGTACTTTTGTAATCCGTTCTGCAATCCGCTTTAACTCGGCAAGCGGAACGCCGGTTTCTGATATCTCGTTACGGCCGGAAGCCGGTTCAGAGGTAAAGATGGTTTTATTGACCAGTATCGGATTGGCGCTGTATTTGCCTTCGTCAAGATCTTTGCGGAACTGTTTGCTGAGAGTGTCGGCGTAGGTATCACCGATGACGCCCTGAGACTGGAGTCTTTCGGAGTATAGTTTACGGGTGCCGGGGTGCCGGTCGATCTTCTTGTACATCAGAGGCTGGGTCATGGCAGGTGTATCCTGCTCATTATGGCCAAGTTTCCGGAAACAGATGATATCGATCACGACATCGCGTTTGAATGCCTGACGGTAATCAAGTGCCATCTGTGTTGCCAGCACAACCGCATCTGGGTCATCACCATTGACGTGCAGTACAGGAGCCTCAATCATTTTGACAACATCGGTGCAGTAGGTTGTTGAGCGGCTGTCGCGGGGATCGGATGTAGTAAATCCGATCTGGTTGTTGATGACGATGTGAACCGTGCCTCCGGTGCCGTAACCACGGGTGAGCGCGAGGTTCAGGGTCTCCATGATGACCCCCTGTCCGGCAAACGCTGCATCACCATGAACGAGTATGGGCAGCACCTGCGAGCCATCCCTGTCGCCCCTGCGAACCTGACGTGCTTTAACGGCACCCTCAACCACCGGATTTACAATTTCAAGGTGCGACGGGTTGAACGCGAGTGAGAGATTGATCGGACCGCCAGGAGTCGCAATATCACTGGTAAATCCCTGATGGTACTTCACGTCTCCCGAAGGAAGCTCATCGTCATGTTTCCCTTCAAATTCAGCAAAGAGGTCGAGCGGATTTTTGCCCATGATATTAACGAGCACATTGAGTCGTCCGCGGTGCGCCATGCCGATGACAATCTCCTGAACGCCTGCTTTGCCTGCACGTTGAATCAGCTCATCCATTGAGGCAATAAAGCTCTCTCCACCTTCAAGAGAAAAACGTTTCTGACCGATAAAGCGGGTATGCAGATAGCGTTCAAAGCCTTCGGCAGCGGTTAGGCGTTCGAGAATATGCTTTTTCTTGTCAGCAGAAAAATCCGGTTTTGAACGGATGGTTTCAAGCTTTGCCTGCCACCAGCGCTTTTCTGTCTGGTCCGTGATGTACATGAATTCTATACCGAGGGTGCCGCAGTAGGTTTCGCGAAGGTTCTGCAGCAGCTCGCGAAGCGCCATGGTCTCCCGTCCGAAATAGGTATTGCTTGTATTGAAGACAATATCCATGTCGGTGTCGGAGAATCCATAAAAAGAGGGCTCGAGATCGGGCAGAGCAGGACGTTCCTGACGTTTCAGAGGATCGAGATCAGCCCAGCGGGAACCGATGTTACGGTATGCGGCTATCAGCTTTTGAACCGATACCCGTTTACGTCCGAGTTCAGCATCGGGGCTCGCTACTACCCGGCAGATCGGGCCCATGCGTGCTCTTTCGGCAAACGAAGCCTGAACAGGTGAATGTGCGATATCACGGCTGTCGGTGCCGTTTGATCCCGGAACGTTTTGCATGGCGTCAAAGTACGCCCGCCATTGTTCAGGGACGGAACCTGGATTGCTGAGATAGTCTTCGTAAAGATCTTCAATGTACGGGGCATTGCCTCCGAAAAGATAGGAACTGCTGCTATACTGCTGCATCATGGTATGACGTGCTTTTTTCGATAGGGTTTGCTGGACAGGATAAAAGACCGGGGAGCCTCATGCGCGGAATGCGGGAAGAGTTTAAGCAAAAAGGGATGACGGAGTGATCCATTCTCATGTAAGTGCTTTTCGCTAAGCCTGTGAATCAATCTGAAGTATAAGACATATCAGTGCTTATTTCGAAGAAATTTCGGAAAATAAAGACAAACCATCTGTCCTGAGGCTAAGGATCAGGCAGACAAAAAAGTCAGCATAAATTTTGTTCCAATATTCGGTGTGCTTTGCACTGCTAAAGTTATCTGCTGAAGATCAGCAAGTTTTTTTACAATAGAGAGACCTACTCCAACACCTCCGGTTTGAGAGTTTCTCGACTCATCAACACGATAAAACCTGTCAAAAATCTTCGGTATATTTTTTTCCGGGATTCCGATACCCTGATCAGCAATACAACAGGTAATAACACTCTCATTATGCTCAATGGCAATTTTTATTGCTGAACTGGCCGGAGAATATTTGATTGCGTTCGAAAGAAGATTCTCAAAAATCATTTCAAGCATTGCGTGGTCCGCATTAACCCGCTCTTTTTCAGCCCCCTCCACCCTGATTGAAATATCTTTTGCAACTGCAGCAGCCTGCATCCTTGCGACTACATCGTCAATAAGCTGCGGAAGTAGTATCTCCTCAATATTTGGACTGATTTTGTTCCCTTCATAAAGGGCAAGGACTAGAAGTTTATCGATTATTCGCTTCATCCGGTTTAATTCGATAAGGCAGAACTGGACTCTGGCCTCATAGTGCTCTATCTCTCTTGGTTTGCGTATCAGAACTTCCAGTGTGCCTTTAACGACTGACAGCGGGGTGTTCAGTTCGTGTGATGCATCAGCCGTAAACTGCTGCTCGCGCAGGAATGCGTCCTGTAAACGGTCAAGCAGGGCATTGATGGTCAGTGATAAACGATGCAGTTCATCCTGATTGAGGGGAAGAGGTATACGCTGATTAAGGTTTGTCTTTGTGATTTTTTCAGCAGTCTTGATAACATCATCAATCGGCTTAATGCTTTCTCCGGCAATAAAGCGGGTCACAACAAAAAGAATCAGAATAATAACTGGAAATGAAAAGAGAAAGATGAACTGTAATTCCTCCAGGAACGCCAGCGCATTCACAAGAGAATGAGCAACAATAAGATAGCCTTTCGTGACACCATCAGGATTTACAAGGGGTACTTGCAGGTGCCGTAACATCGACCCGTCAACCATGCCGTTAAAGTATACGGGGTCTGAGTTGCCGGTTTTACAAATCAGTGTTTTGCTGGAAAGATTTTCTGATTTCCGGAGAACCCTTCCTTGATTGTCGACCAGTTGAATAAATTCAAGATCGATATCAAAATTCATTTGTCTTATTTTTTTTTCTTTATAGTTCTCGTCGTCATCATCAAATTTATTTGCGTGCGCAAGATCATTAAAATCGCGGCCTTTCAGTTTTAAGTTCGATATTTCCTCGGTCATCTCATACATCAGAGCATTATCGTTATGACTGGAAACAGCTCTATCAACCAGGAATAAAATCCCGCAGAAAATAAGTCCTATCAAGAGTGATGTTGCGACGGTATAGTGTATCGCAATACGGTTACGCAAACTTATCCGGAAAAGTCTTTTGTCTAGTGCTTTAATGCTCATAACAGGTCTTGTTCACGCACGACGTAGCCTATGCCATAGATGGTTTGAATAATCTTTCTTCCTCCCGCTTTTTCTAATTTTCTTCGTATAAATGTGATAAAAACGTCAACTACGGAAGTGTCAGATTCTGGCGGGATTTCCCAAACCTCTTGGAGAATGCGATTTCTCGTGCATACACTGTCCATGTTGTGAACAAGGTATTCGAGCAAGGAAAATTCCTTTGGTGTAAAGATGATCTCTTTCGAATCGAAAAATACCTGATGGCTCAGGGTATTAATCGTGAGTTTTCCAACAGTGAGCGTATTCTCCTCTTTCAGGCTTTTTTTGAGCTGAGCATTAATTCGAACCAGCAGTTCCTCAAATTCAAAAGGTTTTTTGATGTAGTCATTCGCGCCTGCTTCGAAACCGATGAGAAGGTCGTCCAGATTTTTTTTTGCAGTAAGAAATATTATCGGCACCATACTTCCTGTCTTTCGAATCTGATTGCATACCTCAATGCCACTCAAAACAGGAATCATCCAGTCAAGTATGATCAGGCTGTAGGTATTGCTCAAAGCCATATCAAGTCCGCTTTTCCCATCACTGGCGATATCAACGGAATATGATGCCTCTTCGAGTCCTTCTTTAAGAAAACTCGTTATTCCCGGTTCGTCATCGACGATGAGCAGCTTCATATTTTTCATAAGAGGTTGAGTGTTCAATAGATGGTAGTTTCTGAATTGTAACCCTGAGTTGTATCCTTCATTATCAGATGTAAATATAATCAATAAGGGTATGTAAAAATTCTCGGATTCTTGCAAAATCATTAAGTAATGCTTAAAAAACTCGTTGATCACCTGAGCATTAACCGTGATTCCTTCTCTCATTCGAGGATACACCCGTTTCTCTCCTTCTGTCATTCCGATACGAAGTCAGGAATCTATCTTGTTTCCAATTCGAGATACCTTCCTTTGCTCAATTGAAACACACAGGTAGTGTTGCTGATTAATTCACAAATCTTGTCATCGATACTTAAAGAGATCGGTGGCGCTGAGCTGTCACTTCCATGGATGGTGAGCGAGTCGTGAGTCAGTCGAAGATAGAGTGAATGTCCGCGGTAGCGGATTCGCATGTCGAGGCGTTCTATTTCCCTCGGTAATTCAGGATGAAGTCGAAGAACATTGTCTCTTACCTCTATACCTGTCAACACTCGCTGTACAAAATCAATGGTGCCGGCCATAGCTCCAAGGTGGACGCCCTCTGCTGTTGTTCCATGCTGAATATCGCCCACGTCACTCTGCAGTGCCTCCGCAAAAAAATGCATCGCACGCGGCCGGTCAGAACGCGCCAGTACCCAGGCAGACACAACACGGGAAAGTGTTGAACCCTGACTCGAACGATCAACATAGTACCCGATGTTTCGTGGAATGGTTTCGTATTCAAAAGGATAACCCAGACGTTTAAACAACTCTCCGATCTCTTCAGCAGAAAAGAGGTAGAATAACATCAGCACGTCTGGCTGTTTGGAGAGCTTGTAACGGTTGGCAGAATCGTTCTCCTGCTCAAGAATGAGGTCGAGACGCTGAATATTCCCGTAACGGGTCCGGTAGTCATCCAGGTTAATCTCTTGCAGATTTTCGTAGCCCTCGAACTGACTGATGATGCCATTATCCTGAAACGGCACATAGATCCGTCGGCTGATATCCTCCCATCGCACGATTTCCTCCGCCGATATGGCAAGCTGGGTTGTGATCTCAGCACGACGGCCATCGGAAAGCAGATCAAGCACCTCAAGAGCCCTGCAGAAGACCCATACGGCCATGATGTTGGTATAGGCATTGTTATTGAGGCCAGGTATTGCAGAATCAGGATAGGCATCGTGAAACTCGTCAGGTCCCATCACTCCATGAATCTCGTAGCGCTCTCTATCGGGATTGAAGAGAGCGATGCTCGACCAGAAGATGGCGATATCCAGGATCATCTCTGCCCCGTAAGAGTAGAGGAACTCGACATCATGCGTAACCTGATAGTAATGCCATACATTATGAACGATTGCACTGCCTACATGGCGTTGCAAAAAAGAGTTATCAGGCACCCAGCGCTGCGACCGCGGATTCAGGTTGAACTTCTGGGTCTCTTCCTGACCGTCGCTTCCACTCTGCCAGGGGAACATCGCCCCCTTATATCCTGCCTCTTTTGCAGCAGCGCGAGCCTCTTTCAGACGCCGATAACGATACATCAGAAGCGATCGTGTGATTTCAGGCATACGAAAATTGAAAAACGGGAAGATGAACAGTTCATCCCAGAATATATGACCCTGATAGGCTTCCCCTGTCCAGCCTCGCGCCGGAATTCCTGTGTCGAGTCCGATTGAGTTGGGTGATACTGCCTGCAGCAGGTGAAACGTGTTCAGGCGAAGGAGCATCGGGGCGTTTAACGGTAACGTTTGCGTCGTTCGTATAGCAATGTCAAAACGATGCCACAGGTACTTCCAGGTTAACAGATGCTCCCCGAGGACGGCAGTAAAGCGACCGGCATTGGCGATTGACCTGTGTGCCTCAAATCCGCACTCCGAAATGGCAAGATCGCGTGCGGTATAGAATGTGGATACTTTTTCCAGAATCAGTGTCTCACCTTGTTTGAGATCGACATCAAATTCCTCGGCGATGTATTCCGGCTCCTCAAAATGACGGCGCTCAACATTGAGAAGCTCTCCATTGAGGAATGCCTGTGTTCGTGCCAGCTCCGCGACATGAATATTAGACTGATTTGTACGCACCAGCATGAACACTCCATCTTCACCGGCGGAAGAGCTTGCAACAGGTTCCAGGTGCTTGTTCCTGAATTTATCGTAGAGCTTCGCACCTGCATTGACGATCCGTCCATCGATAGCCGATCGCACTGTGACTCCTGCCGACCAGTTTTCAGCGGTTAACGTCAGTTCCAGTGCGCCAAGATGCATACTGCTCATTGATACAAGAGATCGCTCTTTGAGCGTAGTGCGTCGGCCCGGAGCGTCCTCGAAGCAGATGCTTCGCAGTAACATCCCTCCCCGCAGATCAAGTTCCTGGTGGTAGGACAAAAGTGTAACATTTCCTGGATCGAACCACTCCTTTCCGTCAATCCGAAACTTGAGCATGAGCCAGTTGGGGAAATTCACGATATCCTCATTTTCGATCACACGACCGGCAATCTCAGTGCATAGCCGATTGTAAATGCCGGCAAAATAGGTGCCCGGATAGTGAATACCATCGGCTACCGACCCGACAGCAGCTCCGCGCATTGTGACATAGCCATTCCCAAGGGAACACAAGGCTTCACGGATACCTTCCTCGGCCGGATCAAAGCCATCAAACCAGAGTGACCAGGATGAAGATGATTGTGACTCTTCCGCACGAACTTGAGCCAGATCGGACACCACAATATCAGCACCGGCATCTCGTAGAGCACGGGCATGACCGTTACGATCAACACCAATGACGCAACCGAATAAACCGGCATGGCCGGCCTCAATCCCTGCAATCGCGTCCTCTATGACAACGGCACGTAACGGTTCTACTCCGAGAAGCCTTGCCGCTTCCAGAAAACTATCCGGCGCAGGCTTTCCCTTGATGTTGAGACGGGTGATCTCTATTCCATCGATATGTGCGTCAAAAAGCTGCGACAGCCCGGCAGCCTCGAGTACTTCTCTACAATTATTACTCGATGAGGTGACCGCCGTTTTAATGTTGAGTGCACGAAGTTTTTGCACCAAAGCTACCGATGATTCATAAGCCTCGACACCCTCCTGTTCGATCAGTAACATGAAATACCGGTCTTTCAGATTGCCCAGCGCGCAAACACTTTGAACATCTGGACCGTCTACGGGTGATCCCCACGGGAGATCGATTCCGCGTGAACTGAGAAAAGCGGAGGCTCCATCGTACCGTGGTTTACCATCAACATGAAGCAGGTAGTCAGAATCTCTATCAAAAGGAACGAACGGGTAGCCGTTTATTGTGGCGCGTTGCTCGAGAAAATTGTCGAACAGCCGTTTCCATGCAGCGGCATGTAATTTCGCCGTGTTGGTCAGAACGCCATCAAGATCAAACAGAACTGCGTCATAGTCCTGAGGATAGAGTGTGATGGCAATGGAGATATCCATTGAGCGGCATTAGTGTTGGTTAATAAGCAAAGAAAACCATCAAGGGGCTTCGGGATCGGGAGCCCAACTTCAACCTGATTCCTGTCATTCCGATACGAAGTGAGGAATCTCTATTAGCACCGAATCTATCTTGCTCCCAATTCGAGCTCCTATTACTGCCCCCATTTCCAGTTCCGTATTTCAGGCATATCCTCACCATAGGTACGGATATACTCTTTATGGGCTATAAGACGCTCCTGTACATATTTTTTTACATACGCAGCCCTCTGTTGGAGGCGGGGGACACGATCAACGACATCGGCGACAAGATGGAATCGGTCAAGATCGTTCATAACCACCATATCGAACGGAGTGCTCGTCGTTCCCTCTTCCTTATAACCCCGAACATGCATATTATCATGATTGGTTCTACGGTATGTCAGTCGGTGAATAAGCCATGGATAGCCGTGATAGGCAAAAATGATCGGCTTGTCGGCGGTGAAGATATCATCGAAATCCCGGTCCTTCAGGCCGTGAGGATGCTCTTCGGGAGGCTGAAGAGTCATGAGATCAACGACGTTGACAACACGAATCTTGAGGTCTGGAATTTTATTCCGTAAAATATCGACAGCAGCGAGGGTTTCAAGTGTTGGAACATCCCCTGCACAGGCCATGACCACATCCGGCTCACCATCCACAGTGTCATTTGATGCCCACTCCCATATTCCGACTCCGATCGTGCAGTGTTTTACGGCAGCTTCCATGTCGAGCCACTGCCATTCCGGCTGTTTACCGGCTACAATAACATTGATATAGTTGCGTGAACGCAGGCAGTGATCGGTGACCGACAGCAGCGTGTTCGCATCGGGTGGCAGATAGACCCGGATCACACCAGCTTTCTTGTTGACGACATGATCGATAAAACCGGGATCCTGATGGGAAAAGCCGTTATGATCCTGTCGCCAGACATGCGAGGTCAGCAAATAGTTCAAAGATGCTATCGGACGGCGCCAGGGGATTTGATAGTGGGTTATCTTCAGCCATTTTGCATGCTGATTGAACATCGAATCAATGATATGGATAAAGGCCTCATAGCAGGAAAAAAATCCATGACGTCCGGTCAGCAGATATCCTTCAAGCCAACCCTGGCAGGTATGCTCGGAGAGTATTTCCATGACTCGCCCACTGGGTGAAAGGTGATCGTCGTATGGCATGATCCGATCCATCCAGACACGGTCGGTAACCTCAAAGAGTGATCCAAGTCTGTTGGATGCAGTTTCGTCAGGTCCGAATACCCTGAAATTAGATGTTTGTTCGTTCATTTTCATGACATCCCGTAAAAACATCCCCATAACCCTTGTGGCTTCAGCCTCAACTGCACCCGGAGAAGGAACGGAAACAGCATACTCTCGATAATCGGGCAAATGCAATGGCTTCAGAAGAAGCCCGCCATTGGCATGAGGGTTATCTCCCATTCGTTTCTGCCCTTTTGGTGCAAGCTCCTTGAGTTCCGGTTTGAGTGTTCCTGACTGCGTGAAAAGCTCTTCAGGCCGGTAGCTTCGCATCCACTCTTCAAGCAATATGAGATGAGCAGGATTTTCACGAACTTCGCTAAAAGGAACCTGGTGCGAGCGCCAGAAATCCTCGGTTTTTTTGCCGTCAACCTCTTTCGGGCCGGTCCATCCTTTCGGGGAGCGCAAAATAATCATGGGCCAGCACGCTCTTTCCTGAACGCCAGGCCCCCTTGCTTTCCGTTGAATTCCTGCAATTTCATCAAGGCATGCATCAAGTGCGGCAGCCATAGCCTGATGCATGGTTTCAGGATCCGAACCTTCAACAAAATATGGTCTGTACCCGTAGCCGTTCATCAACTTCTCAAGTTCATCGTGCGGTAAGCGGGCGAGAAGAGCTGGATTGGCGATTTTATAACCGTTCAGGTGCAGAATAGGCAGAACAGCTCCGTCACGGGCAGGATTAAGGAATTTGTTTGAATGCCATGATGTGGCAAGCGGGCCTGTTTCAGCTTCTCCGTCACCCACAACACAGGCAGCAACAAGATCAGGATTGTCAAAAACAGCCCCGAATGCATGGGAAAGTGAATACCCGAGCTCTCCACCTTCATGGATTGAGCCAGGGGTTTCAGGAGCAACATGGCTCGGAATTCCTCCGGGAAATGAAAACTGCCTGAACAGATTTTTTATACCGGCCTCATCTTCCGATATATTAGGATAATATTCGCTGTAGGTACCTTCAAGCCATACATTTGCCACAATGGCAGGGCCGCCATGACCCGGTCCGGCAATGTAAATGACATCAAGGTTCCGCTCGCGGATCGCTCGGTTAAGATGCACGTAAATGAAATTGAGTCCCGGAGTGGTGCCCCAATGTCCGAGAAGCCGGGGTTTTACATGTTCAGGTTTCAGCGGTTCCTTGAGCAGAGGATTGTCCATCAGGTATATCTGTCCGACAGAGAGGTAGTTCGCTGCACGCCAGTATGCATTGATTGCCTGGAGTTCCTCTTGAGAAAGCGGTGTCAGAGGCACATTTTCTGCTGTTTGATTGCTTGTTATCATCGTATTCTCAATGGTTAGATTTCATTTCGCTCAGAGATTCAGCTTTTTCAGGATTTTCATGGTATGGCGGGCAATCATCAACTCCTCGTTGGTTTTAATAATCCGTATTTCCACTTCTCCTCTTTTTTGTGATATAACGGATGAATTTTTACTGTTTTTTCTTTTGTCAACCCTGATGCCAAGAAACTCGAGGCCGCTGCAGATTCGGCTTCTGATTTCGGAGGAGTGTTCACCAATTCCGCCGGTAAAGACCAGGGTGTCGAGTCCTCCAAGGACAACGGAAAGAGCCCCGATATTTTTACGGGCCTGATAACAAAAAAGCTCAATAGCCTGTTTCGCAGCATCGTCAACCTGTTCAGCATTGAGCAGTTCTCTCATGTCGTCAGTGCTCCCGGAAACTCCGAGCAGTCCGGACTGACGGTTCACCATCTCTTTGATTGCCCGAGGGGTCATCTTGTTCTGTTGCAGCAGAAACAGAATCACTCCGGGATCAAGATCGCCGGTACGAGTACTCATTACCAGTCCTCCAGCCGGTGAAAACCCCATTGTGGTTTCAATGCTTTTTCCGTTTTTAACTGCTGCCATGCTGGCTCCATGACCAAGATGAGCCAGAATAATCCGCTTTTTCACTGCCTCGGCGCCAAGTTGACGTTTGAGCTCAAGAAGGATATACTCATAAGAAAGGCCATGAAACCCGTAACGCTGAACACCCTCTTTCCGAACTGATTCGGGAAGCGCATAAAGCTTTGCAACATCAGGTATGTTGGAGTGAAACGAGGTGTCAAAACAGGTCACCTGAAGAGTTTCTGGAAATAGCCCGGCTACATGCCTGACTGCATTTATTGCTTGAGGAAGATGCTCGGGAGCATAAGGGCTCAGAGTATCGAGTGCAGTAATAAGTTCAGGTGTCACAATCTGCGGTGCTGAAAAGAGGGGGCCTCCATGCACTATGCGATGACCTACAGCATCAGGGTTTCGTCCCTCATTCTGTGCCAGGATCCATGAAAAGACATAATCGCATGCGGCATCATGGTTTTCGGTCGCAACACACTCACTTTTTATGGAGTTTCCTTGTTTGTCCTGAACAGAAAACCGACCATCCCTGTTGCCGATTCTGGTCAGTGAACCTGAAAAAACAAGCCGTTCAGCGTTACCGACCTCATACCATGCAAACTTTATACTTGATGATCCGGTGTTTAAGGCTATAATTTTTTTTGACAATTGCATAGAGGGCTGAACATATTTGCATTTTTGTTTGATACTCGATCTCATACTTTATTGATGACCCAGTGATAAAACCAGCGCTTTGTCATCTCTGCCGATATAATGTATAAGCCTACAATCAAAAGGATCCAGAAATAGAAAGTGAGAGGCAGCCGGGTAAATCCGAATAGTGAAGCGAGGGGCGAAACCGGCACCGCCAGAACAGCCAGCACAACGATGAGTGTAGCTATAGTCAGGTACTTGCCGGGCAGACTTTTAAAAAAGGGAAGGCGGGTTCGGATTACCAGAACGATAAGCGATGCTGAGATAACTGACTCCACAAACCATCCGGTTTGAAAGAGGTTTTCTTTAGCATGGAGGATGAAGAGCAATACACCGAACGTTATAAAGTCGAACACTGAGCTGAGCGCTCCGAAAGTGATCATATAACGTTGGATAAAGTGAATATTCCACCGATGAGGCTTCTCAATATTTATGGCATCGACCCGATCACTCGCAATGGTCATTTCAGGAAAATCGGTCAGGAGGTTGGTGAGCAGTATCTGCTTTGGAAGCAGCGGGAGAAAAGGGAGAAAAAGAGATGCGCCAGCCATACTGAACATATTGCCGAAATTGGCGCTTGTCGCCATAAAGACATACTTCATTGTATTGGCAAAGGTTTTTCTTCCCTCTATAATACCGTTTACCAGCACCTTCAGATCTTTGTTCAGCAGAACAATATCTGCAGCCTCTTTGGCAACATCAACAGCCGTGTCCACTGAAATACCTACATCAGCATCATGAAGAGCCGATGCGTCGTTAATCCCGTCCCCCATAAATCCGACGACATTTCCTCCTTTTTTCAGGGCAATAATGATTCGCTCTTTCTGGTTAGGTTCCACTTCAGCAAAAATATCAGTGTGAACTGACTTCCTGAGCAATGCGGCGTCATTCATTCTCCGCATCCCGGAACCGGTAAGAATGACAGGTTTAGCAATGCCAATCTGTCTGCCGAGACTGCCGGCAACAAGAGCATTATCACCGGTAATAATTTTCAGCTGCACCCCAAGTCTTTTCAGCTCCTTGATTGTGTCCTGAACATGTGGTTTCGGAGGGTCAAAAAAGGTGACAAATCCTAGAAATACCATCTCTTTTTCATCCTGCCTGGTAAAGTTCTCTGCACTATTCCCGGCTTTATAGGCAACGCCGAGCGTTCGATACCCCTCTTCGCTGAGCTTCGTATAGCGATCCATTATCTCAGACCGTTTTTCATCCAGAGCGACCCTATTCCCGTCATCAGTTTCGGCCAGTGTGCAAACTTCAATCACCTGTTTAAGGGCCCCTTTGGTGATCACAATATTTTGAGATTCATTACGGATCTGCACCGTCAGACGTTTTCGAATAAAATCATAAGGGACTTCGCTTTGTACCGCAAAAGAGACGAGTGTATCTGGGCGGCTGCTGACAATCGAAGCATCAATAGGGTTATGGAATCCCTGTTGCAGTGACGCATTAAGCCATGCATACTCCAATACTTTGTCCGATGGTTCTCCTGAAACTGATAAGGCGGCGTTCAATTGCACTTTTCCCTCTGTAATGGTGCCGGTTTTGTCCGAACAGAGGATGTTCATGCTGCCAAAGTTTTCTATTGAGGAGAGGCGCTTGACGATGACCTGCTGGCTGGCCATATTGCGGGCGCCTGAAGCCAGGTTAACTGTAATGATAGCCGGGAGTAACTGCGGGGTAAGGCCTACGGCTAAAGCGAGTGAAAAAAGGAAGGAGTCAAGAACCGGTTTGTGGAGAAAAACATTGGTCGCGAAAATAATAAGCATAAGAAGCAGGGTAATCTCCATAAGCATATACCCGAACCGGCGGACCCCGCGTTCAAAATCGGTTTCCGGCGGCTTGAGTCTCAGGCTGTCAGAAATTTTACCAAACTCAGTCTCTCGAGCTGTTTTCATAACCAGCACTTTGGCTCTGCCGCTGATAACATGTGCTCCCATAAGAACCGTATTGATTCGGTTGGCCAAGGGGGTATCGGGGGGTAAAACAGTAACGGTTTTTTCTACAGGGTATGTTTCGCCGGTAAAAACAGCTTCATCAACAAACAACTCTTTTGACTCAAGCAGCAGGCTGTCGCCGGGGATCAAGTCACCTGCCGTAAGCAAAACCACATCTCCTTTAACGACCTCTTCGACATGAATCTCTTTTTCATGCCCGTCACGCAAGACACGGCAGTTGATCTGCACCATTTTCATCAGCTTGTCGAGAGCGTTGGCAGCGCCTTTCTCCTGCCACCAGCCAAGCAGACCGCTGACCAGAACAATGATCAAAATGATTATGGCGTCTGTATTGTCCTTGAGAGCAAGCGAAAGCATTGCGGCGGCGATAAGCAGTAACGTAATCGGGCTTTTGAACTGAAGAAGGAAGAGTGTGACAGGAGATGTTTTCGGCCCACCTTTCAGGGAATTTGGTCCGTCCTGCTTTAATCTTTCCTGGGCCTCTTTTTCCGATAAACCCTGCCCGTCACTGCTGACTTTTCCGATAGCCTCTGACGTGGAGCAATTCCAGAAAATATCTGTTGAAGACTGATGGTATAGCGGAGTTTTCATTGGATACGTTATCCATTTCTACCTGTTTTTCAGCCTCTGCGGCCACCAACCTCTCAATAGGCAAGTATTGGGGAGTTCGCAAAGAGTATTACTGCAACTCCAGCTGCGGTCAAAAAAAAGTTGTTCAAGGTCACACCTTTGTTAGCTGACAACAAAATCAGAACACTCCTATCGCAACAATTCCAATGGAAATACAGGATTAAAAGTTGCCTTGAACGGGGAAAGACGAGAAGGGTATGTCAGATCATTGTGATCTGTTGCTTCGTTTAAGCATAAGGGCCATATAGAGGACAACAGTGAGGTTGATGGCTGCGAAGCATATTTTGAGCCATGTAAAACCTTTTGCAAGTTCATAGAACTCAATCGGCAGATAAATTCCCCCGCTTAACAAAGCAAACCATTCAGACCATCGTTTTGCGAACCAGAGACCGAAGCCCTCAACAAAGCGCATTGAAGCATAGAGCAAAGCAAGAAGTGCCAGAGAACGCAGCCTGCCGTCATTCAGATTACTGGCAGCTTCTAAAAATATTTTGGGAATGTGGTTTGCAGGGTTGAGATGCAGATGACTAACCATGTGCTCGGCAACCACCTGGATATCCTGATGCATCAATGAAAATGCTGCTACACCGGTCAGCAGCACCAGCATGCCCTTGAGCGCTTCAAAGAGAGCTATAACCTTGAGGCCTTTCATCTGTTTCCTGATAGCTCTATCCGTAAAAATAATCGCTTAAATAAGGGTTTTAATTGCCTTCTTTTCCGGTTCCCCCGCTATTGACCACTTAATTGCGTCTTCATGCAGCGATGCATAGAAGGCATAAAATTGTGCATACGAAATCAGGGCGGTTATAGCTACAGAGCCGATAAGTTTTTCAAAAATAGTGAATAACCACAATTGTGCCTGGTTGCCGGGATCTCTGAATGGCCAGGGATAGGTGGCAAACAGTAATACAACAAAGACTGCAAAGCCGATAATTCCAATAGCATACTCTACTTTCTTCTGTTTTCTGGCATAGGAAAGCCTCTCTTTTTTAGAAGCAAGTATTTTGCCTTCAATGATGGGATCTTTTCGGTTGCGTTCAACAAGCTGGACAGGGGTTTGATAAAAGGTGATCTTTTTTTGCATTTGACCGGCGTGCTTCATGCACTTATGAACAAAAACCTGGCAATCAAGCTGCAGGAGAGAGAGGCTCGGGTTAAGAAGCCGGAGTACCCAGGAGTTCCGTTCAAATGATAAAGTCCCTCGGGTCTCAGTGACAGCACTTAAAAGGACAAATTTTTTACTGGCAAGAAAAAAAGGGATGTCACTCTCTTTGACAGATGCCTTCATCTCCGTAATAATGTTTTCCGCATCGCTGGATTCCTGGTCAAACGTTGGCCACCACTGATTGCCTTTAAGAATTATAATGAGCGACTCATCTTCAAGGTCACTTGTAAATATGATTTTAGCATGCATCTGCTATCATTTATAAACGGATTCAAAATATGGATGTTCCAACAATATACCGGATGAGCTCCTTTACCGGAAAGTCATTTTCTATGGAGATGTAGATTCCTCTCTGTAAATACGTAAAGCTTGATGTCCGGTACCGCTATTTTGCAACAGGAAAAGTTGGCACTATCATCACAAGCTTGGTTACTCTTAAAGATTTCAGCGTCCATCAGCAATAGTGTTTCATTTGGGCTGAGAGGAGGCATATGATCAAGATAGGTGCAAATTAAAAAGGCCGCCTCATCACGATGTATGAGACGGCCTCTGTTATGTTCACTTCTCTTGGCAGCAATATTGCCGTGAGATGCTTATTTGATATGGAAGTAAAACCCCGACAGCTTCCATGCAATTCCTTCATAGACATAGTTGCATTCAAAAGATAACTTGCTTGGCTTGGTCGGATAGTGGCCTTTGATAGTCAACACCCCGTTTTCGTTCATTTTGGCATCGCCATCAAGGACCGGCTTAATGGGATCGACCACTGTCAGGTCTAAATTCGCCTGTAATACCTTTCCAAAGGCCTCGTTCAACTGTGCTGTCGAATACTGTGATTGCCAGATTTTTGAGATAGTGGTTCTGAAATACTCCATATCTTTATTTTTCAAAGAGATGGCAAAGTCATGCATCGACTGACGGGCTAAAGCAATCTGCTCCTCATTGTTTGGAATGCTCGGGGTTGATGAGGGAGAAGGAGTGCTTGCCGTTTGTTGAACGGGTTCGGATGACTGCAGGCCGGCCGTTGGTTTTTGCAATCCATAAATCTTCCATGTCTCTTTTTCCTTGACGAATATAAGCTTGATGGGTATATGGCCGCCTGTTTCTGTGGTAATAGAACCGTTAAGTTCGCCTCGGTCACCATTAACGCTTCGCTCAGACCAGCTTGCTTCCTTGAAGTTCAAAAGGGCACTTCTCGAAAGAAACTCTTTCAATGCAGCTTCATTCGTCGATGCCTTGAATTCTTCAGAAAGATAGCTGCGAGCCTTGGTCATATCCTGCTGTTTTACGGCCCCGAAAAAGTCATCGGCGGTAGTTTTCATGCCAGAGGTTGCATAAGAGACTATGCCCAGAATAACTACAATCACAACAGCAACGATAGCGAGTATCTTGAAAAATTTTTTCATAACTGCTCCGGTGAATATTGGTTATAGGTTTTTAAAACAACTTGCCTATAAAAAATCAGTCATACCATTGACGTCCATATGTAAAATGTAAGCATAAGTTTTCTAATAGTAAGCAACACTACGTTTTCAAAGCTTCGGGATGCTCATGATTAACTGTATTTATAGCGTGAATGATACTTGCGATATTGCGGAGATCATAGCGGATGTTCAAAAGCGGTGGACGCAGGGTAATGGGGCGCCTGGCGGGTTCCTTTGGTTGATTATTGCAGGAGATCAAGCCCTTGCTATGGGGTGCCGCAGAGAGGGCAGTGGAGGTCTTTGGTTACTGGCACTTTTCTTATGTCTGTGGACAGGGCGTCGTATGTTAAAAGCGTATTGGTCAGGGGCGTTCCGATGGAGAGCAGGAATTTTATGGCTTCAATGGCCTGCATTGAGCCTATTACTCCAGGGAGGGCTCCTATTGGTCCTGAGGGAGTTGTGGCCGCAGGGATTCCTTCTTCATGGAAAACGCAGTGGTAGCATGCGGTTTTCCCTGGATGGACGGTCATGGTTTGGCCGTAAAATTGCTTGATGCCTGCATGGGAGTAGGGTTTTGCAGCCAGGTGGCATGCTTTTGCAATCAGGAATTTAGACTCGAAGTTATCTGTTGCATCGATGACAAAGTCATAAAGGGCAAGAATATCCTGTGCGTTTTCGAGGGTAAGCCGGAATGGATAGAGGGTAAGCTTGATCGCAGGGTCAAGGGCAAGAAGCCTTGTTTCTGCGGAGTTGACTTTCCGCTCTCCGATTGTTTCAGTGGTATGCAGAATCTGGCGCTGCAGGTTGCTCCGATCTACGGTATCGCCATCCATAAGGCCGATTGTGCCGATACCGGCAGCTGCAAGATAAAAGGCAGCAGGGGAGCCAAGCCCTCCTGCACCGACGACGAGCACTTTTGATTGAAGAAGTCTTTCCTGTCCTTGTTCACCGATCTCTTTCAGTGTCAGGTGGCGGGCATAGCGCTCTTGCTGCTTGTCGTTTAAAGGCATTGCTCTCTGTTTTCAAGGTGAAGTATGGAACTGTTTCCTTCTGCATGGCCATTATAAGCAGGGTCCCAATTTTTAAAGACAGGTTCGATATTTTTTGCACGCATGGCACTGCAGAATTCATCGACGCTGCGGTCATCAAAAACCTCAAACTGACCTTTTTCATTGTGTTCCGTGTCGTGGTAACCACCCACCGTGGTGCGGCTTTCTATGCTCATTCTGTTGATGCCGAGTCCAGCCATGCCGTTTCGATAGGCTGCGCTTTCCCTTGTTGAGAGCACAAGTTCCACATCGGGCAGAACAATTCGGAAGGCGAAAATCATGCGGGCAAGAGCGTGATCGTCAACAGGAAACGGTGGTTCATAGCCACCGGTTTGAGGCCTCATCCGGGGAAATGATACTGATATGCCTGCACGCCAGTAGGTGCGTCCGAGATGGCGAACATGCCGGTAAAGGCTCAGCGCATCTTCTCCTGGGTCTGACAGGCCGAGCAGTACACCCAGCCCTACGCTTTTAATGCCGCCTTCGAGTGCTCTTGCCGGTGTTTCAAGCCGGTCAATAAAATCCTTTTTCGGACCCCATCGGTGCAGTGCTTCATAGCGTTCGCGGTTGTAGGTTTCCTGGTAGATGGTGATGGCTGTGCAGCCGCTGTCGGCAAGAGCGCGGTATTCACTGATACTCATTGGAAAGGCCTCGACCGATACCCGTTGCATCTCTTGTGCGGCGATTTCGACGCTTCGCTGGAGATAGTCGAAGCCTGCCGCGTTGGTACGTTCTCCGGTGAGCAGAAGGATGTCAGTGATCCCGAGCTTTTTCATGGCGCTCAGTTCGCGGCGGATCTCATCTGGTTCAAGGCGTCGGCGCGGGGTGTTTCTGTCCGAAGCAAACCCGCAGTAGGCACAGCCGCTTGAGCAGTAGTTCGAGAGATAGAGTGGAGCGTAGAGTGTCATGGTGCGTCCGAAACGCCGCAGGGTGAGAGCCTTTGCTTCAGCAGCAAGCGCTTCAAGTGAGCTTGATGACAATGGATCCAGCATCGCGGCAAGTGCAGCGGAGTCTCTGTCATCGGTCAGCCAATCAGGTAAGCTGCTCATGTGTTAACTCCCAGAAAAGCGGTGAGGGGGCTTGTTGCTATGGCTGAGCTGCTTTTTGGCATCAGTCCGGCCTTAAACGCTTTTCTACCTGCAGCAACTGCTTCTGCAAATGCTTCAGCCATTTCTGGCGGATGTTCTGACACTGCTACTGCACTGTTTACGAGTACTGCTCCGCATCCCATTTCCATGGCAAGGGTAGCTTCAGAGGGGGAGCGCAAGCCAGCATCGACAATGACAGGGATGTTGCTTTCCCTGATGATGATGTTGATCATTTCAGCAGTGGCAAGCCCCTGGCCGCTGCCGATAGCTGATCCGAGCGGCATGACAGAGGTGCATCCAATTTCTTCAAGGCGTTTAGCCAGAACTGGGTCAGCTGCTATGTAGGGCATTACAAAAAATCCTTCTTTTGCTAGAATCCTGCATGCTTCATAGGTTTCTATCGGATCGGGCATTAAATGCTGGGGGTTCGGGTGAATTTCAACCTTGATGAAGGGACTGCCTGAAAGTTCACGGGCAATATGAGCTGCGCGTACAGCTTCAGCTGCAGTTGATGCGCCTGAAGTATTCGGCATTAATGTTACTTCAGGAAGAGCTTTTAACGGGCTGAAGAGATCATCCGCAAGCTGTTCGCGGTTGAAACGGCGTAAGGCAACCGTGACAAGCTGGGCGCCGGAAGCCTTGACGGCTTCCAGCATGACTGTTGTATTACTGAATTTGCCTGTTCCAAGAATCAGACGGGAAGAGAAGGTATAAGAGCCTAATTGCAAAAAGTCCATAGGGATTGAGCCTGTCTATGCGCGTTAGCCTCCGCCTGCAAAAACCAGAATTTCTACACGATCAGCATCCTGCAGCAGGTGAGTTGATCGCTTATCGGGACGGATGATAAGGTCATTCACCACTATTGCTACGGTATTTCCATCTGAACCGATGATCGAAAGAAGGTCTGTTACGGCAGAACCGGGAGGCAGTGTCTGTTGTTTTCCGTTCAGTTCAATAGTAATCATTTGTAATATTTTTTCACGATTTCTTTGTTCTCAACATTCCTCAAGAGCATTTCGAAGGTCTGCTTCAAGGTCGCCGGCATTTTCCAGCCCGATGGAGATGCGTACAAGGTTATCGTTGCATTTTCTTCGGCGCCTTTCCTCTTCGGAAAGAGCGCCAAGAGTCATTTTTGCGGGAGATGCGATCAGCGATTCAACACCCCCGAGACTGTCGGCAAGCACAAACAGTTTGATGCGTGCAATGAGTTTTTCTACTGCAGGCAGTCCTCCTTTCAAGGCAAACGTCAGCATTCCCCCGAATCCGCTCATCTGCTGTTTTGCCAGTTCATGCTGCGGGTGGGAGGTTAGGCCCGGATAAAAGACCTGTTCTACTGCAGGATGTTGTTCCAGAAATGATGCTAAGTGAAGGGCACTTGCTTCATGCTCCTTCATGCGGATTTTCAGGGTTTTCAAGCCTCGAAGAATAAGCCAGCTGTCCCATGGTGCAGGAATGGCTCCAGCGGCACCCTGATAGTTTTTTATTTTAGTATGCAGCAGAGGGTCGGAGGTGATGACTGCTCCGCCGATGACATCACTGTGGCCTCCCAGATATTTAGTGGTGCTGTGTACAACAATATCTGCACCGAGATCAAGTGGCCTCTGAAAATATGGGCTTGAAAAAGTGTTGTCCACTGCAACAAGAATGCCTCGTTTTTTAGCTAGTCGGGAAATAGCCCGGATGTCAGTGAGCTGGAGCAGAGGATTGCTGGGCGTTTCGAGCCAGATCAGTTTTGTCTCTGGTGTAATGCACGCTTCATAACTCTCAGTCGATTCACTTTCAGCATAGCTTGTGTTGACACCCCATGGACGCATAAGCTGCTCAAAGGTGCGATAGCTGCCACCGTATATATCGAGTCCAGCTACAATATGGTCGCCGGGTTTCAGCACCTGCAGCGCAGCCAGCGATGCGGCAACTCCGGAGGCAAAAGCCAGACCGAAGCGACCGTTTTCAAGCAGGGCGAGGGTTGACTCCAGTGCCTTTCTGGTTGGATTGCCGATTCTCGAATAAAAGAATTCACCACGGTGTTCCAGATCTTCACGTTCGAAGGTTGATGTCTGGTAAACAGGAACGGTTACCGATCCTGTCTGGGGGTCAGGAGCTTGGCCGTCATGAATGGCAAGGGTTTCAAACTGCATGTATTGTTTCTCGTTACAGATTTTGATGGTATCGGTGGCAAAGATAAGCGTTATTTTCCACTTCAGACGAGAAGTATTTCACTGTAACGGTAATTTCGGATTATCGTCTCTGGATGTGATTGATCACCTCAGCCAGCCGGTCGATCTCATCCTTGGTATTGTAAAATGCAAGAGACGGCCGTATTGTCCCTTCAACGCCAAACCTCCGTAATGATGGCTGTGAGCAGTGGTGGCCGGTCCGGACAGCAATGCCCTCAAGGTCGAGCAGCTTGCCCACCTCTTCATTGGGGAGATTGTTCAGCACAAACGAAACCACCCCAACCTTGTTTCGGGCAGTTCCTATAATGCGCAGACCCGGAATCCTGATAAGTTTCTCCGTTGCGTACTCGGTCAGCTCATGCTCGTAACGACCAATGTTGTCAAGCCCTATTTTACGCACATAGTCAAGCGCAGCTCCGAGCCCGATAGCATCACCGATCGAAGGTGTTCCAGCTTCAAACTTTGCCGGTGCTTCGTTGTAGATGGTCTCCTCAAAGCGCACATCCTGAATCATGTTGCCGCCGCCCTGCCATGGAGGCATGATCTCAAGCAGTTCACGTTTTCCGTAGACTACTCCGATACCGGTTGGCGCAAAAATCTTGTGCCCTGAAAAGACAAAGAAATCGGCATTGAGATCCTGCACATTGACCGGTATATGGGCAACCGACTGGGCACCGTCAATCAGCACCTTTGCGTCAAACCGCTTGGCCAGCTGTATCATCTCCCTGACGGGCAGAATGGTTCCAAGGCCGTTTGAAGCCTGAGTGAGTGAGACAAACTTTGTGCGTGGTCCAAGCAGTTTGGTGTACTCTTCCATGATGATCTCGCCCCGGTCGTTCACCGGCACAACCTTGATGCGGGCGCCTTTCTCCTGCGCAAGCATCTGCCATGGAACAATATTGGCATGGTGCTCCAGGATTGAGAGCACAATCTCATCACCCGGCAGGATAAACTTCCGGCCCCAGGTCTGGGCAACAAGGTTGACCCCTTCCGTTGTGCCTCTCACATAGATGATCTCCGATGCTGAACTGGCACCGATAAACTGCCTTATTTTCTCTCTGGCACCTTCATAGGCATCGGTGGCACGGGCAGCAAGGGTGTGTGCACCGCGATGGATGTTCGAGTTATCGTTTGCGTAAAACTGTGCGACAGCATTGATAACGCTGAGCGGCTTTTGTGTTGTTGCCGCATTATCAAACCAGACGAGCTGCTTACCGTGTATCTTCTGGTGAAGGACAGGGAAGTCCTTTCGAATGGTGAGCACATCAAACCCTTCAGGCTGGTGTATCGGAGCTTTTGGCTCACGCAGAAAGTAATAAGGTTCTTTAGGGAGTTCCGGCAGACTGAAAGGGAGAGAGCTGCTGCCGGGTGTTTCCATGCCTCCATTTGGCCATACTGGAGCTGGTGCTTTCCCCGGAAGCTCAGGCACTCCTGAACCTCCCCACTGCCGACTGCCAACTGCCGACTGCCCATTGCCCACTGTAGACTCCCCACTGCGCAGCGCCTGAAACACTGCCTCAAGATTCGAACTGCCCTGTTCCTGTTCAAAGGTTCTATAAAGCTTTTCCGCATAGCACTGTCCATCCAGAGGACCACCGGTTGAGCCGGGCACCTGTGGAAGCTGCTCCTGCAGCAGATTGCCTGAAAAAGCTTCAGGGTTAATTGGCTGAGAAGGTATTTCCGACTGCCGACTGCCAACTGCCGACTGCCCTTCAGGATATCCCCCCGACGTGGTGGCCTGATTTTGAGCAGCGGAATAGAGCAGCCTGAAGGAAAAATCATCATCAGCTGGAAGTCCGGCGTTCAATATTGTAAAAAATGGGGCAATCTTTTCAGGATCGGTCCCGGTAAAAGTTTCAGTTGTTTCCGGCTTTGGAGGAAGGCTTCGCCGGATAAACCGGTCGAGTCCGTAAGAACCGTCCGTGTTTTCCGAATAGTTCTGCTGTTCGGTCAATTTATTGGCGTGATGTTCCAGGGGTTCTGGTTTTTTTTCACGCGTGCCGGGGAGAAAATAAAAATCATGCTCCGGTTGCGCAGGAACCTCGTCAGCAAAATAAGGCAGGTTCGGGTGTAACGGTAATTCCTGTAAAGGAATGTGATTCCCGGTTTCACCGGCAAAAACTGTTTTGTCACTCAAAGATTCTTGAAGAGATGATGGCGCACCTGCGGCATCGGTTTCATATCTTGGGACACTGCCGGCCTCAGGCACCTCATTAAACAGGCGGCTTGCTATCTGTGCAATAAGTACCGGGTTCAGCGCTTCACTTTCTATTCCCGGCATATTCTGTTGCTCATATTCTCTCGGCATAACTCACAATGGTAATCCATAAAGACAACCCTCCTGCAAAGCATGAAAAGGTCGTCTTTATAGCTGTTATTCGGTCTGTTTCTATTTTGTTTTGGTGCCTGACTTCCGGTGTTCATAGTCGTGATAGTAGCCAACCTCAACATTTTCAAGCACAGCAAGAGCATCATCGGTCAGAACGGCCAGTGATGAATAGAGTGTCAAAAGGTAGGACGCAACACCAAGCTTGTCGAGTCCCATCAGCCTGGCCGAAAGGCTTGGGCTGATTTCACCTGGGATTCCTGCCTGATGCAGTCCAACTACACCCTGCTCATTTTCACCGACACGAACGAGAATAATGCTGGTTGTTCCATGACCGGATTTGCTGTTTTTGTTGATTTCAAGCTTGTCGCTTGGAATAAGCGGCACACCGCGCCAGGTCAGCACAGGAGTTCCGAAGAGGTTGATGGTGGCCGGAGGCACACCGCGCCAGGTGCATTCGCGCTCGAAAGCGGCAATTGCTTTCGGGTGGGCGATAAAGAATGCCGGTTTTTTCCACACTTTGGTGAGCAGATCGTCAAGATCATCAGGTGTCGGTGTACCGTAACGGGTACTGATACGCTGGCCGGGATCTGCAGAGTGAAGCAGGCCGAACTCCCTGTTATTGATGAACTCCCACTCCTGACGCTCTTTGATGCCCTCGATCGTCAGGCGCATCTGCTGCTCTATCTGGTTGTATGGTTCATTATAGAGGTCTGATACGCGGGTATGGACACGCACAACGGTCTGAATGGCCTGAAGCGAGTATTCGCGAGGCTTGTTCGAATAATCGACATAGGTTTCCGGAATCTCGACATTTTCAGCAAATCCGGCTACAAGGTCAATGTGCTTTTCACCGTGAGTGTTGACGGTGGAGCGTATTTTGAGATACTCTTCGACTGTTTTCTGAAATGACTCTTTCAGAGCAGGTGACTCCTTTAACAGCTTGTTGATGTCGTCGCTCGATAGAGAGAAGAAGGAGCCGGGAGTAATGGTACGGATGGTGACCGATGAAGGTTTTTCCGAAACAAGATCCTCTTCACCGAAATACTCGCCTTCAGACAGGAGTGCGATACGAAGATCTTCTCCATGCAATCCCTTGCTTAAAATCTCAACCTGACCGTGTGCGATGATGAATATCTTGTGACGGTCTTCGCCTTCAAGGATCAGGGTGTTGCCGAGCTCAGCCTCTTCAAGCACAAACTTGCTTGCTATTCTGGCAACAATATCATCCTCAAAAGATGCGAAAAGCGGAATGCTTTTCAGGGATTCAGGCTTGAATGATGCGATTCCTTCATGAAAATCTATTCCGATGCGTTCAGGTTTCTGCAGCTCAATTTTAGTGCGGTTAACTCTATACGTGCCCGATGAAACATGGACCCAGGGGAGAAGCTTCAACAGCCATCTCGGGGTTATGGACATCATCTGGGGAGGAGTCTTGGTCGTATTTGCCAGATTTCTTGCAACGTGGGTCGTTACACTGCGCTGTAACAGACTGCTGGGTTCCTGTTGTGGGTTTGCCATTGGTAATCAAAAAAGTTTATAGATGGTCGGTGAGAAAGTTCTTATTAATATAAAGCCCTGTCCAGTGGTCAAATTCCAAGCCCGTCGGTAAAACTGCTTTCAATGGCTTTCTGCTGCAGAACCCTTGAATTGGGTGGAACGCTCTTGGTCTGCCACACATTGCCGCCGATAACGGAGTTTCTTCCGATGGTAATTCTTCCAAGGATATTGGCGTTTGAATAAATAACGACGTTGTCCTCGATAATCGGGTGACGGGGCACATCCTTTGCCGGATTGCCGTCATGATCGAGAGCAAACTTTTTTGCACCCAGCGTAACCCCTTGATAGAGGCGTACATGGTTGCCGATAATGCAGGTTTCACCAATCACCACGCCTGTGCCGTGGTCAATGCAGAAATACTCTCCGATATGGGCTCCGGGGTGGATGTCAATCCCTGTTTCCGAATGGGCCATTTCAGAGATGATTCTGGGGATAAGAGGCACACCGAGCGACAACAGTGTGTGTGCTGTCCGGTAGTTAATCATCGCCCTTATGGAGGGATAGCAGAAAATGATCTCTCCATGGTTTTTAGCCGCCGGATCACCATCATAGATTGCATGGACGTCAGTGCCCAATTTTTTTCTGATGTCAGGAAGAATCTCAATAAACTGGCTGGCAGTTTCGGCAGCATATTCTTCAGCGTCAACGGAGCCGTTGTTCACGGTGTCAAACTGATGAACACTGAGAATCTGCTCGTTAAGCAATCCATAGAGCTTTTCGATCCTTACTCCAAGCAGGTGGGATAGTGATTGATGCCTCAATACCGGTCCTCCGAAATAACCCGGAAAGACTATGGAACGGATCAGTTCAACAATCTCTTTCAGCTTTTCAATTGATGGCAGCAGATGTTCATGATTCGGTAAATAGTCACATTCCGAATTTTCGGAACTTGATAAGAGCTGTATAGCCTCTTCAAGGATACTGCCGGTTTTGGTTTCCATTATAACAATCTCCTCAAACCGGAAATTTTCCCGGTTATTAAGCAATTCGTTTAAAAATATACCTCTATCAAGATAAGCCGGCAAGATCACTGTTAGTTTCCTTGCCGGATATTCCTGACCCTCCGTGTGAAAAGTTCAGCTCAGAGGGGTAGTTATTCAGATGTTAACCTGCTCTGGCTCAAACTGGTAGAGAAGCGTCGAGAGGTAACGTTCGCCGGTATCAGGCAGAATGACGACAATACGTTTTCCCTTGTTCTCTTCACGCTCTGCCAGCTGCAAGGCTGCGTATACTGCTGCTCCTGAAGAGATTCCAACGATCAAGCCTTCTGTGCGGGCTAATACCCGACCCGTGCGCAGCGCATCTTCGTTTTTCACAAGAACAATGTCATCAATAACAGCGGTGTTCAATATTGCAGGGACAAATCCGGCACCGATACCCTGTATTTTATGGGGACCTGGTTTGCCGCCGGAAAGAACAGGCGAATCAAACGGTTCGACAGCGACGATTTTCACATTCGGGTTCCGCTGTTTGAGTACCTCGCCAACACCGGTTATGGTTCCGCCGGTACCTACGCCGCTGACAAAAATATCAACGTTGCCATCGGTATCCTTCCAGATCTCTTCGGCAGTTGTTTTGCGATGGATTTCAGGATTTGCAAGGTTTTTGAACTGTTGCGGAACAAATGAATTTGCATACTCTTCATGCAATGCTTCAGCTTTTTTAATTGCGCCGCTCATTCCTTCAGGGCCAGGAGTAAGTACGAGCTCGGCACCAAGAGCCTTGAGCAGGTTTCTACGCTCAATACTCATGGTTTCAGGCATGGTGAGGATAAGACGATACCCTTTCGCAGCCGCAATAAATGCCAGTGCGATACCGGTATTGCCGCTTGTAGGCTCTATGATGACACTATCTTTATTGAGCAGTCCCTTTTGTTCCGCATCCTCGATCATTGAAAAACCGATGCGGTCTTTAACACTTCCGCCGGGGTTGAAGTATTCGAGCTTTGCAATAATAGTTGCCTGGAGGTTATGCTCTTTATTGTAATTCTGAAGCTCAAGTAAAGGCGTGTTGCCGATAAGGTCAGTAAGTTTTTTTGCAATGCGTCCCATAGCTGTTGATTGTTTTGGCGTTTGAGGAAAGCTTAAAGATCATCAATAAGTGTATAACTGGAAATCCCCTCTAAGGGTTATCTTTTATACCGTAAATATGGTATGTCAGATATGATATTCGATGTTGTCGATCAATCCGGCTTTTATGGCATACATTAAAAGCTCTGGGCTGCTTGAAACCCCAAGTTTCCGAAAAATGTTTTTTCTGTGTGTCATTACCGTATGAAAGCTGATATGTTTTTTTGTTGCTATCTCTTTTGTTGAAAGTCCGGCCCCGATCATGCGGACAATTTCGATTTCTGAAGAGGTCAAAAGGCTGGCATCTTCATGAGGCCCCTCTTTTTTAAGAAGGATATCCAGAACATCGCCAGAATAGTATTTTTTCCCTTTCAGTGCAGCTTCGATGACGTGAAAAAGCTCTTCCCTGTCATCGGTTTTCAGAACAATATTTCTAATGCCGGCATCATTCAACTCTTTTATTTTGATGTTAGTTATTGAGTTGGTCAATATGACTATCCCTATTTCCGGATGTTTTTTTCGCAGCTCCTCAAGGTCACTGATCGACTCAAAATCAAAGAGTGTATAATCCGTAATGATGAGCGAAATCGTCTCTTTTTGCAGATACTGAAGTAAACCGGCTTTTGTCGATACAGTGAAAAATGCCTGATAAAGCGGTGACAAGAGAGCCCGCAGTGCCTCATTGGTTAAAAACTGCGTATCAGCAAGTACTACCGAAATGTTACGAATGTTTTTTGTCATTATCAGATACCTGCTCCGTTTTCAAAAACTTCTTGAATCATTGTCAGCGTTTTGGTTTCGTTGAGGCCATCGACAGTTACCTGAAGCGTGGTGCCGAGAATAGCACAAAGAGCAAGCATCTCAAAGTAAGAGTCTGAATTGGCTTTTTCACCGTTCTCATTTTCAAAAAGAACGGAGCAATGCTGTTCCCGGGAAATCCTGACTATCTTTCCAAGAGCCAGAAGAGTTAGCCCGGCAGGAGACTTCACAGTGAGACGCTTGTTTATCATAGTGCTCTTTGTAAAAAGACTACTTCTTGATCAGCTTCGATAGCCAGCTTGCCTTTTGTGTTTCCTCTGTATGAAGCACCTCATCCAGAGCCTCAATCAGGTCATCCGGATGTTCCAGGCCAACGGAAAGACGGATCAGATCTGGTGAAAGGCCGCTCTGGAGCTGCTGTTCAGATGAAAGCTGGCTGTGAGAGGTGCTTGCCGGGTGAAGGATAAGGCTCTTGGCATCACCGACGTTGGCCAGATGCGAGAAAAGCTTAATGTTGTCGATGATTTTTACAGCTGCCTCATAACCGCCTTTTACACCAAAAACAACAACACCGCCAAAACCGTTTTTCAGATCTTTTGACGCTTTGGCATGCGAAGGGTCATTTTTCAGACCTGGATACCGAACCCATGCCACTTCTGGATGTTGCGAAAGATATTCAGCAACTATGAGAGCGTTTTCTGAATGACGGGCAACCCTGAGCGGCAGGGTTTCGATTCCCTGAATAAAAATCCATGAGTTGTCAGGTGAAATGCTCGCGCCAAGGTTTCTGAGCGGAACGGTGCGAACCCTGAGGGCAAATGCAATCGGTGCAAGCGGTTCAGGAAGATCTATGGCCCAGCGCAGACCATGATAGTTTTTGTCTGGTTCTGTAAAGAGAGGGTGGCGTCCGCCTTTCCAGTTGAAACGTCCTGCATCGGTAATGATGCCGCCTATCCCGGAACCATGACCTCCAAGCCATTTGGTGAGAGAGTTGATAACAATATCTGCTCCAAGTTCTATCGTTTTAAGCAGGTAGGGAGTGGTGAAGGTTGCATCGACAATCAATGGAAGTCCGTTGCGGTGTGCAACCTCTGCAATAGCTTTCACATCGGTGTAGTCAAGCACCGGGTTACCGATGGTTTCAATGAAAATGGCTCTTGTTTTATCCGTGATTGCACGCTCGAAATTTGCTGGATCCTTCGGGTCGACAAACTTAACGTTAATACCAAATTTGGGGAGAATGGCATCAAACTGGGTATAGGTTCCGCCGTAGAGGTTGTTTGCCGAAACGATTTCATCACCAGCTTCGGCCAGTGTGATAATGGCATTGAATATTGCAGCAGTCCCTGATGCCAGTGCAACGGATGCTGCGCCACCTTCAAGCTGTGTGACCCGCTGTTCAAGCACATCGGTAGTCGGGTTCATCAATCTGGTATAGATATTGCCAAGCTCTTTCAGGGCAAAAAGGTTTGCGGCATGTTCCGTGTTCTTAAAGAGATAGGAACTTGTACGGTAAACCGGCACTCCACGGGACTGGGTGGCATCAACAGTCTGTCCGGCATGAAGGGCCAGGGTTTCAAAACGGTAATTTTTTTCACTCATCGGTAATACTCCTTGTTTTGTTTGAAGTTTTGTTAAAAAGTTAATTCACTGATCATGCGGCGACGGCAAGATTCGAACTTGCGATTAATGTTGGTTTTGCAGACCCTGGTTTGAACCTCTCACCCACGTCGCCCTGAAAATGGGACTTAATTGCCCTCTTGTTTTGCCTGCTGGTTGCCGAAAAGTTTGAATCGCTGAAGATTAAACTGGTAAAACAGGAAACATCCGAAGCAGAATCCTGAGAGAGCTACGGTAGCAGCAACCGCAACAAACCCTGATAATATCCATCCGGTAAGAGAGGCGCCTGACAGAAAAGCTATCTGGGCGCCGCCGAGCAGAATGGCTGCAATGGAGTTGTTGAACCGCATCAGTCTCGGATCTTCTATGGGCGCATTTTCATTTTGCTTTGCAAAAATGCGTGATCCGATAAAAAAAATGAGACTGCCGCTTTTACCGAACACGACAGAAGAAAGAATGATAAAAAACAACAGTGTGGTAATTATGGGCTGCTGAATGATTATGGCAGTCGAAATGCCCACGAGCAGCACCCACCTGTTCAGTTTGACAATCGGAAATGGTATGCCCACACAGGTGGTGGATGTTTTTGTTGCTGACATAATTTTTATCCTCTGGTTATCGTTGTATGAATGATTTACTTGAAATAAAAAAAGCCGGCTCTGACATTCAGAACCGGCTTTAAAGACTTCACGTACTTCATGAAATCATGAGTGTGCTACGTCGTGCTCCCCGATATCCTTTTGTCAGAATGTTTCTGCAATCCGCAACAGCAGCAGCACATTATGTAGATTGTCGAGGCCTTTGATTTCATGAGTCGTGTATTGTTCAGATTTTCGTTAACAATTGTTAACTCTTTTTTCAGAAGTTTCCAAAAAAAAGTTTGATTTTTTTTATCGAAAGGGCAAAAATGCTCAAGTCACACCTCCTCATTTTCCCTTGTCATTTCGAACGTATGTGAGAAATCTGTCCGGAACACACGATCGAATGACAACGGGATTGACCTGAAGCCTTAGTTTATTCCCAGAATAACACTAGACGCCTTGAACACTGCACAGCTCGTTCCACCCTCTTTCAATCCAAGCTTCTCGGAACTGCCATGGGTAATAATAGCGGAGATAACGTTGCCGCCCCCGATTTCAACATCAACTTCAGTGCTTACCGGACCTTCAATAAGCTTGGTTATTTTTCCGGGCAGAACGTTGCGGGCACTTAATTTGGCATTGAGCAGCTCCTGGGCGATAATGATCGAGCTTGATTTGATGATTGCGTAGGCATTCATACCCTCTTTAAGGCCCAGGTTATCCACGGCACCGTTTGTAATTGTTGAAACTATGCTGGTTTCTGCACTGATCTTGAGGATGACTTCGGCGTTGACAGCCCCTTTGGTGATTTTTTCAATGGTTCCTGAAAAAACGTTGCGAGCACTTATTTTCATTGATATTCTTCTTAGAAATTGATAGAGATTATTGGTTTCTCCGAGACGGCTTTCAAGATTCTGGAGAAATTTCCGGTGTTCTTCCTGAACCACCCGAAACTGTTCGATAACTTTTTTTCCCTCTTTTGTCAAAAAGGTGCCTCCTCCCCCTTTTCCGCCTGTAACTCGATCTACAAGAGGTTTCTCGGCGAGGTTATTGACCATATTGACAAGATGCCAGGCTGTTTTATAACTGATTCCAACGGCTTTCGCTGCGCTGTTGATTGAGCCGAGCTCATCGATTTTTTCAAGCAGGGCAATTCTGTCACCACCCAGAAACTTGTTCTGTGATTTCTGAAACCAGATGGAGGCTTCAAGCCCTATATTTTCTTGTTTGCATTTCACCCTGGAGTCCTGAACTGAAGTTATAAATACTTTTTTTCAAGTAGATGTGCTACCTGCACGGTAACATACAATATGTTTAAAATATTTGCTCGAAAAAATCCCGACGCCGGAGAGCGCCGGGAAGGTGTAACGGAGAAAGAACAGGTGTTGCAGAGAAAAAGGTGGGTTCAGGGATGGGCTGTAGATTATGTTATTTCGCTATATTCTTCAAGCCATAACGCTGACTAAAAAAAACGGCGTGCTGTCTTAATGTTCTCCAGACAGCACTAACCGGATAAAGTGTCAGCTTATAAGGTGGGCTTCGCAGGCTTCTCCATTCTCGAGTGCGTCGAGAATCTCGTCGATTTTTTCTTCCCCGTCGATCTCTCCATACCAGAAGTTTTCAGGATAAATGACTACGACAGGCCCTTTTTCGCAGATATTGAGGCAGCCGGTTGCTGAGACGGCTACATCAGTCATCCCGCGGTCAGAGAGTTCGCTTTCAAGGTAGGGAATAAGGCTGAGCGACTCTTTTTTGTGACAGATACCCTGAGGAGTGCCCTGGGCCCTGAAGCTTGCGCAGACAAAAATGTGATGTTTTGGTTTGTCCATGATGGTGGTTCGTAAGAGTTATGGTTACTGATATATTTTTTTTGATACATGTTTGGCAGCAAGAGATCCCTCCCTTTTCTCATCCCGACGTTTGGGAGGGATCTGATCGGTTATCCGCACCCGCCTCCGGTTCCGGAGCAGCTTGATCCGCAGGCATGGATTTGACTGCTTTTCATGAGATGTTTCAGGTCCTGGCCATTAAAGACTCCGTGTACAGCTTCCTCGATTACTCCCTCAAGAACCATGACTTCTATGCCGTTTGCTTTCATCACTTTGGTAGGGGAGTCCCCGGCGCCATTAACGAGAAGTGCCCTGCAGTCGTGAAGTGTGTCGGCAAGCGCTTTCCACCGTTCCTGACCCCCGCCGTATGGAGGTGCTGTTCGGGAATCGACAAGGATGCAATCACCGTTTGAATGGTTGAATCCATAAATCAGAAAGCGGTCTGCTTCGCCGAGGTGCTGGTTGATCAGTACGCCTTCCATGCTGCTTACAGCAATGTAGGGACGCTTTTCCGATGGATTTTTCGGCAACGCGGCTGCCTCTGCGAGCTTCTTCATCATCTCTTCGTTGTTGAGTTCACCGATAATTCCGACCGCATCGGCACGGCATCGGGCGCAGTGCTTCATCTGGGGCAGATACTCACTGGTGGCATTCTGAATTTCTGCTACCATTTCAAGAGATGGTTCCTCAATGTTTTCAAAGACCGTTTCAGTTGTGCTGTAATAGGGCAGACAGTTCAGTATGTCAGCTCCAAGTTCAGCCACTTTTGATGCTACGGCTGTAACATGCTGATCGTTGATGCCTGGAATAATTATCGAGTTCACTTTAGCAGTTATGCCTGCCTCTTTCAGTTTTTTAAGCGACGCAAGCTGGTTTTCGATCAGCACCCTGGCGGCTTCGACATCGCGGTAGATTTTCTTTTTGTATCTGACCCAGGCGTAGACCTCCGCACCGATTACCGGATCGATAGCATTAATGGTAATGGTTACATGACTCACCTTCAGCTCAGCAAGTTCATCGATATAGGGCAGCAGTTCGAGACCGTTCGTAGCCAGGCAGAGAAGCATCTCCGGATATTTTGCCCTTACCAGCCGGAGTGTTTCCATAGTTTCATCCGGGTTGGCAAAAGGGTCTCCAGGACCTGCAATTCCCACGACGGCTATGTTTGGCGAGAGCACAAGCGCCTGTTCGAGATAGTGCAGTGCCTGCAATGGCGAAAGTATCCTGCTTGTAACGCCGGGACGGTTTTCGTTCATGCAGTCGAATTTACGATTGCAGTAGTTGCACTGGATGTTGCATTTCGGTGCAACAGGGAGGTGGATACGGCCGAACTTATGGCGCGACGCATCGTTGAAACAGGGGTGGTTTTCTATTTGTAATGACATGGTTTCCTCCCTTTACATGTAAGTATAGCCGATTGATGAAGCATTCTGCCGCTGTTCGATAACGGTGTTGACAATCCGGTCAAACAGTTCTTGTGTGCCTCTGTACCCGAGATGGTGCATTCTCTGGCCTCCGAACCGGTCGTGAATCGGAAAGCCGAGCCTGATAAGCGGGATATTGTTTTTTCTTGACATTGTGTACCCTTTACTGTTGCCGATCAGAAAATCGGGTTTCAGTAACTTTGCTTCATCCTCGATATCGACAAAATCAACACCTTCCCGCACCTTGATGCCAAGCTCATCCATACCGGGAATAAGCTCCATGATGCTTTTTCTCAAAAGGCCGCTTTTTCCGCCTGAAGCACAGAGTATTGGCGTTATGCCGATTTCAGTCAGAAACGCGGTCATGCCGACCACAAGATCCTCTTCGCCGTATATGATGACTTTCTGCTCAAAAACATATTTATGTCCGTCAGCGTATGCGTCAATCAGGCGGCGGCGTTCATCGTCATATTTTTCAGGCCGCTCCTGCTCGGTGAGCGCTTCGAGCAGTGTGAAAAATTTGTCACTCTCCTTGATGCCGATAGGCAGGGCCATATGATACCTTGGTACACCGAAAGCCTCCTCGAGGTACCCTGCAGCTGATTTCGATGCCTCCAGGGTTGAGCCGAACTCGATGCTTGCTACTGCACTTCCAGCCATCGCAATGGCACTTGCCGGAGTCCCGCCCGGTGGAATCCGGTGGTATTCACCCCAGGGGCCTCCGTCCATAGTCTGGGAATAGTCAGGCAGAAGCATATAAGGCACCTTGAAATCTTCAAGAATCTCCTTGAGGTACCGGATGTCCGCCGGTGATACCATGTTCGGGAAGATGTTGATCAGCTTCTCACGGGCTCCTTTTTCAGCAAGAGTTTTAACGGTTGCCCTTACAGCGGCATGAAACCCGTCGATATGGCTTCCCATATAGCTTGGCGTTGACGCATGAATCATGATCGGCATCGGTGAGCCGTTTTTAAATTCAGCCTGGTACTCCCTGATGATCATGGGTACATCATCCCCGATAGTCTCGCTCAGGCAGGTTGTGGCAATGCCGATAACTTCCGGTTTGTACTGCTTGCTGACGTTTTTCAGTCCAATCTTAAGGTTATGACTGCCGCCGAATACAGCGGTTTCTTCATGGAAGTTCGATGAAGCGATATCGATCGGTTCCTTGTAGTGGCTTATCAGATACCGGCGGATATAAGTCGCGCACCCTTGAGAGCCGTGCAGGAACGGAACGCAGTTTTCTATTCCTCTGAATGCGAGGCATGCCCCCAGAGGGTTGCAGAGCTTACAGGCGTTCTGTGTAGCTGTTTTAGCATGTTTCATATCTTGACTCCTTTTCTTGGAGCGAACTGCCATACCGGACTCATGACCGATTGATAGACCTCCAGTGCAAAATTATACATGCCCACAAATCCGGCGAGAGGAATTTTTCTCTCATGGTTGTGATCACAGAATCCAATGCCGAGTTTGAAGGCGATCGGACGTTCCTTAACACCACCGATAAGCAGATCGGCCTCTTTTTCCAGAATGAATTTTGAAAGCTCAACCGGGTTTGAATCGTCCACGATCACTGTTCCTTCATCGCACATCTCCTTCAGTCGTGCATAGTCATCCTTGTTGCCTGTCTGAGACCCGGCCAGTACCACCGACATGCCGATTGAACGGAGTGCCTTGATAAGCGAAAATGTTTTAAATGCACCACCGACATAAATCGCAGCTTTCTTGCCGGTAAGTGCTTTTTTGAATTTCTGCAGTGACGGATAAAGCTCTTTTACCTCCTCACTGACAACCTGCTTTGCAGCTTCCATAATGTCAGGGCGCTCCGGGAAATGTTTTGCAACATCGTAGAGCGATTTTGACATATCCTCAATACCGAAGTATGAGACGCGGATATAAGGAATACCGTATTTCTGCTCCATCTCTTTGGCAAGCCAGGTCATGGAACCGGAACACTGTACTACATTGAGTGAAGCACCATGTGCTCGTCTGACAGCGTCAATGCGTCCGTCACCGGTCAGGGTCGAGACCACTTCGATACCCATTTTTTCATAGTACTTCCTGATAATCCAGGCTTCCCCGGCAAGGTTGAATTCGCCAAGGATATTGATGCTGTACTTGCTGATATTCTCGGTTGATCCAGTGCCGATAAGCTGCATCAGGGCATGGCATGCTGCTTTGTAGCCATCTTTTTTGGTACCCTTGAACCCTTCGGAGTGAACCGGGAGAACGGGGATTCCAGTCTCTTTTGCAACTTTTCTGCAGACGGCCTCAATATCATCGCCGATAAGGCCGACAATGCAGGTCGAATAAATAAAAGCTGCTTTCGGTTTATACTGCTCTATCAGTTCTATGAGCGAGTGATAGAGTTTCTTTTCGCCGCCATAAATGACGTCCATTTCCTGCAGGTCGGTGGAAAAACTCAACCGGTGCAATTCAGGGCCTGAAGAGACAGCCCCCCGGATGTCCCACGTATAGGCGGCACATCCGATTGGACCATGAACAAGATGAAGGGCATCGGCTACTGGATAGAGTACCACCCGGGAACCGCAGAAGACACAGGCACGCTGACTTACAGATCCTGAAAGGCTGGAGGTGTCGCAGGAAATTTCGACCTGCTCACCACCTGTTTTCTTTTCGAAGACCTGTTTGTGTCTTCCTTCTAGAATGCTGATCTGTTCCATAGCGTAACCACGTTAACAATGTTGTACTGCTTTTTACTACATGACCAGTTCAAACTTTTCTTCAAGCGCATCGCGATCCTGGCGGTCAAGCAGGGCAGTGAGAATCTTTTCAACCAGTCTCAAGCCGCCGCTGTACCCGACATTCGGGAAGTAGCTGTGACCGATACGGTCAAGAATCGGGAAGCCGAACCTGATAAATGGAACGTCTTCGTCACGGGCCATATACTTGCCATAGGTGTTGCCGATCAGAAGGTCAACAGGCTCATTCTTCATCCACTGGTGAAGCAGGAACATATCTGCGCCAATACCGTTTTTGAACTTTGTTTCCGGTGATCTGGCATCAAGAATATCGCGCATGGTTTTCTCAAAGCGCTGGCCTGGTGTACCGCTGACGATCTGGACCGGTTTCATGTTCAGGTCGAGCAAAAACTCCGTGAGCGGAACCAGCTGGTCAGGGTCGCCGAAGAGCGCTACCCTTTTGCCGTAGAGATACTGTTCCATATCAGCGATAACATCAACAAGACGTCCCCTGTCAGCTGTAATTTCATCCGGCACTGTGACTCCGCCAATCTCGCTGAGAGACATGATGAATCGGTCAGTTGCAGTAAGGCCAATCGGAACCTCAAGCGTTTCAAACGGGACTTTGCACTTCTTTTCCAGAGCGATTGCTGCAGGTTCAGCACTGATGCTGCCGAGTGCAATCGTATGCAGGCTGTCTCCGATACTTTCCAGCTCCGGTATTGTGGTGCCGCCTTTAGGGTAGAACTCATGCTTGCCGGTCTGAGGAGCATCAAGCACATCAGAGGTATCCGGGAAAAGAACAATGTTGACTCCCAGTTCTTTTGCCAGACGCTTGATTTCACGCATGTCCGAAGGTTCCATCCAGCCGGCAATAATGTTGATCTGGTTTTTCTTTACGCCGGTTGAAACAGCAAACTGTTGAGCTATGCCGGTTACCATATTTGCATAGCCGGTCACGTGTGAGCCGATAAAGCTTGGTGTGCTTGCAAAAATCACACGCTTGCCTTCCGGTATTTTGCCGTCATCCTTTGCTTTTCTTGTGATCTGCTGCAAGTCATCACCGATGGTTTCAGACAGACAGGTTGAGTGCACTGCAATTATATCAGGCTCGTAAACCGAAAAGATGGTATCAATTGCTGCCAGGAGGTTTGCCTGACCACCAAAAACCGATGCTCCTTCGGTAAATGAACTGGTTGCCGCCATAACAGGCTCTTTGTAGTGACGGGTCAGGGTGCTGCGATGATACGAGCAGCAACCCTGTGAGCCATGGCTGTGAGGCAGACAGCCATGAATACCAAGCGCTGCATACATGGCTCCGATCGGCTGGCAGGTTTTTGCCGGGTTGATCGTAAGCCCTTCACGCTCTTTAACCTCTTTTGATGTGTGTCTTAATAGCATAATTCAATAGTCTCCGTTTTCCTTTCATTACTGTGTAACGTAACTGGCTTCAAGTCCTTTACTTTTTCCGTTTGTGGCTCCCGTTTTCTGCCATGGTGCTTTAATCAGTTTCCATACAGGATTGTTCACCATGCGATCGATATCTTTATAGAAGTTCACCGCACCCTCAAAGCCTGTGTAAGGTCCGCCGTAGTCGTAGCTGTGAAGCTGTTTCAAAGGGACACCCATCTTCTGTACAACATATTTTTCCTTGATGCCTGCGCAGAAAATATCCGGCTTGTATATCTCAATCAGTTTTTCAGACTCATAATGGCTGAGGTCATCAACCACAAGTGACTTTTTCGTCATTTGCTGCATCATGCCTGAGTAGCCGTTGATCTCAAGTCCTTTTTCCTTCAGAGCTTCAAGTTCAGCGTCTGTCTTCCGGGGATTGTAGAGTTCCGGATCAGGCAGAACCTTGAGCTCCTCAATGTTTTTGCTGTCGGCATCGATCTTGATGGTTGGCAGTACATCACGGCCTTCATAGTCATCACGGTGAGCAAACTCATAACCCGCAGCAACTGTTGTCATGCCAAGTTCGGTAAAGAGATCCTGGTAGTGGTGAGCTCTCGAGCCACCGACAAAGAGCATTGCAGTCTTTCCCGTTGTCCTTGGAAGGATTTCGTCGATGACTGCTTTCACCTTCGGCATCTCCTCGGCAATCACCGCTTCGACCTGGGCCCTGAGCTCATCATCATCAAAGTATTCGGCAATTTTCCGCAATGACTTTGCTGACGACTCGGCACCGACAAAGCTGACCTTCATCCATGGGATTCCATATTTGGTTTCCATCATGTCACCCATATAGTTGATCGAACGGTGACACTGGATCACGTTAAGATCAGCCATGTGAGAGTTTTCAAGCTGTTTTATAGTCGAGTTGCCGCTGAATGATGAAATCAGTGTCAGTCCTGCTTTCTCGAAAATGCGCTCGATTTCAAAAGCATCGCCGCCAATGTTGTATTCGCCAAGAAGGTTCAGTTTAAACTTGCCTTCACTCGGGGTGTTATCGCGACCGACCATATGCTTGAACACACCGTTGTTGGCAATGTGGTGACCGGCAGACTGGCTGACGCCTCTATACCCTTCGCAGCTGAAGCCGAAAACGTTACAGTCCCCAAACTTTTCGCGCATCTCTTTGGATGCAGCATGAACGTCATCACCGATCAGACCGACCGGACAGGTCGAAAAAATAGCGATGGATTTCGGATGAAAGAGGTCATAGGCCTCCTGGATAGCCTGTTTGAGCTTCTTTTCACCACCAAAGACAACGTTCTCCTCCTGCATGTCGGTTGAAAAACAGTAGGGGATGTAGTTGGCATCCGTCAAAGACTCTGTTCTCGTCTGGTTACGGCGGGTCATCCATGCATAAAAACTGCATCCGATCGGACCGTGGACGATGTTGACGATATCACGTGTAGGTCCGAGTACCACACCTTTACAACCAGCATAGGAACAGCCGCGCTGTGTGATGATTCCTGGAACGGTACGGACGTTGGCCTGTACTTCCGGAATGATTTGAGGGTCGTTGACGATAATCGACTTGGCGCGTTTTTTTGCAACCTTGGCCGGATATTTTTGTATCAGTTCCTCCTTGACTACCGAAGGATCTGGAAAATGTGTGTTCGTTCCCATGTAACTGTCTCCGTTTACACCTTAATAATTGATCTTCTTAGTTCAGCGCTTCCCTGTCTTTTTCTCCAGTCCTGACCCTGATGGTTTCAATGATCGGCGTTACAAATATTTTGCCGTCACCGGGTTTTCCGGTCTGGTTTGTTTTAATGATGGTGTCGATTGCTGTTTTGCATAACTCTTCAGGCACGACAACGGTGACAATCCGCTTGGAAACCAGTCTTGGTGCACTGCCCAGCTGCGCGATAGCCTCTGAATGGCCTGCTTCAGCGCCTTTGAGAATGTCGGAGTGAACCAGCCCTTTACCGCGACCCATAACCCTTCCTGTAGCTGTAAAGGCAGGAATTCCTGCATCGATAAGCGCCTGCTTGGTCTCGTTGACTTTGTTGATCCGGATTACCGCAATGATTTCTTTCATTGTTATGCCTCCTCTACTGATGCGAGCGATGGTTCAGTTTCTTTTTCACCAGAACTGATGGTGTAAACCTCTTCTACGGCTGAAATAAAAATCTTTCCATCACCGAATTTGCCCTCAGCACCTGATTTTGCATTATCCATGATAGCCCTTACCACGAAATCTTTATCGCTATCAGGAACCACAACAATGAGCATCTCTTTTGGGATTTCATCATAGATCACGTCACCGACCTGAAGTCCACGCTGTTTACCGCGTCCGACAACGGCAATTTTGGTTACAGCTGAATATCCGGCATCGAGCAGCCCTTGCATGACGTCATATACCTTTTCCGGTCTGACGATTGTTCTGATCATTAACATGTGTGTGTTCTCCGTTTTTATTAGTTAGCGATACCAAATTCAATGAGAAGCGCTTCAAGCTCTTCGATTTCAAGCGGCTTAGGGATGACGAACATTTTGTTCTGATCAATCTTCGTTGCAAGAGCGCGGTATTCATCTGCCTGTACATGAGTCGGATCAAACTCAATAACGGTCTGACGGTTGATTTCGGCGCGCTGAACAAAGTTGTTGCGAGGCACAAAATGGATCATCTGGGTGCCGATCTTTTTGGCAAGCTCCTCAATCATCTGGCGTTCGTTGTCAACATTACGGCTGTTGCAGATAAGGCCGCCAAGGCGAACTCCACCGGTATCAGCATATTTCAGAATACCTTTACAGATGTTGTTGGCTGCATACATGGCCATCATTTCACCCGAGCAGACGATGTAGATCTCCTCAGCTTTACCATCGCGGATCGGCATTGCAAATCCACCGCACACAACGTCACCAAGAACATCATAGAACACATAGTCTAAATCCCACTCATCATCGAAAGCTCCAAGCTGCTCAAGAAGGTTGACTGACGTGATGATACCGCGACCAGCGCAGCCTACACCTGGCTCAGGACCACCGGATTCGGTGCAGCGGGTGTTTCTGTATCCAGGTTTGATGATATCTTCGAGTTCAACTTCTTCACCTTCCTCGCGAAGGGTATCAAGAACAGTTTTCTGCTGAAGTCCACCAAGAAGCAGACGGGTTGAGTCAGCTTTCGGGTCACAGCCGATAACCATGACTTTCTTACCCATTTCCGCAAGACCGGCAACCGTGTTTTGTGTCGTGGTTGACTTGCCGATACCACCTTTTCCGTAAATAGCAACTTTTCTCATTTTCGTACTTTTTTAGGTTTACGATCTCTTTCTTATCAGATATTCAGAATAAAGCCACTTTCTGCCTGAATATTTATGCTCTTCTTATTGCAATATGCGTGCCAAAGTGAGCTTTAATGAGAAAGGAATTTGATTATTCGAAAAGTCATAACCCTCAAAGCCCTGTTGCCGAAGGCTTTAAGCTGATTGCTGCAGGTTTGTTTTATTATTTCAGGAGGTAACTGTTTTAAATAAATGCGATTATCAACGTAATTGAAATCTACATTCTGGTAGGATAGGTGTGAAGTCTACATTTCGGTATAAAAAATAGTAGTTCTTGTGGCTGATAAGTGAGGGGCAGCAATTTCAGGTGCATCATTTCAGAGAATCTGAGGATTTCCTCTTCGGGCTGGCCATTTTCGCAGAGGCTTAAAACCTACCAAAATGTATTAATCTTGTTTTTACTGTTGTTGCGAGGGTAAAAAGTTTGATTTTTTTAAAGTGAGGGATCGAATTCGCCTCCCGTATGTGTTAGTATAGGGCTCGTATCATGAAACACTATAACGGAACATAGATCATGCAGACACGTCAGCTTGGAAATACAGATATGCACATAACTCCAATTGGTTTTGGAAGTTGGGCGATTGGCGGCGGCAATTGGGCGTATGGATGGGGAGCACAGGATGACGGTGATGCAGTCAGTGCAATTCGGCGAGCTCTCGAACTTGGTGTTAACTGGATTGATACGGCGGCTGTATATGGGCTTGGTCATTCTGAGGAACTCGTGGCCAAGGCAGTCGGCGGCATGAAGAAGAAGCCTTTTATTTTTACCAAATGTTCCCTTGTGTGGGATGACAAGAATCAGATCAGCAACAGTCTCAAGGCTGATTCGATAAGAAGAGAGTGTGAAGCGAGCTTGAAAAGACTGAAGGTAGATACCATCGATCTCTATCAGATTCACTGGCCAAACCCTGACGCCGATCTGGAAGAAGGTTGGCAGGAGATGGCTCGTTTGAAGGAGGAGGGCCTGGTAAGGTATATTGGAGTGTCAAATTTCAATATCGAACAATTGCGCCGGATAATGGCCATTGCCCCTGTTGCCACCCTTCAACCTCCATACTCAATGTTGCGACCTGCAATTGAGCATGAGATTCTCCCATTCTGTATTGATCATACTATCGGGGTTATTGTCTATTCACCAATGCTTTCTGGGATGCTCACCGGAGCGATGACGCATGAACGGGTTGCAAACTTTTCCAATGATGACTGGCGCAGGGGAAACAAGGAGTTTCAGGAGCCTCGCCTCTCAGCCAATCTTGCACTGGTTGAACTGCTGAAAGGTATCGGGTCGCAGCATGACCGTTCAGCAGGTGAGGTTGCCATTGCATGGACCTTGCGCCATCAGGGTGTAACGGGAGCAATTGTCGGCGGACGGAATGCTGCTCAGGTCGAAGGTATTATCAGGGCTGGTACGTTGCGGTTAAGTGAAGAGGATGAAAAAACAATAGCTCACTTTATTGCCGGCATGCCAAAATAACACTGTTTATTGCACCTCTATTTATCCAACAAATAGAGGTGCACTATCTTCCCCCAACTGCCAACTGCCAACTGCCAACTATTTCCTGAGCTCTACCCACTTGTTGAGCAACTCCTGAAGAGCTGGTATTGTAACTGGTTTTGAGATAAAGTCATTCATTCCAGCGTTCAGGCAGTTCATTTTGTCTTGCTGTGTTGCATTGGCTGTCATGGCGATAATCGGAATATCAGGGTCTATTGTGCCTGTCTCCATTTTTCTGATCTTTTTGGTAGCTTCAAGACCTCCCATGAGAGGCATTTGCAAATCCATGATTACCAGCGAATAAGTGATTTGTTTAAGAGCGTCAATAGCTTCAATCCCGTTGTCTGCAATATCAATGGTGAACCCCAGCTTATTAAGCATAGCCGAAGCTACTCGTTGATTAATGGCATTGTCTTCAACGAGAAGTATTCGTGTAATTGATGGCAATGTATTGTCTATTGATTGCATGGGGGAATGAAGCCGATTATTATGGAGTGACCCGGTATAAGGGAGAATGCTGTTGTCGTTATTTTTTTTACTGTTCTCATTCGCTTTAATGAATGAAAGGACAAAAGAGAATGTGGACCCTTCATTTTCCCGGCTGCTGAGTTCGAGGGTACCACCCATTAACTCAACAAGTTGTTTGGTGATTGCCAGACCGAGTCCTGTTCCGCCTTCTTTCCGTGTAGCTGAAGAGTCTAACTGGGTAAATTTTTGAAAAACCAGTTCTTTTTTTTCTTCAGGAATGCCTATTCCTGTATCACTGATGGCAAAGCGGAGGGATATATTATCAGGGGTTTCGGATACTGGCTCAATGCTTACAATGATCTCCCCTTTATTGGAGAATTTAATTGCATTTTGCACAAGGTTGTTAAGTACCTGTGTCAGATAGTCAGGATAACCAAAAAGATATGTCGGTATTGCTGGTGGAATAGTCAGGCTCAACCGTAGTTTTTTCCCCAGGGCGCTATCGTTCAGGCGGGAAAGGATACCATTGAGAAGTGTCTTGACATCAAAGAGAACAGTATTATTGTCGATCTGTCCCGATTCGTTTTTACTGAAATCAAGAATATTGTTAAGCAACTGATAAAGCTGTTGTGTACTTGTTTGTATGGTATCTGTATAATTTGTTTGTTCACTGTTCAGCGGGGTATAGCAAAGGAGTTCCGTCATGCCGATTACAGCGTGAAGCGGTGTTATTATTTCATGGGATATATTGGCCAGAAACTCGCTTTTTGCCCTGTTTGCTATTTCAGCTTCAATCTTTGCCTCGTTAAGCTTTTTTATAAGGATTTGCTGGATTTGCTCTTTTTCTTCAACTATTTTTTTCTCTTCAGAAAGTTTGGTATTAAGAATGCGTGAATGCTCAAGGGCTTGTTCAATCTCCTCTTTCTGTTCTTTTTCATTTTTCTGAAGTTCTTTCAGATCATGATTAAGAAGGGCGATTATCGTATAGAGGTCGTAAAGAGGATCGTCAGGTGATACTCCATCCTTATTTTCATCAAACGAAAAAGTCTCATTGAAAAGGATGTTTCCACACAGGGCAGCAAATTGATCTATTTCCTTTTGTGAAATAGTAATCTGATAATCCTGTTCCTTGGAGGGGTAGTAGTTGTTGGCGTTTATGAGGTCGAATGCTTCATGTGCTGTCGCAACAAAGACGAACTCCTGCTGTACATAGGATGCAAACAGGCGCAGCATTGTTTTTGAAAGAAGTGATGCCCCGCAGATGAAGGTGACAATGGGCCGGCAATGATACTTCTCATTAAGACGGTTCAGGGTATTGGCATAGAGGACTCTCGTATGGAATGACGCGCTGATTACTTTGTTGTAATCAGCAATCCTTATGTACTCCGAGTTTGTGAGTGCCCCGCTTTTGAACATGTTTTCAAGGGAAGCAAAGACCTTATCGGTGCTCGCAGGCTGAATATTCCCCCCAAGATAGGTGATAAACACTTTCCGGGGTATAACTCCGTTCTTGTAGAATTCGCCGGTTTTATGGTTTTCAAATTGCCATTCAGGATTGAACTCAACCATTTCAAGCGAAAGGCGATTGTTGGTTCCCTTGTTATCCTGCATTTTGCTAATGGCGTTTTTGTAGAGAGGGCACATTTCTTTTTCTGCTTCAGCATTATCGAATCAACTATGAATCTCATCGTGCTACGAGTAGATAATGCAAACGGGGGTGGGGATGACTATGAACTCCATATCAGTTCATACTTCGTATAAGATAATGAATCAAATATTATTATAAGTGATAAATTTTATGGACGGAATTTCCGGTAATCAATATCGAACTTTTTGATTCGAAGTCCCATGATCCTGTCTGAAAGGCCTAATTGTACTGCCGCTCTCGACATGTTCCCTTTTGTGCGTTTCAGCGCTTCCATGATCATCTCTTTTTCAATTGCATCCAGCTTCTGCTGCAGTGACCCGGTATAGGGTGTTCCACTGGATTCAGCAGTCTGAAGAGTAGGTGGGAGATGATAACCGTGAATGACGTTGTCTTCGCTCAATATGACTGCCCGTTCCATACAGTTCTGAAGTTCTCGGACGTTACCAGGCCAGTGATATCGCATCAGCATATCAATCGCAGTTGTTGATATTCTGCGAATTCCTTTCTGGTTTGCCGCATTGTATTTCTCTACAAAATAATCTGCAAGCAGAAGTATATCCGTTTTGCGCTCCCGCAGAGGAGGAACGGTAATTGGAAAAATATTCAACCGGTAATAGAGATCTTCCCGGAAAAGACCCTCCCTGATTAACTCTTCAAGATTGCGGTTTGTTGCAGCAATTATCCTGACGTCGACTTTTATGGTTTTTGATCCTCCGACCCTTTCAAACTCTTTTTCCTGAATGATTCTCAGCAGTTTTGCCTGAATCGGAAGACTCAGTTCACCCACTTCATCCAGAAAGATTGTTCCTTTATGGGCAAGCTCAAATCTCCCTTGCCGGGTAGCTGATGCACCGGTAAATGCTCCTTTTTCATGCCCGAAAAGCTCACTTTCAACAATACTTTCCGGCAGTGCCGCACAGTTGAATTTAATGAACGTGTTGCCGGACCGGTGACTTTTAAAGTGAATTGCACTGGCGACCAACTCTTTTCCGACGCCGCTTTCGCCAAGTATCAATGTTGTCGCATTGGTTTTCGCAATCTTCTCAATCATTTTAAACAGCGAGATCATCGGTTTTGTATTACCGATAATGTTTGCCGGACGTTCTACATCAGCAATGGTTTCATCATTGTGTTCTTCCGGGTGGCGCTTCTGCTTTGACAGCTTTTCAGTTGTTTTGTTCTCTTCCTGAGGATGTTTAGCGCTTTCTTCATGTGCAATCTGCCGGAGGCGAACTGCCTGTGAAATCATGGCTGCAATTATGGATAGCTGGTCTACATAGTGCTGCAGCATATCTCTTTGCCCCGCATCGGCTTTGGGTTTTTTACCATGCTCTTCGCCCGATAGCGGTTCAAGCTGATGGTCCGCGCTCAGGGTGCCGATGATTTCTGTACCTGCCTTGATTGGAATACAGATAAAGCAAAGGTCTTCTTTTTTAGACCTTGACCGTGAACGGGTGCGGTCAAGAAAGAGCGGCTCATTATGAATGCTGGGGACAATAACTGTTTTGCCGGTTTTAACAACCTGCCCGATAATGCCTTCCCCAATACGGTAACGGCCTCTTTCTTTCTCTTCAATCGTCAGCCCGAAAGATTCGTTGATTACAATTTCGCGGGTGTCACGGTTAAGGATCGTAATCATACCCCTCAGCATGTTCATATGTTCGGACATGATGAACAGCACAAGCCGTAACACCTTGTTGATGTCATCTTCATTGGTTATGGTCCGGCTGACTTCGGCAAGCAGGCTGATACTGCTGTGATCCTCTTCCTGGGCTATAAGCATGGCTCTTGAGATCTGATTTATCAGTGTTTGACTAAAAGGGTGTTGTAAATGCGTTCAAGTTCTTCAGGGTTCAAGGCTCTTTTCTTTTCAGTGGCCGTCTGGCGGACTTTCTCAAGAAGAGAGCTTGCTTCATCTCTTGACAGGATAATCCCTCTGCCGGAAAAAAAATGTTGTAATGACGCACTGCCCGAGTGTTTTCCGATAACAAGTTCCTCAGTCTGGCGACCTACCTGATCCGGAAGAAACGGTTGATACGATAGCGGGTGTTTCAGCAGTGCCGCACAGTGAATGCCCGATTCATGCTGAAACGCCGATTTGCCCACAACGGCTTTCTGATCCTGTATAACCCGTCCTGATGCTTTGCTGACGACTTGACAAAGATGCGAAAGCAGCCTGGTATCAATTCGTGAATCGTACTTCCCGGATAGCTCCAGGGCAATGGCAAGTTCTTCAAGTGCTGCATTTCCTGCCCGCTCACCAAGTCCGGTTACAGAAACGCTGACAGCCTTGCACCCTGCTTCCAGAGCGGTGAATGCATTGGCTGTTGCCATACCAAGATCGTTATGGGCATGAAATTCAAGAGCAGCATAGCTTACAGATTTCAGTTGGCTGATGAGTGTTATTATTGATGTTGGTGTTGCAATGCCGACAGTATCTGCAATGCGTATTCTATCTGCACCGCAAGCTTCAGCATCACGCACAAAACTTTTCAGCATTTCCGTGTCAGCCCTTGTAGCATCCTGTGCTCCGACGCTGACAAAACTGAAATATTTTTTCGCTTTCGGGATGAGCTCCTGCAGTTGTCGCTGTACCCATGCGTAATCTTTTTCCATAAGCTGCAGGTAGAGCGCTGACACAGGAAAGCTGATGTGAAGTGCCTCTGTACCGCATATCCGGGCATCTTCAATGTCCTGCCACTTTGCCCTGGCCCAGCTGGTAAGACGTACAGGAAGATTCATGGCGGCAATCTTCCTTATCGTGTCACGCTCTTCAGCACTGATTGCCGGGTAGCCGATTTCAAGTTCATTAACTCCGGTACCGGCAATAAGGCATGCAATATCTGTTTTTTCTATAGCGCTGAATACAACGCCCGGCGCCTGCTCTCCATCCCTCAGGGTTGTATCGATGATCCAGGGCTTTACGCCTTTATGGATGGAAGTTGTGCTTTCAATGCGCATAAGTAGCTTGTTCTACAAATCTTATAATTCGCCGTCAGGGCGATTTCGTGCTTGCTGTTATTTAAGCTAAAAATATTTTATACCTAAATAAATAAGGGTAATTAAATGAAAAATAATAAAATTTCAGACAATTTCGTCTGTTTGCGCATTATTATTTACATAAATGTTTTTTATTCGCGCTTGTTTTGCTGCAGACACTGATATTATTTGTTGCATTCAAATGAGGGGCGGGGGGAGTTTGATTACTTCGGTCAGGAGTCGAGAACGCCCAATGAGGGGAGTCCCCGGTATTGTTCGTTAAAGTCTATCCCGTACCCTACAATGAAAGCGTTGGGGACAATAAAACCGGTATACCTGGCTACTACAGGATGTTTCCTTGCTTCAGGTTTGTCAAGCAGCGTGCATATGCTGAGTGATGCTGGTTTCATAGTCATAAGTTCCGCTGTGACCTGCTGAATGGTAAGCCCTGTATCGACAATATCTTCAACGAGCAGGATGTCCCTGCCCTCAATGGCAAGGTTGTGTTTGATGGTGACGTTGCCCGAAGAGATTTTCCGAGAGCCGTAACTTGAGGCATGAATAAAATCGACGATGCAGGGAATTGTTATTGTTCGCAGAAGATCAGCGGCAAAAATAAATGCCCCTTTGAGAACTACAATGAGAAGGAGAGGAGATTCAGTAGTAGCACTGGCAAAATCAAGAGAAATCTCCGTTCCGATTTCCCGGATACGGTTTTCTATTGCTTCCGCTGAAAAGAGCGGGGTGATGGCACTGCTTTGCTTATGTTCTTTGGCCATTGGATCTTATTGAGAGTGCAATGATGAGCTTTCATATTGGGCGGCGTAACGGTCAATTTCCTTCAGATAGAGCTGTTTGTGAATTTGGCTGAGCGATGAAGCTGTAAAAGAGTTTTTTGCAAGCTGGATAATATCATTTTGATCAAGCTGCAGCGCTTTTGCAGCTTCGATATAATTTTCGTTGACATACCCCCCGAAATAGGCGGGATCGTCCGAGTTCACGGTGACGCATAGTCCTCTCTGAAGCATGGCTTTCAGGTTGTGCAGCTTCATACTCTCAAAGACTTTTAATCTGACATTGGAGAGAGGACAAACGGTGAGCGGAATTTGTCTTTCAGCAAGCTCAGCAACCAGTGCCTCATCTTCCATGCAGTGAACTCCATGATCGATGCGGGTGACGTGCAGAGTGTCGAGAGTTTGTCTGACAGAAGCGGCACTGCCTTCTTCTCCGGCATGTGCCACCGTCAGAAAACCTTCCCGGTGTGCTAGCTCAAAAAGGTTTATGAACTTTTCAGGAGGATTGCCCCGTTCTGAAGAGTCAAGGCCGATGCCGGCAATCCAATGTTTCCACTCAAGGGCTTTCTGGAATATTTCAAATCCCTCCTTTTCGCTCAGATGGCGAAGAATACACATAATGAGCTTTGTTGAAATGTTGAGTGAGCTGTTTGCTTCAACAAGCGCCCGCTCAATCCCTCTGATCACGGTTTCAAAGGCAATGCCCCGTGCAGTATGACTTTGCGGGTCAAAAAAGATCTCTGCATGCCGTACATTCTGGAGGGCGGCTTTTTTAAGGTAGGCAATGGTCAGGTCATAGAAATCCTCTTCTGTGATCAGGACTGCGGTTGCCCTGTAATAAATATCAAGGAATGACTGGAGGTCACTGAAGTTATAGGCATTTCGCGCAGCAGCAGCATCGGGGTAGGGAAGCGAAACCCTGTTTCGTCTCCCTATTGCAATCATCAGTTCTGGTTCAAGTGTCCCTTCGATGTGGATGTGCAGTTCAGCTTTTGGCATCCCTGCAATAAAATCGGCAAGCGAGTCCATAGAGGTGAAAGGTTAAATCGCTTTCAATGTCCGTCTGCCTGTAATTTATGGAAATCTCACTCAATATGGTACGATGTAGTTTACACTCGCGTAGTGCGGCCCTTCGTGTGTTTTACCCGCACATAATCGAGTGAGCTGTCCCGTGATGCACGGGTTACATTGTAGATGAAGACCGGCTTAAACAGAGGCCAGCTGGCGGGCGATGTGATCGCCTCCTGAGGGCAGTTCATTTCGCAACTGAGACAGAGCAGACAATTTCGACTCCAGACCGGCTGACCCTCATTGTTTGCACTGATATTGTTAGTCGGGCACTGCATCATACATACGCCACAGGCAGTACACTTTTGTTTATCGAGATGGAACAAACGGCTATAGATCGTTTTGATCAGCCAGCGGTTTGTAAAAAACCGTTCCAGACGGTAGATGATTGTTGGTGGAGGGTCTGGTTCCGGTCGGGTGTATGTTTGCCCGGCCATAATCCCGGAAACTTTGGCGGCAAACTCTTCTGCCTGACTCAATTCATCCTTCAAGGGATTATCAGGCGAAAATAGATAACCAGCCTTCAGATAGCCTTGGTAAAGATCAGCACCACGACATTTGAAATAACCCACTTCTCTCGCGCCTTTCATGCGAAGGGCCTCTCTTATGGCATTACCGGTATCCCCCGGATACGTGCCATAGAGCACAAAAACAAAGTTTGACATCTCATTAAGGGAGGGCAGGCTGTTCACATAATCAGTTATGTTCATGGATGGACGGAAATAGTATGCAGGACTTCCAATGCCGATCATGTCGTAACCCGCAATACTTTTTGGATATCCATGCTTGATGTTGCAGAGATCCACCCTGTGTCCGGATGCCCTTAATCCAAATGCTATAGACTCAGCAACTCGGGCAGTCGTTCCACTTTGAGAGAAAAAAACCATCAGTATTGCAGACATGCGGCCCCTTCTTTTTTTTGATGTTTATCCAGCTCTGTATTGATTGTGGATGCTGTCCCGTGATTGCGTGAACTCCTGTATCGTTACATATATGATACGTATGATGAGTAAAAAAATGAAATAAATGCAGTGTAAGATGTATTGTGTTTTCTTTTCATTATGTTAAATGCGTTTTTCCATGCGGATATTTGAACCGTCAAGAGGCATCAGTATGAGCACAGATACTGCCGCTTATTGTTTGCTGAAGTATTCTGATGTTATTAACTTCTTGAAAAGAAGTCGCAGGTGTTGATGTGACGAATCAGGAATTGCGCCGGAAGTGCATGGTTCCAGCGAAGAAATGGAATCCTAACATAAATGATTGAATGTAGTGGCAAGACAGCGATTTAACCGAAAATCAAAACCCCCGGCAAGGAAGAATACCAGACAGTCTGTATCGCATACGGGTGAGCGGGTGAAACCGAATGATCATATTCTCATTAACGAATTTCTGTTCAGGCGCGGCGAAAGCTCTCTGGCAGCCGAAATTATTACCTTTTTCTCCGACCATGAAGGTGCGCGCTTAAGATCTCTGGATTTAGCTATCGCACTTGGATATACAGAATCAAAGCAGCTCCCGGGCTTCTGGTATGTCCTGCACAAACTGCAGGAAGAAGGGGTTGTTGACAAGGACTCCAATCGCAGCTACGGTCTCTCGCTCATAGAGGCATCCACCTACGAAGATCACCTTGTGCATGCCAAACCCTTTCCTCTTCCCGGCAAGGAGCATTACAAGGTTTCCAGGAGTTATACCGGTCGTATTTCCACGCATCCTAACGGTTATGGCTTTGTTGATGTAGAGGGTTTTGACGACGATATCTTCATCAAGGCCGGCGACTTGAATTCTGCAATTCATGGCGACGAAGTTGAAGTACTTGTTTCCAAGGTGCCCGACACCTATGCATCGAAATCCACTCCTCATCAGCGTTGTGAAGGTGTGGTGAAAACGGTTATTTCACGTGCTGTCACCACCATTATCGGCACGCTTACCAAGGCAAACCGCAAGTTTGTGCTTAAGCCCGACAACCGCAAGATTCTTCCCGAAATCATTGTCCCCATCCGAAACTCCCTCAAAGCAAGTGATGGCCAGAAGGTGCTTGTAGGAGAGCTTGATTTCAGCAAGGAAGGAGTTATTCAGGCCAAGGTGCTTGAAGTGCTCGGTACTGCCGGCGACTCGGCGGTCGAAGTGAGTGCTATTGCCCGAAGCCGTGGTATCGACGAAACCTTTGATGCCAAAATCCTTGACTTTGCAGCATCCATCAAGGAGGGCATTACTGATGAAGACCTTAAGGATAGGCTTGATATTCGCGATAAAACAGTCTTTACCATCGATCCTGTCGATGCAAAGGATTTTGATGATGCTCTTTCAATTGAAACGCTTGATGACGGTCTCTATTCAATAGGTGTTCATATTGCCGATGTATCGCATTATGTGCCTGAAAACTCTCTTCTCGACCGTGAGGCACTCAAAAGAGCGACCTCAGTCTATCTTGTCGACCGTGTCATTCCGATGTTGCCGGCAAGGCTTTCCGAGCAGATATGCAGTCTTAATCCCGGTGTCGACCGCATGGCATTTTCAGTGTTTTTTACCATGACTGCCGATGGTGAAGTTCGCAAACACGAGTTTCATAAAACCGTCATTCACTCCAAACGTCGATTTGCCTACGAAGATGTTGAAGCCATTTTAAAGAAGGGCAAAGGCGATTACGTTAAAGAGCTCCAGCTGCTCGACCGCCTCAGTGTCATCCTGCGTGAAAAGCGATTTAAGCATGGAGGGCTCGATTTTGAAACCGAAGAGGTGCGTTTCAAACTTGGCAATAAGGGCGAACCGCTTGAAGTCATTAAAAAAGAACGTCTGGGCAGTCACCGTTTAATCGAAGAGTTTATGCTGCTTGCCAATCGCAAAGTGGCCAAATACCTTACCAAAACGTTCAAAGAAAACAAGAAGGAACCCCAGCCGGTTATCTATAGGGTTCATGACTTCCCCCAGCAGGAAAAAGTGCTCATTCTTGCCAATTTTGTTAAAAGACTCGGCTTTGATCTCAAGCTGAATCGAGGAAAGGAAGGTCCGATTGTTGCAGCACCTGTTCTTCGTCAGCTGCTTCAGCAGGTAAAGGGAACCAACGTTGAGTTTCTCGTCAATGAGCTTGTACTCCGTTCAATGTCAAAGGCAGTCTATACCGGCGAAAACGTCGGTCATTATGGCCTTGGTTTTGAGCACTACACGCATTTTACCTCTCCGATCAGACGGTATCCTGATTTGATCGTGCACCGGTTGCTCTTTGAATACGAGGCCCTTCGTAAAAAACGTAAAAAAATCTCCACCCAGCGTCTTGCCGAACTGGCCGATAAGATTCGCACAGTCTGTCAGATCTCCAACGAACGCGAAAAAAGTGCAGTCGAGGCCGAGCGCGAATCAATCAAGCTCAAGCAGGTTGAATACATGGACTCCCATGTCGGCAAGGTTTATCCCGGCATTATTTCAGGAGCTACCGATTACGGTATCTATGTGAGAATGGTTGATTTTGCTATCGAGGGTATGGTGCACATGCGTAATCTCACCGACGACTACTATGAGTACGACGAGGCTACATACTCCCTTATTGGTAAACGTCGCAAAAAACGTCTTCAGATTGGTCAGCGGGTTAAGGTCAAGGTGAACAGCGTGGATATCAACCGTCGGACAATCGATCTGGTCTTAGAGGAAAACACTCCTGCTTGATACCCGTGCACTCTTCCTGGATGCAACCCTGCCTTCAGGAAGAGAAAGGCCCCTCTCTTCCAAATTGCGCGATGTATCGCTTGACGTCGAATTTTCTTGCGCAGCCGGAAGCATTCATATATCGAATTCTGCCATAAACACTCCGTTCAAACCATGGACGGTCATGAAGCCCTCCTATTGACCATGCTACGCCCGTATAGCCGTTAGGATCCCGCCCGTCAAGCGCATAGCGGTCGTTCAGAGCGATTGCAGTATCAAATGCCTCTCTCGGGGTTTCACTCCATTCAAGAATTTTTTTAGCCCAGTACATGCGCATATAGCCATGAATCTTGCCGGTTTTTACCAGTTCAAGCTGTGCGGCATTCCATAACTCTTCATGCGTTCTCCCCTGAGCAAACTCTTCTGATGTGTAAATGTACGTCCGTATGTCAGTGGTATGCTGCCGAAGGGTTTCTTTCGCCCATGCAGGCAGGCCTTCAAATGAACTGTAGAGGGTGTTATAGTTGCAATAGTTATCCGACAGCTCTCTGCGTACAATCAATTCTTCAAGAAAAGCGCTCCTGTCAGCCTCAGGAGCATTACTCCCCGACACCCTTAGAGCGCAATACTGAGCGCTGATCTGGCCAAAATGCAGATAGGGAGAGAGATTTGATAGCGCTCCGGCATTCGGATCGTTTCGTTTTACCGAATATGACGAAAGCCTGTCGTGCAGAAAGTTTTCAAGGCATTCATTAGCAGTTTTTTCCCCGGGTTTCAGCCAATCCACAGGTCGCACGCTTGGGTCGGCATTCAGTCCCATGTAGATTTCATCCCATGGAACAGGGGTGTTTTCCTGGGTAGAATCAAGAGGAGTAAGCTTGGGGAACTCTGTAAGAAATTCCTTGAGCAATGCAGTTATTTTCGGACGAAAAGTTCTTGCCGCAAATTCCTGCTTGTCAGAAGCAATCCAGCAGGGAACGATGTTGTGGGCATCGATCTCATACAATGGAATCAGGGGCAGTTGTTTCCCGACTGTTTTTTTCCATGTTCGCGAAATGTGCAATGGCGAAAAATCGGTGACTACTGCTCCAGCTTTCAATTTTTTGATAAAGCGAAGAAGTTCTGTTTCCGGTTCCCCTTGCAGGAGAAAAAAGGGAATATTAAGCTCTCTCAGGCTGATTTCAACTTCCTGAAGACCTTTGAGCATGAAATCGTAATGTCTTAGAGGAGGTCCAGGAAACGATGGTGCGAGAGTGAAAACTACAACAAGAGGCTGTTCCAGTGTTTCAGCTTTACTGTGCGCAAAAAGCAATGCCCAGTTATTACCGACTCTCTGGTCGCGGGACATCCAGTAGATAACAGGTCCATGAACGTCATTCCGGTCGTTTAAAAGCCTTGTGCGTCTGGGATCAATCATGCAGCAAGGATCAGACAAAACCGGCGATCGTGAGAAAATTGTTCAAAAGTCTCATGCCTGTCACCGTGTATTCTGTACGAAAAGCTTCAAAATGTTTCAAGAGAGCTATACGGTCCATACGTTTCAGGTCACTATCAATACCTGTCCAATCTGCAAGCATTGTTTCGGTCAATTCAAAATGGCATTGCAGGCCGTAAGCGTTTTTTCCAACCCTTACAGCCTGATTCCTGCACCCGTCACCTGTAGCGAGCATTACCATTCCTGATGAAGCAGGTTCAACGGTTTCCCCGTGAAGCTGAAAAACCCGAAAACTCTCTTCCAATCCCTCAAAAAGCGGGTCTTCTTTTCCTGATGCGGTGAGTTCTATGCGATAGGGGAGCCCCTCACTGTTATTAAATCCGATCTCTTTAGGCTGGCATTTTACTACGTTTCCTCCGGCAGCTTTTACAAGGGTCTGCATGCCGAGGCAGATACCGAGATAGGGTATTTCTTTATGTAATATCTGCTTGATTTCCCGGAGTTGAAGCCGCATGGAAGGGGTTTCATCGTTAGCACTCTGTGGGCCGCCAAGAACAACGACAGCACCGAACTGACAGGGGTCAGCGAAGAGTTCTCCAGAAGCAAGGTCAAGAGAGTTCCATGCAATGCAACGATCAAGAAGTACGGTTTCAAGAAGTCCCGGTCCTTCGTGGGTAATATTTTTAACAATCAGTACTGATTTCCCCATGATGCAATTTGCTTTACTGCCGAGCCTGATTTTGCAGTTCTTTAACAGTCTCTTCAGTGACAGCTTTGAAGATATCCATCCATGACTGGTTTTCAGGCCATTTGCCCTGATGCATTCCTTCGTTGAGGTGTTTCGAAAGCACGTACATTTTATTGGCACCAATACTTTCCGTGGAGCCTTTAAGGGTATGCAGAATCTGATCCGCTTGTTTCATATCCTTTCTTGCATCAGCATCAGCAAGTTCTTTTGTCTGCTTCTCACAATCAATAATGAATGTTTCAAAAAGACTTTCAATCAACTCATCACCGCCAATTTCTTTGAGGCTGTTGATGGTTGAGAGGTCTAAAATTTTTTCATTCTCAAAGGCCTTCCAGAATTGCGCTTCAGTTTGCTCTGGTGGCACCGCGTTTTGACTGTTCATGGTTCTATTTCTATATGTATGGTTGTTAAGCATAACGGCAATGGTTGATAAAAGATCATCCTTGAATACCGGTTTTCCAAGATGGTAGTTCATCCCGGCTTCCTTCATATTCTGCACGCTTGTGTTATCTGTATTGCCAGTCAAGCCTATGATTGGAAGAGTACTGAATGCGCTGAAACGGGTAAAATAGTCACCTTTCCGTATGGCTTTTGTTGCTTCGATACCGTTCATGACCGGCATTTCAACATCCATTATTACAAGATCATAATCCTCCTGTTCAAGAGCATCCAAGGCCTCTTTGCCATGTATGGCCTGCTTTACAATGCATCCGTAATGACGGAGCACCATGCTCATAAATTTTCTGCTGGTTGTGTTGTCATCTACAAGCAGAATACGTTTGCCATTAATGATCTCATCCTGATCGTTTTTTATGAACACTGATTCCGAAAAAAAGTACTTTTCTGTAACTCTTTTTATATCAGCTCTTTTCAGAGGCTTTGCCAGCACTTCATTCATGCCGCAACTCAAACCCCTTTCATTGGCTTCATTTTCCGGCAGGGAGGTTATACCTATAATCGGAGTTTGAATATAATGAAAAGCGAGGGCCGGGTCTATACCCTGGGCTGAGCGAATAAACTTTACAACCATATCTCCATTCATCAATGGCATTTCAAAATCCATAAAAATCAGGTCATACCGATTTTCTGAAAGTAATCCGAGAGCCTGCTTTCCGTTTTCTGCCAAATCATACTGGCAACTCATTTCAGTCAGGTATTTTGAAAGGATGAGTCGATTGCTGATATGATCATCGGTTACAAGGATTCGTTTCCCCCCCAGTATTTTTGATTTTATTTCCTGTATCCTTTTAGAGTCATATTTAGGAAGTGTTATGGTGAACTCAGTCCATTCCCCTTCCTTCGAGTTACAGACGATACTTCCCCCGAACGATTGGATAACTCTTCTGCAGAATGAAAGACCAAGGCCATTGCCGCCTTTTTTGTTTGAAGAGTAAAAATTGTCAAATATTTGCTCTCTTTTGCTTTTCGGTATACCGGGTCCGGAGTCCCTGACCCGGATAATGTTTGCTGCCGGTATTGCATCTGAACTTATTTCAATACTGAAGTCAGGTTTGTTTTTATAGTAGAGAGCGTTTTTTAACAGATTGAAAATTACATAGGAAAACAGGTCTCTATCACCAAAAAAGTCAAAATTCTGAATTTTATTTACCGTGATTAACTTTTTTTCTTCAAGGTCAGAGAAGGAATAACTGTTAACAGCATCGTTGATTGCCTCAAATCCTCTAAGACGGATAAACCCCTTAGTGCCAACTTCGCCCCCCTGCATGCTGGTGAGAATAGAGTCAATTATTTTATTAGCCCTGTTCAAAGTGCTTGAACTCTCTTCGATGACATGATGAATGCTTACAAGGCTGGAATGACTGATAAAGTAGCTCTCAGAAGAGATATCGTCTTGTGGCTTTTCGGGAAGTTTGGCATGTACCGAGGCTATGGCGTTGGTAATGGAATTAAGCGGATTTCTCATTTCGTGAGCGATACTGCCGCTCAGGCTTTTCAGAAGCGTAATTTTTGATGTATGTGCACTTTGCTTTCTGTGACTCGCAATAATGCCGCCGAAAAGCGCAAAAAAATAGGTCGGAATATAATCCCATTGAAACTGGGCATATGAAACATGTCCGTCAAGATAGAGCACAGCCCCGTATGCCATAGCAAAACCGAGCGTTGATATTATACAAATGAGGAGCCAGTCATAAACAATGAGGATGAGTATTAATAAGCCTCCCATTGATGACATTGCCCAAGCCAATGACCACTCGTTTTTGAGCAGCATGAAATAAAAAAAGAAGGGAAGGAGTATCGGTAAAGACAAAGCAAAGTAAGCTGGAAAAAGGTCTTTTAACTTTTTCGGGAGAGAGGGATAAAAAAGCCATGGCAGGCTTATAACAGCCTCAATAAGCCGCAGCAGCAGATTTTCATAAGGCTGGGGTAAAATCTCTTTCCATACTATATAAAATATCGGATATCCTATAGTCGCAAACAACCCTATAACCGGGAGATTTGGTTCGGCTTGTTCAAGAATGTCTAAAACCTTTTGATTATGGCTGAGCAGTTTTTTATCAAAAAGGTTCTTCAGCGTATGTTTATACTTTTTGGTAATAATACTTTTGATCAATGAGTTATGCGATCCTGCAGAAGAAGAAAAAAAAGAGTTCAGATTCCTTAAAACAGCTGACTAAGAGCCCGGGGGCGTTATCGGAAAGTCCGAAATTGACCATTAGAACCTATGGATTCAGCAATTTACGTGTTTTTAAAAAAGAACGTAAGCGGTCTATATATTTTGCATTATCGATAGGGGGTTCAACGGGTATTGTACATCTTATCCATCACGTTATAATGAATTGCATGGATAAAGGCGAAATATGTATTACAACAGTGTGCTGCAAAGCTCGGTATTCTCTGCTTATATTACGATAACTTTACCGCTTATAATATATTTATTTCATTATATTAATCAATATAAGGGTTAGGACGCTTGGTTGTATTGTTATTCCGCATTGCGAATGATTTTATAAACAATCACGTCTATTCTTGACACAGTCGTCCTGATTTGTTTTAGAGAAAAGGAATTAGTAAGCCTTTAAATTGAAATACATTGACAGTTAGTTCTCCCCCAGACATAACTGTAAAAAGTATGCGTGATTTTCCTGAGTTTCTTGAAAAAAAACTTCAGGCTTGTGACGATGATCTTTTTAAGCCACGAAAAAATGGAAAACCGCTTGTTATCGGCAGTATAGAGCCTTCAGTGGGAGC
>SZXX01000043.1 GCA_005843825.1 Chlorobium sp.
AACTTTCCTGCAAGTTCTTCTTGCGTCAACCCTGCACGCTCTCTTGCGTAGCGGAGAAATTCACCGATCTTGAATTGTTCATAGCCTTCGTCAAAGGTCTTGGCAAATTCAAGATCAAGGTCTTTTCGTTGCTCGATATATCGTTGCAGATCATCCATTAGATTATACACCTTTTTAAGACGGGCGAGCATTCACAACCGTAAATTTAACGCCAAGGGCATGAAGGACTGCATTGATCGTTTGAAAGCGTGGGTGAGCGCCAGCGCTTAACGCCTTGTAGAGACTTTCTCTGCCAAGCCCTGCATCTTTGGCAATTTGCGTCTGTATCGAATCGGATACTTTTTCCTTTTTCCAAAACCTGCTCTCGAATAATAGGAATCTCTCTTTATGTAATGCGTGCGTTGTCCCTGTCGTCCCAAAAATAATTGCATTCCGCCCTTTATTGCGCTACATTGTAGCTACAAAAGGAGGATATTGATATGATAGAAAATACAGTTGTCAGAGCAAGGATTGATGCCGCAACAAAAGCCGAGGCTTCCGCTGTACTGGCGTCCATAGGGCTTTCCCTGTCCGATGCCGTAAGGCTTATGTTGAAACGGGTTGCTGCTGAAAAAGCATTGCCTTTTGAGCCGCTCATTCCCAATGCAGAAACGATTGAGGCCATTAAAGCCGCACGCCGAGGAGAACTCAGTACAGCCTCTTCTTTGGATGAGTTGTTTCAGGATTTAAATGCGGACGATTAAGTACACCAGCCGATTCAAGCGTGACTATCGCCGCGAGAAATCAGGGATACACAGCAAGAAACTTGATGCACTCTTGACAGCGATCCTCAGTCTTCTGATAGAGGACAAGCCTTTGCCCGCTAATGCCGTCGACCATGCGTTGATTGGGATGTTAAATGATTGCCGCGATTGCCACATCAAGCCTGATCTTATTTTGATCTACCGCAAAACCGACGACGCCAGTCTGGAACTGGTGCGCCTCGGTTCGCATAGCGAGTTGGGGTTATAACGTTACATTCTCAAAAGCCGCGCCTGCTCAGAGAAGCCCCCCATTAAGCTGCCAGATCGTAAAGTTGAGAAAAGACGCAAAGCTTACCCACAAGATGTAGGGTATCAGCAGATAGGCCGCAGTCGGGGAAACCGCTTTGAACTTCACGATTGTCAGAACAATCGCCAGCCAGAGCATAACAATCACTGCAAGAGCCTTCGATGGAGAATGAAGTCCGAAAAATGCGGCTGACCAGCTGAGATTCAAGAGAAGCTGCACCCCGAATACTGTGAGAGCTCCCTTTACATTTGCTTTTGTAGACCACTCCTCTACCACAAGGTAGAGAGCAGTGCCCATAAGCAGGAACAAAAGAGTCCATGCAGGGGGAAAAAGCCAGTCAGGCGGGTTCCATGAAGGCTTTTTGAGTATCGAATAGTACCACTCCGAACCGGGCACAGGCGTAAATGTGCTGCCTGCAAAGGCAAACACAAAACACAGACCGATACAGAGTGCCAGTTTTGTAATATTGAGTTTCATTATGGTGTTCTTTACGTTTATAAATGGTTTAGATCATTATAAATAAGCAACAAAGAGATTGCACGTATAATTCCCTGCCCTCCTGCTTTACTGAGAAACGTTGAGGTTGCGCGCTACCAAAGAAGGCGACAAAAAAAAGAATGGGCTGAAATGTTATATTGATCGCGATTATGCAACCCATTCGTTCTGATTGACAAACACACATGGAAACACGAAGCAATGAACTGCAGACAGCCATAAAAGCTGCGCAGGCTGCAGGAGCTATCACCCTTGAAAAATTCGGTGAACTCTCTCAGAGTGACATCAAGGGAAAAGATTTTAAAGATTTTGTTACTGAGGTTGATAAAGCCTGCGAAGCGGCAATAAGCTCCATCATCGCCGAAAGCTTCCCGGATGACAGCATGCTGTGTGAAGAAGGTACCGTCTTTAAAGGCAGTTCAGGGAGAACCTGGATTGTGGATCCCCTTGACGGCACGCTTAACTTCATTCACTCCTTTCCTGTTTTCTCCATCAGTATTGGGTTGAAAGACAGCAACAATGAACTCTGCACAGGGGTTGTTTTTCAGCCTGTTCTTCAGGAGCTTTTTACTGCTGAACGAGGCTGCGGCGCTTACCTGAACGGCAAAAGAATCTCGGTTTCAAACCGCCTGGAAAAAGAGAGTTTTCTCATTGCAACAGGTATTCCGTTTACCGAGTACCACTATATTGATTCGTATTTCGGAGTAACGAAAGAGATTATTCACGACTGTGCTGGAATCAGGCGTGCCGGGTCTGCTGCCATTGATCTTGCTTATACCGCCTGTGGACGCTTTGACGGGTTCTGGGAATACAAGCTTCACCCTTGGGATTATTCGGCTGGCGTGCTGCTTGTCCGCGAAGCAGGAGGAACGGTTACCGACTTTACAGGAGATGAAGATGTTTTTCAAAGAAACAGCATTATTGCCGGAAACAAAATATCCCATCCGCTCCTTCTTGAAAAAGTACTGAAACACTTTTCCAGTCACACCGTGTCTTAAGAAGCTGGCTCAGAAACGTCTAAAAAGCCTGATTTGAACAGGATATTGATCTTTATTATCTTAAAAGTTTAAAGTTTTTCATCATTACAATTCAAGTTCATTTCCTGCGCGGCAACAAAAGGCAGGAGCAACGATTACACTATGCTCATTCACCAGCGCACACTTCAAAAAGAAGTTTCCCTATGGGGTACAGGACTGCACACCGGCAAAGAGTGCATGATTACCTTTAAACCTGCCCCGGTCAACTACGGCTACCGTTTTGTCCGGACAGATATTGAAAACAGTCCTGAAATACCGGCCCTGATTGAGAACGTCATAGATGTCCTGAGGGGTACCACTATCGGACTCAATGATGTTAAAGTCCACACCACCGAGCATGTTCTTGGAGCTCTTTATGGCCTGCAGATCGATAACTGCCGGATTGAACTGAGCGGACCTGAACCTCCGGTTATGGATGGAAGTTCAGCCCCTTTTGCGAAGGCACTGATGGAAGCAGGATTTCAGGAACAGGATGAGCCAAAAAACTACCTGGTCATTGATGAAACCATTGAATACCATGATGCTGAAAACGGTGTCGATATTGTAGCTCTGCCGCTGGATGATTTCAGAATGACAGTGATGGTGGACTATAAAAACCCTGCTCTTGGCTCTCAGCACTCTGGTCTTTTTAATCTGGAAACTGAATTTGTCAAGGATTTTTCTCCGTGCAGAACATTCTGCTTTCTCAGTGAAGTGGAAGCGCTTGCTAACCAGGGAATTATCAAAGGAGGCGATATTGATAATGCTATTGTCATTATCGACAAGACCATGGATAAGGGTGAGCTTGACTCTCTTGGAAAAAAACTTGGTATAGAGAGCGAGCATCTTGTGCTCGGTGAAAACGGCATTCTCAACAACCGTGAACTACGCTTCAAGAATGAGCCTGCCCGGCATAAACTGCTTGACCTGCTTGGTGACATAGCCCTCCTTGGCATGCCCGTAAGGGCACAGGTGCTTGCTGCACGACCTGGTCATGCTTCGAATGTTGAATTTGTCAAGCAGCTCAAAAAATATGCGGATCGCAACAAACTTGCCCGGCAGTACCAGCACGATAAAAAAGCCGGCGTTATTTTTGACATCAATGCTATTCTGAACATTCTCCCGCACCGCTATCCCTTCCTTTTAATCGACAAGATTGTTGAGTTCAAGCTTGACGAAAAAATTGTATCGATTAAAAACGTTACCATGAACGAGCCTTTTTTTCAAGGTCACTTTCCGGGAAATCCCATTATGCCCGGCGTGCTGATCCTTGAAGCTATGGCTCAGACAGGCGGTATCATGATGCTGAACGGTAATGATAAAATCAAGGAGAGTGTGGTCTACTTCATGGGTATCGACAAAGCTCGCTTCCGGAAACCTGTGCTTCCCGGCGACACCCTTGTGATTGAAGCAATCATGACCAACATGCGCAGAAGCGTCTGCCAGTTTGATGCAAAAGCTTATGTACGAGGCGAACTTGTATGCGAAGCTTCCCTCATGGCTACTGTTGTGAGCAAAAACAAATAGAAGTCCTCTTACCAAAATAGAACGCCCTGGCCTCCAGACCTCAGAAGCAGGGCGCTTCTACACACCTGCCCACATTCTGTCAACAAGTTGTCAACATTTTTCACTCAACGGAAGTAAAGGATGTTAACGCCTGTAACCTGCTTTTTATTAGCAGGTTAGCTCAAGAGAGCGTTCGTATATATGCTTCCAGGAAAAAGTTATCAATACCCTGCATATATATATGTTGATACCGTAAACGAGGGAGAGTAACGCTCAGAGGCTGTAGTTGAGGCCCTTATGAATTTTATAAAACCTTACACAATAGAGCGAAAAGGAGTAGAGAAGCATAATGAAGGAGAGGTATAAAAAGAACTCCTTGACGGGATAGCGCTGAAAAACGGGATGAGGCCAAACCATGGCAATAAACATCATGGAGACAAAGCCAACAGCCCATTTTCCCGGCCAGAGAGATGTAGTAACTACTGAATGGTGGATTCTGACATATGCGGCACCTATAAAAATAATAGCATCCCTCAGGACTGCAAAAAGCACAAACCATAAAGGGAGCTGACCAACCCATAAAAAGTAAATAGCTACACTTGCAAGACAGAGTTTGTCGGCAAGTGGATCAAGAATTTTTCCCATTTCTGAAACATCATTGGTCCATCGGGCAGCCTGACCGTCAAACCAGTCGGTCAAAAGAGCCACAACCATAATAACAATGGCGGTTTTGATATGGCCGGTATGAAAATAATAGAGAAACCAGGGTATCAGTATTATTCTCAGAAAACTAAGCGAATTCGGCAGATTAAAGATACGACCTTCCATATTCAAATTTTTGTAAAAACTCAGCATCTCTTTATTTTAAAACGATATACAGAGAATAAAAAGCATCATAAACAGCCAAAACTTTACAAGAACTTTACAAATGCTTCAATAATCCCGTTTTTTACCCGCTCTTATTTTCTTTTGGAAGATACCGAAAGAGTAAAGATAAAAAGAGAAAGCGAATCTGTAAAGTTGAATTATTTTACTTTTCTGAAAGTGTACATATCATACACACCCTACACGAAAAAAGCCGGGAACTTGCCCGGCCTTCGTTATCTAAACCCCGTTGATTATTAGGGCTTTGTGTTAATGTGGGAATGGTCAGAAATTGATCGCCATAACCTTTTGTTTCATTTGGCTGTAATCCGAAGAGTCTGAAACGCCTAAAAACTTGCGCCCATCTTTAAGGATGCAGACAAACGGAACCTCTTTATTGTTTCCGCCAAGTATCGAACCAGCCACATGACCAGCGCCGCCGAACAATGCCGCACCAATCGCACCTCCTGCAAGAGCATTATTTATACCCCCACCGGAATTTGAATCCGCCACGTCTAAACTCTGAATATCTTTTAATGGTATTTTTTCTCTAAAAAACTGCTTTTTGCTCCTCAAATAGAGTTTTCCTAAGGCAAATGTACTCCCTCTGTCTTGAAGTCCCATGCCAGTATCTTAATAGCTCCATACATATTAGGACGCCCTGTTTAATTTGATAAGACTTAGCTGTGCCAGAAAATTATCTGGATTTATCTTTATGGTTATATGGCATTGACTTTATGAACACAAACTTGTTGTCTCTAAATTCATAAAACTCAACAGAATCCTCTCCATCGCCATCATGCGCGCCTTCAAGATTACCCGCGAAAATCATCAATCGGCTGTTTAGTTTATAAAGATGTTCTTGTCCTTCCTTACCCTCAAGTTCTGGTTTAAGAGGAAATACTGAACTCATGGCAACGGGAAACAAATAAGCCCTTCCTGTTATTGCATCAATCACCGCGCCCGTATTGCAACCGGAAGAACCACAACCCCACTTCGTTACTATGTAATGACCTGCAAAGTCAGGTTTTCCGTTTTTAATGGCTTCACGTAATCTTGTCCTGTAACTTTTCCCGAACTCATCAAGAAATAGCGGGTGATTTGTGCCACTATAAACCGCATCTGATGGATAATCTGTAAACTGAGGGACATTATATCTTGAACCTGAAGTTTTCGAGGTTTGTTGCGGCGGTTGAGGAGGCTGGGGTTGTTGTGGCTGTTGTGGTGGTTGTGGTGTCACTTCAGGGGTCGAAAGAATTATATCTCCCGTCTCTGAATCCCAAAAAGAACCCCTGACTTTTAAGTGATAAGTTCCTTTTGCTGGTACTTCAAACACTAAGTAGCCGCTTGTTGGTATACCTGGCTGACATTGCTTCAAAAACAATGTCTTTCCTCCCATGCCAAGTTCTAAAGCTGAAGAACCATCATGAGAGTAGTCATATTTAATTCCTTGATCATTGCATAGTGTAAAAAGTGAGCTGTCAATGACGTGAGACTCTTTGGTATTGTTGGCGATAACAATCTTTATTATTAAATAAACTCCATCTGCTGTTTTGTTAAAATATGTGCTTCCGAGAAATCTATCATACATGATATTCTCAACTTTAAAGACAAACCCTCCTACGCTAACAGCATCTCCTATTTTTGCCTGAATAGCTTTGTCCGTCTTTTTCTCTTCCTTATCCTCAATTTGATTAACAGGAACTCTACCGGTATCTGAAATCCCCGCAGGTGGTAAGGCCTCTGTATGGTGGCTTGAAGAGGGAGTGAAAAATATAAAGCATAACACCAAAAACACTAAGAACACAAATATGTAAATCCCGACGCCATTTACTTTTTTCTTTGAAGCATCGGCAATAATTTGAGGGGTAATAGGCGTGCCGCACTTTGGGCAACTTGTCGCACTATCACTAACTTTGTTTTTGCATTCAGGACAAGAAATGAGTGCCATATCACCCCCGCTTTAATCTCTATTGAAGAATTTATACTGCAATATGCAGCTTTTTACTACAACTTGACCCCTCACGGCTCAATAAGATTACCCGTACAATCATATAAGCCGGCCTCACTTTCTACCAATTCAAAAAACCTCGCCATAACCCTATGCTGACTCGGGTTATTTGCCTCACCTGTTAGAACTTTATCGAACCTCTTTTTTCGAAGCATCGCCGCATGTTCGTTATAAGAATTGGTAAAAATATCACCATTACCGCCCGGGAGGGTTAACAGTTCCATATATAACTGTTCATCTGTCGAGCTACTGATCTGCTCCAGTTTTTTAACTCGCTCTTTTATGCCCATTGCTCGCCTCGGCTTTTAGTTGTTGTTCAAGTCTATCAATTCGCGTCTCAAGGTCTGAATCCTTGATCGTACTGGTTAGGATGTTTGAAACATACGCCGCCGCTTTCAGGTGTACTTCGTCAATCTCTTTTGCCTCGTACCTGTTCAGCAATCCGGCAAGGTATCGGCGCATATCAGAAAGCGTTCTCAGTGTTTTTCTGCTCATGGGTGGTATATCCTCATTTTGTCAATGTTTATAATGGTTTACAGTGTTTTCACGTTATAAAAAACGTTCATAAATGGCCCTCTAAGGCAAAGTTTTTACCTATGCCATACTTTGACACGTCTTAATTTCTGGCAATAACATTGTGTTGCTGAATCCCTTCAAGCATTGCAGACGCTGAACAACTTGCTCCCATCAAAAAGCTTGATACTGCAATAGCCCACTCTCTACCGTCTGGCTTTCTGCCCATTGCCTCACTCACTGCCTCGAATAATGCAACCTTGCTTTTATCAAGAACGAACTGGCCGATCTTTTCAGCCTCATCTTTATTACTCATAATCACAATGGTTTATTGTTGCTTGAATGTGAACCCTGCCTGCTTCGCCATATAGAAAAACGTACTTATTGTAACGCCTGCCGCTCTGGTCTGAAGGCATCTTGTAAACTGTCGGTCTGTTTCTGCTGGTTTGTATTTCGGGTGAAACTGGCTTAGTTCATGGAAGTATTGCCGCCCTGCTTCGCCATACCCTGAAGCAATAGCAAAGCCAACCTTCACCCAATCGGCATGGCTGCCCGTCAGGTCATACCCGGCAGCAAGAATCTGGCTTAGAACTGCCTCAAAATACTGGCCTGAATCCTGAACGGCTGGCCGATCAACTGAACGCCGCGCCTGCTGCCGATCTCTATTGAAACGCTTCTTTCTGGTAATGAATGGGCGCGCCTCTGGGTTTCGATATAACGCCGGGTCATAGCTCACGAACCGAAGCCGGGAAACATTCTTACATGCTGGGTCTGTAATAACGCCCCAAGCCTGACGGTAGTATGCTTCAAGCTGCAAGTATGCCGCTTCATGCCGCTCAGGTTCAATCTGAACATACAGGCATATTCCCGAACCGGAAACGGAAACATGCCCGGCAAAAGTGTACTGATCTGCATACACTCGCGCCCGTGCTGCTGGTTGTGCAATGCCGGGGTTTTCCTTCACGTCAAGGTCAAGGCATAAAATCCCGCTGTGTTCCTTCACGTTTGCGCCGCTGTGCTTGCCTGTAAATATGCAACTTGGCGACACTGCCGGAACTTGCTTCTTTGCCGCTTTGATCTGCTCAGGGTCGATCAATACCCGAACATCTTCAACCTGCTTTTTCCACTGCCCGCATTGAACACCCTTCAGGAATGCTTCAAGGGTTATACTTTCCGCTGGCTGCTGCTGAAACATGTTGCAACCATAAAACGAAATCAACCGGCTGCCGGGGTCAGAATGGCGCATCTGAACCCCCTTTTTCAACTGCTGAAAAGGTTTTGACTACGAAATAAACAAAACCTGTATTTTTCCGCTGTTTCTCGAACCCTGCCGCCTGCATCCTCTGGGCAAAGGTTTTACTGCTTACTGGTCTGAATCCTTCGTCTTTGCAGAAATCCCGGTACTCGCTGTAAAGAGTTTTGAACGGCTGCTCATGTCCATTAGTCGAACCCGTATAACTGGCATCTTCAAGCCATAAGGAAACAGAATTGCTTTCGTGCTGGTATGTTTGCAATGCCTTATCTGCCGCCCGGCTGTGGCTGAATTGCCGCTGCTTCAATAGTCGGTCAAGCCCTTCAAGAATCCAGTTTAGAACGCCGGGAAGCTCTGTTTCTTTGATCTGGTTTGAAAGTTCTGTGTTCTGCTGTTCTGCTGGTATTGTTACATCAAAAGGAAGAATCTTGAACCTTCTAAAAAATGCCGGGCTGTGTTCAACTTCGCGGGGTAATTCGTTTGCATTACAGAAAAGCCGCGCATAGTCGCGCATGGTGTAAAGGTCTGCATATAATCTCTTGGCTGAAATCGGCTCACCTGAAGCAAGCAACTTGAAAACGTCTGAATCGGCAATGCCGCCGATCTCTGAAGAAATGTTTAAAAGTTTATCCTGAAGCCCGGCCCGCGCGTTTTCGTTTTGTGTCAGTAACTTCAGGCTGTACCCGGAAACATTTTCACGTCCAAGAACTGCCGTCAATACATCGGCAACAACGCTTTTACCGTTCGCGCCGGAACCAAACAGAACAGGAACCTTTTCAAGCTTCAAAACGCTGGAAGGAATGAAGGCTGTTGCCGCTGCCTCGGCCAATACTTGCCGGGCTTCCTTGTCTGGCTGAACTTCATCAAGAAACGTCTGCCATATCGGGGCCACTGCTGCGGGGTCATAACTGAAGGCAAGCTGATAAGTCAAGAAATCTTCTGCCCTGAACTCTCTCAATTGAACCCCCTCAGGGGTAATACTCAGGGTTCCATTTGAAAGGTTGACTGTTACCCGGCTGCGGTCACGCTCTGGGGCTGGAAGGTGGGCTGTTGTATGGAACTGTTTAACCAACTCTTCACGGAACCTGAAATGTTCAGCATGAACATGCTCAACCCCCATTTTTTCAATGGCTTTGCCTAAGAAGTGCTTCAGGGCGTTTTCGTCTATCGGCTGCCAATGTTGGCCATTATAAACATAAACCCGCCCGTGCTGGGCTGCAAGCCGCCATTGATTAGCCTTGCATAAGTTCAAAAGGTGCTGAACGCCATATACCTGGTAATGTTTCAAAGTGGGTCTGCAACTGCTGATCTGCTTCTGAATTTGCAGTGCTTCGTTTGCGGCCTTCATGCTTTCCGGGGTGTCAATGTTTGCGCTACCGTCCGGGTTTGTGCTTTTGGCTTGCGCTTCTTTCAGGTCGGCCCGAAGTCCAGTAATTTCGGGGAATGCAAGAATCTGAAAATCAACCCTGCCAACCTGCTGAAGCAACTGCCCCAAAATCGCGCCGTGCTTTGGTGCTGGTTCTGTCATATTGCTCCCTTCCTTTCCGATCTGCAAAGCAACTTGCCGTCTGGCCCTACGAAATAGGAATACCTTATCTTGCTTGGCCAATCTTTAAACAGGTAATAGGCATCAACCATTGCTCGCCGGGCTGCTCTCAGGTGTGCATCAACATCAAAAGGCTTGTTATTATCGGGGCGTGTTGTATATTTGATCTGTGAACAACGCCCATTGTTCGCGCGCAACAAATGCCCGTTCTTGCCGGTAGCTTGCCCGCTACCGGCTTTTTTATTGTCTGGTCTCATGCTTGCCCCCCTTCAGTCTGAACTGCTGCCGCTGGTTGCCCAGCCATCATATAGCGGTCGATCTCTGCCGGGTCGAAAACAAGCTTTCCGAATGGTGAACGCTGGCCTATAAATGCCCCTTTTTCTATTGAACGCTTTTTGTATAGTGTGGCGCGTGCAACCTTAACGCCGTAAACGTCCTTGATATACTGAAGGGCCTGTTCTGTGGAAAGGAAGCGCTGCCGGGGTCGCTGAATTGCCTGTGCTGTTGGCTGGGGTGTGGTTTCAATAGTCTGCATATCGCGTAACATTTAGATTTGTGATAAACCTTTTCTCAAGGTTTCACTAAATGTCCGATATGCTTTAGCGGGGAACAATCCGGGGAACTACACGACACTACATAGTTTCTCCCTGCGTATTATTGCAGGTGTCGAACTTATCCCGTATCGTTTTCTCACATACTCCGTACTGCTTGCCGACTGCATCACAATAAGCCTTTTTGCCTGCAACATGCTTTGAATCGGGGAACCTCAGTTTCATATTAGGGAATATCTCCCGCTTGAACGTCTCCATTGGTAGTTTTTCTTTTCTGCCGGTTTTCTTTGGCTCCTGATCTTCCTTCGATGCTGGGGTCTTTGGCTGATATGTCAATGATGTTTCATACTCACTTTGCCATATTTCCGCATAAATTATATCAATAAAATTTAATGCCGCCCAAGCTGTCATCGATATTCTTAATGCCATTGAATCAGTATCACAAAATCCTGCATTAAGGTGCTCTGTAACTTCTTTTACCTTGTTATAATCCCAACTTGAACACTCAGCAAATGTTGAATGATTGAATCCGGTTATCTCACCTTTAAGGCCATCAAGAAGATTTGGTGATTTTTTAAAAAAAGCCTTGACTTGGTCAAGTGTCCCAAGGAAAAATAAACTTGGATTAGGGGCCCATTCTGATAACTCAAATGTTGTTGATAAAGTAGCCGGGTCAGGGTCTAATGGCAATCCTTTTGCCCGCCACTCAGAACGATGAAGTGCTGAAAGAAGTTCACACTTTAAATAGAAATCCGGAACAGTAAACTCAGCCATATATCGCCATATTTTGGTTAATCCCGCCCAATAAATTCCCGTTTTCGTGTATGATGTGTAGGATATGTACCCTTCTGAAAAGGTAAAATAATTCAACTTTATTCACCAACTTGGCAGTTTATCCATTGCCGCCGTTTTCGTTTCGTCAACAACTTTGGCGTAAATCTGGGTAGCTGAAATAGTGGCATGGCCCATCAATTTACTCAGGGTGTAAAGGTCAACGCCATTCTGAAGGCTCAACACTGCGAAAGAATGCCGCCCACAATGAAAGCCAAGATTGAACGGAATGCCTGCCGCCGCGCCCCAAGCTCGAACAACCTTCACGCTCCAGGCTCTGCTGGGTAAAAGAAAAACCCTGCTATCTTCGGTTTCCCTGTCTTTATGTTGTTCTTTGGCTTCATCAAGATATTTCAACGCCTGCGCTCCAAGGGTCAAACGTTCCCATCTCTGGGTCTTTTGCGCCTTGAAACGAATCGTTACCCTGTCGCCGTCCTGCTGAATATCTCCATCTTTTAAGGCTTCAAGGTCTGAAACTCTCAAGCCCGAAAAACAAGAAAACAGAAAAGCCGCCTTTATTGCCGGGAGGCTGCAAGGTGTCGCCTCAAGGGTTTTGATCTGCTCAACGGTCAAATATTTCAGGGCAACATCATTCTTGCCAAACTGTTTTATTTTCCTTGAGAAATCAGGTATAAGATTTTCCTCTGCTGCCCGCTTTAGAATGATCTTCAAGGCAAGCAAGTAATTTTGTTTTGTTGTTTCCTTCAGACTCAAACCATCAACGTACGCCCGGAACCGCTCCGCCCATGTTTGGCAAATATTCGCCATTGGCAACGGCTTTACTCCATTGAAATCTCGAAGATGTTTCAAGGCGTTTCTATAAGAGGATTCACTTTTTTTTTCATCATTCATCACCTTCTTGAAATACTCAAGAAAATCATTGCCGCGCCTCTCCTTGCCAAGAAAAACCGCTGCCGGGTCGATCTTCAACTGTGCTTCCAACTCTGCCGCCCGTGCTTCAGCCTGCTGTCGTGCTTTTTTGTACTCCCTGCCTTCTGATCTTTCGGCCTGAATATCTGTTTTAACCTGCTGCCGCTGGCCCTTGAAATAAATGTCAATACTGAAGGAAACGCCGCCCTCTTTCAGTGCAATTTCACGAACCGAAACACCCATAAAACCCTCTTTATTTTTTGTAAACTTTACGGAAACTTTACAAATTCAAAGGAACATTACAGAAAAATGGGGAATAATCAAAAGAGAAAGGGGAACAATCAAGAAAGGTTTCAAGTGGTAAGATATTGTAAAATAATCACTTCAAAGGAGATATTGAAAAGGAGAGAAAAGAGAAGAAAAACTTATATGTAAAATACGACCTTCCACAGCTTTGATTTTATTATTGAGTCATATCAACTCTTCCAACGCAGGCAATTCATGCACTCTCCAGTGAAACTAACGGACAACCTTATCGGGTGATGCGGCGACAAACTGCGACCAGCTGCTGCCACCACCCCGGGCTTTTTCAACGGGAAGAAAAGCCTTCCGGCTCTCTCCTCTAAGCAAGTCGCACAGGGCTATGCCGAGTGCATCTGTAACATCATAAGGTTTAGGCGGCTCGGCTAGACCAAGCATTCTTGAGACCATAAAAGCAACCTGCTCTTTACTTGCCGACCCTCTTCCGGTTATCGCCGATTTCACTTCACGCGGAGCATACTCGTGCAACTCAAGATGCTGATTCATGGCAAGGGCTATAACCGCACCACGAACCTGACCGAGCTTAAGAGCCGACTGCACATTTCTGCTTAAAAACGCAGTTTCCAAAGCTACACGTTCCGGCTTAAAATCATCAATAACCGCTTCAAGCTCACGATATATTTCACCTATCCGTTCTGCATGGGTCCGACGGGGATTTAGACGGATAACACCACAAACGAGCACGGAAAGAACTCCGGAACTCTGGCTAACCACCCCATAACCGGTATTCAGACTTCCGGGATCAACCCCGAGGACAACCATCCTCTAGTCGTTTAAGCTGCTCATGGCACTTTCGCTGATGTCCATGTTACTGTATACCCCCTGCACATCGTCATTGCTTTCAAGCGCATCAATCAACTTGATAACTTTACGGGCATCCTCGGCTTCGAGTTCTATATAATTTTCCGGTATGAGATCAATCTTTGCATTCTCATAGCTGATTTTAGAATCGTCAAGTGCCTTTTTGACATTTTCAAGGTCCTTGATATCGGTTATAACGGTAAAATAGTTCTCATCATCACTATTGAGATCTTCAAGACCGGCATCCAGAAGTACTTCCATCAGTCGGTCCTCTCCGGCTGCCGACACGGGTACATCAAGAGTTCCCTTACGATGGAACATCCAGCCGACACTGCCGCTTTCGCCGAGTGAACCATTGTTGCGACTCATAATGTGACGAATATCAGCAACGGTACGGTTGCGGTTGTCCGTCGCCGTTTCAATAATCAAGGCTATGCCTGCAGGACCATAGCCTTCATAGGTAATCTCGTCGTAGGTAACACCCTCAAGCTCTCCTGTCCCTTTTTTGATGGCACGGGAAATATTGTCCATCGGCATGGAATTATCCCTTGCGGTATCGACAGCGAGCCTGAGACGGGGATTACCCGTTGGATCGCCGCCGCCCATTCTTGCCGCTATTGTAATCTCTTTGACCAGTTTAGTAAACAAACTCCCTCTTTTCTGATCCGTTACCGCCTTCTTTCTTTTAATGGTCGCCCATTTGCTATGTCCTGACATAATAAAAAACTGCTGATTTATTATTCCCGTTGCACCACGCCTATGATAATAGATTTATTTTCTTTAAATAAAATCAAATCCAACGGCATTCGTGCAAGTTACTAACAAGAAAAATCAATGACAAACTTGATGACCGCCTATCAGGGAGAACCCGGAGCCTACAGCGAGATAGCTGCACTCAGGATCGGAGAGCCAAAACCATTTGAATCGTTTGAAGAGGTTTTTGCAGCCGTTGAAAACAATAAGGTTGCATATGCGGTCATCCCGATAGAAAATTCACTCGGGGGAAGCATCCATCAAAACTATGACCTGCTCTTGCAGCATCCCGTTACTATCGTTGCCGAGACCTTTGTCAAAGTTGAACACTGCCTTCTGGGCATCCACAATGCAACAATAGAACAAGCCCGGAAAGCGCTTTCTCATCCTCAAGCACTTGCGCAATGCCGCAATTTTTTTGCAACGCATAAGAACATTAAGCCGGAAGTCGCCTATGATACGGCCGGCAGTGCCAAAATAATCGCCGCCGAAAATGATCCGACACAACTTGCAATTGCGTCAAAAAGGGCGGGAGAGCTATACGGTCTGGAAATCATGCAGGAAAACCTTGCTGATGAAGAGTGGAACATTACCCGATTTTTCTGTATTTCACATTCAGAAGAGAGCGATCCGCTATGTTTTAAAACAAAACTGGACACCTCACAGCACAAAACGTCAATTGCGTTCACCTTACCCAATGTACAGGGTTCACTATTTAAAGCACTGGCAACATTTGCCATAAGGGATATTGATCTGTCAAAAATTGAATCAAGGCCATTCAGAAAAAAAGCGTTTGAGTATCTTTTTTATGTCGATTTCGTAGGACATCAGCATGACTCGAATATTCACAACGCACTTAACCATCTCAGGGAATTTGCAACGATGGTCAAGGTGCTTGGAAGTTACGGGGTCGTTACAGAATGAGCAGTAATCAACTTGAATTCTTTCTTCCTGCCGACCCGGCACCAAAAGCAGAAAAGATCACGCCACAACACGAAAAGCCGGCCCTTTTTCTGCTCGATGGCATGGCTATTATCTACCGCTCCTTTTTTGCCCTGCAACGGGCAGGCATGACAAGCCGGGACGGAATGCCGACAGGTGCGATTTACGGATTTGCATCAGCACTCTTCAAGATTTTTGAAACCTATAAACCACACTATCTGGCGGCTGTATTCGACAGCAAGGAAAAAACCTTTCGCCACGATATGTATCCCGCTTATAAAGCCAATCGGCAGACTCCTCCTGAAGATCTCATCGTGCAGCTTGATGCCGTGTTTGAACTGCTTGACGCTCTTGATATACCACTTCTCAAGGCCCCCGGCTATGAGGCTGATGACTTAATAGGGACTGCTGCCCGAAAATTCGAAGATGTTTGCCAGGTTTACATTGTCACCCCGGACAAAGATCTTGCCCAGCTTGTACACGATGGCGTAAAAATTCTCAAGCCAGGAAAAAACCAGAATGAGCTGGAGCTGTTCGGGCAAAAGGAGATAGCCGAGCAATTCGGGGTGGCGCCTGAGCTCTTTACCCAGTTCCTGACGCTGACCGGCGATACCTCTGACAATATTCCGGGAGCAAAAGGGATAGGACCTAAAACAGCTTCAAGCCTGCTGCTTACATACGGTTCAATCGATAATATTTATAAGCATCTGGACGATATTTCCCCGAAAAACCGCCAGAGCCTTGAAGAATTTCAGCCCCGACTTGATCTGATAACTAAGCTTGTAACTATCCGCACCGATCTGCAGGTGGACGTTACCTTGAATGAGCTTGAGTGTGGAGTTCCGGACCGGACAAAACTATTGCCTTTGCTCCAGAAGCTTGGACTCAAAACCATTATATCGAGACTCCCTGTTGCCTTCAATGAATACGAGCAGTCACCTGCTGATGAGGCTGCAATGCATGAGCACCCTGCCGATCAGCCGGACGACAAACAGCCTCTTCTTCGATCACCGCAAACCGACGCCGACTACGCTCTCGTTGATACTTCGGAAAAACTGGATGAACTGGTGCTCTCACTTCAAAACGCCAAACGGATTGCCGTTGATACGGAAACAACAAGCCTGGATACGTTTGAAGCTGAACTGGCCGGGATGTCATTTTCAATTGAACCGGGAAAAGCACGGTTTATCTCGTTTAATAACAACGCTCTTCAAAGAGAGAGCACCTTGGAAATACTAAGGCCTCTCCTTGAAAATCCATCAATACTGAAAAGCGGGCAAAACCTCAAATACGACATTCTCGTCCTGAAGAAATACGGCATAGAACTCTCGCCTGTCGGATTTGACACCATGCTTGCCAGCTATGTGCTTGACCCTGAAGAACAGCACAATCTTGATGACATGGCTGCCCGTCATCTCGGTTACAGGACAACAACCTTTGAGGAACTGGTCGGAACAGGAAAAACAAAACTGAGTATTTATGACGTTGAACCAAGGAAGCTCTCTGACTACGGCTGCCAGGATGCTGATCTGGCCCTTCAGCTTGAAGATATGTTCCGCAAAAAACTTGAGGATGAAAAAGAGCTGCTCTCGATTTGCGAAAACATAGAATTTCCTCTTGTCGAGGTCCTTGCTGCAATGGAATATGAAGGTATATGCATCGACTCCCTAAGTCTTGAAAAAGCCTCTGAAGCAGCAACAATAGAGCTGAAAAAGTTGACAGACAAGATTTATGCGGCGACAGGCTCTGAGTTCAATATTGATTCTCCCAAACAGCTGGCTCATATCCTGTTCGATGTGCTCGGTCTGCCGGCAAAAAAAACAACCAAAACCGGCTTCTCAACAAATGTGGAGGTGCTTGAGGAGCTTGCTCCGCTTCACCCTGTTGCAAGTGACCTGCTGGAGTACAGAAGTCTCCAGAAGCTGAAAAATACCTATATAGATGCTCTGCCAAAAATTGTAAACCCTCGAACGGGGAGACTGCACACCTCGTTTAACCAGCAAATCACTGCGACGGGCAGGCTTTCGTCTTCGAAACCGAACCTGCAGAACATTCCTATACGCACAGCACTCGGAAAAGAAATTCGCAGGGCATTCATTCCCTCATCGCCCGATAAATGGCTTCTCTCTGCGGATTACTCCCAGATCGAACTCCGCATTGCTGCTGAAATATCCGGTGATCCTCAGCTCCTTGACGCATTCCGTAACCGTGAAGACATCCATACCGCAACAGCAAGAGTGATTTTCGGGACCACGGAAATTGACAGCGATATGCGACGCAAAGCAAAAGAGGTTAATTTCGGGGTACTTTACGGCATCATGCCTTTTGGACTTTCAAAACGGCTCAATATTACCCAGAAGGAAGCGAAAGCAATTATCGAGACATACATTTCCAAATATCCCGGACTGTTCGATGCGCTGCAGAACATTATAGAAGCCGGTAGAACAAATGGCTATGTATCAACCCTTCTTGGACGTCGCCGTTATATTGCTGATCTCAACAGCCGGAATACAAACCTGAAAAAAGCTGCGGAAAGGGCCGCCATGAATACCCCGATCCAGGGTACCGCTGCCGATATCATTAAATGCGCCATGATCCTCTGCAGTAAGCGCATGCATGCCGAGAAACTGAAATCAACCATGCTTCTTCAGGTACATGACGAACTGCTTTTTGAAACTACGGATGATGAAAAAGAGGCGCTTTCAGTCCTGATTGAGAAAGCAATGATTGATGCCGCAATAACTTGCGGCCTTAAAACCGTGCCGGTTGAGGTTGATACCGGGATTGGAAAAAACTGGTTTGAAGCCCACTAATCATTGAAATTATAAAAAAAAGTTTATTTATATTTGTCGATCATTCACGAACTGCCCTTTTTCAGGCACACAATCCGGATACTGCATGTTTTCAACAACACCGTTTATAGCTCTCTCTGGATTCAGCAGAAAAGTGCGGACATTTCTTGAAATGCTTCTCTCTTCAAACAATTTGTTATTCTCCTTTGCTCTTTTTGCCTCTCTTCTCTTGACACCCTCCCTGATACTTGGTCAAGAAAAAAAGATTGTTGACAGCAATCAGAGTAACGCGACACCAAAAACTACCGAAGGACTCCTGGCAAGTACGGAAGAAATGATTGAGCAACTGATCCGGCAGATTGATCTCCAGAAAGAGAATACGGTTGAAAACGGTGAACTGACTGAAAACCCTAATCCCACCTCTTTTATTTCAAGCATACCCAATATCAAGCCAGTCGGAGGCTCAATTACCAGCAGTTTTGGGGTCAGGATGCACCCGATCTATCATTTGCCTCTTTTTCATGCCGGAATCGATTTCGCTGTGCCTGAAGGTACAAAGGTGCACTCTACGGGCGATGGAATAGTAGCTTTTTCAGGCTATGACAAGGGATTTGGGCAAAAAGTCACCATAAATCACGGTTACGGCTATAAAACAGTCTATGCCCACCTCTCAAAATCCCTGGTACGCCAAGGTCAGAAAATCAGCCGTGGTGACATCATTGCGCTTTCTGGAAACACCGGGGTTTCAACCGGACCGCACGTGCATTACGAAGTGCACAAAAACAATGTCATAGTAAATCCGACAGCTTATTTCTTTGATGGAAAACCTGACAAGCTCATCACAATCAAAAAGACTTCATCTGAAGAAGAAGGCAATAACTCTTAAACTGAATAAATCAATCGACGTAGTATGTATTGGAATTTAGATCTAGCCCGTTATATAGCAGACGCACCGTGGCCCGTCACAAAAGATGAACTGATTAATTACGCAAACAGAACCGGAGCGCCGCAACAGGTTATTGAAAACCTGATTGATCTTCCGGAAAGTGATGATATGTATGAAAGTCTTGACGAAATATGGCCTGACTATCCAACAGATGAAGACTTCGGCTACAGCGATGAAGAGCCATTAACATAGGATAACGGAACTCAGTTACGTGTTTTTTTTTTAGCAACTTCCTTCCTTTCCAGAGCAAAAGCATGGAGTCTTCCTGCTCTTCTTTTGCTCTGTGCCCTACCGGCATATAGCCAGTCAGTAAGTACCGGCACAGACCTATCTCCGACAGTTCCATTTGTTCGAAAAATAAGCTTCGCTGGCAACAAAGCAACCAGCAGCGAGGAGCTAAAGCAGGTTATTGCCACCTCTGAGCACTCATCCTTTTGGGGACTCGGCCTCTTCGGCGGAGCATTTAAGCCATTCAACGCTGAGGAGTTTGAAAAAGACCTCAGTCTCATAAAAAAACTCTATACCTATAAGGGATACTTTTTTACAGACGTGAACTCCACGATTGATAAAAAAGACAACGGGAAGATGCTGGATCTGAAGATAACGATCCGTGAAAATGAACCTTCAAAAATTGATTCTCTTAAATACGAAGGGCTTGAAAAGATTTCAAGGGAACTGAAAGCTCATTATCTTGATCAAAAACGCCTTAAAGTCAATGATATTTTTTCCGTTGAACGACTGATCGATGAAAGAAACCGTACCATTGCTTTTTTCAAAGAAGAGGGGTTTACTTTTTTTCATGAGGATAGTATCCGCATCAAGGTTGATACCGTTGGAAATCGTGCCGGGGTACTCTTCAGACTGAGTCTGCCGGAAAAGCTTACCTACGGAGCTATCCATGCAATCGTTCACAACCCCATAAGGAGCGACAAAAAACCAGCAGAAAAAGCCTTTATAAAGGACAATATCAGCGGTAAAGTTATCGGGCAACAGAAGGTATCCCCTGATCTTATTACTTCTGCCATTGAATTCCGACCAGGTATGGCTACCCGACAAAGTCTTGAACAGCGAACCCTGCAGAATTTTGGGATCACCAATATTTTTTCGTCCATCTACATCAGTCCCGACTCTGTACGTTCCGGTAAACTTTACTCCACCGTGCATCTTGAAACGGCACCAAAGCACCAGATAGAACCGAAATTACTGGTTGACAATCGTTTTGGCTCTCTCTTTTTTGCTGGTTCTCTCGCCTATGAAAACAAAAACCTCCTTGGGGGAGCTGAACAATTCCAGACCTCGACAGAATTCGGCACGCAGGTCGGCAACCGCAACAATGTGCTTCAAAACCTTGACCCATCGCAATACGCGAAGGTGATTCCCTATGAATTCAATCTGAAAAGCAGCCTCGTCATGCCGGTTCTTAAAAAGCCGGGCAACGCCTATGCTGTAACAGCAGAATACGCAAGTACCATACAGCCTGTGCTGCTTTCAACCCAGAACGGGCTGCTGCGGGGCACCTACAGCGCCAGATTGAGTCCAAAATCAAGACTGAATTTTGATTTTTTTGAAATTGAGCTGGTTAAAAGCGACTCCCTCAGAGGATTCAAACAGCTGTTCACAAAGAATCTTGCCCAGAATATCGGCATTAACCCTGCCAACAGCGCTGCGGTCAAAGCAGGAATTGACAGCCTTCTTCAAACCCATATCGATCAAACCTTCCGGCTTCGCTACAACTTCACCAACCGCAAAAGCGCTCCAACGGCAAAAACAATCTGGAACTTCGACATTCTGCTGGAAGATTGCGGAACCATACCCTGGCTGATCGACAAATATGTCGACACTAAAACATACAACGGGTTCACAAGCAATGACCCGCAGATATTCGGGACAACCTACGCCCAGTATATAAAAGTTGAGCCGGGACTAATCTTTATTCAAACTCTTTCTCCACAAAGCCAATTTGCCGCAAGAGGTGATATCGGATGGATGACGCCATGGGGAAAAGCAGCAACGACCCCTCAGGAACGACGTTTTTATGCGGGTGGTGCAAACAGCATGCGGGGGTGGCTTTTCAACACCCTTGGACCCGACAACAGCGCAAGCAACGCTGCTGCGAATTTCGGCGCAGATATAAAACTTGAACTGAATCTGGAATACAGACTTAAATTTTTCAAGATCTTCCGCCAATCTTCAGGCATTACCGTATTCTCTGATATGGGCAATATATGGGACAGAACCGGACCATATGCATTTTCTCTCGGATCAATGAAGAATAACTACGCCTGGGATGCGGGCATTGGCCTGCGACTAGGATCTCCTATCGGGCCTTTCCGCTTTGATTTTGCATATAAACTGCGTGATCCGACTGAGAGTGATGCATGGCGAATTTCAGCATGGAAGCTCAAAGACTTTACCTTCAATTTTGGAATTGGTGAAGCATTTTAATTATTTGGCGGGGATAATCTTTTTCACGATTAAGGAAGTACCATCATGCATGCAACATCAACGCTTCTGGCTCCATCTATTCTTTCTGCTGACTTCACCAACCTTAAGCACTCAATAGAGATAGCCGAAAAAGCCGGGGCTGACTGGATACACTGCGATGTCATGGACGGCAACTTTGTGCCCAACATCACCTTTGGCCCATTTATTGTTCAAGCTATTTCCGCATGCACTTCTCTCATTATCGACACCCATCTGATGATTGCGGCTCCAGACCGCTTCATTGAAGATTTTGTCAAAGCAGGTTCACACCAGATCACCGTACACCAGGAAGCCTGCCCGCATCTACACCGTACCATTCAGTTCATCAAAAGCCTCGGTGTAAAAGCCGGTGTTTCAATCAACCCCGGAACGCCGGTTTCAACACTCGAGTCTATTTTACCGAATCTCGATCTTGTTCTTCTGATGTCGGTTAATCCAGGCTTCGGGGGACAAAAATTTATACCTTCATCGATTGGAAAAATCCAGCAGCTCCACGAGATGCGCTCGAGGCTGAATCCAAACCTGGTTATCGCTATTGATGGTGGTATAACGGAAGAAAATGCTCAGGCGGTTGTGTCAGCCGGCGCCGACTCTCTGATTGCCGGAACAGCATTTTTTAAATCAGCCGATCCGGTAAAAACTGCAGCGGCAATAAAGGCTATGACCAGATAACCTCACGAAGCTCAGCACTTGTATGCAGCCCTTCTCCTATCAGGCAGGCATCGAACGATGCCTGCCTGATAAGAGCAATATCATCGGCGGTTTTCATGCCGCTTTCAGCAACAGCAACAACCTCTGAAGGAATAAACGGGCGAAGATTTATTGAGGTCTCAAGCTTGAGGGAAAAGTCTTTCAGGTCACGGTTGTTGACTCCAATCACCAATGCTCCCTTTTCAATAGCCCTGTCAAGCTCTTTGCGGTCATGCACTTCCACAAGCACATGCAGACCTATGCTCAGCGCCAACTGCAGATAATCGCTAAACTGACATGGATCAAGCGCTGCTACAATAAGCAGAATTGCATCCGCTCCAATCAGTCGGGACTCAAAAATCTGGGATTCATCGATAATGAAATCCTTGCGAAGAACAGGCAGGGAGAATGAACGGCTGACCAGCTGAAGATAGTCGTTTGAACCCTGAAAGAAATTGCGATCGGTAAGGACAGAATAAGCGGCGGCACCAAGCTCTCCATACCGCCGGGCAATGGCAACAGGATCGAAATCGCTGACAATGAGACCACGGGAAGGAGAGGCTTTTTTGATCTCTGCAATGAGCTTCAACCCTCCATCAACACCCCTCAGCGCACCGGTAAAATCACGGGTCGCCGTAAAAAAAGCCTGCTCCGCAACGTAACGCTGTGAGGGTTTCTCTTTTTTAAGTTCCTGTATTTCCCGCTGTTTTTCCTCTAATATCCTGGTAAGATAGGTCATAACAATCAGTCAGCTGCAGCCAATTCCCTGAGATCATTTTCAAGCTCAACAATCTGGCAGATATTATCAAGAAACCAGGGATCAATGCCTGTAGACTTATGAACCTCTTCTATGGTTGCACCCGCCTGGAAGGCGTAACGAAGATAAAATATCCGGTCAGCTTTGGGTATCTGGATTTTTTCAAGGATATCCTCTTTTGCAAACTTCTTCTGCTGCTGAGTCATATCAAGAACATTCATGACATCCTTACCGTCTGAACCGAGTCCGGCTCGACCGATTTCAAGACCACGAAGTGATTTTTGAAGGGCTTCCCTGAAATTTCTTCCGAAAGCCATGACTTCACCAACCGACTTCATCTGCACACCGAGACGTGCATCAACATTCTTGAACTTCTCAAAATCCCAGCGAGGAATTTTAACGACGCAGTAATCAATAGCAGGTTCAAAACTTGCCGGAGTAGTTTTGGTTATATCATTGATAATCTCGTCAAGAGTGTACCCCACGGCAAGTTTCGCCGCAACTTTAGCAATCGGAAATCCGGTTGCCTTTGAAGCCAGTGCGGAACTTCTTGATACACGGGGGTTCATCTCAATAACAACGATACGACCATTCGCCGGATTAATGGCAAACTGGATATTGCTGCCTCCGGTCTCGACACCTATCTCTCTGATAATCCGAATTGAAGCATCCCTGAGCTCCTGATACTGGCGATCAGTGAGCGTCTGGGCCGGTGCAACAGTTATGCTGTCGCCGGTATGCACACCCATGGGATCAAAATTTTCAATAGAGCATACGATGATGACATTATCCGCCAGGTCACGAATAACCTCAAGCTCATACTCCTTCCATCCAATCAGACACTCCTCAACAAGCACTTCCGAGATTGGACTTTCGGCAAGTCCCCTGCGAACGGCTTCATAATAGTCTGATTTTGTCTCTGCAAATCCACCGCCTGTACCTCCAAGGGTAAACGAAGGACGGATCACAATTGGAAGGCCGATCTCTTCAAGCGCCTCTTTGGCCTCCTTTTCGTTGCGGACAAAAAAACCTTTGGCCATTTCAAGGCCGATTTTTTTCATGGCAGTACTGAAAAACTCTCGATTTTCAGCTTTTCTGATCGCACGAAGCTTTGCTCCGATCAGTTCCACTCCGTTACGTTCAAGAATTCCGGATTCAGCAAGACTTACAGCAATATTCAGAGCTGTCTGACCACCCATTGTAGGCAGGAGAGCATCAGGTTTTTCCCGCTCTATAATTTTCTGAACATATTCCGGAGTAATCGGCTCAATATAGGTAGCATCCGCAAACTCTATATCGGTCATAATGGTCGCAGGATTGCTGTTTACCAGCACAACACGATAACCATCTTCCTTAAGGGCCCGGCACGCCTGAGTGCCGGAATAATCAAACTCACAGGCCTGTCCGATCACAATAGGACCGGCTCCAATCACTAATATGGACTTTATATCTTCCCGCTTTGGCACGTTATTTTCGGGGTTTAATACTTGGAAAGCTTAAAAAAAAGTAATGTACAAAATAATTAAGGAGTTTGTCTCCCCTAACGGGAGCAAACTACTCGACAACCCGAATCTGTTCCTGGTGAAAGCCTCCTGAATCACGCCTCAGCCACGCCGTCACCTCTTTTGGCTGCGCATTCATCAGTGATATAATCAACAGCGTATGGCCTGACCGGGCAAAATCAACATCATGAAGAGATGGAATAGCCGGTGAATTGATATGTGAATGATAGGAGCCTATAATTTCGTACCCGAGTCTTCTGGCCTCTCGCTCCACATCAAGGTACTCATTGTGGGAAATCTCAAACCCCTGCTCCTTACCATGATAAAGGCAATTCTTGCATGGAGCAACCTCATGGACTATGTTTTCAATATTTCCTCTGTGATCAATATTTCTCTTTCCGACAAGCAGCCCGCAACATTCATAGGGCAACTCCCGAAAAGCCTGTTCCTGAATAATCTCAAATTTACGCCTGAATAGTTTCATAGAACAACCACTGACTGAAAATTTAAAGTGCCTTGGCCCCTATATCTGTTCTGTAATACGCTCCGTCAAAACCTATCTTTTCCACGGCAAGATAAGCCCGATCAATGCTTTCGCGGAGAGTATCCCCCAGAGCTGTCACTGAAAAAACCCGTCCGCCTGCTGTCGTCAGCCGGCCTCCTTCCAGGGAGGTCCCTGCATGAAACACAAGACAATCGTCCATACCGGAAACTTCATCAGCAATAGTGATGGGCTTACCTGTTTCATAATGGTCTGGATAACCGCCAGAAGCAATAACAACTGTTGATGCAGATTTGCTGTGCATTTCAAAGGGCACCTCTCCAAGCGAGCCATCAACACTTGCCTGAAGAGCTGTAATAAAATCACTCTTTAAAAGAGGAAGCACAACCTGAGTTTCAGGATCGCCCAGACGGGCATTATACTCAACGACGGAAGGCTCTCCATTGTCGATCATCAATCCGACATACAAAAAACCGGTGTACGGATAACCCTCTTCAACCATACCTTTCAGGGTGGGTTGGATAATTTGTTCCTCAACCTTCTGCAAAACTTCGGGAGTCACTAAAGGTGCCGGAGCATAGGCGCCCATACCGCCGGTATTTTTACCGGTATCGCCATTCCCGATACGTTTATGATCCTGCGCCGACAGAAAGAGCCGGTAACGGGTTCCGTCAGTCAAGGCAAAAACACTCGCCTCCTGACCCTGCAGAAAATCTTCGATAACCACTTCATCTGCTGCGTCGCCAAAAATACGCTCTTCAAACAATTCACTGATTGCCTTTAATGCCTCCTCTCTGTCGAGAGCAATAAACACTCCTTTTCCAGCACAAAGACCACTCGCCTTGATGACCTGAGGATAGACCCTCTCCGGGAACTCGATATAGCTCCGGGCAGCATTCAGATCCCCGAAAACATGAAACCCCGCTGTAGGAATGCCTTGACGCCTCATGAACTCCTTGGAAAAAACCTTGCTCGACTCAAGCCGGGCAGCAGCCTTGGTGGGACCAACAACCTGTTTGCCCGCACTCCGGAAAAGATCCACAATTCCCAGTTCAAGAGGATGCTCAGAACCGACAACCGTCAGATCAACATGGTTACCCCGGGCAAACTCAAGAAGCCCCTCCAGTGCGGCGGCTTTCAATGGAAGATTACTAACCTTTCCACCCATCAGGGCAGTCCCGCCATTTCCCGGTGCAACAAAAACTTTATTCACCCGTTCACTTTTTGCAACCGCCCAGGCAAGGGCATGCTCCCTCGCACCGCTTCCTATGATCAAAACATTCATGGCATTCTCTGTAGGGACTTACCGTATTTTAACCTTTCAGCCCGTTTGGCCCTGTGGTTTTTCGGCATGGTTTGTTAAATTACTCCCGTCTTTGCGGCTGACAGCATGTATATAAATCAAGAGGACTAAAATAAACAATAAAAAAATTTATTCCTGTACAAGACAGGGCTCCTCTACCGGCAAATATGATTTACCTCTATGGCCATCTCACCACTGATTTCCCGCCATATCCTTCCCTTTACTCTGAAGCTTCTCTATGCAAGCCTCCGGATATCAGTGACACCTCGATCATGGAACAATGATGTCGCTGGCAATGGAGCCATCTTTACCTTCTGGCATGGAAAAATGGTCACAGGATGGCTCCTTGCCAGAGCACTGTTTCCTGAAAAAAAAACAGTTGCCGTCGTAAGCCTTTCTGAAGATGGTCGTACTCTTGCTGATACTCTTGAGCAACTTGATTTTTCGCTTATCCGGGGATCGAGTTCAAAGGGAGGCGATGAGGTCAAAGATGCCATGCATGAGGCCCTCGATAGTGAAAATATTATTATTATTACACCTGACGGACCCCGGGGACCTGCCTGCCAGTTCAAATATGGAACCTTGCGCGTAGCCTCCAGTAAACGCTGTCCACTCATTTTTGCTGAAATCCGTTACGAGAAAGCATGGCAACTTAAAAGCTGGGACAACTTTGAAATTCCAAAACCTTTCAGCAGAGTGACGGTAATTATTCATCGTATTTATCTGCCTGTATTTGAAAGTGAAGAAGAATTGCGCATCTATAGCAGAAACCTTTCAGACCGTCTCGGCCATGCTTAACCCTTTTTCTCTCCTTCTCAGACCCTTCGCACTGATCTACCTCTCTATCGTGCAGCTTCGCAATGCACTTTTCGATCGGAAGCTGTTCAAAGCATGGAAGTCGCCCATTCCTGTTGTATCAATCGGAAACCTCTCTGCAGGCGGAACAGGAAAAACCCCTCTTGTAGACTGGGTGGTCAAATATTATCTCTCGATCGGTTGTAAACCTGCAATCGTGTCACGGGGTTACCTGCGGGAATCAAAAGGCGTGCAGCTTGTATCTGATGGAGTAAGAATCATGCTGAGCAGCAGAGAGGCTGGCGATGAAACCGCCATGCTCGCATGGAATAACCCGGATGCCATTGTTGTCGTCGCTGAAAAGCGAAAAGATGCTGTAACCTATATAGCCAGTCGGTTTGCCAAAAGATTGCCCGGGGTTATCATCCTCGACGATGCTTTCCAGCATCGGGCAATTGAGAGAGACCTCAACATAGCCGTCATCAATAGTGCTGAACCTTTTAGAAAAGCAAAAATGCTTCCTGAAGGACGCCTGAGGGAACCGCTGAAAAATCTTTCAAGAGCCGACCTGGTTATAGTGAACAAAATCACCGATGAAGAGCGAGCCGGAAGTATCATGAAAGAGGTGGAAAAAACAGGACGCCCGGTTGTGAAGGCTCGTGTAAAAAACGGAGAACTGATATGCTTTTCGGGCACATATGCATCTTCAGATGAAGCACCTTTACCGAAAACCCTTAGTGCACTTGCATTTGCAGGCATCGCATCTCCCGAAAACTTTTTGGATAGTCTGAAAACAGAGGGCGTAAACGTAGCAGCATACCGTTTTTTCCGTGACCATGAGTCCCTTAGTGCAAAAAAACTGCAGGCGGTACGACGTGAAGCTGAACAAAAAGGACTCAGCTTGATTACCACCGAAAAAGACTACTTCCGCATGCTCGGTCACCCTGAACTGATCCGCATTATTTCTTCAAGACCCTGTTACTATCTGAAAATCGAAACAGATATTTTCGAAGGTAAAGAGATACTGCACTCAATGCTGAAAGCCGTTATCGAAAAATAAAAGAACCTTCGGCCGGGAGTTACTCTTTGATGATTTTTGAAATCGCTTTGAAACCATCACCTTCGGCCACATGCAGGATTTCAAAAACAGCCATTTCGGTACTGGTCAGAGAGGCTCCGGCTTTTTCAATACAGCGAATCCCGAGCGACTTGTTCTCTTCAGTTCTGGACGAGACCGCATCGGTCACCAAATGGACATTATAGCCAAACTCGATCAGATCCACTGCTGTCTGGTAAACACAAACATGGGTTTCCATACCTGCAACCAGAATATCGTTTCTCTTGAATGAGCGGAGCTGCCTCATGAACTCCTCGTTGCCACAACAACTGAATGAAATTTTTTCAACAGGAACATGATCAGGCAGCAGTGCCTTAAGAGAGTCGATGGTATGCCCCAGGCCTTTCGGGTACTGCTCAGTAACCAGAATCGGGACATCAAGAACTGAGCATGCCCTGATCAGCTTACTGATATTCTTTTCCAGAACGGCTGGCTGAAAAACACCCTGAGCTAACCTGCCCTGCACATCAATAATCAAAAGAAGCGTTCCTTTGGAGGTAATCATAAAAATATCCTCAATGAAAAAATAATTAAATTGAAGCTGTAGTATAAAAAGAAGAAACCAACATTATTGTAGATTTTAAGATACGTTTTTAACCGCAATCCATGAATACTCAACCCCGAGGAAAAAACAAAGTCCAATGGGGCAAAAAGGGAGAGTACCTTGTCGCTCTTCAGTTTGTGCTGCTTATAACCTTTATTGTTCTTCCTGTTTATCCCTCAAGTTCTAGTGTCGAACTCTTCAAACTGGCAACCTTCATCAGATTTGCAGTGCTTGCCGTTTGCTGGGTAATCGCCATTCTTTTTGGAACCACCGGATTGTACAAGATCAAACACTCTTTGACCCCTCTTCCCTATCCTGTCGAACGCAATAAACTGGAAACAAAAGGCATTTTTGCCCTGGTGCGTCACCCTCTTTACAGCAGTCAACTTTTTGCCGCTTTTGGATGGACAGTTTTCCAGATGAGCGTTTCCCATTTTCTCTTAACTGCTGCAGGCTTTCTGTTTTTCAGTTACAAAGCTTCTCTTGAGGAGAGCTGGCTGACCGAACTCCATCCAGAGTATACCGACTATGCCCGTCACGTTAATAAATTCATTCCATGGGTCTACTGACAAAAAATATGAAAAAAATCGGTGTCCTTCTTGCCGGATGCGGCTTTCTTGACGGGTCGGAAATCCATGAAGCCGTTCTGACCCTCCTTGCACTCGACAAAGCCGGTGCGGAAGCTGTTTGTCTTGCGCCAGACATTCTGCAGCACAATGTTATCAATCATTACACCGACCAGGAAATGACCAATGAATCACGCAATGTCCTTGTCGAATCGGCAAGAATTTCCAGGGGTTCTATCCATAATCTCAAAGAGATCAACAGCCTTATGCTCGATGCACTTATCATGCCCGGGGGATACGGTGTAGCCAAAAATCTGAGCAATTATGAGTTCAAAGCTTCCGAATGCGATGTCAATGAAGAGGTCGTGATGGCGTTGCAATCGTTCTATCATGCCGGAAAACCACTTGGTTTTATATGCATCTCTCCCGCTATAGCTGCAAAAGTACTCGGCAATGAACATATAGAACTGACAATCGGCAACGACTTGGAAACAGCGGCAGACATTGAAACAATGGGGGCCCGGCACATCGAAAGCCCCGTATGGAACACCGTTATCAGCAAAAAAGGTAAAATCGTCAGCACACCGGCCTATATGCTTGGACCAACAATAGGAGAAGTCGCCAAAGGCATCGAAAAGCTGGTTGCCGATATAATCGGGTTACTCTGACTTGCGATTTTTTTCAAACGGAATACCTGCATCCCTCGGGGCGGAAGCCCTTCCGACAAAGCCCGCGAGCACAAAAAGTGTAATGATATAGGGCAATGACTGCACCAGCTGGGAAGGAATCAGTCCTGTCTGGAGCCATATTTCCAAAGACTCGGTAGCGGCAAACATGATACTCGCAAGAGCGGCTCCCGCTGGAGTCCACTTTCCTATAATCATAGCAGCAAGTGCTATATAACCCCGACCGGCAGACATATTATCCGTAAAGGTATGCTGCTGAAAAACAAGAAAAGCTCCTGCAAGTGCGGCCAGTGCTCCCGATATCAGCACACCGGAATACCGCATTCGATCAATATTGATCCCGGCACTGTCGGCGGTTTCAGCACTTTCACCTGTTGCCCGAAGCCTCAGCCCGTAAGGCGTTTTAAATAGCAGTAACTGACCGGCAACAACTGAAATAACAGCCAGACAAAAGAAAGGATCCAGGAAAAGAAAAGGAACGTCTATCCCTGCTATACGTTCCGAGTTCATTGAACTTCCAAACAGGAGGCTAAGACCGAAACGGGTAACTCCCATGATGAATATATTGATGGCAATTCCTGCGACAATCTGATCGGCCTTAAGGGTGACTGTAATAAAAGCAAAAATCAAGGCGACACAAAGACCACAGAGAAGAGCCAGCAAAATCCCAAGCATCGCTGATCCTGTCTGGTACTGACCATACGCCGCACCGAAAGCGCCCATAAGAATCATACCCTCAAGGGCAAGGTTAACAACACCCCCACGTTCCGAAAAGGTTGCCCCGACGGAAGTAAGCGTATAGGGCACAGCTAGACGCACAACTTGCATAAGAATGACTGCAGGCTCAATACCCATTATTAATCAGTATGAAATATCCTTTCAGGTAGTTTTTACAGCCGGATTTTTTATTAAATTTCGTTTCGAATAAAAGTAGTAAACTCTACCTGTTTTTTCGCCGCCTGCTCATGTTTTTTATTTTGCAAAGTAAAATAATTACTGCTTACCATCATGTCAAAATCTGAGATTCCAAACGAAAAGGCTTCCCGCAAACAGTACATTTACAGTTTCTCAGGAGGGTCTTCTGAAGGTGATGCGTCCATGAAAAACCTTCTTGGGGGTAAAGGTGCCAACCTTGCCGAAATGGCAAACATCGGCCTGCCGGTTCCTCCAGGATTCACCATTTCAACAGAAGTATGCACCCACTACTACGACAATCAGAAAAACTACCCCAAAAATCTTTTCGAACAGGATATCCCGAACGCACTCAGCAAAATTGAAGAGACATTAGGGAAAAAGTTTGGCGATCCCGAAAACCCTTTGCTTGTCTCAGTCCGTTCAGGGGCCAGGGCCTCAATGCCTGGCATGATGGATACTATTCTCAATCTTGGTTTGAATGAAAAAACTGTTGCAGGCCTTGCCCGGAAATCTGGAAACCCCCGATTCGCCTGGGACTGCTACCGCCGTTTTGTGCAGATGTATGGCGATGTCGTACTTGACCTCAAACCGACCGATAAAAAACAGATTGATCCCTTCGAAAAAATACTTGAGACAAAAAAACACGAACTTGGCATAACGCTCGACACTGAATTCGAGGTTGAAGACCTCCAGGACATTGTCGCCAAATACAAAGCTGCAATTCTTGAAAAAACCGGCAGGACGTTCCCTGAAGACCCCAAAGAACAGCTCATCGGAGCAATCGGAGCCGTGTTCAACAGCTGGAATAACGAACGGGCTATCGTCTACCGCAAGCTTAATCACATTCCCGGTTACTGGGGTACCGCCTGCAACGTTCAGGCCATGGTCTTCGGTAACATGGGCCTGGATTGCGGAACCGGCGTAGCATTCACCCGAGATGCTGCAACCGGCGACAATATCTTTTATGGCGAGTTTCTTATGAACGCCCAGGGTGAAGATGTAGTGGCCGGCACAAGAACGCCCCTTAAAATCGAACAGCTCAAAGCAGAAAACCCCGACATCTACAACCAGCTTGAAGAGATCCGTTCGATTCTCGAACACCACTACCACGACATGATGGACATCGAGTTCACCATAGAGAACAACAAGCTTTTCATGCTGCAGTGCAGGGTTGGTAAACGAACCGGTATGGCTGCGGTAAAAATTGCCTATGACATGTATAACGAAAAGCTCATTGATGAAAAAGAAGCTCTGTTACGCATAGAACCTGAACAGCTGAACCAGCTTCTGAGACCAATCTTTGACTTGAAGGAAAAACAGGCCGCCATTTCAGGAGGCAGACTCCTCGCAACAGGCCTTAATGCAGGCCCGGGTGCTGCAACCGGAAAAATCTATTTTAATTCCGTAGATGCGTATGAGGCCGGGAAACGCGGAGAAGCCGTCATTCTTGTCCGCATCGAAACCTCTCCCGAAGATATCAAAGGCATGGCAGCCTCCGAAGGTATACTTACCGAACGCGGGGGGATGACCTCCCATGCAGCCCTTGTGGCCCGTCAGATGGGCAAGGTCTGCGTTGTCGGATGCGGTGCGCTCAATATCGACTATCAAAAAGGAGAGATGCGGGTTCACGGCAACGACACGGTGCTTTCCGAAGGTGATTACATCTCCATCGACGGCAGCACTGGCGAAGTTATTGCCGGTAAAGTGGCTACTAAAAACTCTGAAATCATTGAAGTACTTGTTGATAAAACCCTCAAGCCGGAAGATGCGCCGACATGGCCTATCTACAAACAGCTTATGGAATGGGCCGATAAGTACCGTAAACTCAATATCCGCACTAATGCCGATCAGCCCGACCAGGCTGAAATCGCCATTACGTTTGGTGCTGAAGGCATCGGTCTCTGCCGCACTGAACACATGTTCTTCGGCGGTGAGCGTATTGACGCTATGCGTGAAATGATTTTGGCAGACGATATCGAAGGCCGCAAAAAAGCTCTTGAAAAACTTCTCCCTTATCAGCGTGAAGACTTCTACGGGCTTTTCAAAACCATGGGCTCACGGCCGGTCACCATCAGACTGCTTGATCCCCCGCTGCATGAGTTCCTGCCGCACACCGACAGTGAAATCAAAACTCTTGCGGGAAAGATGCACAGATCATTTGAAGAGGTAAAAAAACTTATCAACGATCTGCACGAATTCAATCCCATGCTTGGTCTCCGCGGCTGTCGTCTGGGTATACTTCATCCTGAAATAACGGTGATGCAGGTAAGGGCAATCATTGAAGCTGCCTGCAGGCTCAAGAAAGAAGGGCTTGAAGTCGTGCCTGAAATCATGGTACCACTCATCAGCACCGTCAAGGAGCTTGAAATTACCAGTGAAATCATCCACAAAACAGCACGAAGCGTCATTGCCGAACAAGGGACCGGGGTTAAATACCTGGTAGGGACGATGATCGAGGTACCACGTGCAGCTATTACCTCTGACCAGATTGCCACCGCTGCTGACTTCTTCAGCTATGGCACCAACGATCTGACCCAGATGGCACTCGGTATGAGTCGCGACGACTCAGGCCAGTTCCTGCCAATTTACCAGCAGCAGGATATCTTTGCACGTAACCCGTTTGAATCGATCGACAAAGATGGAGTGGGACGCTTGATAAGCATTTCTGCAAAAGAGGGTCGAGGAGTGAAACCTGGACTTAAACTCGGTATCTGCGGCGAGCACGGCGGTGATCCTTCAACCGTTGAGTTCTGCCACGAGATCGGGCTTAATTATGTTTCATGCAGCCCGTTCAGAGTCCCGATCGCACGTCTTGCGGCAGCAAGAGCGGCACTGAAAGGCTGAACTGATTCCAACATTCACAGGGTACAAAAGAGAAAGGCGGCTATTGCCGCCTTTCTCTTTTGCTTTATGCTCAGGACTTTTTTCAAGCTTCCTTTTTCTTAAAAAACATGCAGCCACCTTCGGCAACTACATCCTTGCCAAAACAAGTTCCTGAGGCAGGATTATCAGCCTTTGGAGTAAAGCTCTGGCAATCCTGACACTGTTTACCTTTTTCGGCTTGCTTCTGGTAAATAATTTCCATATTGAATGTTGCTTTATGTTTTACGTTATTGTTCTATCAAATCAGTATCCATCCGATTTTGACCTTCACAAGCATCGGACTGATGGACCAAATATAAATCAGAAAGATTTTTTACAAAGTTTTTTTATAAAAAAGAAACCATAGCCTTCATCTTACTGTTGAGCTAAACAGCATCAGTAAAGAATTGCTGCCTGAGCTGCCAAAAAGAAAGAGAGAAAAAAAACAAATGGAATTCAGTCATATCAATATCAGGGGAGCAAGAGTCCACAATCTTAAAAATATCTCTCTTGATATTCCACGCAACAAATTTGTAGTCATTACCGGCCTTTCAGGATCAGGCAAATCAAGCCTTGCCTTTGATACCATATATGCGGAAGGACAACGCCGTTTTATGGAAACACTTTCACCTTATGCCCGGCAGTATATCGGCAGCATTGAACGCCCGGACGTCGATTTTATAGAGGGGCTTTCGCCGGTCATCTCCATCGACCAGAAAAGCACGAACCGGTCGCCGCGTTCAACAGTCGGAACAATCACAGAAATTCATGATTTTATCCGTCTTCTTTATGCCAAAGCAGGCCGTCGTTACGACCCCGTCACTGGACACATGCTGCAGAAGCAAAGCGAAGAAAGCATTGCTGATGCCATTCTCGCCCTGCCCGAGGGAACGAAAATCCAGATACTTTCACCTCTCGTAACCGGACGCAAAGGTCATTACCGCGAACTTTTCGAACGACTTCTGCTCAAAGGGTTTCTCCGCGTCCGCATTGACGGAAAGTACAGAGAGATGGAAAAAGAGATGCAGATCGAGCGCTATAAAAGCCACTCCATTGAACTGGTTGTTGATGGTATCGTTATCGGCCCCGACTCTGAAGAACGCCTTAAAAAGGCGCTCAAACTTGCCATCAGCATGTCTGAGCATAAATCATCAGTCATCTGTGAACCGGTTGAAAGCGAGCTGAAAGAACTGACCTTCAGCACTCAGTATGCCTATTCGGATGGCTCCGTACCGGTCGATACGCTCGCGCCAAACCACTTCAGCTTCAACTCTCCCTATGGTGCATGCCCTGAATGCAACGGGTTAGGAGAGCTCATGCAGCTTTCAGCCGAACTGATGGTACCGGATGCGACACTTTCACTCAACGAAGGAGGCATTGATCCGTTCGGTAAATCCGGGAAACGGAACCTCTGGCAGGTGATAAAAGCAATTGCAAGGGAATTCGACTTTACCCTTGACACTCCGATTGCGGATATTCCAAAGCCTGCGCTGGCTATCCTGCTTAAAGGATCAGGCAGCCGGACCTTTGACGTCAGCTACAGCTACTCAGGCCATGATACACTCTACCCGCAGCCTTTTCAGGGAGCTATTCCCTATGTTGAAGAGATCAGGAATAATGCCAGTACGCCAAAGGTACGGGAATGGGCTGAAAGCTACATGATCCGTCAGCCCTGTCCTGAATGCAAAGGAGCGAGACTGCGTAAAGAGAGCCTGCTGGTCAAACTGAATGATCTCAACATAGCCGAATCTGAAGCGCAGCCTTTACCGGAAGCTCTTGCTTTTTTTTCAGCACTGCCTGAAAAACTTTCCGCAAAAGAGAGGCTTGTTGCAACTCCCATATTACATGAAATTGTCAAACGCATTGAATTTCTGCTCAATGTCGGACTCAGCTACCTCTCCCTCGACAGGAGTTCACAAACTCTTTCGGGTGGAGAAGCTCAACGGATCAGACTTGCATCCCAGCTCGGCTCACAACTCAGCGGTGTACTCTATGTGCTCGATGAACCGAGCATCGGGCTCCACCAGCGCGACAACCAGAAGCTTATCACCTCGCTGAAACGCCTCAGAGACCTCGGCAACACCGTCCTTGTTGTTGAGCACGACAAGGATACCATGCTTGAGGCTGATGAAATCATCGATCTCGGGCCCGGAGCGGGAGAATACGGCGGAGAAATCGTCGCCCAGGGACCAGCAACATCCCTTGACCCGAACTCACTGACAGCCAAGTACCTTTCCGGTGTTCTGCAGGTCTGTTTCAAGGGCGAAGGGACAAATACTACGGAAGAACAGCAGTTCATTCGTTTAAAAGGGTGTCGTGGAAACAACCTCCAGAACATTGATATCACGATTCCCCTGCGGTCATTAGTCAGCATTACCGGCGTCAGCGGATCAGGCAAATCAACAATCATCAACGAAACACTTTTCCCGATTCTAGCTCGCCACTTCTACCGCTCAAAACTGGTAACCTATCCATTTGACAGCATTGAAGGGATCAACAATATCGACAAGGTCGTTAATGTTGACCAATCGCCCATCGGGCGCACACCCCGCTCAAATCCGGCTACCTATACCGGAGCATTCACCTTTATCCGTGACTTCTTTACCCGCCTGCCTGAAGCGCAGATAAGGGGATACAAAGCAGGACGGTTCAGCTTTAATGTCAAAGGCGGCAGGTGTGAAGTGTGCCAGGGAGCTGGAACCCGGAAAATTGAAATGAACTTTCTGCCTGATGTCTATGTCCAATGCGAAAACTGCAAGGGAGAGCGATATAACCGCGAAACCCTGCTGGTTAAATATCGGGGCAAATCGATTGCCGATGTGCTTGAAATGACTATTACGGAGGCTGCAGAATTCTTTACCGACTTTCCCCGCATCCTCCGCATCCTTTCCACCATGCAGAGTGTCGGGCTCGGCTATCTCAAGCTTGGCCAACCCTCACCCATGCTTTCAGGCGGCGAAGCACAACGTATCAAGCTTTCGTCGGAACTTGCCAAAATACAGACCGGCAAAACCCTCTATATTCTCGACGAACCTACCACCGGACTACACTTTCAGGATATTCAGCACTTGCTTGAAGTTCTCCGCAAACTCGTTGACAAAGGTAACAGTGTCATTATCATCGAGCACAACCTTGACATTATAAAAAACAGCGACTGGATTATTGATATCGGGCCCGAAGGAGGCTTTGAAGGAGGGACAATAATTGCAGAAGGCACTCCCGAAGAGATTGCCGAAATGACGCACTCCTATACCGGACAGTTTCTGAAAATGGAACTGCCTCAAGCATAAGGGCGCGTGCCCAGCGCCCTATCAGATAAATTCTTCGTAATAATCAAGGTCTTTGTGAAAGGTCTCTTCAAGGGCTCCAAGCGAAAAGAACGCAGCTATACTGCAGATTGCTCCGACCAGCAATGCACCTGATTCGAGCCCCAGAAAGCTCCGGCATAACTGAAAAAGCATAGTAATCGGCACCACCATTCCACGAACTATATTTGGCACCGTTGTGGCAACGGTTGCACGCAGATTGGTTCCAAACTGCTCGGCCGCGACAGTCACAAAAATAGCCCAGTAACCACCGGCAAAACCAAGGGCGGCACAGATCAGGTAAAAGAATTGCGGGCTGCTCTGCCCCTGCAGAAAATAGAGCGCAACTGCTCCGACCGAAAGCAGCATGAACAAAAGAATGACCTTTTTTCTGCTCTGCAGCAGCTGGCTCAGCAGTCCACTTGAAAGATCACCAAACACAAGCCCTAGATAACAATACATAACCGAGTTTCCCGCTGTAACAGGTCCGGTAATATGAAGTTCCGTAGCAAATTCAGGTGAAAAGGTAATCAGGACCCCAACCACGAACCAGATCGGTACCCCGATCATAATTGAGTTTATGTAACGGAAAAACCTGTTGCGATCAGTGAACAAGGCCAGCATATTCCCCCGACTGACTCCTGTTTTTTCCTCCATCGCCTTAAACATCCCCGATTCGGCAACCTTCACCCGTGCGGCAAGAAGGAGGAATCCAAGACCGCCTCCGATAAAAAACGCACTATGCCACTCATAAGCATTAGCCACAACGTTAGCCAGAATAGCCCCTGAAACCCCGATCGAGGCAACCAGCATTGTACCGTATCCTCTTATCCTTGTGTGCAGCACCTCCGACACAAGGGTAATACCCGCCCCGAGTTCCCCGGCAAGACCAACCCCGGCAATAAACCGCAAAACGGCATAAGCAGGAAGTGATGAGACAAAACCATTGGCAATATTGGCAAGGGAATAGAGAAGAATCGAGGCAAACATAATTTTCAGACGACCTTTTTTATCGCCAAGCCATCCCCAGAGGACTCCCCCGACCAGCATGCCGATCATCTGCATATTGAGCAGGAAAACCCCGTAATCGATCAGCTCCTTCCCTGAAAGCCCGAAGGATTTCAGACTCGGCACCCTGACGATACTGAAGAGCACCAGGTCATAAATATCGACAAAGTAACCCAGAGCTGCCACAATCACCGGCAGACTGAAAATATCGCGAATCGATGAATGCTCCTTTTGCTGCAAAAAAATCTCCTTTGAGGTTTTATATCACTTCACTCCCTTTCCAAGGATACTACAGTCGAAGAAAATGCTTTTCGACTGTTTCAATAGTGCCGTGCTCTGATGAATTGCCTAAACCAGACTTTGCCACACTGGAAATCGGCATAAGCAAATCAGGATAAATACTGATCTCCACACCCTGCATAATACTATCGAAATAAACCACCATTCTTGTCTCTCTGCCCTGTCTTACAACGATACCTTCCATATCCTTAAACGGCCCGGCAAGCACCCTGACCCTCTGCCCGGCAGGAAGAGAGACGACAACGCCATTTATCGCATCAGGTTCCCTGACCAGCTTTCTCAGCCACTCAATGTCTTTTTCAGCAATAACAGAAGGATGTTTCCCAATCCCGATAAACTTCACCACCCCTTCAGTATCAAGGACTTTAATATTATCCTGGCGAAGGTCAATATTGACAAACACATATCCCCTGAACAACGGATCGCTCACCTTCTTTTTTCTATCGCTCCACTGCTTCCATGTTTCAAGCAAGGGAAGAAAACTTGAAAGATCGCGTTCAAGCAACATCTGATGCACTTTTTTTTCATGACGCGACCTTACATAGACAGCATACCACTGCAAATTCTGAACATCAATCATGTTATTAATAGCCAATAATTACTTTTTATACCCCCAAAATCCTACGATAGCAAAGGTAACAACTACGCATTATACTAGCAAAAAAAGATACAGGCTGACTAGGGGAAAGAAGGAGTAGAGCGAAGGTATGAAGTGCAGTGGTCGAAGAGGGTTGCAATGCTTAGAAATATTGATTATGGCTAGGAATGGTCGGGAAAACTCTGCGTTATGAATACCGTCACAATGAAAAAGGCTGGTTGTGAAGTAACTAAAGTTACTTCACAACCAGCCTTTTCCTGCCATAATACAACTTCTTATAAGCGACCGGCAACCTGATCTGGCGGCAGGATCCCTTTGACATCGTAGATTACAGAATGGTCATTTGAAACCAAGTCTTGAAGATTCAATTCTTTGAATTGATTATGGGCGACGGCAAGTATTATAGCCTCGTAATGATTACCGTTTAGCTCGGAAAGACTCTCTAACCCATATTCATGCGTTACTTCATGAGGATTTGCCCAAGGGTCATAGATGTCAACCTCAACACCGTACTGCCTGAGCTCATGGACAATATCAACCACCTTGGTGTTGCGGATATCAGGGCAGTTCTCTTTAAATGTGATACCGAGCACCAACACTTTTGCCCCCTTAACCTTAAGGTCCCGCGCTATCATGAGCTTCACCACCTGGGATGCTACATAACGCCCCATATTATCATTCAACCGTCGACCGGCCAGAATGATTTCAGGATGGTAGCCGTACTCCTGTGCTTTCTGGGCGAGGTAATAAGGGTCAACACCAATGCAATGCCCGCCGACAAGACCCGGCTTGAAAGGCAGAAAATTCCACTTGGTACCTGCCGCCTCAAGAACCTCACGGGTATCAATCCCCATGCGGTTGAATATCATTGCCAGTTCATTGACAAACGCAATATTGATATCCCGCTGGGAGTTTTCAATCACCTTCGCGGCTTCGGCAACTTTGATGGATGAGGCAAGGTGCGTTCCGGCAGTTATGATGGAGCGGTAAAGATCATCAACCTTTCTGGCAGCTTCAGGTGTTGATCCGGAGGTAATCTTTTTGATTCTGGTAACAGTATGCTCCTTGTCGCCAGGATTAATGCGCTCGGGAGAGTACCCGGCAAAAAAGTCACGGTTAAAGGTTAGGCCTGAGACGCGTTCGAGAACAGGCACACAATCCTCTTCGGTGGCTCCAGGGTAGACTGTGGATTCATAGATAACGATATCACCCTTCTTGAGCACTCTGCCGATAGTCTCGCTGGCTTTAACAAGCGGAGTCAGAACCGGACGATTATTTTTATCCGTTGGAGTCGGAACAGTAACAATGTAGATGTTCGCCGCTGCAAGATCATTCGGGTTTGAAGTAATCGTAAGTCCAAAACCAGCACTATTGTCTTCGCAAAGGACACTCTTGAGGTGATCGCTCGTAATTTCGAGCGTTGCATCATTGCCTGAAAGCAGTTCATCAACCCGATCCTGTTTGATGTCAAATCCGATAACAGGGTACTTTTTCGAAAATTCAACAGCGAGAGGCAGGCCTACGTAACCGAGACCGATAACAGCAATTTTGACAGGTATCATTAATTAATGGGGGAAATGATTTTATTTCAAAAATTAACACACAACAATTCAGTCAGGTCGTGTCTATACACCTATAATAAAAAAGAATCAGAATATCTGTTCCTGTTCTTGAAACAATACCGCAATACCGACTGACAGTGCAACCGCAAAAAAATATTTCTTATGAAAATCATCCGAGTTTGGCAGCACGGGCATAATGGCCTCCTGAACCGGTCACAACCTTTATTTCCGTAAAACCTGCATCCCTGAATAACTGCAAAAATTTCTTATATGAATACCGATGGTTAACGGGTGCAAGCAAACGGTCTTCAAGATCTCCATAAATTGAATGCGGTGATGTCCCCCAATGCAAAGGCATAGCATTTCCAAGCTTTGAAAGGCGGGGAATGCGCTTCATAATCCATGCAGGCCAGGAAAAAAACAGAAGGCAGGGCCAGGCGAGAAGATGACAAAAGAACTGCGCCATCCTGTGGGGCATATATCTGATGAGTTGCATCAACAAGGTTTCCGCAATAATGCCTGACCGTTTGAAAAGGTCATCCTCATGGTTCTTGTAGAGATAAACAAATGCCGTCCCGCCCGTTTTAAGCACCCGGAAAACCTCTTTGACGCACTTTTCAGGATCATCCGTATGGTGAAATACTCCAAAAGAAACCACATAATCAAAAAGTGCGGCCTTTAGTGGAAGTAACCGGGCATCACCCCGGATAAAATGCAGATTGACGACCGCCCTGAACCTTTCTGCCAGCGTCCTGACATTTTCACCTATATCCATCGCCAGAATTTCAAGGTCACTCCTTGATTTTGCGAGCTTAACTGCATCTTCACCGGCACCGCAACCAATCTCAAGTACCCTTGAACCTTCAGCAAAGAAAAAACCGGAACCAAATGCATCTTCAAACTGCGAAAAATGTCCGGAATGCACCGCTTCGTCAGATGATACATGATGAAGGTTCTCTCCCCAGGTAACCAATGCCTTTTTTGCTATCTCATCTCTCTGCTGCAACTCAACAAAATCCGCAATAACAACAGTGAGCGGATATCTTTTCTGACACCCCGAACAGAGAAACTCTCCGTCCTTTTCCTGCAACGCGCAGGCACAAAACGGACACTGCACCACAGCATTGATACTATCTCTATAATCCTGCATTAAACAACACTATTTTTCAAATGATACACCACCAGATATAACGGGAGTACCGGCTACCAATCATCTCCTGTTACCACATTTACTCCCGGTAACATCATCGACAACTTGTAAATATTTCCGTGTCACAATCTGCTCGTCAAAGCGTGTTTCAGCAATATTGCGCGACTGACAACCCATCTGCAACCGCAAATCCAAAGGCAATGCAGTCAGCTTCATCATTTTATCCGCTAAGTCATTACTATTGCGCACTTCACACAAATAACCGTTAACCCCGTCCTGAACCACCTCACGACAACCGGGAACATCCGTTGCTATCAATGGCTTTGCCATCGCAGCAGCCTCAAGCAGAGAGCGGGGTGTACCTTCCCGATATGATGGCAGAACAATACAGTCCGCTGCAGCAAGAAAAGGTCTGACATCATCCGACGTACCGAGATACTCAATGATGCCCTCTTGCACCCAAGCCTCTACATCTTCACGGGGAACCGCTGTCTGATTCTGCACATCAAGAAATCCGAGCAACTGGAACCGGGTTTCAGGATAGTGCTTTTTGACAATTCTGGCCGCCTCTACATATTCTCGAACACCTTTATCCCAAAGAAGCCGGGCAACCATAAGAAACAGGAGATCACTACTGCTTCTGCCGGCAGGAGCATACTTCATCGAATCAAAATGGGCCAGATCAATTCCCGATCCAGGCAGAAGGTCTGTCTGTGCTTTTTTTACAAGCCCTTTTTCAAGAAAAAGAGTGCGGTCATCATCATTCTGAAAAAACACACGCTTTGAGCGGCTCAATCCAACACGATAGAGCAAACTAACCAAAGCCGCCATCCAGCTACCCCGGATAAAGGCCGTGCCCAAGCCGGAAATGTTGTTGATAACCGGTACTCCAGCAATTTGCGCAGCAAGCGAAGCATAGACATTTGGCTTGACCGTGTAGGCGAGAATGGCATCGGGCCTTTCACGAAGAAAAACCTTCAGAAAACCGAGCATGAGTTGAAAATCGCGAACCGGATGTGTCCCCTTATTATCCATGGCAAGAGGAACATAACGGCAGCCGAGACGCTCAAGGCGTTCACGATACCCATCCTCCGGGGCGACGGCTATAACGTCAAAACCACTTTCAATAAGCTTCGAAATCAACCCACTGCGAAAATTCACCAGGTTCCATGTGGTGTTGGCTGTGATGAGAATTTTCGATTTTATCACGTTATTATCAAATAAAGAACCCCGCCGCAAGCATCGGGGAATATGACCCATAGAGATTTAAACCGGCCGTATTGAGAATAAAAAAGTAGCTCAAACTAATTTAATAATTATACACCTTGAATGATGGGTACAGTTGCCTTGAAGGAGGCTCGAAATCTTTCGATTGGTTTGATAAGGGACATCAAACAGAAATATGCCAGAAAAGTTGATAAACCTATATTGAGAAACAAAGTAATTCCATAAGCAGCGATAGGAGATTTTCGTGAAATATAATCAGATATCCCTGTGTTAAAAAGGGTACTGTTAATTTTTCCCAAAGCAAAGCTATGTAGTATATAGGTAGGATAGGAAAGATCACCAATAAATTTATCATATCCTGAAAACTTGTATTCTTTCTGTTTAACAAGCAAGTACGCTGAAAAAGAAATGAATGAAAGAATAAAAAGAAATGACACAATTTTCTCATTATCAAGCACAAAGGCGGCAAGAAGAATAATTGCAGAAACAGTAACTGAAACCCGTTTTGTTTTAAACAATAATTGCATTTTTTCTAACCTATGAAATGCATATCCTAATATGAAACAAAATGACCAAGACAAAAAAGACCTGTCTATATCAACCAAACCTGCAGGAAAAAAGAATAAATAAATACTGACAAATAAAGCAACAATCAAAAAAGTACTCACCACCACCCGAAAGCGAGCTGATAATAATATAATCACCGGTACCAATAAATAGTACTGGAGCTCCACATCCAGCGTCCATGCAGGGTTGTTAATTCTATAATATGCCCCCCACATCTGAGATTGGTTCAACCCCAGTAGTATAATATTCTGAAGCCAGATGACAGGATTTAATAACTCAACCGTCAAGGGGTGGCCTGAGAAAACACTATTCTCACCAATAAAGAAAGTAGGCGTCATAAGAAGACATGAAACCCAATAAAGAGGAAATATACGCAAAAACCTGTTTATATAAAATCTTCTAATTCCGTTAATAAACCCATATGACTCATAATGCTCAGTATATGCGAGGGGCATTAAAAACCCGGAAATAAAAAAAAAGGTTGCTACTGCAATAGTCCCGATTTCCACAACAAAAAGTTTCTCATAACCTTGGGTATGAACTGCGATAACCAACCAAGCAAGTATTAATCTCCAGAGACCCATAATTCACATTTTATTAGTATTGATCAGTTATCTCTATTTACCTGTATAACCCGTTGCTATTTCATCAATTTATCGTGTCATCGAAAATTCACATAAAATATTACACTAAATCATTGAGATTATAACAAAAGTCTCAGAATGACTTCGCGTTTACAGCATCACTTCTATCCCACAAACAATAAACAAGTTCTGAAATTGAAATATTACCATTTTTGGTAAAAAATAATGAAGAAATTATTAACGCTTTAAAATAGTCTTTAGAATTTCAAATAAGTGTAGTTTTTTTAACATAAGCTTTATATATGTAATTACTTTCATCTGTTTTATCACTCTATACATATTTTTTTTAGATAAAGAAAGTAGATTAATGTCAGGCGCAATGTCTCCTCTTTTAAATAGCCCATACATATGTATATTTTGGGATTTCCCATAATCAATAATTTTGAAACCCGCGCTTTGCACATAATACTGAAGATTATCAGGACAAAAATAATATGTATGCGCTGATTGAATTTGAGCCAAGCTCAAATTTGTTATATTAGGAACTGAAATATACAATAATCCATTTTCACACAAATGCGACTTTATTTCTTTTAAATCAGAAATCGGGTCTAGGAAATGTTCTAATACGTGAGATAATATAATTATATCATACTTCCCTTTAACAGATTCCAAACTTCCTTGCAAAATATTTAATCCATACTCTCGTCCAAGTTGGGTATATTCTTTACCATAATCTATACCTATACAATTTGCCCCCCTTCTAACAAAAGGAATTAAATTCCATCCTCCCCCGCATCCAAACTCAAGAATATTTACAGAGTTATCTATCTGTTTAAATTTACTTATTATTTGAATAATATTTTGACCATCCTTAAGATTTTCTGCTGCATCAAAATTCACCATAGCACATTCTTTTATGCTATTAGATTCATATAGCAGTCTATACTCATCAGTTTCATAAAAAAGCTTATACTCCTCTTGAATATATCTTGGATTTGATCTAATTAATCCACAATCTTTACAAATAACTGTTTGCTGTTCCAATCCATACCTATCTATTGAACTAATTACATCGTATTCATTACTCCCACATAAACACGATACATCTTCAAATATGATTTTTTTGTTTTGTATTCTTTCATTTAATTTATTACGCGCATTTAGTTGGACTTGATTTAAATCAAGAATACCCTGATAATCTAATGTTTGCAACTTATTCATATTCGTAAATAGTAAAAGTGAATGCAACTACTATGAATATATCTTTTCGAGTTATTAACATTTATAAAAAGAGATAAGTAAGTCTTGGACTCAATGCAACAATACCCGATTCGATCCAGGTACCTTTTGTCAATTGCACCCAGTGGCGAATCTCACGCGGTCGAGAAGCAAGCAACTGGGGGACTGCTGCCAATGCTATCGGCGACACTGTATTTGCCTCACTGTTGTAAACATAGATCTTGCTCCCTAACGGGTATCTGCCGCCAAATTTAGGATCCACCAAAGAGTTGTTATCAAGCTCAATGTAGGGGGCTAAAGCAACAATACTCTTGTTTTTTACCCAATCATGAAAAATAGAATTGACCACCCATGGCATACTGAAAAACTCAATATGCGAAAACGGGCCCAGCCTGCTGTAAATATTACCAGTGACAAGAAGTGTGCTTTCAGGCTCCAATGCCTTGAGTGATGCATTGGTATGGATATTCTCAATGATCTGTTTTTGATGAACATTCCATGACTTCCAATGATCAGAAAGACCAAACAGGGGAATAATGAAAATCAATGCCAATACAACTACTGTTTTCCTGTTGAATGGAAGTATTGCAATTATAAGAGCGATAAGCAGCGAGCCGTATACTGTAGTTCTATTGCCCAAATTGAAAGCTGAATGGTGATATAGTCCTGTAAGGGCAAACATTGCAAATGAAAAAACAAGTGTAATAAAAAGGCCGATAAAGAGGGATTTAGGTACATCCGGTTGTTTAGAAAACAAAGGGACCCTGATCAGTAGAAAAACAACAATAACCAGGACGATCAAACCTGATAAAAGGGTAATCGATCCAATTGAATAATAAACTTTTAACCAATAAGAAGGTCCGAAAGCGGCATCAATAAAACTGAGGGGCTGTAAGAGAAGCTGTCTGATATAATCAGCTATCGTCAAACTCGAATTGATACGCTTCTCTATACCTGAAAAAGCATACTTTATAAAGAAATAATAGACAATATAAATTATGCCAGGAAAAGCAAAAAGCACTGCCTCCCGGAATTTTCGCTCATAAATGAAAATAGCTGTCAGTCCGAACACATAAGGTGGCGAGAAATAGCCGCCAAAAGCACCGAAAAAGGCAAGTATAAACCCCGGAAATAGATGATTATGCCTGAACAATGAATGAGCGTACATCATAACCGCAGGAAAGAACACATACGGAACCGTCATATACCAGTACATGGTCGTATCATGAAGAGGATACAGAACAAATAATGAAGACATCATTATAGCCCTGTCGCGGGGAAGGTAATCAATGGCAAACCTATAGACACATAGTAAACTGAGAATATGTGCCACCACCTTTACCAAGTCATATACCCATTGATGATCATAACCAAGAAAAGGATATGCCCACCAAAAACAATAATGTGAGCCTAAAATAGTTAATGCCACTCCTCCCGGCATTAAAAATGATGGCAGTCCATGAAATCTCCACCCGGCTATTTCACTGTAGTCATCGCCATGCAAGCCTGTATTAAATAAGAGGTAATACAGAATAAATATAAAACAACACAGAACAATATTACTTTTAAAAGTCCATTTAAAACGAACGTAATCCATATCAATCTCAAGAAACAATTATTATTTATTAATATAGGGTCATATCAGCAACCACATCAATAAATCGTAAAAATTCAACTAACTCTTGAAACAACGAATGTCTGGAGGTATGTTTTCCTGGTTATTTTTCCCATAAAAAATACAGCACCAACACCAAGCCTCATCACCAATCTAATTAAACTATTTTTTGCAGGAATATCTATGGCTGCCAAAGGCGCATTATGATTGATAATATTTTCAACTCGAAACAAGCCATCTTTTGTTAACAACCTGTAAAGACTTTTTTGACTGAAGTGGTTCAGGTGATGAGGATCATATAATCGATTAAAAGCAGAATGAAACCCTAACAATCTTAGTATAGATGCCAGTTTATACAGCATTCCACTGCTGTTTACTGTCATCAAACAAGCAAAACCATTGCTGTTTAACAATTTATGTATTCTATGCACATAGGCGTTCACGTCACTTATATGTTCAATAACAGCCAGAGAAATAACAACGTCAAAATTTTTCTTGAAGTCATAAGCAAGGAAATCACCTTGCCAAAAAGTAAAACCCGCATCATGAACAAATGTAGGAGAAAGATCGATTCCATGTAATTCCGCTTCATCTAATACTCCCTTAAAATACGTCAACAATGCGCCGTCGCCGCATCCTACATCCAAAATTGATTTAGCTTTTTTCTGCTTTATCAATCCACCTAACAGTGAAAACAATTTGTAGTTAGGATTATTAAACCAGTTTCTATGTGTATTCAGATAATAGTCACTGTTATAAGTCTCTTTCTTTGAAACAGAAGTAATATCAGTAAAATAATGACAACATTTATCACATTTATTTAACGCGGCATTACTCATCCTAACCCATGGATGAGATTGAGATTGACATATTGGACATATTGAGTAAGCCTCTGGGATTTTCATGTATTATGCTAGTTTTTTAAACAGCTTTGCTGCATTACAGAAATATCATCATTTTAAGGATGCCACAACACAGTATTGAGCTCCAAGCGGCAACCAGCTCAAAAAAGCCTCAATTTTTGAAAGTTTTCTAAACATATATGGAAAGAAAAGAAAATATACTGTTCTTTCAACTTGAAAACCTGAATATTCCAACAGCATTCGTGAATCCCGAGAAAAGAGAAGAATTGCATCCTGATCAAATTCACAACGAGATACAACCAAATTTGTTAACGGATTATATGGATTGTGTTCAAAAACACATATCTGCCCACTAACAGACATCAATTTATTTAACAGACCCGTAATGGTTTGTCGTTCATGACAGGGAATATGATGGAAAACATTAGCAACGTAAATCAAATCAAAATAACCTGCATACGAAGCAATAAATTTCTGATCAGCCAAGCAATAAAAATCAATATCCTTATTGTTTGTACGGGCATGTTCAATAGATATTTCGGAAATATCAACACCAACAATCCTGGCATGAGGAAATGAATCCCTAAGCATTAATGAAGTATCACCGAGACCACAGCCAAAATCCAATATTGATTTGATCTTTTTCGACCCAATAACATTTCTTACGATATCGACTTTTCTATGCAGATAGTATTCATCAAAACCGCCAACCAGGGACAATGAATTATCAAGTAATGTTTTATAGTCATCAGCATAGTGATCAAACTGAACCATATCGCAACATTTTATCTATTATAATTGCTATTTGATGCAAAACACATCCAACTCAACTTTTACAGTTTTTAACAGCAACCATCTCAGAAGTCAATATTTGTGAAATACCAACGAAAAGATTTGTTGTGATGAATCGATTAAACTCAGGAAATACTATCGATCTAAAACACATGCGTCGAGGATAAAAATTGCTTAATCTTGATGACATGTTAATAATTTGGGGTGAACGCCGAGTAATACTCTTGAAATAAGAAATAATATTTGCAACCGTTGTCGGATGTTCGGAAGCGATGATTTTAACACAAGGCTCCGGGGTTTTTATTGCTCTCAACGCATGGATCATTATCTTCGCGGCATCATCAACCGCTATATAGTCCCGAATAGTATCTAACGGCACATAAATCTGAATGGGCTGCTTTTTAAGGATACACCTCGCCATATGCGTTAAAAGACCCTGACGCTTGTTAACTGACTGATTAGTCCCATAAAGTGTTGAAATACGAGCCAATAATGAGGTAACGTTCTGATTTCTATAGGTGAATTCGGTAATTATCTGCTCCTGAATAATCTTGACTTTTGCATAGTCTGTCGTAAAAGCAACATCACTCTTCTCAGTGATAATAAAATCATTAGATGCTGAGTATATCGAACCGGCAGAGCTGGTAAAAGCAATAGCACCTTTTTTTTGACTCAAATGTTCATCTGATTCGATCTGATGAAGTAACAGCTCAAGCGCTTGAGTTTCCGTATCGAGTTCAGACGCTGAGCTGTTCATAGATCCTATTCCGGCAGCCCAATAAATTTCCCATCTGTCTGAATCAGCAACAAAGGAAGAAAATGCTTTAACTGAAGAAACAATTTGATATGAAAGGATATGCTCATCACACCAGCTAAATCGCTCAACCGGATCAAATAATTCGTTGCCATAACTAAAAAGAATCCTAAACAATGCCTGACCTAAAAGACCATGACTTCCTACAACCCACACTCGGCTCATATGACAGTTCCGGAACGAGTTGGTTTAGTACTTACCATATATAACGGCTTCCCCATCGCAATGGTCAGGTTCAAGGCAAGGTACTCGGCTATTACCCCGAGTGCAGTCAGGATGCAACCGGAAAAAAATGCTATTGTAATAATGAGTGAGGTCCAGCCTTGAATAGATATATCACCAAACATTTTCAAAAATATCACATATCCGGCAAGAGATGCAGCAATAGCGACTGAAAACAAACCCATGATCGTAACAAATCTTAATGGGCGAGTCCCTAAAGCAATGATCATGTGCCAAAAATGAGCAAGTAGTTTCATATAGGAATATCCGGACGGTCGATCCATCTCATTTCGCAACACAACAGGACAATACCCGATGCGTCCGGCTATCCATGAAAGCGCCACATCCAGATAAATCCCACTGCCACAGTAAGCCGCTAAAATTCTTCCTACCTCCCCGTCAATTAAACGGAAACTGTTGAATTGAACTGCATTTGAGCTATCAAGTAGCTTTAGAGCTATCCCTTTGGCGGTTCTGCTGAGTATGTTACGAAGCCAACCATGAGGCGGGGGGGTTATCGATTTTGCATATACCACCTGAAGTGAAGCATCCACTGCCTTGTCAAGCATGTGACAAATATCTGCCGGTGATTGCTGTCCATCTTCATCCATTGTAACTATCCAGTCACCTGATGCACTTGCCATTCCTGCCAAAGTGGCGGCATGCTGGCCAAAGTTCCGAGACAGCCAGACAGGACGGATAAATTTGTATTCGTCACGAAGATGTTCAATGATTTTATCAGATGAATCCGGACCGCAATCATGAACAAGCAACACCTCACAAACGATAAACTGATTACCGTTTGGTGTTGTCTGTTCATAAGTCAGCGGCAAAATTTCCTTCAAAAGCTTTGGAAGCGTTTTTTGTCCTGAATAAACAGGAATCACCAGAGAAACGAGATGCTTAATCTTCATAACTTCAAATAGTTATTTCACAATCGACCCTGCATCCAATTGTATGCAATCGCTGCATATTCATAGGTAATAATACGAATCTGATCAACACTGGCGGTCCACTTTGGATCGACTGATGGAGTATCCACAACCGCAGGAGTGAGCACAACAATATCAGGAGCTTGTTTTCTCCATGTCCAGAGCGCACGGCGACCGTGGTATGGGGAGGTCAAAAAGAGGATAGAGTGGTCACCCTCATGCCTTAACTGCTGAGTTACCATCTGCACATTCTCGCTGGTACTGCTTGGGAATTTATAAAGAATATGAATGGCTGATGTTGCAACACCTTTGTCTTCTAAATATAGTTTGATAACCTCAACTTCTGAAATGTTCTGATTTCGGCCTGATGAGAGAAAAATAGAGGGGGCATAACCTTGTTTGTAGAATCGAACCGCGTCAAGTGCCCTGCGCTGATAACTGTCATTTCGGTATGTGGTTTCGCCATTACCGCTGAAAACAACAATGGCATCAACCTTTCGAGGGAGATGACGAACTACCAACTGATCTCCGATAAACCAGAATAACGGGGTATTGAAAACGAGCAAATAAAATGCACAAATAATCGCGATTGTTCTGACCATGCGGATAAAAGAGCGTCTGTAGTATTTGGTCAGACTCTCTTTCCATGAAACCTCGTTCTGTGACTTGAGATAAAGATGCCGGTCTATAACCTCAACAATTCCCTCAAATCGCTTTTCCCAAGTATTTTCCTTTGCCACCCCAATACGTCTTTCAGTGAGACTTTGTGACCGGATAGACGGATCATCAAGTGCCTGTTTGACTTTAACGATAAAATCGGATGTGTCCTGCCCTATGGCAACCGTATCGGGATATCTGGCACTGAAGGCTCGCACTTCACGCAAGTTTGTTGAAACAACCGGCACGCCGATTGCGAGATACTCATTCAATTTGCATGAGTAGACACTGTCAGTGAAAGGTGTCTTGAGATATGGAATGAGTGCGACATCAAAACCCTTCAGATAGGCAGGAATCTCGTTATGGTCTCTTGCGCCAAGTAATTTAATATTAGGAGCCGATTTAAGCGCGCGCATATCGGCAAACGAAGGGCCCACCAGTGCTAATGTTGCATTAGGAATCTTTGATGCCATTTCAAGCAGCAGATTCTGATCAAGAACTCCGCTCAAGGCTCCAACATAGCCAATAATCGGCCTCGGAAGCTCGGCAAGATCATCCGGAATGAATGCGTGCTCCAAAGCTGCAGCAAACTTTGAAAAATCGACCCCGCTTGGAAATGAATAGACATGCTCAGCATGCTTCTCTGCTCTCTCGCGAATAGCTTCAGATGTAACAAAAACCAGATCAGCCTCTCGAAAAAGAATATTCTCCCAAGGTACCAATTGCTGCACATCAGGTGAAGAGCCCGACATATTATCCACACAGTAATACACAACCAATGCAGAGTCAACATCTTTAATCAGAGCCTGTGCAAGCGGAGTTGGCAAAAAAGTAAAGATAACCGGATTGTGAAAATGCGCTGACCGAATCCACTGCTTGACCGATCTGGAGAGGATAAATCTATTGATGGCACCCGCAACGCGAGAGTATGGAAAAGGCAGAAACAAAGGAGAGAATACCGTCAAACCGGGCTGCACCTCCCGAAATCCACGAACACTTTTTACCCAGTTGACTATTCTCTCACGCATCCTGCCAATATCAGCAAGCCTTGGAGCACGTGCACCGGTATTTTCAACAAAAAGCACCCGGTTGCCAGTATCAACTATCGAAGTCGCCAACTGATGATGCATCTGCCAGTGCGTCGACCAATCTATGGACGAGATAATGACAACATTCTTGTTTTTCATGGAGAATGGTTTATTCGGCGGCGTCAAAAACAACAACCATTATATTATTTTAAAGAAAAATCATACCGCAGAAAATGCTACAGAGAGCGGATCTACACTCCGCCATCGATACCAATCCCAAGCACCCGATAGCTTTTGCCGCAAAATGTCAGGTGTATCATCACACACAATTACACAGCGGTTCAACATCAACGGATCACGTGAACGCTGGTTGATATCAAAACGGCTACAGACACCGAGCTGATAGCCTGCAGACAAGGCCGCATCCCTGACTCTTCTGTCCGAAAAACCGTGTGGATAGGCCAAAGTTGTAACTGATCGACCAATCAGATCCTCCAGATAGTGCCTGCTGTCACGCAACTCTGCACGCAGTTGACTATCGGAGCACCTTGTCAGGTGACAGTGAGAACATCCATGAGCTCCAATGCTAGCACCTGGTTGCTGCGCTAATTGTTTCAACTCATCAGATGATAAAAAACCACGCTCATGACGACGGATAAAATCACTTGTAACAAAAACGGTAAAAGGAATGCCTCTCTCGGCAAGTCGAGGAGCGGCTATATGCAGATTATCGGCATATCCATCGTCAAACGTGATGGCAACGCTTAATTCAACCTCCGGAACCAGTAATGGCAGTAGCGGAACTGTCCGCATGCGGGAAAGCACATCCAGATGCTGGCGAAAAAGCTTTTCAGATATAGTATGAAGCCCAAGCTTATCTCCGTACACAAAAGAGCCAACCGAATGGTACATCAGGATTCGTAATCCGCATCGGGGTGAAAACGGCTTGCGAGCCAAGGCTGTGCCTTGTGCCAAAGCATGCAAGGCTAAAGTTTGCCACCTCATAGATGGGACCCTCGAAAGCCGATAGCCAGATTAACCGCTACTCTGAACCATTCAGAGGGAGCCGATTCCCACTCACCCAGTTGCTCTACAATTTGACCGCCAAATCCACACTTATAGTGATTGACCCCTGCTGCCTCTCGACGAACAGGATCAATACCGCCAAAATCAAAATTAGTAATACCACGTTCTATCAATTCCTGCATAAGGCGCTCAAACATCGCATAAGCCGCACTCACTTCACGCCCCTGAGTGCCAGTTGATGCCACCATATAAAATGCAGTACTGCCAAAAAGAAGTACCAGACAACCGGTAACAGGCTTATTATCCATATACCCCACAAGAATCAAAACCTTACTGCCGAGAGCATCACGCATGCATTGCAGCTCTTCAAAGGCTGTTGTGATTGACGGAAGCTGTTTGTTTAAAACCATCTCTTGATGAAGAGCATAAAGCTCCCTCAAAAGCTGATCGCTGCTTCCCAATTTCCAGCTTATGGCTGCTCCTACAGCTTTTTTGGTATAGTAACGATGCTTTGCAGTCATCTTCTCCCTCAGCATGGCCATGGAGTTGTCAAGCTTGATTCGAACGGTATAACCGCTGTTTATTTTACAGTACGGACGCAGACAAACCCGGTTAACCCCGAACGAAAGAAGAGAATGATTGGGCGTTTGGCTGTTAAAGCGAATAAGAGAAACCGGATAATTTGCGCGAACAGCAGCAATGAGATTTTGAACCAGCTCAGTAATATCAGACTCCCTGCTATCGGGAAAACGAAATACCAGTCCACCGGGCACCCAGATAAAAAAAGTTCTGAATGACATAGACTTTACTAACATCTGTGCCATACCCACAGGATTTCCCATCTTGTCCAGACAGCAATAACGCAACGGAATCCAATTTGAGCGAGATTTATACTCACCCCACCCGTAGGACTGAAACACTGAACTGTCGTCGGCAAAAGATAGTGATTGATCCCAGGACTCTGCTGTCCCAGTCCATGACTGCCACATCAACATAGAAAATTAACCAGCCATAAGGTTCTGTAATGCAGAGGAGCTTCAGACTCAACTGCCGCAGGAAGAGCAGGCCAGTGAATACAATCAAAACCTCGTGAACGGGCAACTCTTGTTACCTGCTGTGCAGCCCTCTCCTCTGCATAAAATGGATAACAGTAAGGCACCGTACCTTCAGGCAACTCATTAAACAGCGGTTTAATATGCATCGATGAAAACAATTTATGAAACTCTCCATAGAGCCTGCGGCGCCGCCCAATCTCTCCGGCAAAATCCTGTTTTGCAAACATTGACATAGAAACATGATGCGGAGCAGGCAACAACGGCAGCTCAAATTCATCTGCGCTTTGAGATGTTGCTATGGGATAGCCTGTCCTCAAGTACCGGAATTTACGTATCAGCTCCTGACCGAGAGCATGGAAAGCTATCCCTGTGTTCCGCTCTATCCTTGAGAGGCCGTAGTTAAGCCAAAATGACAGAGGTAAAGATTCCCGAGAAAAAGGCAACTGTTCACTCAAGCAGGACTGCCACTCCTGAGTGTTGGCCATAAGCATGGCACCATCAGGCAATAGAAATGTTTTACGAATTGAAAAGATGCCGAAATCCCCTCTTTCCCCCAAAAGTCGCCCTGCGGCATCGCAACTTAATAAACCGTGTGCATTGTCTTCAATTAGAACAGCACCATACTTGGCACAGTAGCGGCGAAACACAAGAAGATCCTGTGGAAATCCGAAATAATTAACCGCCAGAACTGCCCTTACACGACCAGAAACAGGCAGCTCTAAAGGCCTCAAATCCCTGTCAACTTCATAAAAAACCGGAACTGCGCCTGCCGCATGTATCGGAGCAAGCAAATCTCTGCATATAAATGCCGGCAGCAGCACACGATCACCCGGCAGTATCTGCATGCAGGTAAAAACCTCATGAAGTGCATGACGCGCAAGACGGTAATAGCGCACTTTTAAAGCATATCTGTGAAGATCAAACGGAAAAACAGATGCTGTATCAAGATTTAATGGCGCCATTTCAACTGTTATGCTCTAAAGTGGAATGCGCACCTTCACGGCAAAGCACTGAAAAATTCTTCCCCCAGTAACGTATCAGGACAAATTGCCATAGGCTTGGATCATGAAAATAATCACTGTTTTCTGCAATGAAATGAGTGCTGACGGGCTAAACACCTTAAAAATCCGAAATTATTTGACAAAAGGGAGTCGAGTTGACCAAGCCTGCTTCCTGCTCGGCCGGGAAACAGAAAGTGCAGTTCAGGAGTGAAAAGTATTTCGCTCCATCGTTCAGAAACCTTACTGCCAAAAACCTCTTCAATGAACATTTTCTGTTCCTCCGATGCTCTTGCCAGCCAAAAAGCCCCCGGCACATCTCCTTTCGTAATGTAATTTCTCCCGAACAAACGATAGAGCCAGCGAACAGGTGGCTGAACATTCAGTGAATAGTTGGCAAACAAACCGGAATGCGGTTTAAGAACCCGGTACGCCTCCCGCAGCGCTTTGTTATAATCAGGAATATGCTGAAATGTCTGAACAGTCCATATTCCGTCAAAACCGGAAAATCCATCATCAATCACAAATGGTAATGCAGTCGCATCTGCATGAATCAATACCACTTGACGCCCTACAAGATCACCCAAAACGTTTTTGGCATGGATTAAATTTGAACGCACGAAGTCCATAATCACAACACCAACATCAGGACGTTTCCTGGCAAGATGGCGCCAATGCCAACCCCAGCAACCGCCAATATCCAAAATCAGCGCACCATGAGGCATGTTCAGAAGAAACCGATCAACCTCACAATCCATAACCGGTATCGAATGGCTGTTACTGATTACCTGCAGATAATTGTCATAACTATCGGCTGCTATACGTTCACGGAGTGATTTTTCGACAGATTGGGATGAAGAGATATCCGATAACACCTGACAATATATTCCATCACTGTCAACTGTAAATTTATTTATAAGTGCAGGTAATTGCGAATGCATGAAAAAAATGTAAGTAATAAGGCAAATTGGAGAATTTTGAAACCCAACTTAACTGGCAGGAAATCTTTACTCTTTGCAGGTAAAGTTAACAGGATTGACGCAGCAAAAGGATTTTTTCCATAACCTGGTGGCTTTTTAGACGGAGGCACGTCCATATGGGATTACCCCGGAATATTCAGTACTGGCATTTATTCCTCTCAGGCGTTAATCAGCCACTGACTAAAACGAACAATATTTTTCGGATCCCATGGATAGGTCTGGATCATTTTCAAAGCTGCAGCATGTCGCTCATCAGGCAACTCATTCTTGTGTATGAGCTGTGTCAAGGCTGATCGATAAATACTTGCGAGCCGTTTGTTTGCCATCCTTTTACCCATGAATCCATGAGCACCACTCAGATGCTCTGCAAGATGACAGGTCAACATGATCTCCAGGTTTTTGTGATGATATACAATATTGCGCGAAGCTGCGGTTTCCACGAGAACGTATTCACCGAGAACTTTATCAAAGAAGTGGAATTTCGCTATGCGACTTGCCCTCATCCAGAAGTCATAATCCTCAACTGTATTATAATCCAGGTTTTCGCTAAAACCTCCACAATTCAAGGCTACTTCTTTTTTGAAAATTGTGGCAGAAGGGGAAAGACAATTCCCACGAAAAAGAAGGCTTTCATACATATTTTCTGAGCTTGGTCCATTTTTTGACGTTCGCTGAATTTTCCCGTCTTGAGTAACGATTTCATTATGACATATAAGATCGACATCGGGGCGCAAATAAAGTTCTTTAATGACTTCATCCAGTTTTTGCGGGAACCAGAGATCATCGTGATCAAGCAGGGCAATCCAGGATCCTGATGCGGCCCGGATGCCTGTATTTCTTGCCGCTGCAATCTTCTTGTTTTGCTGGCGAATACACTGACCACGCAAATCATGCTTTTCAAGATATTCCGTGACAACTTCCGCAGTTTTATCGTTTGATCCATCATCCACCACGATAAGCTCATAGTTCCGATAGGTCTGAGCCAAAACCGTGTCCAAAGTTTTCACAATAAACTTTTCGGCATTGAAAGCCGGGATGACAACTGATATCAATGGCTCTTGAATCATACTATCACCTCACGCATGTGCATATCCTCAAGACCGGCTCGAACACTTACTGGTTTGACTCCCAACAGCTCTTGCATTTTATGCGTAGAGAAGGAGGTATTTGGTGGACGTGGTGCCAAATCAGGAAAACAAGTGCTCTTTACCGCGGTAATAAGTCCTCTGTCCAGCCCAAACACTTCCGCCGTAAGAAGTGCCAACTGAAATCGATTCAAAACGTCCGCACCTGCCAAATGGACTTTACCGCCGGGCCTCATTTCAATCGCCTTCCAAATAGCTTCTCCACACTGCTGATTGTAGAGTGGATTTTCCCAAACATCATCTACCACATTGACCTTCTGACCTGTTTTCAGTTTTTCAATCAACCAGGTAACCGGGTTGGTTCGACAGGCAAGATGGTTCCAGCCATACATAAGGATAGGTCGGATAATACATGCATCTGGAATCGTTTTTTCAATAAGGCGCTCACACTCCAGCTTGATTTCCCCATATTCATTGACGGGATTAGGTTTGCTGGTTTCATCATACGGAGCTGAAAGTCCGTCGAAAACGGCATTGGAAGAGATATAAATCAAGTAGGCTCCGCCTTTCCGACACATAGACGAAATGTTCAGAGTACCAACAATATTCGATTCAAGGGATTCTGCATAGTTATTTTTTACATAATCAACGCTGGCGATACCGGCGGCATGGATGACCGCATCGAATCGATATTTTATGAATAGTTGTTCTACTGCACTTTTGTCCCTGATATCCAAAACCAGATGTTTGACGTTGGAGTCATTCATTTTACAGGGATGCAGATGGATGCTGATAATATCGCAATTCTCAGGCATAGTTTCTTCCATACCCTTACCCAACAGACCCGTACCTCCGGTTATAAGAATAACTTTTTTTGAGCTCATAGCACTTGTGTCGGGTTGTTGAAAATATTAACAATACTCAGCTCATAATAAGACAATAAGTTACGAGACATTTGTATTTATAATCGATTGCCATCTTTTCGCAGCATTCAATTATGATGACGTGTCAGCATAAAGTGGGGGAATTCAGCAGCAATGTTCGCCATCGAGGCAACCCTGGATCAAGCGTAAAGAATAGACTCTTACCATCATTGGAAATTGAAGAGGAAGAAGCCGAAATCAACACATCAGCCAGCTCTTTTGGAGATCCGGCAAAAAAAACGCCTTTTCGCCCGCGCAGAGGATTTTGATTGAGGTCATCAGAGTCAAGAACGGAAACAACCGGCACCGACATACAATAGGCATCTACTGCGGCTGAAGTCGCATTACTGGTATAGGCAACGTCACAAGCTGCAACAAGTGTCCATATTGGAGCCATTGTCACATTCATCCTCAGATGCGGATAATCTTCCGGCACTATCGGACAATTAGGATGGGGTTTGACCGTAATAGTCAATTCTACATGCATTAAAGGTACTGCCTGCTCAAGCAGACGCATTTGCTTCCGGGTATTGCTCTGCAAATAATCTCCAAGCACAAGAACATGCAAAACAACTTTCGATGGCGTCATCACCCGTTCACTCTTCGGTGTAAAGTCCGATAAATAAATATAGCGAAGGGCTTCAACTTCAACACAATCTGCTTCAGGATACCCTCCCTTCAGGTATTCATCCAGCGCGGCGACCCCATTGAGTGCGACCTTATCCGGAAGGGGCAAATTATTCATACCTGTTCTCCTGTAACTTCGGGAATCAAAGAAATAACGAAGATCCCAATAACGAACCGTAGAGTGCGGAGTACCTATCAAAAGGCCATGATCAGCATGTTTCCATGCATGAACACATGCAAACTCCCATGCCTGATTCTCCTGCAGATAAACACCGGCTCGTTGTTTTGGCAATTCATTAATCGCAGATTCGAATAAATGAAAAAACAGGAGGTTCATCAAGGCTGCTGAACCTTTTAATGCATTCAGCCATTCTTCATCGAATAATGGCCAGAGATTCACGGAAGAAACTCTTGAACAAGCAAGCGTTTTTCGTAAACCTCTGCTAACCACGGACAGTCTGAAAGCATCGAACAAAACCCTCAAAACAATTCTGGGACTCAAAAAAGAATCAAGAGTAACATGTGTCTGACTTCCTTTGCCTGTTATGTTGAATTGCTTCAGGGCAATAGCCGCTTTTTTTGCTGACGGATGCAATCCATCCTTTACATATAAATGAAGCCAATTGGTGTGAACACCTTCCTGCTGCAGATTATCCGGCAGATGCGCCCAGTAACGGCTCTTGAAACAGCCCTCTTTAGCCGCGTCAGTATCCAGATTAAAAAAATATGAGATGAACGTTAGCTGACCGGTTGTTTCTCTCCAGGCCTTACGCCCTGAATCCCTTAAAGGCCAACGATGAAAAAGATAATATCCCAATGAGAAAAGCGCCTGAAAGGAATAAGGAAAGCGATGATAGCAGCGTTTTAAAAAAGTTTTCGGCTTTGCCCGGCTCACTTTCAGACGCTGCCATTCAAACTTCAATCCTGAGTCAGAGCACCATAACCGAATGCATTTTGCCAGTCGGGCGTCATCGCTGGCAAGTATCACTCTATCAAAGGTCCGGCCAGTTGCCCAAAGCGCAAAGGCTAATAGTCTGAAAGCAACTGTAATCTGTGGAGATTTGCTGTAGTTGCATTTCTCCACCAAATGTGTCATCCACCAATAACTGAACCCGGATCGTATTTCCAATCGGTCAACAACACGCTGACCATTGATACGCAACTCTCCAAGATTATAAATCCACGACAGATAGCTTGCTTTCAAAGCAGCTGCATTCTCTTCAATCAGCTTCGGAATTGAAACTTCTCTGGGCGAAACACCATCTCCAAATCTGCGCCAGAGCATCGAAGTCCAATCGGCCATAACCGGCGGAATCTGCTCTGAATCCCAGATAAATAGTTGTTCACCGGTAGCATCACTGTTCTTCAAACGAACTCAAATATTTAATTTTGCCATCAACTCTTCCACTTTTTTAAGATCGTCCGGAGTATCAACAGCCTGTGTATTGTGAATGGTTCTGGCCATACGCACTTTCAGGCCATGCTCAAGAATTCGCATCATATCAACTGACTCTGCAACTTCAAGAGGTGTTGGCGCCAATTCAGTATATTCAATTAAAAAGTCACGCCGGAAAGGAATAATACATACCTGTTTACCCATGGGGACAACAGCAGCCTTGCTCCGCGTAGGAATAGGCTCCCTTGAAAAATAGAGCGCATTCATCTTCAGATCACATACAACCTTGATACAATTCCGATCCTCAAATTCAGCTGTGTCCTTAATTTGACCCAACAGATTAGTGACCTGAATATCTGAATCATCCAGCATCGGCTGCACGGCTTCAGCAATCATGTCGGGATGGGTCATCGGCTCATCACCCTGAACCATCACTACTATATCATACCTTGTCTTATGAGCTTTCTCCAAAGCGAGTAAAGCTTCAGCACAACGGTCTGACGCACGCTCATGCTTATCTCCAGTCATAACAGCAATACCGCCTATAGATTCTATATAGTCATAGATTACTTTATCGCATGTCGCTACTGCCACCAGATCTAACAGGGAAGAACGAAGAACACGATCATACACATGGCCAATCATCGGCTTTCCGAGAATGGGAGCCATAGGTTTACCTGGAAAACGTCCACTACCCATGCGAGCAGGTATAAGTGCAAGAATTTTCATAGAACTTTTCAAATCATTTTTGCTTGAACGTCCCTATCTCTTTCCGTGTTAGCAAATACTTTCTCAAGAAAGGGGGCATTGTGGTTTTGCAACACTTTGATGCAGAAAAACCGAGTCTATGGAATAGGCAATAAACAGATAACCCTCTTTTATCCGTTGCTGAAGTATAGCTACATCCGGCATGACTACATGTAAGCCGCAGGAAATGCGGTGCTTACTGCACAGTTTAAGGATATGATCCATTGCTGAAATAAACTCACTCGATTCAAACTTTGCAGTCTGCCCCATGGAGGCGGACAGATCATACGGCCCAATCATAATCGCATCCAATCCATCGACACACAATATTTCATCAAGGTTTTCAACCGCACAAATATGCTCAATCATAGCAACCAATAGCGGAGCCTGAGCCTCTATACAATAAGCGTCAAAATGCTTGCCGAAAAGATTCGCCCGAGAAAAACCGACACCGCGCTTGCCGGCTGGCGGCCAGCGGCATGCATCACGAACCTGGATCAACTGGGATGCACTTTCAATCATGGGAACAATCACACCACCGGCACCGGCATCAAGCGCCTGCTTGCAATCCTTAAAACCCCCTCCTGCCAGACGCGCAAGAGATAACGTACCACCCAACTCCAGAGCACGAAACAGATCGGGTAACTGATTCACAGCAACTGCACCATGTTCCATATCTACTGCCACCCAGTCGTAACCAGCCTGCCCCATTATTTCTGCAATAGAAGCATGAGGAATCTGCATCCAACTACCTATAGATGGTTGTTTTGCGGCAAGAGATCTTCGTATTTCAAGGATTTTTTCAGGGCGGTTCATATAACAGTAAAATCTTTTAAAGAAGTACCGGTATAATCAGTAAAAAGCAAAGCGTTTGATGCATGCCTACGCAACAAAAATGATACGCCATTGGCATGTGCTGCTTGTTGATCTTCTCGAGCGTCACCGATCATAAGACAATCCGTCGGCTCAAAGGCTGCAACATTCAGAAAATGATTGATGGCATCTTTCTTGTTAACAGGGGCACCAAATACGCCAACAAAACACGCTTTTAAATTCAGAACTGTCAAAATCTGATCAAGTTCCTGTTGGGGAGTAGCTGAAACCAGCACAAACACCTGTTGATGAATATTTCCTCGAATATACTCCTCCACTCCTGACACCCATGGGGAATTGATCACCTTATCGACAACCAACCGAGCAAACTGATCACAATACTGTTGAACCAGCAATGGGCTTGATACTTCCCCGGCCCATTGTAAATAAAGGGGCAGCTTTTCGAATCGGGAAAGTCCCCCTTGGCTTTCATGATGCTCTCGAACCCGTTCAGCAAGCTCTACACCGAAATGCTCAAACAATGTAATATATGCCTGAGTCTTGACATCTACAGACTCCTTGATGACTCCGTCAAAATCCCAGAAAATTACCGGGTACCTTTCAATTATTGACATTGTTCAATCAGGTCGATACCATATCTGGTTATAACTGTGTCCAAACCTCTCTGAACCTTCAAACATTTCAGCATGCCGTTTTTCTTTAAGCTCCATCCCGGAAGCCTTCAGATAATGAGCAACATCATCCGCCTGTTTGTTAAAGTCTTCATTAACCTCAACCAGCATTCCTTTGACCTTACTGAGAACGCCCATCCCCCCCTTGACTATCAAGTGCTCAATCCCATCCACATCCATTTTTATGTAGTCAGGTTGCGGAATAAGGAGCCGGTGAATGGCATCTTCCATGGTAAGCCCGATTGTTCTGAATTCAAAAACCTTCTGCATAGGAAGACCATTATCGCCAAAAACCTCGCCAAAGGATGAAAGCGCACCACCCCATTCAGTCGATGTCATATTAAGTGTACTCGTTTGCAAAAAATCACTTAACGGCAAAGGAACAACCGTTACGCTATCAACAAGGTGATTGGCAAATATATTTCGAGCAAGAAGTTCAAGATTGAAAACCGAAGGTTCAAAAGCAAAAACCCTGCAATTTCTTGCTTTTGCAGCATAACAGCTATACAGTCCGATGTTTGCACCGATATCCCATAAAACAGAACCTTCAGGAATACGATCGATCCACTCTAAAGTTTCAGGTTCCTTGCTCGTAAATGTTTTTATCCTGAAGTCACATATTTGATTCGGTATGCCAAATTGTAATTTCAGATTGTGATAAGAGACCTCGGCCAATGTCTCCATCGAGGCATGAAGTATCTGACTCAGGAGATACTGTCCAATCCTGTTTCGGCTACACGTGTTAACCAGTAAACGAACTATAGTGTTTAATATTCGCTTAGCCTGCGCATTCATTCAGCTCTTCCTTTCGAGGAATATTGTTCCTTCTGAATGATACCAATCAACTCCAGCAACCCCTGTCCTAAATCGACATGTAAAGGCGGAGTGTATTTTCTTCCTAAACGAGTTTGATAGGCATAGGGAGTACGAATGTAATGGCCTGCGTGTTCCGATTCAACAAAATCAACATCTTGGGAGAGTCCAAGTATTTCAGCAAGCATTTTCATTAAATCGATCACACGCATCGGATTCTGCCCTGTCAATACTACATGCTGATTTAGAAACTCATCTCCGAGAGCCGCCACACTTGCGCGGGCTGCATCTTCAACATGGATGTATTCACGCATAGCCTCCGGACTACCCTCATAGAGAACACGCCCGGTTTCAACTGCTTTATTAACAATGCGCCACAAACCATTATGATGGTCGGATCGCGGACCGTAGAGGGAGCCATAACGAAGCACGGTGAAGTCCAGCCCATAGCGATGCTGATACTCTTCAACAAACTGTTCCGCAGCATGCTTGCTGCACCGGTAGAAACCCCCTTCTCGACTGTGCACATAAACCGTACTTGCATATACAAAGCGCTTCACACCATGCCGGCGGCAGGCCTCAAGCAGCATCGTATTGCCCAGCACATTTACCCTGACCGCTTCGATTGGCTTATCGACAGCCTCATCAAGATCCGCAATGGCGGCAAAGTTATACACAGCTTCGCAACCCTGAACAGCCCTGTCCAAAGCACGCTCATCAAGAATATCCGCAACGGTCATGGTCTGGTCTGATCTTTGCCAGGGAGAGGCTACCTGATCATAAATAACAACAACATAACCAGCCTCGGAAAGTTGATCACAGACATGCGATCCAAGAAAACCCGAACCGCCAACTACACATACTTTTTTCATATCCATCTCATAGTCTTTGCCTTTGTACTTCATACTCTTCTGCGGGAACTTCTCCAATCAAAGCTTGTCCGGCAAGAAAACGCACTACCTCTTCAGTCGCTTCAATTTCCATTCTCGTCCGGCAATCTATCGACATGGAGCCCATATGCGAGGTCAACAGACACGTATCAATCCCGGTCAGTTCACCACCGTATGGTTCATGCTCAAATACATCAATAGCCGCCCCTCCAAGATAACCTGATTTGAGCACCTCAGCCAGATCATGCTCATTGATAATTCCTCCCCGGGATGTATTGATGAGCAGTGCATCAGACTTCATTTGCATCAACTGTTCTCTTCGGATCAGGTTTTTCGTATGAACGGTCATTGGAAGATGAAGTGTAATCACATCAGCCTCCCGATAAATCTCCTCCTTACCCACCCACTCCAGCGTCAACTCATCGGACAAATGGTGATCCGGATGTATATCATTGACAAGGATTCGTGGGGAACCAAAATCAGAGAGGTGCCGCAACACTCGTCCTCCGATGCGACCGGCACCAATAATACCGATCGTAACTTCAGGAATTCGCCGCCCAAAGAAACGATGCCATTCCCCACGATGCATCTCTACATTGGCAAGATGTACAGAGCGCAGCAGTGAAAGGATAAGCCCAATCGTCAGTTCTGCTACTGCAGGAGCGGGCGCATCCGGAGTATAACTCACCTTGATACCTCTCCGTTCTGCCGCAAGCAAATCAATGCTGTCAAGTCCGATACCGACACGTGATATCAGCTTCAGACGACTTGCCCGGTTCATAACCTTCTCGGTTATAAGTTCAGTGCCTGCAATAACGACATCAAAATCGGAAATCATCTCAGCCAATTCATCTTCCTTTAACTTGCGACATAACGGATTGATACAATACTCTATGCCAGCATCGTCAATAATCTCAAGCGGAAGACGATTCCTTTCAGCGAACGGAACGGTTGTAATAAGAACTTTAGATGCTTTTTTCAATTGTATAGAATGACTTTATCTTGAAGATAAACACTATAATAAATAATCAATGATTAATTATTTCACAAAAGCTCACCAAACGTCAGAATAGTCTTACATCAGCCATCATTTCTATTACCCCTATAACGATTAAATTCAGCAACACACCCATACTTTAGTAACTCAAAACATTTAAGCGTAGAATATTTATTTTTCATATAATTCCCTATATTTCCTATACTCTGATTCTTAACATCAATATCTATACGAAAAATAATCGATACGATATATATTATAAGATGTTGAGAAATAGGGATCTTTAACAGTAAATAAATCGCCAATACAACTCCCCAGAGAAAAATAAATACATTGTACCATAATGCTGCGCGATTTGAATAATAAGCACTTTTACCAATAAGAAATCTCATCGCTTGTAAATAATATAAATTCAATTTTGTCATATTTACGAATGAAGATAAATCAGAAGCATCTTTATCTGACACTGCCATCATATAATCATCCTCATTATAAATATAACCCATTGCAATCGCATAATGATATATTGGCGTGCCCGGCAGAACCTGAAGCATATTGCATGAAATCGATTTTCGCCTACAAACTCTAACAAATTTTAAGTTTTGTAGTAACGAAGAGATAGACTCGCCTGGATAGCCTATAATCAATTGCGGAGGAGAGCCAAGGCCTAATTCTTTAGTCCATAATGCAGCATTTAAATTTTCCTGAACAGTTATGCCCTTATTCATTTCATCAAGTACTACTTGATCGCCAGATTCGTATCCAAATACAACGGCAATACAACCTGCTCCCTTTAACGAATGAAGTATCTCATAATCAACCATATCCACTCTTGCGCCACCTATATCAAAAACAATATTCAACAACTTAACTTTCTCTGCAAAATCCAATATCCAGTCCCGCTTACCAATAAAAGACTCACTAGCCAACCTAAAATAATACACATTATAATAATCCCGTAAATGCATCATATAATCAACAACGTCATCAACGGAGAATGGAGAATATTTTGAATTTCTATGACAGAATGTACATTGTGCTTGACATCCTCGCTGAATTTGTATCGTAATCATTCGCTTACCGGCATAAGTATGCGCATCATAATCACTCAACTGAATACCATAATGATCAGGTATTTCAATTGGTGGTATATACCAATCCAAATCTATTCCGTCAAACTCCCTTGGCAATAAACTGAACCTATCTTTTAATGGCAAACGCTCAGAAGCACCTGTACAAATAATCCCCTTGCTTTCGTCACGATAAATAATGCCCGGAATATCTGACATGATTCCATCATGATCGAATATACATTTAAGTACTTTAGGTAGACTTACCTCGGCTTCACCAACAAAAACAACATCAACCCCAATATTTAGCAATAGATCTGAAACGGAACACAAATTACCTCCCAAAAACATCAAAGCATTCGGCTGCTCCTTTTTAATCAACAAAGTCATTTCTTTTATGTATGAATATGCCGTTGCGGTAACAGCACTCCATCCAATCACATTAGGCTGCAACTCACGCAACATGGCAAGAACCTCCTTTTGAGAATATCTTGCTTGATCAATATTGATAATTTCAACATCCCACTTAATATCCCTCAACAATTTTGCTAAAATAAGTATACCTAAAGGGAAAAAAGTATCAGCCTTTTTTCTTAATGGTGGTAATAAGAAAACAAATTTATTTTTTGTCATTAGGGGCTTTTCTTTATGGGAAGTTAAAACTTAAACCGCTATCTAAATATTGAGGCCAACTTTAATCTCACTAAACAGTTTTGCCATAACATCTAAGGGCTTTTCCGGAATATGAGCATAACGGCCACAAAATTCCTTTCTAACGGATTGAACTTCTTGACTCTCCCACCAACTTGAAACATCATTCCAAACTAGAGTCATCTGCTTGGCAGCACTTTCAGGAGTTTCATGGAGTATACCTACCGCTTTAAGTTTTTCAATGTATGGGAAAGCACTATCTCGCAACTCCCAATGTTTCAGGTTCCAAAAAATAAGAGTAGGAATGTTTTGGGACATAGACTCAAGATAGGTGGTGGCATTATAGGTACTAATGCATAGCCTAGACTTCATTATTAACGATGCCACAGACCTTCTCCCATCATCTAATTGTAACATAGGAAAGCGATCGCGCCATCTCCGTTTTAGACTCCAACCATAATCACTTGGATAAAGCCGCACAATTACCTGATCACGCAACATCTGAGGTAATGCTTCCACAAAGCGGTATTGGTATTCAAAATATTCTAGTAATTGCCCTGCAACAGGAACACTGTACATGCGATAACTAAAACGAGGTACGGAATTTTCAATAAGCAAAGCAAAACCTTGCTTATCCCAAACACCTCGAGTACCAAATCCTTTTAGATTACCGATAGGAGTAATCTTTTTTTGCCCTTTCGTTTCCCAGCCCCAACTCAAAAAATGGTCACAAATTGCAATTTGGTGATCCTCAGTAGAGTCCCACTTTCCAATCCCATAATGACCCCCATGCTGCCCAAGCACCAGTGGAGTACCTAATTCGACTTTTTCGGCAGCCCATACCTTGAAGGTATCATCCGAACTGAATGAATTGCTTGTAAATATTACGTTTGGTCTTTTAGGCCAATGTAACTCTGATGTTAAGGTTAATACCTTTTGATAACCCTCAAGATAGACCAACGGTATATGCATTGGAATCAGAGAACGTACAATTTCGAGAAAGTCATCAACATTTTCTGGTTTGATATTATTCCATTTCCGCATATTTGTATCAAGTTCAATTTTAGGAGTTGCAATTTTTTGCCAAATCTTTGGTACCTGCCCAAGCTTAAATTGCAATAGCAAATCTTGTTTGATCTTTAAATACGAGGAAATAAAAACGCTCTCATCTTCCTTTACAAAATTGTTTAATGTATCACTGGTAAACCGAAGCAATGTGCGCTTGACTTTATTATTCAATCTTAAATTATCCTTATCGGGTTGAGGTACAACAGCATCAACATACTCTATCGGTAAGCTTGTCAATGCCAATAACTGAGCATAGATCATCTCATTCCATACATCGCAAACATATAGTGATTCAAAATCATCAAAGTTATTTGGTACAAACCGATAATCAGAACCAATAAGCACGCGAACCCCTACAATATTGTGATCATGTATTACCTGCCGTAACATAAACCATCGATCAAATAACATCTGAATAAAATAGCTTAACCAAGGTCCGACAATGATGCGCCAATAACGAACTGAATGGTTGACATCATGCAAAGTATTTAAATTTTCAACTAACTCTACCAAGAGTTCTTCGTAAAGGCATTGAATATATTCATAGTCTTGGTGGAGTTTTTCACGATTATCCCAATGATATGGAGCAACCACTGCATCTCTTGCCTCCCAAACTGCCTTTCTGTCGTATAGTCGACACCATTCACCTAAAAATAGTACTGGAATATTTTCTTCGGGCCAGGTCTCTTCCAATGCAGTAGTTACAAGATAACGTTTTACCATGCTCTCCTCCCCCTATCCATAAATACATTCCGGCCATACATAGTAATACATTTGTCAACACCATGATGGTGCCCAAGCGCCTCACTTCGCCATGCTGAAAATGTGTGACAAACTCCGGCATAACAAGTTGCTTGAGCACCCCCCCCAAGGTATAAGGTCTTCATCAGTTTTGTGCGATTTTCATCGGACATCATATTTTCTTCTAAAAATACCTCACAGTAGAGCTGGATGGTCCGGGCTGAATGGGCAACTCCTATTGCACTACAATATTGACCATTAAGTGACTTCATACAGTGGATATAAGCATACATTCTTGTATATAAATACTGACTTTTCGGTAATGTTAGAGTAAGATCTGGATAAAATTTATTTGATCAAAAACAGTAAAGTGTCTGTTCATTACGAGTTTCAAGCTACGGATGTATTGGCCATCAAGAATGTGAAAGTTTATTCAGAGATTGTACAATAATTAATCGGTAGAGCAACCTAAGAAATCATGGGACCTTGACGAGATCCAATCCATAATATTCTTCAGTATTACCAGCGTTTGTCAGATGTTTTGATACGAACTTAACCACAATTTTCCTGATCGCTCCTCCTATGCCAGCTAAGAGCAAGGGAAAGTAGCAGCTTCAGCAACAATCTTATCACGCATGAAATTTATAAACGATGTTGTCTACTAATAAGTGGTAACGAAATAAACGATCTGACCGTATGAGGAAATCATATCAAAGTCTTGCGTCTAAAACAAATTATTAATAAAACGTAAGGGTGCGATACCTTGAAAAATAGCTTACAAATCCGGGATAGAAGTCTCAAAAAAAGAGCTACTTAGAGAAATTACAAACGTTGGGTACGCCTATTATTAAAAAGACAAGACTACTCACAGGTTGCTTTAGCGATTAATGACCAAACTATAAAAGTTAATCATATTAATTTTTCAAGCATTTTAATTCTTAATCTGTTATCTGTTTCAGCTTTTTTTATTAATGGCCAATAACTTTTATCAAGCTTGATATATAATGAAAATGTATTGTATAAACCCATCAACTCCGGATCAGACAAATACGGATTTTTAATTATTGGAAGGGTCCCATCACCCGTTATATCCTGATTCTCAGAAATAAGCTTTTCCTTTATACATAGTTCTCGTAATACCGTCCCTTCATAAGGCATAAATATTGAAAGCGAAACCGATCCAACCTCACAGGATTTATTAAGCTCAATTGTTTCCATGATGTCGCTTCTCTTCTGAAAAGGAAGGCCGATAATATTGTATGACCGCGTATCAATACCTCCCTCTTTTACCATTAAAAATGACTGGATAATTTTCTGATTAGTCATATTTTTATCCAAGTACCTCGATCTATACTGCTCATTAGCACACTCAATCCCCATATTTACGCAAACACATCCCATTCTTTTAAGTGCTGCAACTTTTCTGTGAGTTACACAATGAACAGTAGCATCACAAAAAAAAGGCAATTTAATTTCCCGTACATAAAGGCTTGATAATTCTTCAAGCACCTCTTCTCTTTGAGCTACAAATGTTCCATCTACAATATTAACAAACTCTATGCCGTAATGATCCTTATAATACTTCAGCTCCTTAATAAATTTTTCAGGAGATTTATGCCTGTATCGTAGTTTATTCCCACTTTTACTGTATTGTTTTTTAATTATCTCATTCCCGCAATAGGTGCAGCGATAAGGACATGTTCGAGAATACTCAGCAAGAGCCATCTTCAAAAGCCGACCTCTATACGGGCCATATATATGAAATAATTCAAAAGGGCTCCAGTCCGGCATCGGCATCGAGTCCATTGATTTCGGCGCCCTGACATTATTTAGTATAATTTGCCCGTTTTTTTTATATCCAATATTTTCAATATCATAACCTTTTCCTCCTTTTAATAAATCATCGACTAAATCAACTATTGCATCTTCTCCTTCACCAACACAAATATAGTCCACACAATTATTACGTAATATTTTATCAGGCTCTATATTTACATGTATTCCTCCAAATATTATCGGGATATTTGGATATTTCAATTTTATATGATTTGCAAGGGAAATGTTTTCATTTTTCGCCTGTGAAAAAACACTGAATGCAATTAAATCAGGCCGTTCTTTTTTAATGAATAAATCGAGATCATCTTTCATAGAGGATGTTTTAATTTTAACCCCTATAGAAGAATAGTCAATCATCTTGAAAATACCGGCTTCCTCCTTTTTCTTTTCTTCAAAAAGTCGCTCATGTTCTTCGTAAAACGACGTATCAAATACAACGACCTTGTATCCATTATTTTTAAGTGCACCTGATAGATATGAAATATTAAGCGGTATCCCTGTTCGCATTCTATCATTAAAGAAAACGAACATCACCTTGAAATCTTTAGGCATCTATTTGGTTATATTGATTTAATTTAAACCACTCAATAAAATTATTACTTTCCGGCTTTCCGGGCTTTATTGACACGTTCCAACACTATTCCGAAGTGTTCGCAATATCCGCATTGTGCCAACAAGGTGATATCATTGTGGAAAAGCCTGTTCCTGGTGTTATCAACACAAGCTTCAGCGTTGCTTGCTCAAACCAGCACATGCGCTACCGAGCGGAAGAGCCTGTCATGAGAGGGTATCCGCTGCAAGATCTTGGTCAATCCCAGCAGATGCGTGCCGTAGCGCTGAAATGCATCTCGCCGCTCAAGGAGCTGTTCATCGGTGAAATAAAAAGAGAACACCACTCCGTTAGCCCGATAAAAATCCCGCAGTCGTCCGGTACCCGCCAGGATCCATGACAAAATATCGTAACGGAAACTCACCTCTGACAGCTCGGTGGTGATGTTGCTGTCAAATATGCCGGTCAGTTTGCATTGAAGGTAGCGACGTATTTCTACAATTTCATCGACCGCCCGCTTCAGTTCATGGGCATCGGCAACGCTATCCCTTACTATATCCTCTGCAATCCTTGTTATATAGTCAAGCCACGAGACGATATGATGACTCAATATCAGTGTCTTGTGCTTGTAAATAACATTGCCACCAATCTCGCCTCGAACCAGTTGCTCATAATTTTCTGGTCTGCCATAGAAGCATCGCAACTCCTCTTCTGAGTTGAAAAGCTCAGCTTTCGTATCAGCAATAAAGCCGTCAAAAACCAGGCGAATGTCTGGCGGGAAATCCTCGCGTCTCGACCAGACTGCTCTAAGCCATTTAATTGCAGAGATCCCATAGTCCTCAACGTAATCAAGAATCTCACGAAAAATATAATTGTTGAATGCGACCTCAGTCGCAAGCGCAAAACCACGGATATTCAGATAGTCTTCGAAAGTAATGCTATTATGACTGATAGCTACCTCTTCCACGTCAAAAATCCGCTCGCCTTCGTACTCGCCAAAATCGTAGGAAATCAGACGCCACTTGCTGACATACCCCCAACTTCTAAGGTATTCAGTCTCCTTGTAATCTGTGCCGTAAAGCAATTGGATCGTATATGATGTCACCTTGGATGCTCCGGCCTCTATTAAAGCCTCGACACCACTCAGAAAGGTTTCATAAGTTTCGCCCGGCAGCGGCACAATCACCTCAGCATGCCCGGTACGACCCTGCTGAGTAAGGGCTGCGTTAAGCTGCTTGTAGTGGTCAAGCTTGATGTTGTCGCGCTTGATGTTCTTAAGTACTACCGGGTCAAGGGATTGAACAGACATGAACACCAGAAGCGCCGAACCAAGAATCTCGGTCGCCTTGATGATCCGCTCGTGGTTGTTCTTCCCCGTTGTAGCGACAAGGCCCATGGGCCAACCATACTTGTCCTGCATATATTTGATCGTGCGGCAAATTTCAGCGTCGCGAGGGTACATACCGAAATTATTGTCAGCCAGGGTCAGATGCGACACTCCAACTGCAGAAACGCGGGGCGCAATATATTCAAGCTCAGCCTTTATGTACTCAAGTGAGAACATATTTATTTTGTTGAAATAGCGATCTCCCGCATTGCAAAAATTACATGTAAATGGACAACCTCGAGTGGTTTCCACCATGGGAGTCAACTTTCCATCAAAAAATTCATCAAGCAACCCAGTTACATAGGGAGATGGGATTTCGTCCAGTTCCTTAATTCGATCCGGCGGTGGTCCCGATACAAGAGAACCATCCTCTGGCGACAAGAATTGGCAGCCATCAATTGGAGCCTCTTTCATTCCAGAAAGATTGCGTAGAGCTAAATAACGTCTAAGAAACTGAAGAAAAGCTGCCTCACCCTCGTAATAGACATGAAAGTCTGTGTTCGGGTGAGCGCGAAGAAATTCAAGTTGCCCGGATTGACTGAAAGGATAATTGGTACCACCCTGGATGGTTACCACTGACGGACCAAGACGTTTAGCATATCCAAGCATCCATTCGGAAAGGTTACTGTTCCATACGTAATTGCTACATCCGAGAATATCCGGAACACGCTCCTTCAAAGCTGCTATCAGTTTTTCAGGGTACTTGAACAAACGTACAGAAATCGCATCCCCCAGATATTTATTCGCATACGCAGCTATCAAACCGATGTTCAGCGGAAAACTTTCGGTAGCTACAGTGACGCCCGTATGGGTCAAATCTGCAAGATATATCAGAACTTTTCGGCTTTCAGGAGCTGTTGTCTCTAACATTTTAGGCCTGATTTCAATGATTGTGCATAAAGAGCTTTACATGCACTGATAATGCCCAACACGGGCGGCAGGGAAGGTGTTTTTCCTGGCATCATTTTCCCACCTGCTGAGCACGATTGACATAGTTTTCTATGGTAATTTTCCGTCCACCAACATAGGCAGTTTCATCCGGAACGGCTTTACGCGGGTAGTAGCAATTACGACAGACTTCAAGCTGCTTGAAACCATCAGGGTGACTGTGCTGGTGCCTGACTTTATTCATCGCATCTCCATGCCATATTTCATGTATCGTTTGCTGATAGGCATCGCCTACCGGATGGCGCGCATCTTCGTCATTACTGCACATCATCACCTTGCCGTCACTGCCAACAACCAAACGCTGGTAGAGTTGCGGACAGGCAAAATTCTCCTCATACACAATTTGTAAATCATTGTGTAAATAGTCAATGAGCGGATTGTAGGCAATCAAATCAGTATATGGTTCCAATGCCTCGAAGTATGCTGTAGGATTTTCTCGAATTGCAGGCCATATCCCTTGCACCTTGATAACCGGTTTCATAACCCCTATTTCGATTTTCAGTGCTTTTATCTCCTTTAACCGGCTCAGTGTCTCTTCCCATTTGAGGGGTTTGCGAATACTGTTATAGGTTTCACCGATCCCGTCCACGGAGATGGTAATCCAGTCTATACCAGCCTCAACCGCTTTGCGAAGATAATCGCCTGTGAACTTCTTGCCATGGGTGAGAGTTGAAACTTCCTTGATGCCGTTTTGTTTGGCATAGGCAACGGCCTCTATAAAATGCCTGTTCAAGGTTGCTTCGCCACGCAAACTCAGGCGAACAGCAAAAACCTTGCCTGCAATTTCATCGATAATTTTTTTGAACAGGTCGATCTCCATATACTTGCGATCGACTTTACTGAGAAATGCTTCAGTTGTGGTGTAGCACATAGGGCAGTTCAAATTGCATCTGGAAGAGAGTTCCAAATCAACCAGTAGCGGATAATCACGTATCTGGCGGGTTTTTGCTAAATCGACCCATAATCGCCGATACTCTTCATACTCTTTTTCCCATCCTTGAGCAAGTTTTTCGCTGAAGGCACGAGTGCGGTCAGGTGTATCAAGATCGAAATGTCCCTTGTTGATTGGAATATATCGTTGTTCGTTTGAACCTTCCTCTGACAATACCTTCGTCATCATCGGAGATTCCCTGCTCTTGTTTGAAGAGTCATTCATATCCCCAGAATAAATATTATATAACCGTTTAAAAACATACTGTAGTTTACATTACCATCCAATTCGTCATAAAACTCTCCATAACCTGTGACATGATCCGGACAGCAATTACTCGATTCGTTATTCTTTTTATTCATGCTTGCAGATCTGGTAATAGGGTCGGAGATCTCCTCCAAAGCTCAATTTAAACCACCCGCGTTTAGGACTGTTGACCCCTTCAAGATCTATTACAGGAAGCCCCATGGCTGCAAGATGGAAAAAAGCATCCCACAAGACCGCGGTACCGGCAGGGGTATCGCGCAGTGCCGGGTCACTCGCCCCGAAAAGATAATAGGCCCGGAGCTGATCATAAGCATAAACAGCAATACTGCCTGCAACTCCTTCCGCTGTTTTCGAAACAAACATTTTTGCTAAATCAGCCTGAAGCAGTCCTTCGACTAGCTGTGCCATTCGCTCCAGTTTTGCGTCCGAAGGCTCTTCTTTCTGCCGGGTCATGGTCTGGCGGTAAAAATCAATAAAGAGATCAACATTACGGAACTCCTCGGTTATGAGCCGGTCCCGCTTTGCATAGCGAATCTGCTGACGCCTTGACACCGAAGCCTCCCGATAGGCTTCAATATCCTCAAGCGAAAGTGCCGAAGCAAAATCAGCTATAGGCAGATAGGACGTATAGCGGGTGTTGACCTGGTAACGCCCGGTATCTTCACCATAACGATACCAGAGAAACGGCCGGATATCACTGACAGAAGGAGAGAGGGTAAACTCGATGTGTTCATAGTGTTCTGCCAGCTCTTCAGCAATGAACAGGGCGATTTCATGACGTTCCGAAAGCTGCTGCGCCCGGCTTTGACGATGAAGAGGCTTGCCGTAGCTAATGCCGCTGTAGATAATCAGGTCATCAAGCTGTGCCGATGAGCCGTCTTCGCTTTCGGAAAGGACCACAGCCGCACGCGGTTCATCGGCATTGAAACAGTAAAACAATCCGAGGCGCACACCGGCATTGCCAAGATATGATGACAACGAAAAAACGGTTGAATCAGGCGAAGAACGCATAAATTCATCCCATTGCAAATTGAGCGAGGCTCTTTCAAGTCGATAGCTTTTGGCCATTCAGGCTATGTCAAACAATTTCAAGTACTCCTTTAGAGACCAGTTTCCCAGTTACAGCAAGCAGTTCGCTGCTCAAAACATTGAGCCGGAATGCTATAGAATCGATATCGAGTGATCCGTCACACAAAAAAAGCAGCCAGAGAATTATGTCAAGTTCTGAACGGCCATTCAGCCCGGGCTGTTGAGCCCCGCCGGTTTCGGGATAGAGCCCGTGACGAGAGAGCATCACTTCGCAGTGAGGCAGAGTGTTCCGGTAGAAGCGCAGAGCTTCCAGCTTCTCAATCAATCTGCTGTAGAGCCCAAGCGTTTCACTGATCTGCTGTCCGGTAACAAAGTCAAGGTTATCCAGCGAGGTGTGGTACTCTGGATATTCGTAGTATCGGTCCCGACAGATGGTTGCAGCATTGATCCGGAACCCCTGCGAGGAGTACTGACGCTCATCGCTGCCGTGAATATCGAAGGGGTAGGTCAGGTACTCTTCGCCGGTTTCATTCAAAACCTCTTCAATAAGCCGGTTGATAACTTGGCTCGCATCAAAGCTCCGCTTATAACCGAATTTTCCCGGTCCGCCAACGGTGGTAATAACCAGACCGGTATCAATCAGCTTCATGGCGGATTCATTCAGTGCACAGTAGGTAACTGCTCCGATGGTTTCCGGCACAAAAACAATTCGATAGGAGTAATATCGATCTTGCTTTGCCAACAGCTCGCGGGCAAGGAATGCCGTAAGCAAAACACCACTCAGACTATCGTTGGCCATTGAAGGATGGCAGATATAGCAGGAGATCAGGATCTCCCGACTGGATTGCCCCTGAATCAGCAGTTCACCATACGTGAGTGAAACCGGCTCAAGCGAAGAGTCAATGACGACCTTGAAAGGCCCTTTCTGCTGCTCAAGTTCACGATATTGGGCAGCAGTAAGACAAAACCCCCAGTCCCGTTTGTAATAGCTGGTGCGATAGGGAATAGCATCCGGAATTTCGGGATGAAGATGCAGTCGTGACTGTAGCTGGTTCCAGGTATATGTACCCTGCACCGGCTCGCTGTAGCTGACAAGATGGAGGTTGCTGGCCTTGAAATCCACAATACGACGATTGTCCATTGTGGATATTGCGGCATCACGGATATTCCATTCATCAGGAACAACCCAGTCGTAAACCTTGGTGCCTGACGGAACTTCATGAACAGTCAAAGGGATAATCTCCTGCAAAATACGCAAGGTCTCCCTGTTTCCATTACCGGTGATACTGCGGCAAATCGGGAAAAGCCACCGCAGAAAGCCGTCAATTTCCTTCGCCAAATCAGGCACCGAACATCCTCCACTGCAATACCGTATCTTCGGCAATATCCTCTGCTGCCCTGCTGCCGATCAGATTATCAAAATCACGAGGATCAATACCGCGTCCCGGACGTTTCCATGTTATATCTGCTGAGTCCACCAGTTTGCCTGCTGGAATAGCTCTTGCTGAAACGAGGCTCCGCCTCGCATTGGCCCGCGCCTGAGCTTCGCTCTCAAGCGGCTGCTTGACACGCTCTCCCAAAAGCTGATCAAGCACCTCCATGCGTTTACGAAAACACTTGATATCATCCTTGTCCATGGCGTGATAGTGATCGTTGCCGGGAAGCGACTTGTCAAACGTAAAGTGCTTTTCGAGAATTCGGGCACCGAGCAGGGCCGCAACTTCAAGTGTTTTCATCTCTCCGGGCAGGGTATGATCGGAATATCCTATCAACAGGTCAGGAAACTTGCGCGACAGTTCCGGAATCATGGCAAGGTTGGCGTTTGCATCCGCTGTCGGGTAGTTGAGAACGCAGTGGAGCAGCGCAAGCGGGTTTCCGTGTGCCTGAATCCATCCGGCTGACTGTTCGACCTCCCACATCCATGCTGCACCGGTTGAGAGAATAACAGGCTTTCCATAACTGCAAAGAATATCAATGAAGGGCTTGTTGTTCATGTCTGATGAGGAGATCTTATAAACATCCATCAGGTCATTGAGAAACCTTGCGGACTCGACATCAAACGGTGTGCTGAGAAATTCAATGCCACAGTCCTGACAATACCGGGCAAGCACTTCATATTCCGATTTCCAGAACCTGTCGTACTTTTTAAACAAACGGTATTGACTCTCTGTCGGCTCCTTGCTTAAATCCCAATAGGATGGAGAATCCGTTGAAGCAATGGTCTCCGCCTTGTAGCTCTGAAACTTGATAGCGTCAGCCCCTCCTTCAAGTGCCTCGTCAATCAGCCGTTTGGCAATATCCATATCTCCCTCATGATTGACCCCCGCTTCGGCAATCAGATACGGACGCCGATTCAATTGACAATCGGGCTTTCCGGAACAGTAATTTTCAATGAAATGACGAAGGCTCATGTGGTATGAGGTAAAGATTGCAGGACTGTTCTGACCACCTCGGATGCACTCATATCAGGATTGATATCCAGTTTGAGCAATGCAGTGTAATCATCAATGGTATCCAGATCAAGCTTCAGTTCCGGATGGGCAAGCGTAGTGTCAAGAGGATCACAGGTGCCGATACGAAACCGATCAGGATTTGCCCATACATAGTTAAATATATGTTCCCGTTGTGCGGCCAGTGTCACGTTTTCATTCAGCTTTTCCAACAACTCCATGGAGACTATCTCCGCACCAAGTCCATCAGGATAACTATTGCCGCGCGGAATGTGATTGTATGCATAATCATAGCTTCCACTTGCGTAAAAGTCAACAAGACGGTCGATCTCCGAACCGCAGACAAGCGGATTATCGGCACAGATACGAATGACCGTTTCAGCACCTTCCGAACGGGCGGCTTCAGTCATACGAGCAAGAACATCTGTTTCGCTCCCTCTGAATACTCTGGCACCAATACGCAAAAGGTGATCATAAAGGCGCTGATCTGAAGAAGTGTCAGGAACGGCAACAACCACACCATTAATCTCATCAGCCATACAGACTCTCCGCCAAACCCACTCAACCACAGGGAGGCCACGAAGCGGAAGCATCATTTTATCGGGCAGTCGGGATGAACCCATGCGGGCTTGTATAAGAGCGATAACCGGTCTTTTCATGATACCCGGTGCAGCAGATTTTGTATTTGCCCGACCACTTTGTGCTTGTTCTGTAAAAAATCATGATGGTACATGTTGTTGAACAAGGTATGCCGAAAATCAACATCCTCAACAAGCCGCTTCAACGCAAGGAGAATTTGGCTGTCGTGTTCGGGCCTGTTTGCGATATCGATCGGCAAAAAGCCATTCTTTTCGCATGCAAACAGGTGCGTCCGTTCACGATCATGATGAGAGAGCACCACGGCAGGAATGTTCATGTGAGCCAGCTCATAGACGGTACGCCCGTTGGAAGATATAGCCAGTTGAGCATTTTCCATGATTCGGGAGATAACGCCGGTAACATGCGTATAGGTCACCTCGGCATCAAGTCCGGCAATTAAACTCTGGAGTTCTTCCTTGTAGCTGTATCCATCACCCGAAACAACATCAATGGCAATCCCCTGTTCTGCACAGTAAGGAGCAACAAGAGGGAGCACATTTCTTGTAAAATCACTTGGATCGGTGCCGCCAAATGTAATCAGCAGTCGATTCACTCGTTTTTGAAACGTATTAGGCAGTGCATCCTGAAATTCATCTCGCAGAAAAAACCAGCTGTGACCCCATAAAATTCTCTCTCCCGAAAGAAGAGGATCATCATAGAGATCATTAATGGTTAGATCGGCAACACGTGCGCCACTTCCGAGATCTTCAAGGTTGACAACAATAATTCCTGCATCTCGCAATCGAAAAACATAGTCGGCATCTGTATTCAGCATATCGTTGACTACAATATCAGGCTGAAGATCGATAATTGCCTGCTCAATTGCTTCAGGTTTATATACACCAAGCCAATAGTCATAACCTGCCAGCTTGGTTGTCGCAATAAAACTTTCTGTATCGCAAACGAAATACACTTCATGATCAGAAATCTCATGGGCGAGCGCCAGACAGCGTGAAATATGCCCCATTCCAACTGCAGAATGACCTATAACCCGAAAAACAATGCGCCGACGGTTAAGCAGTTTTTCGCATATCCACCAGTCATGATAACTCCGGATTTCAATCGGCGCTTCATCCAGCTCGAATGCCAGTGGCCTGACTTTGCTTTCACTTTCAGTTTCCAAAATGCTACGACTTGTAATAGAGAAGCTCGAAGATTCAATGGTCAGCACCTCATCTCTTTTTTTTAACCTCTCTTTAAGAGACAATGGTAATTGTCGGTACGGGTTCGTATGGGAACAGATAACAGGCAAAAGCAGTTTTGCTCCCGCATCACAGTAACGTTCGAATGCTGCACGGAGCGTCGCTGCACGCAACAGCGGTGCATACGGAGAGAGCAGCATCAAATCGTGCCACAAAATGCTGCATGAATTGAGATAAGGCATAATTTCAAGGGCAGAAACCGTTTGAGCAAGCCAGCAGAGCTCTTTGTCAAAATATGATACGACACCCTGACGCATGCATATCAGATTGATTTCCTCCGAATCGGTCATCACCATTATCTGATTGTCAGGTACTATTGATTTTGCGAGGGTTATAGCTCTCTGGATCAGGGTAACTCCAGCAAGCTTCTTTACAAGATCATCCGGAAAGGCAACACTTTTCTTTGAAGCAGGAATAACAACAAGTAATCCATTCATTTAAAAAGAAATTTTACAGAGAATGAAGAGCCTGCATATAAGAACAAATCATCAAATCAATCCCGTTCACATGCGAAGAAAGAGTTCCCTGACCTTCCATCGTGTCAGAATATCTTTAAAATGCTCTCCAAGTGCGTTGGTAAGCGGTTTTTCATGAATAATCGTTGCTGCATAGAGGCGTTCGTATTGATCATCCGTCAAATTCCGGCATACACCTTCAGGAATGCTCACACCCTGTCGTTCCGCCATCCGGTAAAACTCGCTGTAACCTTCAGGATAAAACTCTTCCATTGCCCGCATGGTAATACAGTTGGCAACGCCATGGTGAAGCCCAAGCACAACACTCAGTGCGGCTGAAAACGGGTGAAGAACTCCGACATAACTTGTCGCTATGGCACACCCGCCAAGGTAGGAGGCAACCATCAGTTTTGCACGATTCTCATCGGACATCATATCGTCCCCCAAAAAAACATCCCTGCAAAGTTGCATGGTCTGGGAGGAATAGGCATCGCCTATGGCATTCCGATATGATCCGTTGAGTGACTCCATACAGTGAATGAATGCATCCATACCTGTAAAAAAATACTGATCGCGCGGAACAGTACGGGTCAAATCCGGATCAAGGATGATCTGGTCAAAAACGGTAAAATCACTATTCATTCCGAGCTTCAATCCACTGGCGGTATTGGTCATCACGCATGTGCGTGTTGATTCAGCTCCGGTACCCGAGAGTGTAGGTACCGCCACCTTGAAAATTCCGGGAAGTCGAACGAGATCCCAGCCCTGGTAATCCTCGGCATCACCTCCGTTTGAAAGCAGGTTTGATACCGCCTTTGCAACATCCATTGTAATCCCTCCTCCTATGCCAACAATAGCACAGGGCAGTTCAGCAGAATCTGCAACAACCCTGTCCCGCATGAAATTCATAAAGGATGTGGTGGGCTCACCAGTGGTATCCACATAAATAATCTGATGGCCTGAGGTGACGGCATTGAAGCCTTCAGAAAGATTGTGGTTGCGGAAAAAATGATCGATAAAAAAAATAGCCGTTCGGGACGTATTGTGACAATGTCCGTCAAGAATAGCTGACAAATCGGCGATCGCTCCTGCGCCAAAAAGATAATGCACTACATTTCGAGCATTACGTATTCCTGTTGAAAGCGTTGGTAAAGTAGTCATATCATACTGATAAAAAAGTCGTTACTCTGTTGTGATAGTTATTTTCAGGCGACATCGGTACCTAATAACTGCTCAAGTAATGCAACAAATTTTCCATTACCAGGCTCAAAGGCCATTAAGTCAGTTGCATAGAGTTTGCGAGTGGACTCCCATTCGTCATTACTCGCCATATTAAGGAAGCCTAAAATCCGTTTAAATTCTTTTTCATCAGCAATATTAGTCCAAAAAGGGCCCGTATCAGGAAATTCTATAGGCCAGCCAAACTTAAATGCATCGACATTTATAATTGCTCCACGGCAAGAAAAGAATGCTGTTTTTTTCCCTCTCGCTAAAGCTTCAAAACCAACCGTTGATTCAATAACAACGACCATTTCAGCCGAATCAAGTAGCTTATACGTACTAAATGTATCGGATAAGGGACTAAAAGTCCACTGCGCAGAGGTTATCCATTTTGCAAAAAAAGCACTTTCAAGACCTTCTTTATCTGAAGTTCTGCCACAAATCCGAAGAACTTTATTATTTTCTGAACACCACGTGTTCAGAAAACTCACTACTTGAGCATCAACACCATGAAATGTTGACCAATAAATTGGTTTACCATCCGCATCAATGCACATAGGGTTATTATTTACAGGCTCCTTATCATACTGTGAAATAAATAATATTCCGGGCTCATCGTCAGCATCAAGAAGGGTAATATGATTATTTTTAATTGAGCCTGTTACCATGACCTGACCTGATATGAATTTTTTGTAATAACTTCCAATCGCATTATTTAAAACAAACATATAGTCGACATAATAATTATTTGACTTATAAATAATAGAAAAATTATCCATTATTTTTCCCCGGCATCCATTTTGCACAAAAATCGTTTTAACAATTGGAAACCGTTTTGAAATGCTATAAAAGGCAATATCATTATCAATAATTGTTAGAACAATTTTTGGGTTTACTGCTTGAATAAAACAATCAGTATACGCCTCAATCAATTTACCTTTCCAAAAACTGGGTTTAAAAATTGTCCGCAAAACCAATGGAACGATTATAAATTCAACCCCCATAGAAATACACTCATAACTATAAAGAAATATATATGGCAGAAGAACTTCTAAGCTTGCTATATCATAAACGACTATATCACTTTTATTTGGTAATCGCCATCGCTTTGGAGGTATAATAAAAAAATTATAACCGACTTTCAATCCAGACCAAAGTCTATAAACTAATGCTTTTAGCCAATTCATATCAACAATAAGATCCTAAAATATTTTTTTTATATAAGACCATTTTGCATATTTTTAATCTAAACTTAACCATATAGCGGACCCTATAATCATTCGAAATAGATCTGGACAATATATTAAAGATTACACAGCAGGAATACGGTTTTTAAAAAAACACATTGTTATGTATATATTTTTACGATCCTTTTGTCAACTCATTTAATTAATAGATTTTGATACGGCAACCACTTGCTTGAAAATTGCCCAAAATTAAGCCATACAAAAAGTGCTGCGCTATAGAGAAAAAGAATACTCAGAATGAAAAGTGTCCGAGGGTATGTGCCTTTAATAAAAAGAGGTGTTCTGGACCAAATAACGAGTTGCATGGGAATAAAAAAGAGCGCTAATCTGTCCACGACTGTTGAAAAGACAAAAGCAAGCGGCAACATAACAAGACTGGCAAGACTAAAAATCAGCCACAATCTGGTATCTCTATACCGCTCAGACCAAAGCTTTCTGAAATAGATAAAAACCAACGATGAAGCGACATTCATTGAAACCCTGATCACAGCGCCCGACGACTCCATACCATGGGTATCTTCAACATAATTATAGATTAAAAATGCAATATGTTCGGCAAGTAACGCGGCAAAAGCAAGCGCAAAAAAGAGCGTAAACAGAGCGAAGTTCTTCACATTACTCAACGAATTAGCATAGAGAAATCCGAAAGGGAGCATGAATAACGCTGTTTTGTGGAAAAGCGTACCAAGAATCACCATTACATAAAACTTGGCTTGCTTGCCGTTCATGAGATCAATCAGCCCCCACATGATCAACCCGATAGCGGCGGCCTGACGAGTGTAACCTGTTGCAACAACAATGACCAAATAAGGGATTGATACTACCAGTGCAAGCCATGGCAGAGGCGTATTTTTGCACACCCGAAGCAGTCCTACAACGAATATGACGGCACATATGAGGTTTGTGGCATAAATCCCATTGAGATAGTTCAACGAAAACCAATGAATGACCCCAAACCCAAAATCCTGGTTAACCATATGCATATTTATTGCATCTGCAAAGGTAGCTCCCTGCAATCCGGCGTAATTCTCGATGTAGTTGCTCCAATCTCCCCCAACCTCATGGCGCAGGCCAATGATGACGACCAGTATCGCTCCATATAAAAACCACTGGAGATTTGGAAGTGCCCCTTTTGCTTTCCAAGGGCTTAGCCCAGCAATCATAGGAACGAGAAACATAAGCCAATATGTTGTCATCGGTTCTCCTCCAGCCAGGCCTGAAACATTAAAACAGTCCAGAGACGCACTGTCCAGTCATAGCGACCGCTCAAATGCTGCTGCCAGATTTCACGAATAGGGGCAGGCTTCAGGTATCCCTCCTGCTCCAGTCGCTTTTCATCCAGCAATGCCTCTGCCCAGTCACGCAATGGGCCACGCAGCCACTGCCCAACGGGTATTCCGAAACCTGCCTTAGGGCGGTCAATCAATTCTCGAGGCACATACTTGTAAAGAACCTGGCGCAACGCCCACTTTCCCTCTTTCCCTCTGATCTTCATATGTAACGGCAGCCGCCAGGCCAGTTCTGCAACCCGGTGGTCAAGAAAAGGGACTCGTGTTTCCAAACTTACACCCATAGCCGCTCGGTCGACTTTGGTTAAAATATCGTCCGGCAAATAGGTGAGACTATCCCATAGCATCATACGATGTTCACTATCAGTAATTCCAATAACAATACTTTTATCGTCCAAAGAGGTTTGTAATCGCTTAGCACCTTTAACCAGATCCATCTCCTCAGGCCATTCGGTTACAAGGCTTCGATAGAGGTCGTCCAAGCTCTTTACAGTTTTCATCCGGTGTGCCAATTTATGCGACTTAGCACCCAATCGTGCAATACCTTGCCCCCCCGGCAGCATCCGACCCAGCTTGTCCCATGCCTCTGAGGGGACTTTTTGGATACCGGTTCCAATAACTTCACGAACGCCGGAGGGCAACCATGCTATGCGGTTCCAGATACTTTCAGCCCAGAAGTAGCGGTTATAGCCTCCAAAGAGTTCATCGCCCGCGTCACCGGAGAGTGCAACCGTAACATGCTGGCGAGCTGCCTTGCAAACAAGATAGGTTGGAATCTGGGAACTGTCAGCAAAAGGTTCATCATAGAGTTGGGGCAGCAGCGGAATTACCGATTGAGCATCAGCCGACGAGACCCGAAGCTCATGATGCTCTGTGCCGAGATGTTTTGCTACTGCCAAAGCGTGAGGGGATTCATCAAATCCTGCTTCATCAAAGCCAACCGTAAAGGTCTGCACCGGACGTTCGGACTGTGTCTGCATCAGCGCTACAACGGTCGAAGAGTCCACACCGCCTGACAAGAATGCACCAAGGGGTACATCGGCCACCGCCTGCAATGCTATTGCCTCACGAAGTGCACCATCCAGTAATGAAACCGCTTCGGTTTCATTCTCTACAGGATTTGCCATCCCTTCACGAACGGCATCAGTCAACCGCCAGTAAGGCTCTATCGACAACGCCTCAGCCTTAAGATCGCTTAAGCGCAAGGTGAGCAGACAACCTGGCTCCAGCTTAAAAATATCCTCATAAATCGAATGCGGTGCAGGAACGGTGCAATGTTGCAAATAAAGAGCGAGTGCACCTCGACTGATTGGATTATCAAAACCGGGATAGGCTCGCAATGCCTTCAACTCTGACCCAAAAAGAAAAGCATTAGCCCCCCACCCATAATAGAGCGGCTTTTCACCAAACCGGTCACGCCCTAATAAAAGACAATGTTCAACCCTATCCCAGAGTGCAAAGGCAAACATGCCGACAGTACGCTTAAGCGTATCAACCACCCCCCATGCGGCAAAACCGGCGAGCAGAGTCTCCGTGTCTGAGTGACCTCCCCACACTGGAGCACTCCCCATATTCTGCAACTCAGTGCGCAATGCTTTATGATTGTATATCTCGCCATTTAAAACCAGTACATATCGCCCGCAATGAGAGTGCATTGGCTGATGGCCTGCCGCCGAAAGATCGATAATCGAAAGCCTGCGATGCCCTAAAGCTATGCCGGCTTCTTCGTCAGCCCAAGCTCCAGCATCGTCCGGGCCTCGATGCTTAATTGCAAGAGCCATCTCTGACACCACATCCTTAAAATTGCCAAATGAACCATTTACATCAGTCGTCAAAAATCCAGCAAATCCGCACATAGACTATTTTTCATCAACCACATTACGAATTAATCGAGCAAGCACTGGCAGATTAGTATCCAGCGAATAGTGAGCCTCAACGCGCAGCCGACCGGCCTTACCCATCTCAGCACGCTTCTTCGGATCATCACGCATTATCCTCAATCTATTTACCCACTCCTCAGGTGTTGAAGCCATTAAACCGCAATCATCCGTAATAACATCACTATTCGCCCCAACTGGAGAGGCGATGACTGGCACACCGCATGCCATATATTGAATGAGCTTGAATGCACATTTTCCCCGAGCCCAATCGTCAACTGGCAAAGGCATCACACCCACGTCAAAAGAATTAATCAGATCTATCTCGGTATGCTCATTCCACTCCATTTCAACAACAGTAACATTAGGCACAACTGGAGCTTTACCTCCAATAACAATGAACCGTATCGGACTCTCTTTTCCAATAACTGAAAGTGGCCCGACAAGTTCCATCAGAAAAGGAGCAGTCGAAGGAGAACCAATCCACCCCACGGTAAATACCTTGCCATGATGACCAGCTGGCCGAGAAAGATATCGCCCCGTATCAACAACCGATGGAAAGAGATGAGTCTTCGTGTTGAACTGCAAGGCATAGTTGGCGAGCACACGATTACCAGCCGTCACCGCCGCTGCACCTGCAATCACCCTCTCAAACTTACGTCCAAGCAGAGGACGTGCCACGCCCATCAGACCGCTATGATACTTGAGATAAAAGGCATCATCAAAGTCGTATATGTAAGGTCTGCGAATGAGCGAACACTCTATCCAGGCTGGCAGTAAAGGAAACAATTCACAATGCACCATTGCAATATCGTACTCTTGCTTACGGAGCAGCTTAGTAAGACGATCAATCCCAGCAGAAAATATGGCATCAACCGGAATTGACCCATTACCAAAACGGTAACGCAGATAGTCGTCACCCAGAAGATGCGAAATCTGTAAATCAATACCATAAGCAGCAAGACCCGTCACATACTGACTAAGTCGATACCGGTTACTGGCTGCCAATGGGCCGTAGAGAGCCAATCCAAGCACAGTAATCATCGCTTGATGCCCACGGCACACCAGTATGGTGCCCTATCGGAAAACGTAACTTCACCCAACCCTGCCGAATCCATCATTCCAGCAATTTCAGACCTTGTAAACCGCTGCTCCAAAGGAGTTCCAAAGCGGTCACGTGAGTCTGTACGCATGGTGTAAAAACTATGGTTTCGGTAGTATGAGAGGGGAATTGAGGAAACAGGTAAACCCAGACGCTCTGTAAGCAATGAAAAACGTGCCATAGGGTAATAAACAACAACAGCAAGAGTGTCAGTCAGCAAATGTTTTAGCGCAGAAGGAAGCCTGCAAATAGCACGCCTCAGCAGGTCAGAGCCTCGCCATACCAGCTTGAACGCTAAAGAACGATTATCGAACGCATAATAGATATAGACAAGAAAAGGCGCCCCAGGCTTAAGCATCTCAACGCATGTTTGAATCGCACCGGCAGTATCCGGAACATGATGCAACACACCAAGCGAATAACCAAAATCCTGACTGTTTGCCGGAAGAGGACGTTCATCAAGAGATGCCCTGTAAAACGAGACGTTGGCCAGCTTTGTTAGAGCCTTCTTTGCAACATTCAACGCCGAAGAAGGGTCAATGCAGTGAAGATGCCCCACACGCGGAGCCATCAACCTGGCCCAACGTCCTGAGCCACATCCCATATCAAAGCCAATAGCATTAGCAGGTAATCTATTCCACGGAAACACGGAAAAATATTCCTCAAATATTCTGGTCGTCTCAGCCTCTGAAAGTTCCGACTGATCAAACCGAGACCATTCATCACCAAAACTTTTTATAGTAGCAACATCTACATTCTTCATAATTTTTATACTCTATCCCTTTTCATAATGAGTCAAAGCCAACAGCACCTTGACGGGGAACATCCAATCTATCATACACCGAAGCATAACGCCGAACGCCTTCATCAAGAGAAAAGTACCTCACAGCAGTTGCCCTGCATCGTTCCTGTATTCCTGCACTCTGTGTCAATTGCAAAAGCTGATCAATTGCATCGCGCAAGGCATCGTCATCAAACCGGGTTAAAGCCACACCAACCTTCTCATTTTCAAGAATACCAGCCATATCACCAACGCCAATGTTACCCAAACACGGAATACCACATCCAAGAAACTCACCCAACTTAGTCGGAGCCGATGCCATCTTAGAATAAAGCGGCTTTATAATAAAAATACCGGCATTCATCTGCTGCATTGCACGGATAACACCGTGGTGATCTGCCTCCTCAATATGCACAGCATCAGAATCAATATGAAAAGCCATCAGACGTTCACGAATAAAATCGTGACTTCCACGATTGAGAATATGCATTCTGGCATCCGGTAAGCGTTTACGCAAAAACTGAAAACAGCGCAATGATTCATCAAAAAGATACCAGACCCCTACAGAACCAACATAACCCAAAGTGAAAGGTCTATCAAAAGAGTGAGGCAATAACTCGGCCGAATCTGTTCGAAACAAATCAAGATCAGCGCAAGTCGTGATAACCTCAAATGGAGGTGTATGATCTTGCAGATAGGAAAAGCTACGCATCTCATCGACAGCTGCCTGAGTCAGCGAAACTACAACATCAGCACTAAGGAGAAATTGCCGTTCAAACCATTTAGCAGTATGATATATGCGCCCTTCTTTGGGCCATAATCCACCATCAACACGCTCATCTGCCCAGAAACCACGCATATCAAAAATATATTTCACACCGGTCAGGCGCTTAAGCACAAGTGACACGACAGAGGAGACATAGCTCCGAGCATGCACAATAATCAACCGGTAACGCAAAACAAGCCATAAACCAACAGCAATGCCACAAGTAATATCGAACAACGTAGCTAAAGAAGAAGGACTCTTATGATAACGCAACGGATGCCATATAATGCCTGAAGCCTCTATCACATTGTCAAGGGAATTGCGCGCAGCCACGTTAGCCCAGTCCTCAGACTTCTCAAAACTGATAAGGTGAATGCTTCGCCCTACCGCCAAGCGCTTGAGATAACTCAAAACCTGAGATTGCCCTAAGGGCTCAAGCATACCATCGTAAGAGATATATAAAACACCCATTAATCTTTTCAAGATTTATGCAAATTCAGGAAACATATTAGCAAGATACTGATCTGAAATTTGTTTTACTGAAAAATCCTGAGCCCGCTGCATTAAAGCCTCTCGATCATGCGTTTGGGTTAAGCTTTCAATCATGGCAGAAGCAAGAGCAATAGAATCTCCAACAGGTACTAGTTTTCCATATCGACCGTTCTCAAGAATCTCAGCAGGACCACTTAGACAGTTAGTGCTAACAACGGGAAGACCGCACTCTAGAGCTTCAACGATAACATTACCAAAACCTTCCCACAACGAAGAGAGAACAAATAAATCTGCACTTCGAAACCAGCTATATGTATCCTGGATAAAACCTTTCAAAATAACACTATCGTGAAGATTATATTTTAGAATTAATTCTAATATTTCATTTTTTGAAGGACCATCTCCTAGAATAACTAATTTAGCTTTAAAATGGCTAGGTAATAATAGAAATGCCTTTATCAAAGTTTTATAATCTTTTTGGATCGTTAACCTACCAACAGCAAGAATACGATGTTTACAATCAGCACCCCATAAATAATCTGAAGATTGTGAATAAATAGATTGGGGCACATCTGATATTACGACAGGATTATAAATGACATTCACCTTGCTACGAGAAAGTTTGCCAATATTACACAAATCATCTTTAACGCCTTGTGATACAGCAAATACCCGATTTGCGAAAGGATACAAAAATCTTATAGAAGATTTAAGCTTGAAAGAAGAGACTCGATTTTGTTTAAGGTATGAGGAAGTTAAATGCTCATGGTCACTAAGGAATATTCTGGCGTTTCTTCCTGAAAGCAGCCAAGAAATAACTGCAACAGAAGTAAGAGGCCACATAGCAACAAGAATAACATTAGGAGATGATTTACGTAAATATGTAGCAAGAGGGAGAATAACATGCCGAATATTATTAACACCTAAATCAATAACAGATATTTCGGGTGAAAGTAAAGAAAGCAATTCACCTGTTTTTTTCATCAAAATAAAATCAACTGTTAAACCACGAGATATCCAATCATGAGCAAGATTAATATGTATACGTTCTGCACCTCCACCCGCAAGATTTGGAAGAACAATTGATATTTTCATAGTATTAATAGAAAAAGTAAATAATAAAATTATAGATAATAGATTTACTTTCTAACAATATCTTTTAATGCACTTTTCCAGCCAGAAAAGAATGAATATCCACCATTAAAATACAACAAGAAAATAAAATATATTTTTTTATAACCTTTAAATGAAAATATCTCTATTCGATCTTTTATTGCTTCAATATTCTTATTTAGGTCATTAATAACAGCAGGTATGTCCAAAGAGGGGGATATTGTAGAAATTATATCATTCCTTTTAGTCAACAATTCGATTAGTTTTGATTTAAGTAAAACGTCATTTAACCAACCTTTACGAACATCTTTCAATCCATAGGAAAAAAAGTTAGTAAATCGGTCTGGAGGATTTAGTTGACTTGCAATAGAATTAGAAGTATTGTCAGAATGTCTTCTGTAAAACTGTAAAACATTATTATTAACGTAACGAACTTTTAAAAGCAAAGCTAATGTATGAATCCATCCGTCAAAAGGTATTAAATCATTTGGAAAAGGAAATAACAGTTCAACAAATGAAGACCGCACTGCTGTACAACATCCGGCACTTAACCAAAATGGGCCAAATCCAGCAGCATAAGTATTAGAATAATTTGTGAATTGTGTAGGGACCAGATTAATATCACAAATTTGTTGATCATTAATAATAACTAATGCATTCTTATGAGAAGAAAGAATATCAATTGTATCTTTAATCTTATTGGGAAACCATACATCATCCTGGTCACTTATAAATAAAATATCACCAGTACAACGGGCAATTGCTTGCTCAAAGTTTTTTGAATATCCAACCCTATTGTCGTTGGAATATATAATGACATCAAATGGTGCGCTACTTTGATATTCATGTAAAAGAAACATGGTTTTATCGGTAGAAGCATCATCAAATATAACTAATTCATCAGGCAAATGAGTTTGATTTGTAAAACTATTTAATTGTTCAGTCAAATACTTAGAGCCATTATAAGCAGCTAATGCAATAGATATTTTCATATGTGGCCTACAAGATCTCAATTAAAAAGCAAGCTTGATCACCATCAAAAGCTAAGTTTAATTCTTGAGATTTCTTTTTGTAAAAGTCAATTTCCTTTTCTGTAAATATAGAAGTTTTTTTATTAACTACCCATGATCTATTATCGTTTAAAGGTATATTTTTTTGATTTTGAATACTTCCCCAAAATTGAAACACATCGGAATCGTAGTAGACACCAGTAACGACTAAATTATATAAATTACAAATATATCTCATAGATTGCTCTGAGTATATATAAAAATGTCTAGGCGCATCAATTTGCACCCAGTTTTCTGCATATTCTCTCCAAGCCCATTTATCCATAACAGGTGTTCTTATGATTATTTTACCATTATCATTTAATAGTTTTTTAAGACTTATTATTTCAGTATGGGGGTTTTCAAAGTGTTCGAAAACATGATTTAATATAATTATATCATATTTTCCTGATATATCAGAAAGATATTTTTTATAGATGGAGACACCATTTTTATAATAAATATCTTTATCAATATAAGGATCTATGCCAACCAATTTTTCAAAACCTTCATTTGCAAGCCAACATAACAAAGAACCATTGCCGCATCCTATTTCTAATATGGAAGAGGACTTGGATACATTAGATAAACTTAAATAGTTATATAAAGGTATTTTCCTCTTTATTATTTTTGAAATAAAAGATTCTTTCCACTCTAAAACAAGTTTATATCTAATCAATTTAGCTTGCTTAATTAAAAAAGCATTTTGATCGACTATATTATTACTATATGAATAATAATCTTTTGGATAATATTTTTGGATATCTTTATCATTATTTTTAAGCTGTAAAGTATTACAATTACTGCACAATAGATACTCATATTTTTTACGAGAACCATACATCATTTCTCTTACATAATATCTAACATTATTTAACTCATTTTGGCATATATTGCATTTATAAATATTATTCATTTAATTAAGAAGTTTAATCAGATCCCGGAAATTATATAAAAATAATTAAAACGTATCATACTTATAATTGCGACTTTAACTTTTTAATTAATCTAGCATAATAGAATGGATACAAATAACTACCCCCATAAGCTGCTTTATACTTTTTATTATTTACTTCAACATAACAACCATTAATACATTCTTTTTTGGTTGAAGACTTTTTATTATTCCATAAAAACCGCTCATATCCTTGATTAAGAAGCAACTCAGGACCTAAATAAACATATTGTCGTATGTTTGTACCAGACAATTCTATTAGCGCAGTGGCCCAAGTGTCCAAATGAATTACTGCATCATAGTGATGCGAGGCCTCCTGAACTGAAATATTCTTTATAAAGGCACAATCTGGATAAAGCGACTTTAAATATGAAAGTTTAACATCAAAATCATGTTGATATGGGTGAGCCATAAAATCAAAAGCTGCATCAAAATGATTATTAAGATCTTTTAATCGTTTGTGATAAAACTCCTCGGAGGTAATATTATTTGAATACCAAATCTTATGCTCACTCCGTGATTCGATTAAAAAGAATGTAGTTATTACGAGTATCTTTTGTTTTTTTTTGTAAGTAAAATATTTTTTATTTAGAAATAAATTTCTTGATGCACGCCAATTTGGATATGCTTTATAAATATTCCCCCACATTCCAGAATGATGTATATCAGACAACAGTCTCTCAGAAATATCAGTAGCAAAGATATATTCTACTTGTGAAATTGCCCCTCCGTGAGTTTGAGCGATCACCTTTACACCCTTGTCTTTCATATATGCTAAGTAGAATAAATAACTTTCATTATGAATTTGACCTAGCCATAAAACTTTTGCACTGGGATAGTTAACAATATTTGTATTAGTTAATAACCCTTCAAACAAAGAACATGGAAGATAATCGACAATAAGTTCAGCTGAAAATATATCATTAACATTTGCTAAATACTTTAATAATATTGATCTAAGTTTAAAGTCTTCTCGGACTATTTCTTTTTCCGTTATTGCATTTTGAAGTTCACAATATGATATTCCAAATAATTTAAATACATATTTTTCATATATATTTAATCTATTGTCAAATATAATATCATAATTTCCTTCAGGCCACTTTCTATTATTTTCAAATATTGAACTGTGCCAGTCTGGCCACAAATATAAAAGAAGTTGTGAAATATTTTGAAATGTAGGGCTTTGTAAGCGATTTAAGGGCCTTATTTGATCTGCTTGAATTAACTGCGCCAAAAAGGGTATATAAATTGTCTGAAGATATTTATCTGAATATCTATCGCCTAAAACTTTTTTAGCAGCGGCACCTAATATTTCAGCTATTTTCTGGACTGTGCTTATTTTATAAATTAGCTTCATATACCTATCTTTACCATAGGTATCGATAAGTTTTTCTTTCTCTATATTTAACTCCTTTTGCATATATATACTACTATTTCCGATAATATTTCTTTAAAGTAAATACTGCCAACATATTCCTTTTGCTATTTGCAACATTTATTGAGATTAATTTATTAATACTATTGATAGTTGTATTTGAATCGAATGCCTAATCACGAAAATATTACCTACCATTATCAACAAATCTTAGAGAATTGCCACCGAATAGAATAAAATGATACTGAGAGTCAAACGGCGCAGGGAAATAGTTGCTGATACTCAGACTGACACAGTAAGAATTTCTTGTTAAGCAACCGGGTTTTTGCTATGAAGAGGTAGTCTTATAAAAAAGGGGGCAAGACCGTGGCAAGCTGTAAATGCAAATACATCAGGTAAAGTAAAATGAAATTTGGTTTCCAATAACTTCTATGAAATGGCGCTTTATTTAATCATTTTCTTAAACAGGTCATCGAATGAAGTTGAAATATATTTAGAGCCTATACTTGTTAAATGCCCGCAATTATCTATATACAGCATTTTGTTCATTATCATTACAATAGCTCTTCCTTTTTTATCAAATAATTTAGATTCAGGATGAATAATAGTTACATTTGAATTCGCACTTATCTTGTCAAAGATAAGCTGTATATCTTTGTTTTTTATATTATATTCTTCTATAGTTGGTGATATTTTTTCAAAGTTTGGTGCTTTATTAAGCATATTTGCAATAAAAAGAATACTATTTGGCTTTGCTTTTAGTGTCGGAACATCGCTAACAAGTATAACCTTCTTACCCATTTTTAATAATGCGTTAACTGATCTCCTTAACCCTGCTTCCAATAAGACGTGTTGTGGCTGATTTCCGCTATATTCGCTATTAACATCTACCATTTTGGTTTCTGCGCTCCAAAATCCTGCGATTATTATTGTCTCTATTTCTGGGTGAATTTTTATAAATTCAATAACACTTTTATTATAATCCGCTTCATTGAATACGTAGTCTCTATCTACAACATTAATACCCAATAATGGTAGAACCGCATGTCCATGCGCTATATTGAAACCAGATATATTATATTTTGTTGCTAAATCTGATATACAATCGACTAAATTTCCTGCATGTGAGTCCCCCCATAGTGCAAACTTTAGTTTACCACTAGTTGGACCTATTAAATCAGGGCCATTACCTTTAGGTAATTCGTCTAAATTTTTTTCATTTTTTTCAAAATTCTTCCATAATGGGTCTGTTGCTGCATTTGTGATAATTCCATTCCAAGAAGGCGAACGATCTGGGAACCCCTTTTTGGTATGAATCGTTACACCAATAGTTACTAATATTAACGTTATAATTCCTGAAAGCACAAAGAGTTTTTTTCTTTCAGGAATAACTGGATGCTTTTTTCGGAATGGATACTCTATATATTTCAAAGAAATTGCTGAGATAATAAATGTAACTGCAATAATTAAGATAATTTCAATACCTGTTAACTCTCTTAATATTAGATACTTAGCAATCACAATGAGCGGCCAGTGCCAAAGATATAGCGAATATGATATAAGGCCGATATAAACAATAGGTTTAAGACTTAAAAACTTATTTACTATAACTTCTTTGCCCCCTCCACCGCTGTATATAATCAAACAAGCCCCAAGTACAGGCAATAATGCATTAGGACCCGGGAATAGAGTTAAAGGACTATATCTTATTATACTATATACTATTAAGCTTATGCCTATTATTGAGCCGATATTTCGGTTGGTGTTTGATTTAAGTTGAGGCGTTTCATCAAGGGCTAAAACAGAACCAAAAAGCAACTCCCATGCCCGTGTTGGCATAAGATAAAAAGTTGCCACCGGATAATTATAAACACCATAGATACTTGCAAGGAAACTAACTATACATATACCAAACAAGAAGGAAAGATATTTTTTATTTAAAAATCGACTTATTGCAACAAGTAGTAAAGGGAATATTATATAAAACTGCTCTTCGACTGCGAGTGACCAAGTATGAAGCAAAGGCCGCTCCATCAGCCCTAAGTCAAAGTATCCTGCTCTACGCCAAAATAATATATTCGATACAAAAAGGGATGTTGCTGTTAAAGTATTTCCTAAATCTTTAAACGATAATGGGTCTAAAATGATAGTACCAATTATAAGTACAAATATTATAACCGAGAAAAGTGGCGGAAAGATTCTTCTAATCCTACGTTCATAAAACCGTGCGACAGAGAAGTGTCCGTTTTTTATTTCCGTTAAGATAATTGATGTTATCAGAAAACCGGAAATAACAAAAAAGATATCAACACCTACAAAACCCCCAGAAAATCCTTTAACATCGGCATGAAAAAATATAACGGCTAAAACAGCAACTGCTCTCAAGCCATCAACATCTGCTCTATATTTTAATTGCATAAATTTGTTTTTTCTCCAAGAACTATTAGTTTAACATCTTTTTCAATGATGTAATTACGGATTATCATCTATAAAAATCGAATTTAATACACAACTAAGAATACTCTATCAATTAGTAATATTATTATATTTATTTTATCCTTATTTGCAGAATAATTAACGAAGGGTTGCGATTTTATATTTTACATAATCAACGCGCTTATAAGAATCAGATTTATTTCTCAATAAATATTTCTTTGTTTAATCGGTATTGATAAGTTTATTTGCAACTGATTCTAATTTTTTACGGTCAACTTTTCCGCTTGCAGTTAATGGGAGGTCACTGATATATATCAAGCGTTTAGGGAAAAAGATTCGATCAAGGTATTTAACGCTATCTGTTCTTATGTGTACTTCTTCCTCCTTACTTAACATTGAGGTGATGAATGCGACACACCCGGTTACAACGTCATTGGCATCTCGTAACGCAACTACTACGGCATTTGATGTTAGAGGATATCGATGGAGAACAGCTTCAATCTCACCAATCTCAATTCGACGGCCAGCTAGTTTAATTTGGCTGTCTTTACGACCTATGCATTCAAGATTACCGTCTTCGTTGTAAAACCCAAGATCACCAGACCGATACCACTTGCCGCCTGTCTTATCCCAATCGAACGAGACAAATGTGTTTGCTGTTTTTTCTGGATCGTTTAAATAACCAATGGTTATTTGTGGCCCTTTATATACGATCTCGCCTGTCCCACCCGGAGCGACTTTTTGGCCATTTTCATCTATTAATGCAATTTGATGATTAATAAATGGGCGACCAATGGGTATTATTGAGTTTCTAAAATTTCGGTTTTCTTCGGTTAAATCATATTTATGACGGCAAATGTAGATAGTTGCTTCTGTCGGGCCATATAAATTTTCGATTGTACTATTTGGCGCTGCTTTTCTCCATATATCGGCTAGATATTTAGGGAATTGCTCTCCACAAAACATGCTATGAGTTAATTCTGGAAAAGCACCGGGTGAAAGATGACCCATTTTATACAAAAAGCTTGCTATTGACGGTACTGAATTCCAAAATGTGATTTTCTCCCTGACAAGATATTCGGAAGGCAACATCAGCTCATCTTCAAGTAATACACATAAGGTTCCTCCGTTAGCCCAAGTATAAAACATATCAGATACTGATGGGTCGAAGCTAAAGTCAAATGTCTGCGAGGCTCTAAAACCTGGATCCAAGTCATAAATATGCTCCATGCTCTGAAGGAACGCTAAAAGATTTGCATTTGTTACCTGCACACCCTTTGGCACTCCCGTAGAGCCCGAAGTAAACAATATGTATGCTAAACCTTCCAGTTCTGAAGGAACAGGATGCCCCAATGGTGGTGTGGACTGCAACACGCATTCATCAATCCATCTTTTGCCTACAGAAGAAGCGCCTTCAGGAAGAATGACTGCTTGCATGGACGGTATACCAGAACTGGAGATAACCGGTTCCAGCAGCTCTAGACTCTTTTTATCGCCAACTAAATATCTGACGTTGGCAGCTCGAAGCATTGCTACCAGCTTCTGGTGATTATATTTTGGATTTATGGGCACATAATTGCATCCGGCAAAAAGAATGCCGAGTATACCAAAGTATGAAGAAGGGGTTCGTTGCCCTACAATGCCTATTGTTTCGCGTTCGGCTCCACATTCGTTCAAGGCTCCAGCAATTGAGAGGGCTTTTGCGGATAACTCTGCATAGGTAATTAACCTGCCGTTATAGCTAATAGCAGCAAGATGACCATAAGCGATCATTCTTTGAAATAATAGTTTGGCGACTGATGACATTACTTTGAAACTGCCCGTTCTTCCAGAATACCAAAAAGTGCCTTGACTGAATTTGCACGCATCATTTCTGATGGAGATAGAGATATTCCCGTCTTCTGTGAAACAGCAACCATTATTGACATATGATTCAACGAATCCCAGCTGAAAGCATTACACATATTCGTCTCATCGCTTATATCCTCTTCGGTCAAGATAGAGCTAACAATGTCGATTACGTCATTAATCGCATAATGTCTTTGTGTTGATTTGCCACATTCTTTACTCTCATAATACTCATAACGAAGCATTGAATATTGCCAAGCATCAATAAAGGTGCCCTGTTTGCAATAAAACTGCCTCAGAATTCCTTCTTGTTTCATTCCTGAAGCAAGTAACGATGCAATAGTTCGCTGGTTGGTAACCATAGTCATACCATAGAGCCTATTTAAATCTAAAACTTCAAAGACAAAATGCTTTAGTAACTCTTCTATTTGCAATATATACCCTAATCCCCATAACTCAGGATCGACACCATAGCCCCATTCAACGGATTGCCGGTCATAATTTAGGGACGTCAGTGCGGCAGTACCAATAAGATATCCATCTGTTTTTCTTCTTACAAACCAGTACTTGGCAGTTGTATATAATGGCCTACCAGCCATCCGTTGCTCTAATTTTTCTATGTATGATTTTGTTTTTTCAATGGTATTAAATGGATCAAACTCCAAGAACTCATAGAATCTAACGTCTTTTGAATAACGATGCATTTCTTCAAGACCAACCATAGAAAGTGGCTCAAAATATATATTTGAATGAATTTCTAAAGTATCATTGCTTGATCTAACACTTCCTGGGCATACGCCAGTAAACTTGGTAAAAAACTCTTCTTTATTCAACATTATATTTTATACGGTATACTATTTCACTAAAATATATTCCTCGGCCGGTATACTTATTGACTTAGCGACCATCGTAAACACTACCATACGCAGCGACCACCATCCATAACGATATTTTGGCCATTCATGTAAGTTGATGCATCTGAACAAAGAAAATGAATGGCTGAACGATATTCATCATGATTAGCCATCCGCCCCGTAGGAATAAGAGAAGTTAGGCGCTGGACAAACTCTTCTGATTGGCCAGTATAGACACCACCTGGCGAAAGTGCGTTACAACGAACCCCTTTATCTGCCCAGTATGTTGCCAGATAGCGTGTTAAACCTATCAAGCCTGCTTTTATTACAGAGTAGGTTACTGGCTTTACTGGTTGCTGGTCATCTGAAAGGCCGTCTTTGCGGTAGAGCCGTTGGTCAGGTGAAAAAACTGAGAGATCTGATGCAATGTTTAAAATAACGCCGCCTTTACCATCATGAGCCATCGCTGTGCCAAACTCTTTGCTACAAAGGAAAGCCCCGGTCAGTCCGACTGCGATTTGTAAATCCCATTGCTCAAGCGGGAAGTTTTCGAGGCGTGAGGTTTCGAGAATGCCCTGATCACCATTTACTTTCGGGTCAATTGCAGCATTGTTAACAAGAATATCAACACGTAACCCTTTTTCAGCAAGACTTTCAGCAACAACTCTTATTGACTCAGGCTTAGTGACATCCATCACCAGCGTTTGGATACGAGCAGAATCGGCTGTTTTTGATAAAGTTTCACGCGCGATACCGAGAGTTACCTCGCTTATATCAGTCAAAACAACAGTTGCACCACTTTCAAGCAGAGCTGCTGCGTGCTCCACACCAAGCAGGCCTGCTGCCCCGGTTATTAGCGCTATTTTTCCGGTTAAATCAAATTTTTGGAATGCTTTACCCAATTGTACCTATGCCTTTTTATCTTTGTTTACATATTCAAGAACGACTGCCTCTGCCTGTTTGCTAAGCATTGAGCGCCGAGCTGCATCAACAATCACCAATGAAACCTCTGCTGCTCTAAGAGATTCATTTGTATCGGACTCCTTCCATGATTTTAGGAAATAGTTCGCCTGCGCCATAAACATGGAATCATTTGAATAACCAGGTTCGACAAAGATTTCTGGCGTATTACCAAAAGGAGTTACCGTTAGTTGATTGCCTTCTTCATTCCAAACTATATTACCCTCTGACCCTGCAATATGAAAACTTCGTGATGTTTTTTTGTGCATAAAGCATAAGGTAATATGAACTGAAAAGTTTTGGTAAAGCAGTGTCATCTGCACTGTATCTTCGACTCCAAGTTTTTCCTTTCCACGATTCCCCCCTACACAAAAGACCGCATCAGGCACTCCAAAAAACCAGTATGCAAGATCAAGTTCGTGAATTTCTGTCAGAAGTACTCCGCCGCCAAAATCCTGGCGAACAGCGTAAAGGTTTCGCCAATCCTCATATTGATGCCAAGATGGAACATTCGAATACACTGTAAATGAAGCAGCTATGGGGCAACCAATCACGCCGGATTTTACCATTTGACAAGCACGAGCTATCAGAGGGTGAAAACGGCGCTGAAATGAAATTAGAAACGGTAACTTTTTAATCCTCATCCCGTGTGCAAACTCTGCAAAACCATCAAGATTTTCTGCCCAAGGCTTTTCCACCAACACGCCACTTCCGGCTTCCATTGCCATAAACATTGGTTGCCTATGAAAAGCTGTAGGGGTTGATATCACCGTCAAATCCGGGGATGATTCAAATGCTGACTTTAAACTTTCGAAAGTTTTTAGCCCATAAGCACTCTCAACAGTATTGTGTTCATCTACGGAAAAATCTGGGCGAAGCAAAGGAGTCGCACTACTACTACGGTAAGCAGAAAAGAGTGCACTCTCAGGAAGTAGTTGACGAAATATACGAAGATGACGTTGCCCAGCACCCCCCAATCCAATAAACAAAACGTTAGAAAAGCTCACTTGGCAAAACATTCCTCATAGAAAAATTTCACAAGCTCAAGATTATAAGCCGCAGTTCGCAATGGATTACTGCCTCTTTGAGTTTCAAAAGTATATGGACCTTGATATTTAATTTCTGCAAGAGCTTCAAAAACCTTAAGAAAATTCACGAGTCCTGTTCCAATAATGACATTTTCATTAAATGTGTTCTTGTCCTTAATGTGAACATGACTGATTCTGCTGCCAAGCATGCATATATCGCCAGGTAAATCGTGACCAAAAGCTACTCTGTTACCTGTATCGTAGACAACGCTTACCGCAGGATGGTTAATCCTTTCTAAAACAGTAATCAGTTCGGCTCCATTCAAAACAGTCTCCAGGCAAACAGTAATACCTGATTGTTCAGCTTTATCTGCAATTATGCGTAATGGATCAACATACTCCTCAACATTCTTTAGAGTAAGCTCGGATTGTTCAAAGAGAGGCAAAATATATTTTTGGCATCCAAGAAGTGCGCCTCGCTCAATCAGTTTCAAGTTCTGAGATAATACATCATCACTCTTCGGTAAAGCATGATCGACAATATAATCGTTGCAAAAAGCATGCAAAGAGAGTCCGTTACGCTTGACCAAAGACTTTATGCTATTAACTCCAGCATCACTCCATAGAGGATTTGCCGGATTGTGGTTTCGCTCAGCGATTAACTCTATGTAGTCAATACCAAGTGCTGAAGCAATAAAGAATTCTGATTCCCAGTAGTCTTGAGGAAACCATTGTAATTGACCAGGTGGTGACTGAATGAGCCGCCCCTGAACAATACCGAAACGAAGAGGATGTATTGCCATGTGTTTTTTTCAACGACCGATTTCATCAATTAACCTGGATAATAACTCAGCCTTTATTTTTGCCATACCCAGATCTCGATAGTTTGTCTTAAACTGCATGAGCCGCAGTTGTAATGCCTCTGCTACAGGACAGAGGCCCGCCTCCATCTTAAGCGAACCAAACATCTTGTTGCGTAGAGAGATTTCCAGATAAGGGGTAACAACACAACCATAAAAACCATCCCCTCCCATTGCCATGTATCGATTATAAAATTCCTTCCATTTCACTCCACGCTCAGACTCACCACGATAATCGACTGCGAAAGTATAATAACTATGCTCAACACCCTCCATAACTGTTTGCGGTATCATCCAACGACAGCCCTCAGTTGCTTCAAGAAACATCCTCGCACATGCTTGACGGCGGGCAACAATATGGTCAACACGTTCAAGTTGGGCCAGCCCAACGGCAGCGGAGATAGCATTCATACGGTAATTTAAGCCGATAGTATCAAAACGTTCATACCCGGGATCTTGAACTGTTGATAATGCCAAGTGGGTGCGGCCAGCAGTTGCCGTCATGTGCTTGTATCCGATACCCGCAAACTTACGGGCTCGAGTTGCTAATTCAGGATCCGATGTCACAATCATTCCACCCTCTGAACCTGTGGTCAAATGCTTTTTATTTTCAAAGCTATAAACCCCAATATGCGTATTGGTCCCTGATATTAAACCTTTATATCTGCCCATCATGGTCTGCGCAGAATCGTCTATAACTACAAGATTATGCTTTTGAGCAAGTTCCATTATTGGGTCCATATCAACTGGTAGTCCCTGCCATGAAACCGTAATGATTGCTTTTGTCTGAGGAGTAATCTTGCGGGCTATGTCTACTGGGTCAATATGTTGAGTCTCGGCTACTATATCAGCAAAAACCGGAATTCCGCCCAAGTGAATAGTGGCATAAGCATCCATTACAACAGTCATTGCAGGCTGAATAACCTCATCTCCTGAGCCTACCCCAGCGGCATATAGCGCAGCATGCAAACCTGACGTACCAGAGTTCACCGCTATAGCGTACTTTGACCCTATTTTCGCCGCAAACGCCTCTTCAAATCGCTGAACCCATTGAAATGCCTTATTTTCGAGATTTTCTGTATCTAATGCCCGTAAAACATATTCTGCTTCATTACCATTGTACTTTCCGAACGGGTGTTTAACATTTTCAGTCATAAGGGCTGTTTTATTGTTAACAATTTTTAGCTAATTGAGCTTTCTTCCACTCCTGATTTCTGAACCAATTAATTTTGAAAAGATCAGGGTTACTCAAGAACAACCGATTGACTTCTGCTCTTGATGCCTGCCCCCCAATAATTCTTAACACAGATACTAAAAGCCAATAATCCTCCTCATAATCAAGCGTAAGCCTCGCCATAGGTGGCAAAGTAGCTTCTTCGGGTAAAACTACCTTTTTAAGATTTGTAATTTTTTCCAGGTAATACCACATCATTTCAGTATCTGATTCAAGAGGTAGTGAGGAGGAGACACGCCTAACAATTTCAGCAGTCAAAGAGTAACCAACACTCGCGCCGCCTGCTGATGAAGATTCAGTCGGGCAAACCATATCATAATTTCCATCCTTCAGGAGTTGCATGCTCCGGGTTATCTCTTCCCCATCAAAAAAAGGATCATCTGCGTCAACAGTATGAAAATGCTCGATATCAAAAAAATTAGCACAATCCGACCAACGCTTTAACTTATTGACTAAAGAACCCCGAAAACATTTTACATCCTCATTGGAAGCAATCTGTTCAAGGATATCATCAGATTTATCGATACTTGTGCATAATATTGGCTCTATGCCTAATGACTGTGCTCTTCGAATAATGTGTTCTATTACATTTCCCTCACCAAATGGAAGCAAGCATTTCGCAGGTAAACGAGATGAAGAAGTTCTAACGGTTACAAAGCCAACTATACTATTTTTTCCCATATTTTAAAACGAGCGATTTAATGACAAAAAAATAGGTGCATCTTAATAGTTGCGTATACACTTAACCATGAAATTTAGCTTCAACTAACTCACACAAGATGTGGCCAAGTAAAATATGACACTCCTGAATCCGAGGAGTATCGCTTGACGGCACATGAAGACACTCGCAAAAAGCTGCAATCACTCCCCCTCTTTGCCCGGTCAATACAACAGTACGAATACCTGATTCAACTGCTGCTTCGACTGCCCTGACAATATTCAGACTGTTTCCACTGGTAGAAATCCCTATAAAAACATCGTGTGGTTGAGCAATACCGCGCAACTCACGACTAAACACTTGATCATAGCCATAGTCATTACCAATGGCACTGATAGCTGAGCTGTTGGTACCCAATGCCAGTGACGGCAAAGGAGCGCGGTCAAACAAGAATCGGGAGGTGAATTCTGCTGAAAGGTGTTGAGCATCGGCAAAACTCCCGCCATTACCGGCAAAAATGATCTTGCCACCTGAAAGTAATGCCGTCAAGCAATCAGTAGCCAACATTTCAAGCTGAATAAGCAGAGCCTCATCGGCGAGCATTAGCTCTTTGACCTTGATTGACTCGCTAATTCTTGCTTTAATCAAAGCATTCACAGCATACCCTCCAGCTTTTCGAGCGCTGCCCAAAAGCCTTCCCCTCCGTTTTTATGCCCTTGCCAGATTTCAGGAATGAAGGTTGCTTGCGGGCATCCTGTATCAAGAATTTTGCCTAACCGTTCAAAATCAAGCTCCCCTTCACCTATCTGCAAACCTTCACCATTAACTCCCCGAGCGTCTCCTAAATGAAGATGCGCTGTAAAGGGCGCTATGCGTGTTGAAACATCATAAAAGTCAAGGCCCAAGTGATTGCACGCCAAACAACTGTGAGAGATGTCAAAACACATACGCAAATTGAGCTTCAAACACCACTCAATAATCTCTTCAGGTTTGACAAAAAGGTTCTGGTAGCGCTGACCACCAAAATGCCAGGGGAACGGAGCCATAGTCTGAGGAATAAGTTCAACCCCTTCAAGATCAAGCTCGCTTAGACTTTGAGCAAATCGATGGTAATAGGGTATAATCTGTTCAGAGGGAAGGAGCGCATCCATGGTAAAGCCGCCAATATTTGCCACTATCTGCGGTTTGGTCGTCGCTGGGAAATATGATTTAAGTGAGCGAGTGATATCAATGACGCGTTGAGTTTGCTCTAATGAGTACTTGCGATACTCCTCGTCCGGTGTGGCCAAATCCATCAGACGACTGCCTGCAAAGAGTTCTGGAGCATGCACTACAAATCCGCAGGGATATGGTCCGGTTAAAAAATCTGCAAGGTTGAGATCCATATCCGAGTAGGAGAGATGGAACTCGAAGAAATCGGGAGTGACACGCGAATGGTACTCCTTGAAGTCATGGAAACGCACCGGGATCCCCCAAGGACGGCGAAACTGGTAAGGACGGGGGGTTACCTGCTTGTCGAGCAAATCAGAGGGGAAAAAGAAATCTTCCATTGCAAGATTACGCTGTAAGGTACGGCCGACCAGCTCTTCATAGCGCTGGGGAGAGAGCCCTTGACCTGGGCTGCGCACGATGATATGCTCTGACTGGATTACTGTGCCTATCGTTAAAGGCTTTGCAGCAACCAGACTTTTACCGAGATTTTCACGGTTGATCATCTCCCCCTGGCTCAGTTTGCGCACTTCTCCTTCGCCAAGGGCCTGCTCGATTTCGCGAATACCTTCAATCAATCGTTTGAATTCAGCATATTCTAAACTCGCTGCATGGTCGGGCCCTTCCATGTTGCGGTCCAAGGTAAAATGCCGTTCGATAACGCAGGCGCCAAGTGCCACAGCGGCTAGTGAAACGGCAATTCCTCGTTCGTGACCAGAGTACCCTACCAAGGAATGCAGTTTACGTAATTGTGCCATCCATTTGAGTTCAATGTCTTGTAACGGGGCAGGATAGGTGCTGTTGCTGTGGAGCAAGACAAAAGATACCTTACGCTGATTAAGAAAATCTACCGTGATCTTAACTTCATCAGGGTAACTCATACCTGTCGAAAGAATCTGGGGTTTACCTGTACTCGCCAACACCTGTAAAAGGGGCAGATTGGTAAGGTCAGCAGATGCAACTTTGTAAGCGGGAACACCTATATTTTCAAGCACTTTGACACTTTCGCGATCCCATGGAGTACACAAATAGAGAATACCCTTCTTTTTGCAGTAATCGGCAAGCCTGCGATGATCTTCAACTGAGAGTTCAAATCGACGCAGAAGGTCCAGAATGTATTCTGTGCCAAGATCGTCTCCGTCGTTGCGAAGGGTACGCTCACGGTATACCTCTTTAAGATGGCGCATCTGGAATTTGACGCAATCGACACCTATTTGAATGGATTGATCAATAAGTTTTATTGCGCTATCAAAACTGCCATTATGATTATTGCCTATCTCAGCTATGACAAATGTTCGCTGTATACCGATATCGTAATTTCCAATCTTAAAACTCATACACTCTCTATTTCTATATGATTATTGCACTCTCTGACCGTCCATGACTGCAAACCTTCTTGCTCAAAACGAAAAGGGCTGATCTTAAGCCCTGCATCTTCAAGATGAGCCATGACATTGTGTTTACGAAAAGATGGCACATAAAAAAGGAAAAAGCCTCCCCCCCCTGCACCTAAAAGCTTCCCACCCAACGCTCCACATTTGCGTGCGTTATCGTAAATTTGATCGAGGTTAATAGTCGATATCATGCTACTAAACCGGCGTTTCAACTCCCATGATTCATGGAGGGATTGGCCAAATTGAAGCAACTTGCCTCTGAGCAATTGGTTACGCATACGATACGAGAGCTCGACATTTGACTGAACATGCTGACGAACATTTAAGTGCTTCATCTGCTCGCGTTGATCCTGGTGTATATCACCTGATTCGTGACTAATTCCTGTATCGCAAAGAATCAGACTCTCTTCGAGTTCAAGAAGAGTTTCCGGATGAATACGCAAGGGATGAACAATATTTTGATCCATCCGGAACTCCATGAAATTAAAGCCGCCAAACACTGTGGCATACTGATCCTGCCATCCGCCTGAAACGCCAAGATAGAGGCGCTCGGCCTGAAACGCCAACTCCGCCAGTTCGTGCAGATCCCATTTATCATGACGAAATTGGTTGAAACAACCAAGCATAGCAGCAGATACAACTGCTGAACCGCCAAGTCCTGAATTCATTGGATAATCGGAATGGAGAAAGAGCTCAAAACCAAATTCCGGATCCACCAACTTGAGTATGGCTTGAATAAGCCCAAACGCGCCTTTCTGCGATAAAGCGTTTTGAAGATTTTCAGCATGGAGTGATGCACCTAAATCGCGAGAGTGTATAATAACCTTCTCATCATCACGAATCCGCAATATGGCATGGCTATAAAGCGAGATTGTTGTATTAATGACCGCACCATTTTCACCGTTGAAATAATGCGTAAGGTCCGAACCACCACCGCCAAAACTTATACGGACAGGGGAACGAGAACGAGAGTAAGTCTTTGCTTCGACTTGTAGGGGAAGATTATCTCGACTAACAATGCCTGTTAATTGCTGTGCAGCATTTAACAATGGAATTACCCGGATACTATGATCCAGTTTTTTGAGCAACGTTTCTCGCGAAGTGTTTTGGTTTGCCCATACAAAATTTGGATTTGCCAATTGCCCTATACAATCATCGAGTGAAGCCCCTGCAAGCAAACCACCTCTAATATCTCCATCAGTTGCAAGACCAACCACTGCACCAGTGGGACTGGTTGTCAAGATAAGACCGTGTTGATTGGCATCAATCTTTTCAAGTGCAGACCTTAATGAGGCCTTTTCGTCAATAATAAATAACTCTTTGTTCACAGTTTAACTTTTTTGCCTGACTCAATCCAGCGACAAAACCTGAAATAATCATCAGGAATACCTATATCAATAAAGTCTGTATTTATGGGCACAGCTGTTAAGATTCCATTATTAGCCAAAAATGGAAATAATATTTGTTCTAAAGAAAATGGTTTATTATTCAAGTCCTTAAATAATCCGGGATGCAGCAGGCACAGCCCTGCATTAATATAACCAGAAGCATTATAGCTCCTTTTTTCATGGAATACTTTCACTGTATTTTGGTCGTCTAGTTCTACACAACCATATCTACTGGCATTATCTACTTTTACTATCACCATTGCTGGTGAGGGCGCATCTAATAGTTGTTTGATTCCATTACCGAGCCACGTGTCTGCGTTTGTTAGTAAAAAATCACCAGAAAAATGTAATTGCTTGATTGCATAAGCTACCGCACCTCCAGTCCCCATCGGCTCTGGCTCAACCAACCAGGCTATCTGACAATCTTTGAGAGTATCGTTTTGTTGATTTTTCAGAAAATCAATGATTAAGTCAGACTGGTGATGCAATAAAAAAACAAAAGAATATATTCCTTGGCTTTTCCAATGTTCTATTTGCAGTTGAAGAAAAGGAATATTAGCGATGGGAGCGAGGGCTTTGGGTATATCCGCTACTACGGACTGAAGGCGAGTACCAAAACCTCCAGCTAAGACGACTAATTTCATTTCTAAATGAAGGGTGTACTAATATTAATCAGGTATTTCTAAATAAGCAATTAGAGAATCACACTTACCTATAGCAGCTAACGCATTAGAGTATGCTCGTGTAAGTTCCGGAGTGTCAAGAAATGCCCAACTCGAGTGCCCTCCTGACCTACCTTTACTAAGCCAATGCAAATGGTTGGATAAAGGGTAGCGCTGGAATTGCTGTATTGTAACTATTCGAAGACCGGCCTGCTCACAAAGTCGCCGTAGCGAATCTGGATTAAAAAGGAATAAATGCTGACTCCAATAAGTAAAACGTTGAAATGGTTCTGAATCATAGAGTGTCAGAAGTATGTCTTCAGAACTTGGTACCTCAACCACTATTCGACCTCCCTCTACGAGCAGGGATGCCAGATTCTTGAGCATTGCCCTGGGATCATGCAGGTGCTCTAAAACATGGAAAGCTGTTATAATATCGAATCTTGTCTTGTCTTGTCTTAAGGAGACGAAATCAGGATATATATTTATAACGTTAGACCAATATTCTCTTGTTTTGTTCTCAGATTCAATACCAAAAACGTCTTCCGCTACATGTCGAGCTTTGTTTAGAAACCCTCCGGCACCACAACCGAAGTCCATAAGAGTCTTGTTTTTTAACATTGGTTTGAGCATTTCAAACCTCTGCTGATCATCTGTGTCAGCTAACTTGAGCCAATACTCAACAGAAGGAAGCTCCTTGCCGACTATAGGAGATTCTTGATAGAACTCTGATGTTATGTGTTCAAAAGAATCAAGAAAGACAAGGCCACAATTTATACACTCAAGAATTTTTAACGTTGGTGCATCGCGAACTTGCCCTTTACGAATATTAAATGATTTATTTTGACAAAGATAACAGCGCATATATGATATATATTTTTACTTTAACACCTTACTTATCAATTGATATACCACTCACATGCATAAAATTCCAGCACTTATCTGCAGCACAATTTAGATGTATAAATATTTATTAACCTTCAACTCCACAACCTTAACTCTATTGCGCCAAAACGTCTGTAGCTATAACACGTTATAAAACTTGAAAGTGTCAAAGCATTGATTGATTTGTATCTCATTGAAGCCAATCTCGATTATTACGAAGGAAAGATGCGCCAAATCGAGCACGAATCTCACCATGAAGTGGCTTTCCTTTGTAGTCAACTGCCTCGGATGGAAACATTTCCCAAAAAGCCAGTTGGAGAGCTTCATCATCTTTCTGAGGACTCCAAGAACCATTAATACGCTCACACATTTCAATAGCTACATCACAAATTTCTTGAGAGGTATTGTCGATTAATTTCACTTTGTTAGATTCATACAAGGAAGTCCACAAGTAAAGCCCCACACCATCACTGAAGATTTCCGAAAGAGTCATTTTTTTATTTTTGGCTATCGAAAAAGGGTATTTACTGATAGTTAGAAAACAATCTCTATAAGTTACCATATACCCAATTGGACTGAAATTAACAAAACAAATTGGCTTCCGAAAAACATACGGCACAGTATCCCATCCCGTACCTGTTGAAATAGCAAAAAGGCACTTCGAACCTAAATAAATATCCATAAAGTCACTCCTCATGCCATTAGAGGCATAATCGATGACCCTTGAGTGATTACTCTTCATCGCCTCGTGAACTTTGGCACCCATTCGTATAACATAATAACCGCGATCGGCAAGTTCTTCTGCAGCCAAGACATATGTTTGAATATCACTATCACGATAGTCGTTAAAACTCCAATCAGCTCCTTCAATCTTAGATAAATATGAACTATCGCGAACATTTAAACAAACAAAAGACTCGCCATCTGGAACACCTAAATCTCGCAAAATTTTTTCGCCCTTAGCATCTTCTTCAGTTGTAAATCTCAAATGTGATGGGAATCTATCAAAAAGATTATTTATATCCCTATCTTCGTTAGTGTTATTTCCAATTTCATGTGCTTGACAATTTGGAATTAGACGATTAACCCTAACAATCGGAGCCAAAATCCACTCAGGCCAAACGCGTAAAATTCGCTTCCACATCAAAGCTAATTGTTCATTACATACTGAATCAAATGGATAATTAGAACCAAAATAAAATATATCAACATGACGTTGCAAAGGAACATTAATTCCTGCCTCACGTTCACATAAGTAAACTTCAGTATTAGCCACAAAATGACCTATACGCGAACTCATCAATGACCCAAAACGAATTAACAACCAAGGCTTTATCAACCTAATAATAATCACGATGGGAGTAGCTATAACTAATATTATTAATCCCTTATTCATCTTTCTCAACAGCATAATTATGCCATCACTCCGTATTTGGATAAACTGCCGCTCAATAAATTCCTTTAATATCATACGGCTTTAAAATTGTTTGCTTGTTCATAACTCTCCGGTGTTCCAATATCAAGGAAAACCTCTTTTGTTTCATAGGTATAAATACGGCTAATAAAACGATTCAGAACTTCAGTGCTAAAATCTTTCACGCTCTGCAAATCAGCTTCTAATCGCTCAAGAAGTTCAGAAGAGAGGATATAAATCGCACCGTTAGCCCGATTCCCCGGAGGTTTCGCAACTTTTTCGTGAAATCCGATAACTACACCACGTTCATCCAATTCTACAATTCCACAAGTGGATGGAGTATCAGTCCGAAAGGTCATCATAGTCATAACACATTCGGCTGGCCGCTCCTCATGCGCCCGAGCAAAGGCTGAAAAATCAGCGAGGCAGTAGTTATCAGCATGAATAAGCATTCCATCCTGCCCTTTAAAGAAATCCAGATTCGCAATTAATGTCCCAGCGGTTCCGTGCAACTCAGGCTCATACACCAGAGTGACCTGATCTTTATACAGACTGCTCCCAATATAAGCATTAACCTGATCAGCGAGATAATGGGTGTTTACCAGAAACGGACCAATACCTGCATGAGTCAATCTTTCCAGCCATATTTCCAATAACGGCTTGCCCTTTATCGGAACAAGGCATTTTGGAATTGTATTGGTTATTGGGCGCAGCCGGGTACCACAGCCTGCCGCCAGAAGAATTGCGCGCATCAGCCTAACTCCTGTATCAATTCTTTAACGAGAAGCGGGGTATTTCCCACACGCCCGACCTGCACCGCTGCTGCCAGCGATCCCAGGCAGGCGGCCTCCCAGATACAGCCGCCACTGGCCAGCGTCATTGCACTTGTAATCAACAGAGAATCCCCTGCTCCCGCAACATCCTTGGGCACAGAATTCAGCGCATCGACTCTGTCTGTCAACCAGTCATCAGCTTTACCATTGCCAGCATGGATCAGCAGCCCTTCTTCACCCAGTTTAAGCAGAATATTGTGAGCTGAGGCTTGCTGCCGGAGTTGCTCCGCCAATATGACCAACCCGTCCTCACGATTACGAGTGCTGATGCGTGCCTCTCGCTCGGTCGGGGTAATTAGATTCATGCCCTTAAAACGACTGATATCGCCAACCTGCGATGAGGACTGGCTATCTGCTGCAAGCATGACACCATTGCTTTGAGCCATAGAGATAATTTGCGCTACAAGTGGCTGAGGCAGGCATCCATAATTAAAATCAGAAAAAACAAGCAGATTAGCGCCATCCATTGCCTGCTCTATCTCAACGAGCATCTGTTTTTGTAATGCCAACGAGATTGCCCCCTGATGAAGATGACTGACACGTAACATACTCTTACCGTTACAACGATAACGCTGTTTCAACGTAGTTGGGCGGCTATCATCAATCAGTAATCGGGCATTGACTCCCATCAACGTAAGCTCTGCAAGTGCAAAATCACGGACTGAATCTTTCCCCGTCACTGATACGTACTCTATATTAGCTCCCAAACCTGCTGCATGAGCTGCGACTATCCCTGCTCCGCCGATAAAGCGAACAACATCAACAGGAGTGACAACAATAGTCGGATCTTCCTGAGACATTCCTAATGGCTGGCAAGTTATATACTCATCAATAATAAGGTCGCCAACCACACACACCTTTAATTGTGAAAACTTGAGCAGAACATCTACCAATCTTGAAGACTCAATGTTATGGCGTATAAGATATTCGCTTGGAAGGCTTATTGACCGGACATCTAGTTCTTTAAACTCTTTACGAATAAGGTCAAGTGAGGAAAACACTGCTTCACCAGAGCTAAACAAAAGCTGACCACCATACTCTTCAAGAACAGCCAACTCCGGATTAAACCGCAGTTCATGCTCTTTCCCTTTTACGACGATATCAGGGCGAAGACGTGCAATAGTCTCAATAATGGGTTCATCAACAAGGAATGCATCATCAACCCAACTGATACTTTGCACTCCTTCCAAACGCAAATGTTCATGCACATGCGCAGCGTTTGCTGCAATGCGATCAGAATAAACAGCGACGATCAAGCGACTGCCACACTCTTTAGCAAAACGTAACAAACGAAGATGCCCAGGGTGCAGGACATTAAAAGAACCGGAAACCAAAACAGTCTTCAAGTAAATATTCCTAAATCGGTTATTGGATTAACAACGTCTGATTATTGGACAAATTTAATTGTCTTTTCGAATCAAACTCAAATACTGCTGACCACGACCCCACCATTGAGGAAAATGGTTTAACTCCATATCCGGATGACCTGACTGCAACAACGTCATAGCTTCGCGAATGGCCTCCGAGGTTTCTGGTGCGGATTTCTCTACATGGGCACACAGTTCTTGCAGCAGTAAAAACAACTCCTGCCAAACTGATTCCTCACCCTTTTCAATTCTGCACATCATATCCCAAGACTGAGAACCAAGCTCTTCAAGCTTTTTACCAAACTCTTGAGAATGTGGTGAAAACTCAAACCGATAATCCAACAAATTCAGATTAGAGGTATAGTAACTCTCCAATGCCCTATTGTTAAATCCTCGGTTTTCGCCAACAATGTCCTTATACCAACGCCAATCTGTTAAAAAACAGGGAGAAGAACCATAAACATCGAACCGCTTGTCCAGAGATGCAATAACATCTGGAATACTGAGTAATTTCCGATACTGGAGAGGTTGGACTATGTTATCCAAAATCCAATCCTCAACAGGCCTGCTCATGCCACGCAAATATTGCAAGTGTAATTTCATATAAGGCGTCACTTGTAACGCTTGCTCGTGAACATCTCCAGAGGCAGTGAAAAAACGATCACGGAACAGACGACGTAAAATTTCAGAGAGATAGGAAATTCCATTGGCTGTGGAGAGCACATATCCCCCCCCCTTTGCGACGAAGAGAGAGATGTAATCCAGTAGCGAAAGTGGCTCACTATTATGTGGAAGACAGCCCTCGGCCCATACAAGATGAAATCGGGTATCTGTCTGGAACTCTTCAAAGAGTGACAGATGAACCTCAACTTTAGTATCGGAATAAATAGCTAATCGCTCACGTGTTTCCTGCACTCCCTTTAGATTACCATCAACCAACTCATACCGCTCCGGCTTGAGGCTTGCCATATAGAGTGTATTGTGGCCTGATCCAGGCCCAAACTCCAAGACTGACTTCCCTGATATAAATGCTGGTAAAAGCCCGAGTGATCGAAACAATGATTCGCGACGCTGAAAGTGCTTGTTTAAATCTACAATATCCTGCGAAACAGGAGAGATATCGTTTTTGGAATAGAATTCTACAAATGATTTGCTCATTGCGCTATTGAAGTGATGTGTATCGAGGAGATTGCAAGCCTAAAAAGTTAGCCTCAGAAACTCTTGATTTCCCTATCAGCTTGTCTGCATTTGGAATGTTACTAAAATTTGATTTTGCAAAACTGTAATAGGAAACATCCTTTTCACCGGAGAGATGAAAAATCCCTGTTTCTTTATTTTGCACCAAATGGTCAATACGCTTCACTACTTTTTCTAAAGAAATGGGGGCAAGATACATATCGGTAAATGCTTCAATTGATTGCCCAGCTTGCAAATGTGATTCCCACTGACGTAAGAGAGGAAGATCAGGATATATCACCTTACTCAAGCGCAACACAGCAGAGCGAGGCTCTTGCCTGATAAGTTGCTCTGCATCGACCTTCTGTCGACCATACTCATTAATTGGGCAAACATGATCAGAGACTTTGCGATGTGGTTTGGTGCCATCAAATACCTGATTAGTGGAGAGAAAGAGGAGATAACAACCACGAAGCGCCATTAATTTTGCAAGAGCGACTGTAGCATCAACGTTTATGACTCTGGTCGTTTCAGGGTGTTCCTCGCATTCTGCCAATTTGGTGAATGCTGCACAGAACACAACGGCATCATATTGACCTATTTCCAACTCAGGCCAACTTAATGTAGCAAGATCTATATAGGGTCGCGTTTCGTCGACTTGTTCCCTACGACGAGTGCTGGCACAGTATGGAATATTTTTCTCTTTCCAAAAAGCAGAAAGTGCTCTACCAATAATGCTGTCTCCACCAATAATGAGATACATTACTTGTTGCGCTTTGGATCAACGCATAAAGCCAATAAATAATGAGCCATTTTAGAAAACCCAGTATGCACAACCTCATCGTTCATTGAAAACAAAAAGACATGTTCAAAATACAACCGCAGTAATTCTTGTAAATCCTTCCCACTCTTACAATTTACATGCCCTTCACGACTTGCAGGAGATGCATAAGACTGTGACTCTAAACTGGGCATGCCAATGATGGCACAACCGTTATCTTTTAGAGAAAGGCAGATGTTCTTGAGAAAATAAGATTCTGACACTTGATGTATATGTTCCATTACATCAAGTGAATAAATTGCATCTACTTTTTTCTGCAATGGCCCTACAAGAATATCTTGCGTTTTAGCTTCAATGGGCCACTGTTCAGATGCTTGTTGTTTAAATTGTTCAATAAAATATGGATCGTAATCCGTAATAAGCAAGTTGTCGACCTCCTGGCGAACAATGCGAGCACCAAAGCCATCTCCACACCCAATTTCTGCTACTTCGGATTTACCTGAAAACATCTTAGCCACAAATTTGTACCTAGCAAGAGTAAAAACCAAACGCTTTGGATCTTCATGCCAAACTGCATTATTCATCACGCCAAACTGTTGGAGTCCAATACGCTCCTCAAGATCAATTAATGACTGATTGACGGGATCTTTGGTATGTTGATTCATGCTATAGTGGTGGAATAATACATTGAAGGTTAAAATGTGCAAGCCGTTGTGAAACAGCAGTAGCAATGTCGGTGCGTAATGGAATCAGTAAAGCTAAATCCTTTGGCGCATCTTTCGGCGCATAGATTGGACAACCCAAATAACCACGGCCAATTCTATTGCTATCTTCATCCACGAAAAAGCTCACTTTATTACCAAGTGCCGCTGCCAGCCATGTCGCCGAAATGCTTGTACCAAAAATCCCTAGTGGAGAGGAAGTTGTTTTGCCTTGTTGAACTATTTTTTGAAGCCAAGCGATATGGGCTATTACTGAGTGCTGAGTGCTGAGTGCTGAGTGCTGGAAAGAATGATCGGTCGATGCACATTCGTCTGGTAAAATTGAGCGTTTTGCTAAAAGGGTTAACTCTTTGGGCACACACACTGCTTCAAATCGAAAGCAATCGAAGTCAGATTTATCGACAACGCTTAACAGAGTTTCACTACTAAAATGTGTACAGTGATCAGCGATAAGAATATCAAACGGAGATGCTTCCAAATCTGGAACTTGAATCAAAATCAAACCATTTGGATTGAGTATACTGGAGAGTGACTTAAGGTAATCAATAGGACTTGGAATATGTTCAAGGGCATGAATCAACACGATAAGATCAAAACGTGTTTTAAGACTTTCTATCGAGCCAACATGCAATTTTGTAACACCGGGAATTGATTCAATAAGCACTTTGTTTCTCGTATCCAGTTCTGAAGCCGTCATTTGCCAAGAAGGATATTTAGCGCCAAAAGCCCGCAAAAAAACACCATTCCCGCAACCAATATCCAGAAGTGATCCTGTATTGGGGAGTACCCCCTGCCGTAGCAACCAATCAACAATTTTCTCTGATCGCGCCAAACTTGCTCCAGTGTTCTGATCAAAACTGACTTGTTCAACGCCACCGCCTTGTTCATACACCGCATAACCTGAGTATATTTCTTCAACCTCTTGAAGCCACTCTTCTGTAACCGGCTTTTGTACCATTCCACAATCCTTGCAAACAGCCAAGCGTCCAATACGAAACCAAGGCCGACAATCAGAAGTAACTTGATTGAGAACAGAAAAGCTACTCAGTTCATTAAGTTGACCTTTGCAAATATGACAGGCTGCTGGCAGTTGAGGCTGTTTCAATACTTCGCTTTCACTTAAAATAGATAAACTCATAATCGCCACAATAGCCAAAATGCTTGTATAACCAAACCCACTCATCTTCATCAAAAAACGACTCACAGGTGAGTGCCCAGCATTGTAAATTGAATAACTCCTGTTCGTTACGATAGCTTTCGAGCATTACGTAACCCTGCTTGCCAACCCGCTCTATTTCCTTTAGTGCAGATTCGAGTTCAAAGAACCGAAGGTTATGCAAGCAACCCAATGAGATAACAAGATCAAATTCCTGATCACTATATGGGTACTTATCCTGTGCATTGTGAATGATAAGAGCATCTTTTATTGCCTCTTTGGAATTGTCTATGCCATACCTCGATATATCAAATCCAGCAATTCTTAAGCCAGGAAGCAATAATTTCATTTCATAGAGAAGAAAGGCCTTTCCGCAACCTACATCAAGTACACTTGACGTATCTGTCAACCGGTATTGCTTAATCAGGGCATCTGCAACCGGTTTCCAGCGACCGGGCATATAGCTATAGCCACCGTACCCATACCTGCGATCTCCATCCCAATAATCCGAACCATACTCTTTAGCAACTTTCATGCAATGCACTTTATCGTCAACCATGCGAGCAAGGTAATCCCTCTTTGTTGCCTGATGAAGAGGGGTTACGAAATTTCGAAGTTGCCCCATTACTTTACTCCTGTAATAGAGCGACTTAACACTGGATCGCTTTTAAGACTGATAAAGGCAGGCCCTTCAGATACGTATGCTTCGATGAGCATTGCCTCGGTTTCATCACCATCAACGGGAAAATAAGCCGTGATGTTGTGGAATAAACGCATAAGTTCCTTGCCGTTCAATTCCGTATGAGTAGGGCCAAGATGTGGGTAGTCTGCAAAGCCAACCAGCTTTACGTTGACGTTCTGATGGTCAATATCAAGCTTCACCTGTTCAAAAGGGCGCTCAATCAGGAACGGAGTAATGGTGTAGACCCATGGCTTCAAGCCCTCAAGCGCCATGCCTGCGGCCACACCAATCATGCTCTGTTCACAGATGCCCATATTGATAAAACGATCCGGGAACATTTCACGAAATTCGTCAAAGACCCGATACCCAATGTCACCTGCTATCACATAGATTTTTTCATCCCGGGCAGCAAGCTCCGCAATAATTGTTCCAAAGCGTCTTCTCATATCATCCCCAGCTCTTTTTTTCCTGTTTCCATCTCTTCACCTTTGATTTTTCGCGCGTGCCAAGCAGGATCGTTCTCAAACGATTTGATTCCTTTGCCTTTAACCGTATGAACTATAATTGCGAAAGGTTTACCGCCCTGAGGTTTATGGCTGAGAGCAGGAATCAGTTTTTCATAGGAATGGCCATCATCCACTTCAACGCACTCCCAATTGAATGCCCTGAATTTTGCCGCCAAGTCATCAAGTGGAAGCACTTCACTGATGGGGGCCAAGGCCTGGATTTTGTTGTAGTCGATGATCACCCGAAGGTTGTCGAGCTTGTGGGCGGCACCGATAAGCAGTGATTCCCAGGTTGTCCCTTCTTGACACTCTCCGTCACTCATCAACACTACAATATTTCCTGGTTGTTGCTGGAGCTTTCTGGCAAGAGCCATTCCTGTGGCCATTGGAAGACCGTGGCCGAGGCTGCCGGTGGTACAGTGAATACCGTTCTCTGGATTACGTTCAAGATGTGTGGTAAGCGCAGGATTGAAGCCTCTCTCTCTGAGCAGAAGGCAAAAAGGAAATGATGCGTGGGCCTTGCTCAGAATAAATTTATCATCCTCATGCAGCACCTCCTCATACAGGGCAAGAAGAATCTCGATAATGGAGAAACTACCTCCAAGATGTGCTTCGCCATGCTCAATAAATGCTGTGAAGGTATCTTGGCGAAGTTTCTTTGCTTTTTCAACAAGATCGGAATATGAGGACTGCTTGTAAGGAGATGTCATGTAGGTATGTTTTTATCAGCGAAAAGAAATGCATTCGCATACATTGTTGCAACCCGATCCCTGTAAAGCATAGCTTTCTGTAATTGAATACGTTGCGCGTCCGCTTCATTGTTGCACTCACCCCCGCCAGCCAGACGACGTCGCTCTGCGATACCAGGAAGAAATTCGTTCAACAGTATCATAATCCAACGCATACCATAGAGAGGCATTGCAACATTCAGGCGATGAGCAAAATCAGGATCATCTGCAAAAAGCTTTAGCATTGCGTTCTGCCATCCGGACGCAATTTCGGGCGACAGTTGCATTGCAGGGTGCCAAAGAAAATCGGCAGTAAGTTTTACTGGGTCATCCCAGCCGAAATATTCGAAATCGATGAATGACAACCGACCATCCACACTGATTGCATTATGAAAGCCGAAATCCGATGGGCTAAGAATACGATAGCATTCCGGAAGATCGGCTGTTTTTGAAGATTCCGGCCACGCCTCTCGTGCAGACAGCGTTAGATCCTGCCAGAGAGGAAGGAACTCTCTTGTGAAGAACTCCTGAAGTGCAGAATATTGAGATGAAACAACTTGAAGCCGCTGCAATCGTGCGTCAACCTGCCTCACCAGCTCAGTTAAAGAGAGACATGCCTCAGAGGCCAATGAAATCTGACAGGTTACCTCCTGTCTTGATATTTCATGAAGCCTAAAGATAAAATCAACCGCCTGATGCAGAGCCGAACGGTCAACTCCATCGACGGAAGAACCATCAATCCAGGAATAGAGTCCGAAATTAGAATTTTCATCCATTGAGAACACCTCCGGGAGAGCATCAACCCCGTGGCCTCGTAAAAAAACGATAGCGTTATACTCGGTAGTGAGGCGAGATCGACCGGCGGCATCGGCTCCGGGGTAGATCTTTAAGGCATAGGAAGAGCCCTCATTTGATCTCACTTTATATATCCGGCTGTTTCCTCTCCCACTTACTTTTTCGAGTGCCTCAATCGGCATATCCGTCATGAGTTCCATCAAGGATTTCTCTTCTTCACCAGTAGAAATGCCCAAGAGATGGCGGGAGATCTCCTCCCAACTGCTCAAAGGAATAACAGATTTCATCGTCTCATCCGGCCTGTACTTGCCATAGAGCACTTTTTCGACGCTCTCTGGAAATGTCTTTTCAGCAAAAACTTCCGGCAAATCATCAATAAAACAGTCACACTCCAATTCTGCTATTCTGGCAACTTTTTCTTCGCGGGTATCAGCAAAAAAAACATCCTCTCTTTCCATACCGAAAAAATCGGGATCAAAGAAACGCTTCGACTCCATCCACTTCAGGGCCTCCTCGCGCAGGGAGGTTTGCTCAACATCAAAGTGACCAAACTCAGTTTTGTGACTTACGATTAATATCTTATGCCCCCGCAACCTGCATTTGAGCATAAATTCTACAAACCCAGGCATAATCTCTGCCTGATGCATGAACTTTCCGTAGACCTGACCTTGAAGTCTCATCCATAACAACTCTCCTTCAGGAAGGGTGCGCAGATAGTCGCGCAAATCGGTTTTACTTTTCCCTTTCCACTCTTGAGAGATCAACTGGTTTGCAAGAGCCGTTCGACGAAAAGAGCTGTCATAGCGGGCAATCGTGTTATCAAAATCAATGCCTATCTTCATAGCAAATGGCAGCGTCTAAACAAAATAGGAGTGCTCACTATCAAGACTCAGATATTCATGAATCGCAAGATTTTTTGCATGGCTGACACAGTGATGGCCACACTCACGTGAAGGGTCAAACGACTTCAGAAAATGTTGATTTTCATCCGAAAACCAGTAATCACTGAAGGATCTTTCTGCAATGGAACCCATCCTGCCTGACTCCGTGTATGCCTTATCCTGACAGGTATAGACTTTTTGATCTGCTCCAATCACCGTAAGAAACTGAAGAAATGGGCAGGTGTGGTAGCTTTTCGCAAAAAGTTCTCCAAGTTCATGGTAATGGTTGAGGATGGTAAACGACTCATCTACCAAACCCTGCGCCAGGGAAATTTGCCGGGCAACCTCATCTTTTATTGAGGCATGATAGGAGTTATTGCCTGCCGCATCATTGCTGACAACTGCCCCTGATATTTTGACATGGTTCACCCTGCACGCTTTGAGCAGAGTACAGAGTTCAGCAATATGCTGATGGTTGTCGTGTCCGACAATAAAGCTTACCCCAAGAACACATTTTGTGTCACGAGCCGTAAACGCACGGATATTTGCTATTAAATTGGTAAAGTCGTGAGGCTTTGCCCCTCGGCTTTTGACGTAGCTTGCATCATCCCAGGCATCCATTGAAACCCGCACCCAGGTGCCGTGCTGGGCAAAAACATCAGCAACACGCCCTTTCAGGTTGGAGCCGTTAGTCAATGCGGCAATCCGAATTTCGCCTTTTGCAAGAATATCAATAACCTCAGGGAGTGGTTTATAAAGGAGTGGCTCACCCCCTCCGCTGAAAGTGACTGCTTTGACTCCCATCTCAACAAATTCGTGGGCAAGCTCCATCATCTTTTCAGCCGGAATGCTGTCCTGCTCTTGCATCTGTTCGCCCAATGAGAGGTCATTGCTACGGTAGCAACAGTACCAGCAGTGGTGATTGCAATGGTTAGTGGGCTTGACCCGTATGTGGACAGGTGCAACGACCCGACCTTCTCGAATGGCTTGAAGATGATCGGTGAAGCGAAGAAACTTGAGGACGCTGTAGTATGTTGACATGGTTGTGTTAAGACTTGCCGAGGTAGGTGAACCACTCCTTTGTGGCATCCGAAATGGTGTCAACAGTCCATACAGGAGCATCACGCCAGTAGTCAATCTGTTCAAGCATCTTTGCCACTCCATCTTCAAAGCTAATACCCGCTTTCCAACCGAGCAATTGCTGAATACGGGTAACATCGGCAAAGGTGCAATCGGGTTCACCGGGACGCTTTGGTATGTAGGTCACTTCGCCGCCAAGCAGTTCAACCAGCCGGTTGACGCTGTAGGTGTTGCCAGAACCAATATTCATACACACACCGCTATGCTCAGACTGCGCAGCACAGATATAGGCATCCACAACATCAGTAACATAAGTAAAATCACGGGTCTGGGTGCCGTCACCAACCACCGTAAAGGGGTGCCCTGCCAATTTTTGGGCAAGAAAAACACCGAACACTGCGCCATAAGTGCCGGATGTGCGCGAACGAGGCCCATAAACGTTGAACATGCGCAACGATACCGCAGGCAATCCGTACACTTGGTTCCAATGCATGACGCACTCTTCACCAAGCCTCTTGGTTAACGCATAAGGGTATTGTGGCCGCATCTCCGCAGTTTCCGCTGTCGGACATTGATCAGGAATTCCGTAGCAGGAGGAGGAGGCTGCATAGATAAAACGCTTCACCCCAGCGGCACGAGCAGCTTCGAGGACAGAAACCGTGCCATCAACATTTGCGCGGTGATAGGGAAATGGCTGCTGGATAGAGGGTACGATATCAGCCAGTGCCGCTATATGAAAGACCCACTCAACACCCTCGAAAAGTGGCCTTATTGTTGCATGATCATTAATGTCAATTTCGTGAACGGTGAGCTTAGGATTTACTGCCAAGTGGACAAGATTTGCGAAACGCCCTGTAGAGTAATTATCAAGAACCACAACATCGTGGCCGTCGTTGAGCAATCGTTCGACAAGGTGACTGCCAATAAAACCGGCGCCACCAGTTACAAGTGTCTTCATGTGTTGTACAGGTGATTAGATGAAATTGACATGCGGGACTCTGTTCTCCTTCAATTCAGAGAGATAGACATTGATCTGATCCATGTGGCAGTTGTGCCTGCACTCGGAAATATCAAGTTTATGCCTTACATACTCAATATTTGCCTTCCGCTTTTCGCTCTGCAAAACCTTTTGAAAGCTGCTCTCAAAGACATTACCCAAAGAGAAGCGCTCATCTTTCAGATAAGAAGGACAAGAATACAACTCTCCGGAAGTCATGATATGTGCCTGAAAAAAAGGAGTCGAATAGCAGGTACGATAACGTTCTGTTATGGGTTGCGCATACTTCACCATCGTCTTTGAACGAAAGATGAGCTGAAAATCAGCAGTTGAACAGGCTGAAAGCAGATCATCCAGGTAGAGATAGTCGTTGTAATCAATAGTGTCGTAGAGTCTTGTGTTACTTGAGAAGTGCTGCGAGTATGGCTTGATAACAAGATAGTCGAGACCAATGTCGTCACGGCAGATCTTTGCCAGTATCTCCATCTCTTTTGCATTTTCAGGCAGAAGTATTGCCTGTGCGCCAATTGTGGTTGCAAGCCCATGTTGGCGTTTAAACTCGACCGCTCGTTTCAGATTCGAAACTACTTTATCAAAATCACCTGGCTTGCAGCGATGTACCTGCGCATAAGTCTCTGCGGTACCCGCATTCATAGATATCTTCATCCATGTCACCTGGCTCAGCGCCCCCTGAATGAAGTGATCATTAATCACTGTTCCATTCGTGGTAATGCCAAAATCAAGTCCGGCTTCATGGCCAGCGTTAATAGCCTCAACAATCTGTTTGTGCAGCAACGGCTCACCTTCACCCGCAAGATGAACACTCTTGACTCCGAGGGCACCCATCTCACGCAGCAAATTCACCATCGCATCTCCATCCATCGCACTCGGTTCGTAACCGATATAATCGTAGGCACAAAAGACACAGCGATGATTGCAGGTGCCCATCGGTGAGAGTTCGACATAGATCGGGTAGATATTCTTGGCCCTCTCCCAATCATCAGAGCCATCCAAAAACTCGGCAACACGTTTTGGGTGGTATATCAATTTATGACTATCAATCCGGAATTTATCGCCCATTATCTATCCCGTTCTTAATGTTGTTTTTATGAGCAGCAATATCCTGTTCACAGAGCCACTGCATACAAATATGGCCCACAATAAGCTGCAAGTCTTCGGCAATCTGCATATCATCAATTTCAAAGTGAATCGGGCATTGAGCCAGTTCTTTACAGCGCCCTCCTGAAAATCCAAGAATGGCAAAGGTTTTCATTCCTATGGCGTTGCCTGTTTCGAGCGCTTTAACAACGTTAGGAGAGTTGCCACTGCCTGATAACACAATAAGCACGTCACCTTGGCGGGCTTTGACCCTGAGTTGCTCTGCATAAATATTTTCGTAGCCGATATCGTTGGCGAGACAGGTGATAACTGCAGGATTTGCATTTAAAGCTTCGACACGCATTCCTCCCCCGTTTTTAACTCCAACACCGTAAAGAAAGTCGTTTGCAAGATGGATAGCATTACCGGCGCTCCCACCGTTACCGCAGAGGTAGGTGCTGTGGCCTTTCATCCACGCATGACGCAAGGCTTCGCCGAGCTCTTGTACCTGAGACATAGCGTCATGGGTTAGGGCTTGAGAGAGCTGGGTGGTGTATTGGATTATGTGTTGGTGCATGGCTTCTTTAAGTGCTGAGTGCCGAGCAAAAGCGAAGATGAAGCACTTGGCAATATTTAGTTGACACTCTGCTGATTGCTGAGAGGATATGCTCGTCCGTTTTTAGTTTCCTTTGAGACGATTTCGTTGTAGGTACCGATTCGTTTTATGCCTCCGTCTCCTAGCTCGACAATCTGATCGCAGTTTTTCAGGGTGGTTAATCTATGGGCTATAATTAGGATTGTCAGATCTTTGCCGAGATCCTCGATTGATTGCATTACTGTTTGTTCGGTTTCATTGTCGAGGGCGCTGGTGGCTTCGTCAAAGATTATGACGTCGGCTTGTTTGTAGAGGGCCCGGGCTATGCCGATTCGTTGACGTTGGCCTCCAGAGAGGCGGATGCCACGTTCGCCGACGAAGGTCTGGTATTTTTTTGGCCAAGTTTCGATGATATCAGCTATTTGCGCCTTTTTGGCGGCTTGCTGGACTCTCTTGTGGTCTATTTTTGTTGTGTGGACTCCAAAGGCGATGTTTTCTTCGATGGTGCTGTCTGCGAGAAAAATGGCTTGAGGGACATGGGCGATATGGGCTTGCCATGCTCCGTTATTACTCGTTATGATTGGCTCGCCATCGATGTTGAGCGTGCCATCGGTAGGCTGGAGAAGACCCATAACGATATCAAGCAGGGTGCTTTTGCCGCTACCAGTAAGACCCATAAAACCAATACTGCCCCCTTTCGGGATGGAGAGGTTGAGCTTATTCAGCACATAAGGAGTTTCGGGAGAGTAGCGAAATGAGAGATTTTTAAGATCGATTTGTCTGCTAAACGCTATCGGGTCAGGGACTGGCTGACCGGCATCATCAGGCAGTGGCTGATCGAGCAGGGCGAGTGTATCCTGCAATGAGACTTGATTTCCCTGAATAGATGACCATGCACCATAAGCTTGCTGCAAAATGGGTAGTAGACGCTGTGCACCGAGCGCCAAAGCTCCAAGTACTGGAATTGCCTTGGCGATACCATCCGGCTGCCGGGCGAGAACATAGGCCAAAAGAGCTATGAGCATCATCCCTAAAGCTTCAATACCGTACCTGGGAGCTGCACTAATAAAACTACTATTTCCTTGGGCACGGCGTAAAGGTAAATCTGCATTTCGATAAATCTGGCAATACACACTTTGACTTTTATCAATCAGCACATCGCGTATTCCGCCTAATCCTTCCTGGAGAGATTTAATAACCTGTGTTGATTCGCGCGCGATACACTTACCGTTATTATACTGCCTTTTACGGGTAAACAATATGATAACGGCATAGATCAAACCGAAGCCACCAAAGGCTGAAAGTGCAATTACAGTATCAAGGGTAAGGAGGGCTATCAATATTGATATCAGCATTATAGTTGCGCTGATAAGTATCATAACTTGTTGGATTATATTAATGACGTTACCGGTTTTGCTGGATATGCCATTGATTACTTCGCTGCTGTTGCGGGCGGCATGCACTGCGTAGGGTTGGTAGAGCGTGCGACGGTAGATGCTGATACTGAGATCCGCACCTGCTGCAAAGGAGAGGCGATTATTGGCCCACATAAGGAGGAGGCGCATGGAGCCGGAGATGAGGGCTGCCAGACCGAAGGTTATGGCCAGGGGCTTCAGGAGCTGGTCGGGGGCGGTAATGCCCAGTATTTTGATGAATGGCTGGGTTGCCGGGAGCTGGAATATCCGGTTTGGGTCGGTCAGGACTGCGAGGAATGGGAGGACGGCTCCTAAACTGAGGATTTCAGCGAATGAGGCGGCGATCATTAAGATTAGAAGCAGTGCGAATTGGAATCGGCGACGGCTTGCTATATGAGACCAGAGGCGGGTTAAGAGAGTGAACATTGAAAGAAAGTGCTGAGTTATGAGTGCTGAGGGCCGAGTGAAGATAGTTGGCAGTTAGCAGTCGGCAATCGGCGCTCAAGATTTTGTCAGTAGGCAGCGATGAAAGATAGTGCTTAGTACTGAGAAAGAAAAAGGAGTGGGGTTATTTCCAGGTTTTTAGGTGGTTTTTTATGGTTTGGTATTGGGTGGTGGATTCGGGGTTTTGTTTGGATCGTTTTATAGCTTCGAGGAGGAATGCTATGATTATTGCTGCGAAGAGGGCTGCCAGACTTGTGATGAGTATTGTTCGGCTTCGGACGGGACCGGATTTTTGTTCTGGAATGGTGGCGCGGTCGATTATCTGGATGGTGGAGCCGGATTTCTCTTCGTCAATTTTTGCGAGTGTGAGTTGCTGCAGTGCCATTTGATAGAGTGCTTCGGCGTATTTGAGGTCGCGTGTTTTGTGGGTGAAGTCGAGTATGCGTTCTGGGGCCTGGGTTGCGTATGCGGGACCGGCCTGAGCTTTGCCGATTTCGCCCTGAAGGTTCGATAGCTTTTGGTGAAGTTTTATGTACTCGGGATCATTAGCTGTGACCGATATGGCCATATCATTAAGTTGGCGCGTTGTACTGTTGATCATTCCCTGAAGCTGTGCTACCTGCGGGCCGACAGTGATGAGTCCGGTTTTTTCCTGCAGCTGCTTGACTGCCAGTTCGGCATCGGCAAGTGTATTTTTGGCTTTCAGGAACTGACTTTCGGCAAAGAGACGCCGCTGAGCAGCATCGGAGAGGGCAAGCTTTGTATTTGACTCCAGAAGTTCATCGACATAACCGTTGGCAAGAAGTGAGGCGCGTTTTGGGTCGGTATCAGTTACCAGGAGATGAATCAGACCATCTTTACCTGTTTTTACTTCTGTCTGTCCTGCGATGGCGTTACGAGCAGATTCAGAAGATTTTGTCTGGTAGACTTTAAAGAGGTTAAAACGTTTTATCATCTGATCCTGCATGGTGCGGCTGCTGAGAATGGCTATGTAGATATCGTTTTGGCCTGCCATGCCGCCGGATACACCGCCGCCGACCATACCTGAAAGACTGCTGAGTGAGCTTATGGACGAGAGCATGGAGCTGACACTGGATGCCTGTTTCGGGGGCATGAATGTGGTGTCGGCAGTGTAGGTGTTGGGGCTCTGGAAGCTTATTATCGTGGCTATGAGTGCTGAGATGAGCGGGAGAGCGACAAGGAGCTTTTTGTACTTTGCCAGGACGATGACTACGTCGAGAAGATTTATTTCGTAGGCGTCGATCTTATTTTGGGACGGGTCGGGCATGCTAGTGAAAGTTGGCATGAAAGAAAGTACTGAGTGCTGAGGGCTGAGGGCCGAGGGCATAGCGAAGAAAGAAAGCGCTGAAGGCCGAGTTAAGATATTTGGCAGTGGGCAGTCTGCAGTTGGCAGTGAAGATTAAATCTGTGGGCAGATGGGGACTGCCTATTGCCTTCTGCCGACTGGTAATTATAGGTTTTTTAGAACGGCGAGGCCGGCTGCGCCCATTCCTAGCTGGTAGAGTATGGAGGTGAATTGGGAGATGGTTGCTACCAGACCTGGGCCTCTCTGGAGTCTTTCGGGGATGACGATAGCATCGCCTGGGTTTACTTTGCTGCTGTTGTGGTTGTTGCCCTGGACGGTGCCGTCAGCGCAGATTCTATATAGTTCAGACCTCTCACCGGTAGGGCTTACTCCACCGGCCATGACGAGATAGTCTTTGACGCTTTTGCGAGGAGAGAAAATAAAGGTGTTCTGCTGGTAGACGGCACCGATGACGTCGACGGTTAACGGGCGCTCAGGGATGTAGACCCTGTCGCCATCTTTGAGCGGAAATTCGGGGAGATCTTCAACTCGGGCATTGGAGTTTTTAAGGCTCAGAATAATGCGACCTTCTGATTTGACCTGCTTGAGTTTTTTTATCAGATCCATCTGTACTTGGCTCTGAGAGGCTGCGGCTGCGGCCTGGAGTGGGTCGGTGCTGGTAAGCTGCTGCTTGTTGTTGGCTTGTGAGTCGCGCTCGAAGCGGTCGATTGATTCGTCAATTTTTGCCTGTTGGGCTTTACGAACACTTTCGCGATTGAGCCGTGTGCCGAAGACGTAGCCTTTTTCAGTGACACCGCCGAGTCGGGTGAGAAGATGATGGAGGGTTTCGCCATGTTCGAGTTCGAAGACGCCGTTTTGCTTGACTTCGCCGTCAACGCGGACAAACTCGCGATGGATTTTCACTTCGAGCGGAGCGGAGCTGGGAGAGAAAACACGGATGATGTCGCTTGGCTGAAGGTCGAGCTGGCTCAAGTTTTTTGCTATGGAGCTCCAGTCGGCCTGAAGCTCTGCTACGGTCTGAAACTGGCTGTCGACGTTTTTCTGGACGATGACCTGCTTAAGATCAGCAGCGGAGTCGAAACCACCGGCCCATGTAACAGCATCGGCTATGGAGCTTTTCTGGCGGAGTTCGAAGATTGCAGGATTTTTCACATCGCCTAAGAGGGCGATTTGCGGGCCTACGGGTGGGATGTAGATGACGTCAGCGTCCTGTAGCGCGACATCGGAGGATTTGTCCCCGAAGAGAAGCATATCGTAGAGGTCGAAGGTGATGAGCGATGTACCGCCGCGCTTGAGCTTGATGTTTCGCAGGCTGCCGGTGATGGAGGGGCCGCCGGATGCAAAAAGAGCGTTGAGCAGCGTGCTCATCGAGCCAAGGGTATAGCTGCCCGGGCGTATGGCGTTGCCGACAACATAGACCTGGACACTGCGGGTCTGGACAATGCTGGTGGTCAGCTGAAAGTTGCGGTAGATGCGGCCAATTGCTTTGTGGAGGTAGCCCTGGAGATCGCGGTAGTGCACTCCGGCAACCTGTATAGATCCGACAGTTTTGATGTAGATGGATCCGCTGCGGTCGACGGTGGCAGTGACGTCGATGTTGACCATACCCCATCCCCTGATCTGCAGGACGTCCCCTGGTCCGATGACGTAATCTGAGTTAACTTGTGTGGTCTTGACCGGGGCAAAGGTAGAGGGGACATCACGAAAGAGATCTTTGCCGAAGATGTCGAGCGAGCGGCCAGTGGAGCTTTCGATATAGATCTGGAAGGTGCTTTTCTTTTTTTGAAGGACCGTGAGGGTGCTGTCCTGCATTGCTTTGGTTCTCGGATCCTTAAGTAGTGCGGCTTGCGAGTTAGAGGCCTGTCCCGCCGGCAGATTAGAGTCTGACGAGGTTATTGATGGAGTGGAGGTGGATAAGGTTGAGTTGGAAAAGCCGGGGTATGCTCCGTTGCCGCCGCTGTTGGCATCACCACTCTGGTTGCTGCTGCCGGTTGTTCCATCGTTGCTGCCTGAGCCCATGAAATCGTTTTGCACTGCCTGCGTTGTTATGGGGCTTACTGCAGCACCAGCAGCTATAATTAGAAGAAGAAAGATATGGCGAAGATAACGCATGAATATGAGGTGAGTTAGTGGAGAGAAAGAAAGTAACGAGTGCTGAGGGCCGAGGGCCGAGTGAAGAAAAAGGGTGTTGAGTGCTTAAAACTTGGTTGTTTTTTTGTTCGCTGTTGATCGATTGAGACCCGGAGGCCGCCGATTATACGGGAGACTTCTTCGGTTTGGGCTTTCAGGTCTTGGAATATTGGTTCGGTCAGGTAGTCGACATCGAGGGCTACGTAGAGTTGTGATTTGACTTCTGCGCAGGAGCTTTTTGCTATTACTAAAAAATGATGGAATTCGTTTCTGGAGTTTCGTTCGAACCCTTCGGCGATATTAGACATAACTGAGACTGAAGCTCTTTGGATTTGGTCTTTTAGGCCGAAGTCTTTTGAGAATATGCCAGTTGATGTGACATTATATATTGCTTTGGTTAGCTCTCTTGCTTTCTGCCAGGCTATTAGATCTTCGAAACATTTTATAGACATATTTTAAAAAAAAGTAACGAGTGCTGAAAGAAAGTGCCGATTGCTGAGGGCCGAGTGCTGAGTGAAGAGAAGAACTTGGGACTAATAGGAGTTATAGGGCTTGGGACTTAATGAGTATAATTTTGGTTTTGTTGGGGTTCAGGAATCACCCCCAACCTACCGGAAAGATAGTGTGGAGTTGAGGGTGGATAGTTCGCTTTTTTCGGTATAAAAAACCTAGCAGCCTGTCGGATTA
>SZXX01000028.1 GCA_005843825.1 Chlorobium sp.
CATGCAAGATTTTTCTCTTTCAGGCCTTGAGGATTTTAGACTCTGGTTGGCGAATTTGGAGAAAAAAAGTATAGATCTGAACAGGTGTGTGCACCTTAGCATCCAATCTTGGCAGAACATTAGCCTTTATCCAGAGACAACTCAGATTAGGAGCTTGAATCATGCCAATAATGGATTCACTGACAGCGAGGCCGGTTCGCAAGGCCACGGAAGCAGGGTGCTCTTCATAAGGAAGAGCAGATCCGTCTTCACGGACAATTTTCCATCTAAGCTCAGGCATTGTCTTGCCCTGCATTTCAGAAATCGGAAATCCAAGAATACGTTGCGCTTCGCGATTTGCCATAATAATTCGCCCTTCAGAATTCTGAATCAGAATTCCTCCAGGTATGGCTTCAAACAAAAAGCGAAAACTTTCATCAGAATCTTTCCAGCTCTGTTCAATTTTTTTAGCCTCGGTGATATCGAAAAACGTAATGACCACCCCGTCTATTCTGTTTTCCCGGGTACGATATGGCATTATTCTTACCGTAAACCAGCGACCATCGGTTGCTGAAACCTGTTTTTCACTGTAAACAAGAGTATGAAGCACATCACGGGCATCATTTGCAAGGGTTGCATAATTCAAATCCGTAACGATATCGGTTACAGGTCGTCCAATATCACTTCCAATCAACTTGATGATAGTTGATGTACGGGTTGTAAAACGGCGGATGTTGAGCTCATTATCAAGAAACAGTGTGGCAATTTCAGTACTGTTCAGCAGGTTTTTCATATCATTGTTTACCTGCGACAGGTCACTCACCTTGGACTGCAGTTCCTGATTTACGGTCTGCAACTCCTCGTTAAGAGACTGCATCTCCTCTTTTGAAGTGGTAAGTTCCTCATTTGTGCTCTGCATCTCCTCATTGGCCGATTGCATCTCTTCATTCGTGGATTTCAGCTCCTCCTGCGATGTCTGCATCTGCTCACGAATCGTCACAATCTCATCTCTTGCCGCCTTGAGGTCCAACTGAAGGGATAAAATATTTTTTGGACTCATTGGAACAGGAACGCGACTCCCGTCCGGATCAACTTTCAGAGTTTCTTTCACGTCTTCAAAAACAATCAGGACCAGACCACACAATTGGTCTGGTTTTTCAAGTTGCTCAATCCTCAAGTTCACAAAATCTTTGTCTCCATTAGATCTGATCATCACTCCATTTTTGGAAACAGCTGATTTATTTTTTATCGCATTCCCAAAAAGAGTTGTTAGTTCAAATCGTAACCCTTCACGGGCCATGGCAAAAATATTCCAGTTTGCTTTGCCTGCTGCCGGTTCAAGGTATTTACCTGTACGGCCATTGATATATATGATATCACCATTCTCATTTGTCAGCACAGCAGCAGGCGCATAATGATTAAGCAAAACCTGGTCGCTCATCGCCTGCAGGTTAACTTCTGAAGTATTATATGGTTGTTTAAAATCATTATCAGCTGAAATAACCGGAGTAGTATGATTAAAAGCAGCTGGAAAATCAAGCGGTTTAGAGCGTACCCCCTTTGAGAGTTGTCGAAAAATCCTTGATTTACCGTCAATCGACTCAAAAAGATTGTTACTGGACCCAATCGTTTCAGCACTCCCAAGAACAAGAACGCCTCCAGGGTTCAGGCTGTAATGGAAAAGCGGCAAGAGCTTTTTCTGCAACTCCTGCTCCATGTAGATAAGCAGATTTCGACATACAAGAATATCAAGCTTGGTAAAGGGTGGATCCATAAGAACATTATGTGGCGCAAACACAACTGTCTCACGTAACTCTCTTGATACCTTATAGCCACGGTCATCTTTTTCAAAAAACCTCTGCAGACGAGCTTGGGATACATCAGCTGATATATTTAGAGGATATGTTCCAAGACGGGCCTTTTCGATAGCGTCTTTATCAAGATCGGATGCAAAAATCAGGATCCTGAAGTTTCCGGAAAGCTTCATCGATTCAATGGCCTCCTTTAAAATCATAGCAAGAGAATAGGCTTCCTCGCCAGTCGAACAGCCTGTCACCCATGCACGAATAGTACCTCCTGACGGCCTCGAAGAAAGAAGAGATGGTATAGCCAGGGTTTTCAGAGTTTCCCATACTGCGGGATCCCGAAAAAAACTGGTTACTCCAATAAGCAGTTCTTTAAAAAGGAGTTCCGTCTCTTGAGGATTGCCCTGCAAAAAATGGACGTAGTCAATAATCTTATCAATCTGATGTATGCCCATGCGCCTTTCGATACGGCGATAAACAGTATTCTTTTTATAAAGCGAAAAATCGTGACCAGTTTGGGTGCGCAAGAGAATCACAACCTTTTCCAGAGCGCTCTGCACCTTGATTTCGTGAGAAATATCCGGCTTCGTATACAGTGGAAAATGATGAAGATAGTTAATGATCGATGAGGGAAGCTTCTCTACAGGGGCAATGACATCAGCCAGACCAGCTTCGATGGCACTACGAGGCATGCCGTCAAATTTGGCTGAAGAAGGCTCCTGTACAAAAACACCACCACCCTTTTCCTTGATATCACGCAGTCCCAGTGTGCCATCAGAACCCATTCCAGAGAGAATCACACCAATGCTTCTCTGCTGCATATCATCAGCCATTGAACGAAAGAAAAAATCAATAGGAAGTCTCAGGCCTCGAGGCTGAACCATATCTAGAAGATGCAAAGAGCCATGCAACACCGACATATCCTTATTGGGAGGAATAAGATAAACATGATCCGGCTCAATCCTGAGGCAATCAGTGACCTGCACGACATCGAGATCAGTAACGCGCTGAAGCAGTTCCACCATAATACCTTTATGCGTAGGATCAAGATGCTGAACAATCACAAATGCCATGCCTGACTTGAGCGGAATGTTTTTCAAAAATATTTCAAGCGCCTCAAGACCGCCTGCTGACGAACCAATGCCAACAATAGGAAAGGATCTGGAATTCTCTTTTTTGGAGTTGATTGCCTGCTCAGACTCAGCAGTTGGAGTTTCGGCAATTTTAGAGCTTTTCGGAGAAGGTTTTCTTTTTTTTCCGATCATCTGTTAACCTGATTTTTAAATAGGGATGAGAAAGAGAACGCTTTCAGACAGGTTTAAGTAAATATTGCGGTTTATATTGAAGGTGCAACCTTATTAGAAAAACAGTATCAACAACAGGGTTTGCTCACTATACTCATTGACATAACTGCAAGGCTAAACAAATTTAGATTTTTATAGTGATATATCCGCTATTTATATAAAAAGCCTTTGCGTGCCCCCCCTAGAAAGATCGTTTGGTTTAAACTAGATGACAACAGTGACAATAGCCATTTTTATGTAAGCGGATTCTTTTATGCAGCCATTTTTACCACTCAAGAACTTCGAAAATAATGACGCAGTTTTGCACCCCTTAAAACATTTTTTGGCTTCAAGCATCTTTGTTACTATGTTTTGTGGTTATTATCGTTCTGCAATAGTAAGCCTTAACGATCACATGCAGATAAGTATCTACTATTTTCAGTTTCCAAGGGAGTAATGAGCGAGGAAAAAGAATCAATACCATCACCTGAGCTTCCTGAAGGCAGCCCAAACAGTAGCAATGATGAGAGTGTCATACAGCAGCATGTTACTCCCTATGAGCCGGTTATAACTGATCCTGACACTGCTTCAGATAATGAGATGAGTGAGCCCGGATCAGGCAGCGGGATGAACTTTATGGAACATCTCGAAGAGATACGCTCACGACTTATCAAGTCTGCAATTGCGCTGGTTGTTGTTACAGGAATCTGTGCCAACTATTCTGATTTTCTGGTCAATGATATACTTATTGCTCCATTGACCCGGAGCAGTAAAACCGTGGTGTTGCAGAATCTTGTTCCTTATGGACAGCTCTCCCTTTACCTGCAGGTGGTTGTATTTTCGGCATTCATTATCTCTTTTCCTTTTCTAGCATGGCAGATATGGCAGTTTGTTGCCCCTGGCCTTCATGAAAACGAACGTAAAGCGGGACGGTTTTCAATTCTTTTTATATCGCTCTCTTTTTTTACGGGTATAGGATTCGGCTATTTTATTTTTCTGCCGGTCACACTGCAATTCTTTGCCAGTTTCGGCACGCCGCAGATTAAAAACAACATTTCCGTACAGGATTATGTCAGCTTTTTTACTGGTGCGCTCCTTACGGCCGGGCTTGTGTTCGAACTCCCCTTTATTGCCTATATCCTTTCAAAAATTGGGCTCCTGACACCGGCATTCATGAGATTTTACCGCAAACATGCCATTGTTTTTCTTCTGGTTGTGGCGGCAATTGTTACACCTTCAACCGATATTGTCACTCAACTTGTCATCGGCGTTCCGATGATACTGCTCTATGAGCTCAGCATCCTTATATCAGCCCATGTAAACCGTAAAAATAACGCTCTGAAGATGTGAGGAAAGACAGCCAGAAAAAATATCCACGCATAATTGAGGTTGTTGTCCCGGGCGTGACTCTTGATGGTAATCCTCTTGATGACCCGGCCGAACGCCGGGTCCCGGTCTATCTGCCTCCCTCATATGATGATAAAAAACAGTTTCCGGTTATCTACCTGCTTGCGGGATTTGCCTCAACGGGCCAAAGCTTTTTGAATTACAGCTTTGGGCGGCAAAGTGTGCCGGAAATGGCTGAATCTCTTATAGCTGGCGGAAAAATGCAGGAAACGATCATTGTTTTTCCTGACTGCATGACCCGTTATGGAGGGTCACAGTATGTGGATTCGACGGCAACCGGTAACTATGAAACCTATCTTATTGATGAAGTAATCCCGTTCATTGAGAGAACACTCTCTACTTTTGCTGATAAAAAACATCGGGCTATAGCTGGAAAATCGTCAGGAGGGTTCGGAGCACTCCGTTTGGCTATGAAACATCCGGATACGTTTGCTGCAGCCGCCTGCCATAGCGGTGACATGGCTTTTGAACTTTGCTATAAACCAAATTTCCCGGCTGCAGCAAGAGTCCTTGAACAATACAAAGGAGATATTGCTGATTTTCTTAGCTCTTATGAACGTGCACTGATAAAACCACAAAAAGAGTTTGCTCTCCTGGACTTGCTTGGAATGGCTGCGGCATACTCCCCTTCCAGGGAAACTTGCACGCCGGAAAAGATACGTCTGCCGTTTAATCCACATACCTGCGAACCTGTTGATGATGTCTGGCAGGAGTGGCTGAGCTTTGATCCGATAGTGATGATTGAACAGGAAAAGTACCGTAGCGCCCTGCGTTCACTTGATTTTCTTTTCCTTGACTGCGGAACCTTTGATGAATATAATCTTCAGTTCGGTCACAGGATCTTTTCAGCCAAAGCGACACATTTCTCAATAGCTCACCGTTACGAAGAGTTCATGGGTACACACAGCAACACATCATTCCGCTATGGAGTGTCGCTGCCAGCACTTTCAGAGGTGATTGCAGGCTGATGAAGCTGCAGAAAGCAGCCGGGAATAAAGTGCTTCCGTCTCTTTTTTCAACTCTTCCCGGGAGCCGTTGTTTTCAACCACATAATCCGCCTTTTCTATCAGCTTTTTCTGGGGCCACTGCCGGGCAATGCGCTGCTTGATCTCTTCACGGCTGCCCATACCTTTCTGGACAGCTCTTTCTATTCTCAGCTGCTCATCAGCCACTACGACTATAACGACATCAAGCTGTGTGTTGCTGCCAGACTCAAAAAGAATGGCAGCTTCCTTAACAAGAATCTTTACACCCCGGTTTTCAGCATCATGCACTGCTTTTTGAAACTCGCTGAAAACTTTCGGGTGAATAAGAGTGTTCAGTGCTTCCAGTTTTGCAGGGGATGAAAAAACTGTAGCTGCAATTTGTTTTCGGTCAAGAACCATCTGCCCAGCAACATCGACTGAATATACTTCAGACCCGAATAGGGTTTTGATTCCATTGATCACCTCAGAATCATGAAGTTGCAGTTGTTTGGCCACCATGTCAGCCTCGAAAAGAGTGCAACCCATTTCAGAAAGAAAACGGCAGACCGTTGATTTGCCACTGCCAATCCCGCCTGTCACTCCTACAAGAAAAGGATAGCGACTCATTTTACTAAAGCTGATTTTTTGCGGATATTTTCCCTGACCTGTAAAAGAACTTCCCTCCAGAGATCAGGATTCTGTTTGTAGGCTTCTGTCTTATGATTGAGACTCTCACGGGTAAGAGCGTGCTGCAAGAGCAGTGCCTGAATATCAGCAGAGTTGGGAGTATTAAGCACATCAGGGCCCTTTTCACCAGTTATTCCTGATACAAGCAGATAATCACTATAGAACCCCACAAAACGTATATCGTCCTTGTCAAGGGTAAATGATTTTTTTTCTGTGCACCCTGAAAGTATAGAACCGACAAGCAGGCAAAATAAAGATGCCCGGAAAATATCGCGCAATATCATTTGCCCGTAAGCTCCTTTAATATTTTTGATCAACGTAACGTAGTGAAAATGAATTTTATGGATTTTTACAACTTAATACACAAATTGTGAACTTAATCGCCAAATTGCAAGTTTAAGCAATTTGAATTGCATGTCATGTACTTTTAAACTCTAAATAACAATACGTTATGTCTTATCAGCAACCTCCTCTTGGATATGCAGAAAACGCACTGGAGCCCTTTATTTCCGCAAAAACAATCGGCTTTCACTATGGAAAACATCATGTCGCCTATATTACTAACTACAACAACCTCATTGCCGGGACTCCTCTTGATAACCTGAGCATTGAAGAGGTGATTGCCAAGACCGCCACAGACCCAGAGAAAGTTGGGGTTTTCAATAATGGCGCTCAGGCTTGGAACCACTCTTTTTACTGGAACAGCCTGACTCCCAATGGTGGAGGTGAACCTTCAGGTGATCTTGCAGCGAAAATTACACAGGATTTCGGAAGTTTCGACAAGTTCAAAGAGGAGCTCAAAAGTGCTGCTGCAACTCAATTCGGCAGTGGTTGGGCATGGCTTGTACTCGATAAAGGTACGCTGAAAGTAGTTAAAACCGGCAACGCACAAACGCCGGCAACAAGCGGACAGAAACCAATACTGACGATTGACGTCTGGGAGCATGCTTACTATCTTGACTTTCAGAATCGCCGCCCGGATTATGTCGCATCTGTCATAGATAACCTGCTGAATTGGGAGTTTGCCGCCAAGAACTTCAGCGCTTCATAGTCAGCCGTACCTATTTGCTTTATATGTTAAACAAAACAGGGCACTACAATGGTGCCCTGTTTTGTTTATGTAATAACTGCCGCGCTTACATCCATGGGAGAATATCTGCATCATCAAGATTAACCACCTTGACATTTTTCGGCATCGAAAATCTGAGGGAACTCACGCTCTTGTTAAACACCCGTTCATCGTAGGCTATGACCAACTGGTGTTCACCAATACCATTAGCGCCACTGTTATAGAGAACCATCTCAATCTCTTTGGGAACAAGCGTACTGTGTCCATTTATCGCAATGGCCTCATAATTCTTGAAATGAATTTCGGTTGTTGGTTTTCCCTGACGGTTCTTTATAAGAAGAGCACTCAGTGTCCTGTTGGCTGGATTGATAACTACATCTTTACTGCCGCCAAGAGTGGCAATGGTAAATATTAAGGTTTCAGAACCTTGTTTAACAGACCTTATTGCGCTTAACGGCTCGGTGATATTTACCATTCCTAAAAGAGTTTCCGAAAGAAGCGGAAAACCGGAATTCACTCCAATAATTTTTTCAAGATTAAGGTCGTTATTACTACCGAGAAAGAGCCGGTTATTAAGCATATCATGCACATAGAGTGAATCAGTGCTGAAATACATATCGGCAACCGGCCATCCAATCAATCCGGCGGAGACAATAAGACGGGCTTCATGTCCCCTATTGATCCGGATGTTACAGAAAACACGATTCTTACGTTTTGGAGTTTTTATCCAGACATCTGCATAACCATCAAGCGACTGGATAATTGGAGATGCCTTGGCAACTTCCCGAAAAAGTGCAGCTTGATCAGGGCTCAGCGAAACCTGTTCACCTGTTAACTCCTGGCGACCCACTGTTCTGAAATCAGCACACCCCCCGCCCAAAATGAGCATGAACAGCAATAACAACAAAACTCCCTTTTGCTTCATCATTTCAATCCTTAAAATTTTTCAGCCTCATTTCCGTACTACATAGATATATTTTCCTTTGAGAATCATAGCTTTTGCTGCACATTGCATCAGGTTCTTAATCCGGCAGGTTTCGACTGAACACGCCGTTCATCATGAACAAAACAGTTGCATTTTACATTCAAATTGATGTTAAAGTAAAATATAACACCATCAAAACTACAAGCCATTAATAAGCCATGCAATCCCTTTATCTTAGACCAAAAGAACACCACAGAATCCAGAAAGGCCATTTATGGGTGTTCAGCAATGAACTTGCCAGTGTTCCGCGAGATATAGCTTCCGGTGAAACAGTTAAGCTTTTTACTCACGACAAAAAGTTTCTGGGAACAGGTTTTTACAACCCTCACTCTCTGATCTCTGTCAGGCTTATAAGCTCCAAGGATGAACAGCCTGACAAAGAGTTCTTCAAAAAGAAATTTCTTGAAGCTCTCAAGCTTCGCGAAATAATCTACAAAAATGATGAAACCAATGCCTATCGTCTTGTCCATGGCGAATCGGATGGTCTCCCCGGGTTGATTGTGGACCGGTTTAACCAGGCAATTGTGTTACAGGCATTTTCTGCCGGTATGGATATTCATATCCAGCTTATCTGTGATGTCTTGCAGGAATTATTGAATCCTACTGTTATTATCGTTCGCAATGAATCTCCCTTGAGAGAGCTTGAGGGCCTGCCGCTTTACAAAGATATTCTCCGAGGAGAAAAATCGGAAACCGTACAGACTATCCACGATGCTGGAATAACGTATGAGGTCAATCTTTTTGAGGGGCAGAAAACAGGCTTTTTCCTTGACCAGCGTGAAAACCGGAGAATTATCAGAAAGTTTGCCGAAAATGCTGAAGTTCTGGACGTTTTTACCAATGACGGTGGATTTGCGCTCAACGCACTTTACGGGGGGGCCCATTCTGCCATTCTTGTTGATGCATCCAAGGAGGCACTGCAGAGAGCTGATCGTAATGCTCAGCTGAACCAATTCAGGGAATACAGCCTCGTGGCAGCAGATGCATTTGATACCCTCGATCAGATGGTTGAGTCGAAGGAGTCATTCAATCTTGTTGTTCTGGATCCGCCAAGCTTCACCAAAAGCCGCAAAAACCTTCCTGGTGCCCTTAAGGCCTATAAAAGACTTAACAAGCTTGGGCTTCAGTTAGTGAAAAACGGGGGATTTCTTGCAACAGCTTCGTGCAGTCACCATGTTTCAGAAGAGGATTTTCTGCAATCTGTGCATCAGGCGGCTCTTTCGGCTGGCTGTCAACTCAGGTTAATTCATAAAAACTCACAGCCCTTCGATCATCCTGTACTGCTTGCCATGCCGGAAACAAGCTATCTCAAGTTTGCCTGTTTTTACGTAACACGATGATCCTGGGGACGGTAATCCCTCACCATATCATACACCTCATTCCATGATGCAGCTCTCGGGCTGCTGATATGGAGATTGGTGCTATTGGCAAAGCAAATGGTATACAATCCCCTTTCCCTGAGCTGAGTAACATTGTGAGGTGCATCTTCGAGATAGATATCTGCACCAACCTGCGCCTTTTCCTTCATAAAACAGAGATCCCAATATGGAATGCCGTGACTGTCAAGCCATTCAACCGTCTGCTGAACGGCAGAGGCATGGAAATAATGAATAAAAAGTCTGTGGGTAATAATCCGGATACGATACCCCTCATCGGAAAGCATGCGAAGATATTTTCGGGCTCCGGGAATCATCCGCATGGTTTTAAATAGCTCTCGCTGCGTCACCGCGAAACGGTGCAGACTTTCATACTGGTTTGTTCCGGTAACACCCCATTCAGTCATACCGTAGGATACCTCCCGGGAAAGCTGATCAAGCGGACATTCAAACCATTCAGAAGCAATCTCCCTCATGCGCCCGTAAAAATCTCCACAGACACCATCAAGGTCAACGCCAATAACTGTCGACGGCTTTTCGATAGAGCTCATTCTCCCCTTCTACTTCTGGAGTTCTGAAGATGCTCCGTGAATGTAATCAAGAGCATCCTCAAGAATTTTCAATGCCTGACGTATCTCATAATCATCATCAGCATCATCTTTGGCTCTGTTAAGGCGTTTTTTTGCATCCTCTATTGCATCCGCAGCAAGTTGAAGTTTTGACGAAATACCCATTGCTCTTCCTTCGTTTTGATTATATCGATCTAATATCATTTCTTGAATGTACGACTATCAGGGAATTTTTCGATGCATATCAGAAAATGGGACAGGGACCTCTTCAATAAAAAATCGTTATCATTACAAAACAATCATTCGGATACCCATCAAGAAATTAGAGCTTATGTACGAAAAACACCATATCCGACCAATATCAACCGGCAGATTTGCCCTTCGAATTTTAAAGCATGCGGGCTTTTCTTTTATGATTATTGCTGCATCACTCTTGATCGGAATAGCTGGGTACATACTCACTGAACATATGCAATTGCTCGATGCATTTTTAAACACAGCTATGTTACTTGGTGGAATGGGGCCAGTAAAAACTGACGGATTAAGTGATGGTGGAAAACTCTTCGCCGGCATTTATGCTCTCTACGCTGGACTTGTATTTATAGCTCTCGTGAGCATCATGCTCTCGCCAGTCATACACCGCATAATGCACCGGTACCACTGGATAGATGAGCAATAATGTCCCTGAATGGACGGTTTTGGCAAAAAAAAAGAGGGATCTGAAATGATGTTCAGATCCCTCTTAACGTTCTATTCAGCTAACGCATCACTTCAAGGCCTTTTATCGCCCTCCATCCCTACGGTGATCTTCACGGCGGGGTTCTCTGTCATAACGGTCGCGGTCATGACGGTCTCTGTCTTCCCAGTAACTGCGGTCATGCCTGCGGTACTCAATATCACGAGATCTCCTGAGATCATCCCAGCGACGGCCTCTTATTTTATAGGGAAGATTACGCTCCCGAACGATATCCCACGGTCCGCGGTAGTGTGAAGAACGGTACCAGCTGCCATCACGATAGAGGTAATACAAGTCTCCGTAATAAATAATATCGTAAGGACTCCCTACTGATACTGAAAAGCCCTGATCCTGCAGGTAGACAAAGCTTGGACGGGTATCGATAACAAAGTGAGGCCTATCCCCGATACCTACTCGAACATCCCCGATACGAATACCAACTTCTGCTTGAGCATCAGTAATGGGATTACCTAAAAACAGCCCTGCAATTCCAGCTGCCAGCCAAATTGATTTTTTCATAGTTCTTTTCCTGTTAACAAATGATGAAATTCAACGGTATATCTAATAAAACAGCATTCGGAAATTGTACTCTTTATAGGAATCTCAAAGAATATCAAGAAGGAATATTGGTATAATTTTTATCTGATCAAGATATATTTACGAACAATCATGAGGTATAAATTGTACTATACTTTTCAAGGTTTTCAAGTATCTCTCCGGTTCCTCTCGCTACAGCAGTCAATGGATCTTCGCAAATATGAACGTTTAATTTTGTTTCCGCACTGATTTTTTTGTCGAGCATCTTAATAAGTGCTCCACCTCCTGCAAGATATAGCCCCCGGTTTAAAATATCGACTGAGAGTTCAGGTTTGACTACCAACATCTCTAATGTTTTTTTTATAGATGCAATAATCTGATTTATAGGTGTAGCAATGGCTTCCCTGATGGAAACTGAATCGACCTCCCACGTTTCTGGAAGACCTGACTGGAGATTTATACCGCTAACCATCATAGTCACTTCTTTTTCAAGCTTAAAGGCGGAAGCAATGGTAAGTTTAATCTCTTCAGCACTGCGCTCGCCAATAGCCAGGTTGAGTTTTTCGCGGACATGGCGAATGATAATATTGGTAATTTCAGTTCCGGCAACCCGCAGTGATTCACCAGCTGCAATACCACCAAGTGAGAGTACCGCTATTTCCGTTGTGCCTCCGCCAATATCGACCACCATATTGCCCATCGGCTCGTGTATATCAAGCCCGATACCAATTGCGGCTGCAACGGGCTCAGTGACCAGATAAACCTTTTTAGCCCCGACTTTTTCAGCGGAGTCTCGTACGGCTCTTTTTTCAACCTCGGTGATGCCTGACGGGATACTGATAACTACTCGGCGGATGCCCAATGAAAACTGGGTACGGGTTTTATTGATCAACCCTTTAATCAGATCTTCAGTGGCGGCATAGTCGGCAATGACACCATTTGCAAGAGGCCGGATGGTAATAATATCAGGGTGGGTTTTTTCATGCATGAGAAGGGCCTCATGCCCGATAGCCAGAATTTTTCCGGTATTACGATGACGGGCCACAATTGAGGGCTCATTCAGAACAATACCTTTGCCCCGGAGAAAAATCAATGTATTAGCTGTTCCGAGATCAATGGCTATATCTCTGAACAAATGACTGAAAAAGCTCATGATTTCCTGGTTCTCAACATTATTATGATTATGGTATCGTAATAATAATCTAAATCAGTTTAATCTCTCCAAAGCGTTCGACAATATAAACTTAAAGAATCTAAATAACAGGCAGTCAGCTTATAAAAGATTAAGGTATTACTATTTTTTCGTTATAAATGGCTAAAAGGTGAGTACGGATCCATTCTGTACTTGTTTTTTCATGATATCCACCCAGTCAGTGCCAGAAAGTATTTCAGCCAGCTCAACAACAATATGTCGAGGTTGTATTCCAAGATCGAGATTCCTTCCAAGTCCCTGCACACATGATGGACAATTGGTTAATATGACTGTGTTTTCTTTTCCGTTCATAACTGTAGTAATGGCATCTCGTTTGCGGTGCAGCATGGAATCGGTAATATCGGGTCGTGACAATGCCAGTGTACCAGCCTCTGAACAGCAATGCGGAACGGCAGTTACTTTCCCGAAGCCTCCAATGGTACTAAGCGTTTGACTCGCTTTACCGAAAAGAGAATCATGGCAGGGAGCATGGTAAAGGTATTCTTTATTGCCTGCAAGCTTCATACCTTTATCAAGAGCATATGCTGCAATATCAATAATTTTCCCTCCGAACAGCTTACCGGTTTCAATGGCATCAAGCCCCTCCATACAGGTGCCGCATGTGACAACGCAAGCATCAAAATCAAGGTAGGAGAACATCTCCCTTATCTGAGTGAACATAACAGTATTGCGAAGGACAATACTTGAATACTGATCTGTCTTGGCATTGACATGTGCTGGAAATCCACAGCAGAGAAACGGTGGCGGCAGCACAATCCTTACACCAAGCTCAAGCAGCACATGAATTGCCGCCATTGAGATCGAAGAGTTCATGCGCTCGGAACCACAGCCGGGAAAATAAAAAACGTTGCTTTTCACCTCTCCGGAAGGGTCAAAAACAATCACCTGGTCAGAAGCGCACTCCGGAAGAATATCGCGCAAGGTCTCTTCGGGGACGGGGGGCACGGGCGAACGCAGGAGCCTTAAGGGATAAAGATCCGGCGAATCCTGTTCCGGCTGCATTGGCGAGGAAATTTTGTTACCTGCACGCTGAACTGCGCCGCCTATCCTGAGAACAGTTCTGCGGAATATCGCATTAAAAACCGGTGAACGACTATCGAGATATTTTAATGTCAGATCTGTGATGGGTGATGAGTGTTTGTACCCCCATTCTGATAGAATTTCCCGTTCCAGTACCGAAACTTCACCGCTGTCGATATCAACAGGACAAGGCTTGAGGCATTTATGGCAGATTGTGCAATGATCAGCAACCTCTTCCAGCCACTTCAGTAGCGCGAAATCAGTAGAACGCTCACGCTGAGCATCAAAAAGCAGCGCTTCGATCAATGAGCCAATCGCAAGATTCTTATTCCGCGGATGGTAAAACATGCCCCGAGACGGGTAGTAAACACAGCAATCGGTCTTGCACTTACCGCACCGGATACAGTAGTCAACCTTTTTTGAAAGCTCTTCAATCTGGGCCCGCCTGAGAATATGCGCCTCAAGTTCAAGCAAATTGAAAGACGGAGTAAAAATGTGATCAAGCGCTTCGTAATCGTCAAGCTTCCCGGGGTTCATAATCCCTTTAGGGTCGACTTTGCGGCGATATTGGGTAAGTTGTTCGACAATAGCCGGATCGAGATATTTGAGCTTGGTTACACCTATTCCATGCTCGCCCGATACGACACCGCCGAGTGAAACAACTTTTTCCATGACATTGTCAATCACTTTATCGGCCCGTTCAAGCATCGGCCTGTCATTTGAAAGTACCGGTACATTGACATGAACATTGCCATCGCCGGCATGCATGTGTGTTGCAAGGACAATACGCCTGTCACGAACATAGGTATATGCTTTTTCAAAGGCCTCCTGCATTTCAGGATACCCCTGAACCAGTTCACCAATTTCACGGCCAAGCTCTTGAACAATTTCGAGTGAACGCAGTGAATCTTCAGGCGCAAGTAAAATCTTTTCATCGAATAGACGGCAAAGCTCAAGTCCAGCGGGAATTTTAGAAGCAAACCGCCCACCATCTTCGTTATTTTTTGTGGTAGCAAAAATAGTGCGTGAACGTTCTACAAAGGAATGCTGCGCATATCGTTCCTCTGTACTATTGAGTTCATCAATAAAGCGGGAAAAAACGGCAAGCGCTTCGAGTGGAATTACAATATCCTCATTGAGCTTAAAGGCATTGGTTCGCCTTGCAATAGCTCCAAGTTTTTTACGATCAGCCCAGAAACGAACGGCATCAGCATTGTCTCTGGCCTGAAACATCATGGTATTGGGATGAAGCTCGAGAAGAGTTTTTAAACGTTCTATACCGCTCTCAACCTCTGAGGGTGAATTACCGGCTATATCGATGAGAAGTACGGCTTTCGGGGTCTGAGCCCTTGGAGCCTTTACCTTGTAATCGATAGCCCTTATATATTCATCGTCAAAATGCTCCAGCGCTAAAAGAGCTTCCTTATTTTCAGAATAGAGCGGAAATATTTTAGAAAGCTCAAGAATCACCCGACTCGCCTCGTCCATATCAGGCCCAAAGAACTCAAGGCAGAGCGTTCTCTTTTCAGGATACTTTGGATAAAGCACAAAAACAGCCGAGGTAATCACCCCATCTGTTCCCTCTTTCTGAAGCCCAGGCACTCCTCCAAGCGCTTTATTGGTAATATCTTTCCAGAGTCCTTTTTTGCGGATATCGGTTCCGAGCAACTCAATGCGATCAATCCGCTTGCCCGATTGATTCCATACCTCGAAAATAACGGTATCCTCATGCAGGATTTTTCTGAGGCGGTGATCAACGCGTTTTACTGTCCAGTTTTCACCGGACGGCATTGCCATCCGCCACTCAAGGAGGTTGTCAATGCAGGTGCCCCATCTAACAGCCATCTTACCACCGGCATTTTCGGCAATATTGCCACCGATGGTGCACGACCATTCACTTGTAGGGTCAGTAGCAAATACAAGCCCATGCTCGTCAGCCTCCTCCATAGCCTTTTCAGTGACAACCCCAGCTTCAACTTCAATGACCGAAGCCTGAGATATCTGACCGTTTTCAAGCTGAAAATCACGAACCGAGATACCATTGATGTTGTTCAGCTTTTCCATATTGATGATCACACACCTTGATCTCAAGGGTACAGCACCACCGGTGAGTCCAGTTCCAGCACCACGGGGTATGATGTTGAGTCCAAGACCTGCAATAGCTGTAATCAATGGCGCAACCTGCGATTCCTGATCAGGGGTAATAACAGCAACTGGAAGATGAAGCCTCCAGTCAGTAGCGTCAGTAGCATGGGCTGCAAGGGAAAACGGGTCAAAAAGGACATTTTTAACTCCTACAACCGCTCCAACTTCCCTCTTCAATCGACGGCGAAGTTCTGGCGTTTTTTCAACTGCAGAGCGGAAGCGCTCAAGTTGTTCTCTTAATGCCACAACAATAGCAGACACACGGCTTTCGCCATTTGCCATATCCGAAATGAGATCAAGCTCGTGAAATGCCCTTTCAAAAAGACGTTTTCTTCGGGCAGCAGAATCAACAAGTTCCTGAAAAAGGTAGGGATTGCGCCGATGAATAAGAATCTCTCCTATAATACCCATGAGCAAACGTGCCGAACGGCCTGTAACCCGCAACTCACGCAGTTCGTCAAGAATCCTGACAATATTGGGTCCCAGCAGAAACGATATCGCCTGCCTGTCGCCGGCAGAGGTATAATTAAACGGGATTTCTCGGGGTGTGCCGGGTATTGGTTTCACTCTATCTATACCTGTTCTTGTGGTCATTACCTGTAAAAAGAATTTTTAATCTATACGTGTTGCTCATCTACAACCTTGCTCCACCGGAAATTTCAAGAATCTGCCCTGTAATAAACGCCGCATCGTCTGAAGCGAGAAAAAGTGCGCAGCGGGCAACATCACCTGGTGTGGCTACCCTTCCGAGGGGGTAACGGGCTGCGCAATCCTTCTGAAGCATCTCCCAGCGTTCCTGACCCAGAGCATGAACAAAAGCAGGAACAGCAACAAGAGCGGGGGCAAGAGAATTAACCGTTATGCCATAGCAACCCAGTGACAAAGCAAGTGAACGTGTAAAGGCATAAATACCGCCTTTGGCAGCAGAATAAGAAAACTGATTCGGGCTCCCTCTATAGACAAGCGAACTCATATTCACTATTTTCCCGAAACCTTGGGGCTTCATAACCCTTGCAGCCTCACGGCACGAGAGAATACATGACTTAAGGTTAAGATCGAGATTAGCACTCATCTTCACGTAATCTATATCCTCGACATCAGCCGCCGGTTCACAATCTCCACCGGCAATATTAACCACTATGTCAAGTTTAGAGAACCGGTCTACTATCTGGCGGTAGAGTGACTGAATTTCATCTTCATGGGTGACATCAGCCTGCACTGAGAAACCGATTCCCCCGGCTTGTTCAAGGAGCTGCAGTGTTTCAGAGCAACCTGAAGCATTGATATCGCTTACAATGACAACTGCGCCCTCACTGGCAAAACATAGTGCCACTGCCCTCCCAATTCCCCCTGCTGCTCCAGTAATGAGCGCAATCCTGCCAGAAAGCCGCATAATCACTCTATATTAACGATTATTGCCAGTGAAAAATCCACTAAGACTAAGATTATCGGATTACTTCTCTTTTCTTCAATTCCCAGAAACATTTCGCTGTAGCTTGAATATCAAGAGCTGCATTGTGCGCCTCTTCAAATCCCTCTCCAAACAATGTATGATGTAACTCAGTCAACTTCGGCCATTTGTTCCCATAGGGGCCTTTAATGGCACAAAAATCAGTAGTGCTTTCCATTGTGCATATTTTCTTCTTTGAAGGCAAGCTGTTCGGCATTCCTGCCCTGATCAGTTCACAGCCAACTATTTTTTCATCAAACGACATATTGTGAGCCACAAGAATTTCTGCTTCACAAATCAGCTTTTCGAACTCCTGGAGCACTTTGTGCAATGAAACGCCATCACTCTTTGCCCGCTCTGTTGATATGCCATGAATTATTGATGCACTTTCGGGAATCAAGAACCCTTCGGGCTTAATGATATAATCCCCGGAAAGCAAGGTGTTGCCATCACCGTCACAATATAAATAAGCCAGCTGAACAAGCCTTGGCCAGTTGTTGAGATCGGCTACTGGAGCTCTCCAGTTTTTTGGCAATCCTGTTGTTTCTGTATCAAAAAATAAATACATGGCGAAAAAGAAATTGGGAAAAACAATCGACTAGTTCCTAACCTGTTCTCAGAAGGGGCAATCATCATCAACAATTGCACTGCCGCCTTGATGTTCATAAACTGGCGGATTATAGGAGTCCGCTGACTGAAAGTGTGATGAACCTGCTTGACCGGCAGACTCAACCTTCCATGCTTTTACATCGGTATACCATTTCCCATTGAACTCCCTGCTTTCAATGTCAAACGAGATCGTCAGCTTGTTGCCTACATTCAAGAGATTTCTGTCAAACTTCTCTCCCCATAAAGAGATACAAACCTTTTTGGGGTATTGCCCATCAGTTTCAACAATAATATCCTGTTTTTTCCATGGACCATTCTTTCCGGCACCCGTTTGTTCAGGAAGAATTGCTGAGAGTTTAGCTGTAAGCTGCATAACATTATTACTGTCTACCCTATTACTAAAAAGCCCCGTTCTAACAGAAACAATCAGAACAGGGCATCATGACTATTCATGAATGTGCTTCAATTTAATATATGAATTGGGATTTATTTAGAGTGAAACCATTCATGACATAAACATCCAGATACCAGAATACAAAACCATTATGCCGCCCGCTCAGGATGGTCGGTGCAGTAGCGTTCGATGAGGCGGAGAAACTGACGTCCAAAGCGCTCGAGTTTGACTTCACCAACACCGGTAACCGTCAACATGGTATCGGAGGTCCGAGGGTAAATTGATGCCATCTGATGAAGAGACGGGTCGGAAAAAACCATGTAAGGCGGAATTCCCTGCTCCGAGGCAATCTCCTTGCGTAGAACCCTTAAAAGTTCAAAAAGCTCCTGATCACAAGGTGTTCCTGAAACCTTAAGAGTTTTGAAATGTTCCTTTTCCTTTGATTTTTCAAATACCTTTACGATTTCAATGCTCTCTTCATTCTTAAGAATCGAGACCGCTTTTGGCAGAAGAAAGAGCGTCGGATAGAGCCCTTCAGATTTTTCGATAACTTTTTGAGCGAGAAGTTCATCGAGGAGCTGTCGCCAGTATTTTTTACTCCTCCCTTTTCCTATTCCATAGGTTTTTAGACGATCATGGCCGAAATCACGGATTTTCTGGGTATTGCTTCCAAGAACGATATCAACAATATGCGTTGCTCCAAAGCGCTCTTCGGTGCGGACAATAGCTGAAAGGAGCATCTGGGCATCGCGGGTGCAATCAACCTGTTCCCTGGCACCAAGACAGATGTCGCACGAGCCGCAGTTATCATGCTGGTAGTGTTCTCCGAAGTAGTCAAGGAGGCTTCGACGACGGCAGATTGAGGTAGAGGCAAAGGAAACCACTTTAGATAGGGCATCAAGCGACCTTTTGCGTTCAGTTTCGTCCGTCATTGTGTCGATAAAAAATCGCAGTTTGCTGATATCACCCGGAGAGAAAAGAAGGGTGCAGTGAGCGGCTTCGCCATCGCGACCTGCCCTGCCGGTTTCCTGATAGTAATTTTCAATACTTTTAGGAAGGTCGGCATGAATGACAAAGCGGATATTGGACTTGTCAATACCCATCCCAAAGGCTATAGTAGCGACAATGACATCCACTTCATCGCGAATGAATGCTTCCTGATTGCGTTTGCGATCATGATCACTGAGGCCTGCATGATAAGGAAGGGCTCGAAAGCCTTTTGCCTTCAGCATTGCTGCGGTATCATCAACACTTTTGCGGCTGGTACGGTATATAATCCCTGCTTTGCCTGCGTTCTTTTTTAGGAGTATAACAAGCTGGGCGTCCACTTTATCTTTAAACCGGATATCATAGGAGAGGTTTGGGCGGTCAAAGGAGGCCCTGACAATGAGGGGATTACGCAGTGCAAGTTTATCGAGAATGTTCTGCTGTACAAGGTGAGTTGCCGTAGCTGTAAATGCTGCTACAGGGAGATCAGGAAAGAGGGTAACGAGAGCGGAAAGCGAGAGGTAGTCGGGCCGGAAATCGTGACCCCACTCAGAAATACAGTGAGCCTCGTCGATGACTGCCATACTGATGTTCACCCGGCTAAGCATTTTTTTGAATGCTTCGAGAGTAAAACGCTCGGGGGCGACATAGAGAAGATCAAGAGAGTTCGAGAGTAGCTGCTGCATCACAGCGTCGCGATCTTCTGGGTCAAGGGAGCTGTTAAGGAAGGCCGCCCGAATACCGTTTGCCCTTGCTCCATCAACCTGATCTTTCATCAGCGAGATAAGCGGGCTGATGACCATACAGGTGCCCGGAAGGAGAACTGCCGGAAGCTGGTAGCAGAGTGATTTACCGCCACCGGTCGGCATAACGGCAAATACATCCCTGGTTTCAAGGATTGCCCTTACTATCTGTTCCTGATTGGGGCGAAATTCACGAAACCCGAACACCTTGCGAAGCGTATCAAACAGATCTGAATCTGTCGAGAATTTCATAGTTTTGCCCACCAGTCCTGAAGACCATCAACAACTTTTTTCCATGCGACACCTTGTTCCTGCACAACAAGAACATCCTCAACCGGAGCAGGGGGAAGTTCCTTAGTCACTTCTCTTGCTGTAGCGAAACTATGATCCCCAGAGTAATTGCCTCCATAAACATGAGCAACAAGACCCATGACCGTAGCGTCCATAGGGTCATAAAGGTCACATTGGCTCCCTGCCGATAGAGCTTCCGGATAGCCGATACGGACGTCCAGGCCGAAAACAAGCCGGGCCAGCTCCACCACTCCCGTCAACAGCGCACCTCCACCTGTTAGAACGACACCTGCATTAATGTCTTCATAATAGCCTGAGCCAATAAGAGCGTCACGTACAAGCTCAAAGATTTCCATCATTCTGGCCTCAATAATCACAGTCAGCGAACTCCTTGGAAATGTTCTCTGCGAATGACCCTCACCGCCCGGAATCACTATATCCTCATCCTTGCCATTCAATCGTGTATCTGCACATCCATACTGTAGTTTCAGCTCCTCTGCAACATCTTCATGGACGTCAACTCCATGGGCAATATCTAGCGTAATGTCATTAGCGGCAACATTGAGTACTTCAGTATATTGAATAGCACCTCGAAGGTAGAGAGCAACTTCAGTCGTGCCTCCCCCGATATCAATAATCATGACACCGCCGTTCTTCTCACGCTCTTTTATCACTGCCATACCTAGCGCAACGGGCTTAAAGGTGAGTGCGCCTATCTTGAGGCCGGCCCTCTCAACGCACTGGCGGATATTGCGAATCCTGGTTTTCAAGCCAACCACAATATAGACTGTGCCTCGCATGGTCGTTCCGGCCATACCTATGGGATCAAGAAGCCTGCCCTGATCATCAACTATAAATTCCTGGGGAATGACATGAATCACTTCATGATTGACATCCAGATTCTGGATATTGGCCCTCGCCTTTTCCAGAAACCGATGTACATCCGAGTCATTGACAATACCAGACTGGTTGATGCTGATTTCAGAACTGCTTTCAATGCAATGAACATGCGCTCCCGAGAGGGCAACATTGACCCCGTGAATCACCAGAGATGCCTCACGTTCAACATCTGCTACAGCGGTTTTAATAGCGGCAGATGTTTTGTTGATATTGACAACCGTTGCCCTCCTGAGGCCATCAGAATGGGAAGAGCCTTTTGCGATAACTTTAAGTTTGCCGAATTCATCTTTTTCAGCAACCACAATGCACACCCTGGTGGTTCCTATATCAAGACCAACAGCTCTATTGGTTTCCGGCATTAATTCCTGCATGATTTAATAAAGATATTCCAATCAAGGCCGGGCGGGAATTGCTTCAACTTTTTCCTTCACAACATTCGGCACACCAACTGCTCCTGTGTAGAATACCACAAGAGTTGCGGTTTCACTCCCTGAATTATATCCGTTATGCAAGGTATTCATTACTTCAAGAATCGCGTCGCCCTTTTTGAATATAGAGGTTTGAGCGCCCTTAATTTCGACGTTAAGCGTCCCCTCAAGCATGTAGGCATAAACGGGAACAGGATGCTGGTGCCAGCCGGTTGAACCACCCGGAGGAACACGAACGACAAGAACCGTTACTTCAGGCTGAGCCGTTTGAAGATATTTGAGCGGAGTGCCGTTACTTGTGACCGATGAAACAAGAACCTTTCTCACCTCAACATTCTTGTAGTCCTGCGCCAATAATGGGGTGGGCAGTATCAGTAACAGAAAAGCTACAAAAATACCGTAAACATGTTTCATGAAAGAGGGATTAGTGGTTTAACTCTGCTTTGGGAAATGCTCTATGGCACTTTAAGAAGTCCTTTGACCCAATAAAATAGCCAACCGATTATTTCATGCAAAGCTGTTTCTGATTTAGCAAGCGATGCTCCATTAGGCAGATAGCTTAACACCGTTAACTCCGGTGTATCATCGGTTTGATAATCCACCCTGAAAGGAATAACCTTAAAGCCAACCTGTTCAAATTGAAAACGAGCCCTTTGCATATGAAAGGCGCTTGTGACAAGAATAATACTCTTTGCCCCACCATGTCCAACATTAAGCACCTTTGCTGCGGCAACAGCTTCATCTGCTGTGTTGCCTACGTTTCCGGTTAAGCGGATTGAATGTTGTGGAACACCGAGCAGGAGAGCCCTACTGACCAACAAATCACCTTCGGAAACATTCTGGGAGTGCCATGGAATATGTTCTCGCGTAAAAACAACCACAGGAGCTTTACCTACTTTGAAAAGGTTGATCGCTCCTTCAAATCGATCAACGTCCCCAGCCCACTCTCCTAGGGGTTCGCCTTTAATCTGGTGAAGCATTCCACCCAGCACCACAATGGCATCGGCTTTACCAACAGCACTGATCGGTGCTCGCCTGAGTGGACCTTCAACAAGGCGCATCACTGCGTCACTAACAATGGGTAGACTGAACAGGCAGAGTACCAGAACGCCAAACCAGAGGAATAACCGTTTGCGGAAAACAAGACCAGCGAGGAGACACAGAAGGCTGAACCCTAAGGGAAGGAGGAGCAAGGGAAGGATTTTGTTGAGAATAAGCATTTTTTTGTGCTGAGGGCTGAAGTTAAAGTGCTGAGTTAAGATAAGAAAAATGACTCTTTGGTTTCATGCTGAAAAACCTGATTAATTTGAATATGAGGGGTTTAAATTTTGAACTTTTTTGGGTGATGGAAATGGACAAAGTTCACACTCAATCCCTGTTTTCAGTACTAAAATCTGACATTATTATAACGGACGTGATCCCGTAAAATGGGACCACTTGGTTGTGGCAAACATGATTAAAATCAACCAAGGAGGTTACACGCATGAAAACAAAGCGTT
>SZXX01000057.1 GCA_005843825.1 Chlorobium sp.
AAAGAAGGCAATGAGCCTGTTATGTCAGCAGTGTTCATGCATGAAGGCAGTGAAAAACACTGTTTTGAGCAGGCAGTGGCAGAGTTCACAGGCTTTGAAAGTTCTGTTCTCTGTCAGTCAGGATGGGCGGCCAATGTAGGTCTTATGCAGGTCATTGCCGATCCGGCTACTCCGGTTTATATTGATTTCTTTACCCATATGTCCTTATGGGAGGGGGTTAAAATATCAGGGGCCACTCCTTATGCTTTCCGGCATAATGAACCTGCACATCTTGAGCGCTTGATCAATGAACGTGGTCAGGGTATTGTGCTTCTTGATTCACTTTACAGCACCAACGGCGATATAGCGCCCCTTCTGGATATTATTGACATTGCAAACAGGTATGGCTGTATTTCTGTTATCGATGAATCACATTCCATAGGTACCCATGGTCCTCACGGGGCTGGTCTGGTTGCTTCGCTTGACTTGACCGATAAAGTTGACTTTATTACAGCCAGTCTTGCCAAAGCATTTGCCGGGCGTGCCGGGATTATTATATGCTCCAGAAAATTTGCCAAATATTATCCCTTCCTGGCTTTCCCGGCTATTTTCAGTTCAGCCCTTCTTTCTTATGAAATTGCCGGGTTACAGGCAACACTTGAGGTTATAAAAAAAGATGACTATCGCAGAGTAAATCTTCATCACAATGCGGAATTCTTCCGCAACGGGATTCGTAACCTCGGATATAACATCTCCAGTCAATCCCAGGTTATTGCTCTTGAAGGTGGGCTGGAATCAGATACGGAACTTCTTCGAGATGCTCTTGAGGAAAGGGGTGTTTTTGGGTCGGTATTTATGGCTCCAGCAACACCAAAAACCCGTTCTCTCATGCGATTTTCTCTCCATAGCGGTCTTGAAAAGCCTCAACTGCAATACGTTCTTGACGTCTGCGAAGCAATAAGGGATGAAATAGGTATGTGGAACTGGAAGTCGACCAGGCGGAAAAAAAATGAATAAAGTCCGGTTAAGCCGGTTGAGCTGCTTTTGATTCCAACGTGCTTCCCTCCGCAATTATTTTTTACCTGCTACAGCATCAATAACCGCCGATTGAAATCGACAATCAATTCATCAAGCACAAAAAAGTCTGTGCATGCATGATGCAGTTTAACAGATAGTGGCATGAGGATGCGCTCACCATTCTGGTATCGCTGCCCGAAATAGAAAAAACTCTGCCCGTGCATCTGGTCTGAACGCCAGTGCAGCGTCATACCCGTAAATCTCAGGTTGGGCAGGTTGCCAATGAAATGGGCATAATCAAACACTTCCCAGGATTTACCCACTTCACCTTCAGGGCTGCGGGCCATTGCCAGCTTTTCAATATACTGGTCGATGAAGGTGGGGTAGTCCTGACTGTACACATCCTCCATGACGATGTCGCGAAAACGGGTGCTGCCACCTACAGCGACCGGTATAAAAATAGGCGGGTTGTGCAGCACATACCAATCCTCCCCGATACGGCGCAGGTTAAACGAAGGGTGGGCAGCCAGAGCCCTGGCAAGATGCCAGACCAGAAAAGCGAAAAAAGTACCCTTCCCGCCAGATGCCTTTATGGTACTATATCGGGCATAAGCTTCCGTCAGATCAAGCTGCAGAGTCAGATCCAGAAAAGGGTCCTGCAGCACGGTGTCCGTAAAGAATCCGAGTGACCAGCTCAGCCAGCTGCCGAGTTTGGCCGGATCAATTCGTTCAGGTTGGAATCGTTCAGGAGGAATATGCATCATCAGTGTCACCGCAGGGTCTTTTATACGTTGGCTAATCAGTGAATTGATTCATTTGTTTGAAGCGGTCAGTTTTTTATAGCGGCCTGCGCATCTAAAGTAAGGTTCATCTGTTCCTTCAGTTGTCTCAGCCGTTCACCCGCATCTGGATCACCAAGCGCATCCTGCAGTCTCAATACCGCACTTTTTGCATAAAAGCCACCCTTCGGCTCCAACTCCCTGCGCTTTTCGGTCACTCCGATTTCAATGCTCGCAAGTTCTAATATTTCCACGATTTCTTCTGGAAGTGTCGGGTCTTTTCTGAGCACTTTCAAGGCGGTATAAGCTTCTGTGAACTGCCAGGCTTCTATAAGGTCAATAATGTTTTGCAGTTGTGTCTTCATGGTTTCATTATTCTGTTTTTTTTCCGGGTCCCAGCTATGCACGCTCTGCGTATTCAGGATAGGCGTCTGCAACCCCTTGTATTTACTCACGTTCTCTATTGATTATAAAAAATTAACAGCGAATAAAAGAGCATTGAATTTCATTTCAAAACCTTTTTCAGTAATGATGTGTGTATGCCAAATTCTTTGTTGAGAGGGGAGAGGAATTGGTTTTTATTTTTTTTATTGGTAAATAAAAGAAGCAAAAGAAACGTACTTAACCGTTCTTTTCTCACGTAACGCAAAGAATGCTCCTTTCCACCAAATGTAAGTAGGGCATTGGTATCAGTCATTTCGATACCTCTGCAGTTCATTGTTGTTCGATTAGAAGTCCACCCGTTGTATGTAGTTACCGATTGGTTATTGTGGCAGTTATGCACAGCTCGAAGCCGGTTATAGAAATTGTAAATGTTCAGGAGACTCACTATGCCTGCTTTTTATGATTCCCATTGCCACATGATGAACCTTAGTCATCCCAATCTAACGGCGATGATCAACAGGACATTCAATGATGCAATGCCAAGGGTGGTCATCAAGCTTTTCAAATATTTGAACGAATTGCCTCTGGTTCTTAAACTCCTTATATGGCTTCTGCTTTTCCTGCCGCTCTTGATTATTCTGACTCTTGCTGTACTTGTCGGGCTGGTCGTGTTACTGTTACTGATCATTCCGTCAACCAGGAGCGCTCTTATAGGGAAGTACAAGGAAAGTATGGCAAATATCATGAATCTCCTGGCCGTGATGGAAACGGACATCGGTGATTGCATGATTCAGCTTGAGGAGGAGCTGAGAAATAAATATGAAGCTGAGGGCGGGCTGACCCTCTATGGCGAGAGTGGACAGAAAGTCTATGACAAAATTGTGATGACTCCTCTGATCATGGATTTCGGTCTGAAGAATTACCAGCACTCCAAGTCCCCCTACAAAGTTCGGTGGAAACCGATTGTTGCACAGATAGAGGATTTATGTCTTGGAATAAGGGACTATAACCTCTACAGGTCAGCCTACATAAAATCTGCAAGCGGCCCTGTTCCTCCCCCCCTTTTCGAGATCCATCCGTTCATGGGTGTCAATACATGGAATTACCAGTTGAAAACATTCCCCACTCGCAATGAGGGCTATACGAGCTTCCTTGAAGATCTGCTCGACAAAAATTTCAGTGAATTCAAGAATGACACAACCCCCGAAATGCGTCGCTACAATTTGTCAAGGCGCGACTGGAGCACATTCAACGGAAATATCGAATCAATCGGTTCGCATGACTTTGCCGGCATTAAAGTCTACCCTCCGTTAGGCTTTAATCCCTGGCCCGAGGAAGGAGATGGGTATTCCAGCAGCCAGGACATGCAAGGGGAGTGTGAGAAGGTTCACTATCTGTACGGTTTCTGCATAGAGCACAATATTCCCCTGACGGCGCATTGCAGCGATGGAGGATTCCTTGTTGACAAGAAATACAGGGAGTTCACCAATCCGACTAAATGGGAGAAGGTTTTACAGCAGAAACAGTTCGAAAAACTGCGACTCAATCTCGCCCATTTCGGCGGGGTTGAAAGGGTTGACTGGAGAGACAAGGTTGCCGATCTGGTGCTGAAATATGAGAATGTGTACACGGATATTTCCTACCAGGGTGTCGACCAGAACATTTATGGCAAGCTGAAGCTGTTTTTCGATCGTTATGATGCCTCCACCAGGAGCCGGTTGCTAAGGAAGATCATTTTCGGCTCCGATTTCATGATCAATCTTCAGGATATCGAAACCTATGGCACCTACCTGCAATATTTTGCTGATACGAAAGCGTTCACCCTGGAGGAGAAAGACCTGTTGTGTCATACCAATGCGATGAGGTACCTCTTTCTTGCGTGATCTTCTGGAAGGGGAGCTACATAAGTGTGAAATAATTAAAAGTAACGAGGTTGGAGATTTTGATCCCTTGCAGCTTTTTTTATGCGTTAATGGATTATTCAGAATAGGAGATACTATGACAAATAATGAATGGTTCGGCACTGCTAATCTTGCTAGCTTCGGAGGCGCATCGTTTGCCGTCACTGTTATAGTCAATACACTCCGCACTCTCGCTAAAAAGAAATGGAGCATTATTACTACTCAGCGAGTCGTGTTTGCGATATGCGTTCTCATTGCTGGCTTTGCTGTTGGGCTTCAATCTCCCAAGGATTTCCTGAGCTGGCTCATCATGCCTCTTAACGCTTGTTTGCTTTTCTGCACCGCCTTGGGACTGAATGAGTTTGGCGATAAAGCCAAAAAGTCTAAGATAAAAGGTGCAATAGGAGAATCAAGTTTCTTCGAGTCATGGATTAAGTGAATGGGGTACTTGTAACAGCCATGTTATCAAGATTAAATTCGCCTTCGGCCTACGTGGAAAGATTACAGCGGAAATACCCGTTGGTTGGGGATGACCGAATCGGACAGATTTATGCAATTACCGCAAAAAGTCTGCCGGCAGAACTTACGCGACTCGTTGATCAACATGCTATCGTACTGGGTACGATCAGTAAAACGCGCCCGGATGCATATACTGTTCACCTTCGGGAGGGTTCAGCTATCGTATTCACTACCGGAATGATGGATTTTATATATGCTGTTACACGATCAATAACCGGAATGTTCGTCGGACATGGAAATGCAGGCATCGAATATCAAAAAGCAATTGGTCTTGGTGATGTCGCTGATCTTGTTGCTGGTATCTTCACTCAATGGATGAATCAACGACGGTGGTATCATCGATCGAAGCAAATCAATTATCCCCGCTTTCGACTCAGCGAGGAGGCTCAACAGATAGCTGAGACGCTTGCCAAAAACGCTGAAGCATTTATCATGTGCCATGAGCTGGCTCACGCGATGAATGCACATAAAGGTGGCGATGATACCGAGGAAAACGCCGATGCTCTCGGGTTAAAATACTTTATGTCGGCAGCCGTGATAAATAATCAGCATCGCATGCCAGTTGCTAGCATGATGCTTGTTGTCAGAATTTTTGCGAGTCTGGAACGAGTGGGCGTTCACATTTCCAGCGACTATTTACAATCAGCTGAACGCACCGAGAAATTACGTCGAGGCTTACGTGAGTTGCCCGCATCTGAATTGGATATTGACGAGATGATGACTATCGCAGTGTCACTCCAGGAATTGATGGATGATGTTGATGATGTTATAGCTGGAGTGGCACGTGGTAACCATCAGGATGATTATCAATGCTATATCGGTCTGCTCTCTCGTCTCGAAGAGGTTGTGCGTGGCAGAATTACAGAAGAGGAATTTGTGCGTGGTGTTGATGAGATCGGTCGTAACATTGGTATAGCTCGAATGAGCAAGGTTGCGAACCGCCTTGGAACTAGTTATCCGTCGTGCCCGCTTACGGAATCTCCGCCGTCACGTCGCGAGTTGATGGGGCTTCGGCTTAGAGAAATAAACTCTCGACTACCGGAGAATTTGAGGTCGTTGTTTCCCAGCTAAATGTACCAGCATCATTTTAATGGTCTCTGATCAAGCATTTCCAGATTCAAAGTCATTTATGTCCCCAAACCGACAAGGTTATTGGTTATCAGGTGAGGGTCGATCACTGCTCTTACCCCCAAAATTCACTGCTAACAGGGAAATTCCATACTTCTTCATCAAAAATGGTTATCAGAGCTTCTCAACGTTTCAATGAAACCAATATGATTTCAAAACTCCCCGGAATCATAACTGGCCTTGGCTTTGGCAGGTCATGCCAAAGCCGCACATACAGTGTCACAGCATCAGCAGCCCTCCCGAAACCGGGATATAGCAGCCAGTCACGAATCGGCTGTGGTCGGAAGCAATTGCAAGCACCGCCCCGGCTATGTCTTCCGGGAGGGCAACCCGCTTCAGGGGGGTCATATCTGCCATCATCGCTTTCTGTTCCTCGGGCAACCAGGAGGTAGCATCGGTCAGCGTAAGGCCGGGAGCAACCACATTGACGCGTATGCCGAAGGGTCCAACCTCTTCCGCAAGAGAACGAACGAAGGCATCAAGGCCGGATTTCGCAGTGGAGTGGGCAATGAAACCCGGCGATGAGTGACGCGAAAGGGTGCTTGAAATAGCGATAATGCTTCCCGACTTCCTCTCGATCATGCCTGGCAGCACAGCCTGGCAGCTGAAAAATATCGACTTGAGCTCTCCCGAAAGCTTTGCTTCAAATTCATTCCAGGCAAATTGCGTGAAAGGTTTTACCGGAAACCCGATCGCAGCATTGTTTACCAGGATGTCGACTGGACCAAGGTTTTTTTCCACCTCCCCGACCATCAAACGCACCTGCTCCCCGTCGCGGGCATCCGCCCTGAAGGCATGTGCCCTGCCGCCTGCTTTTATGATGTCCTCAACCACTGCTATGGCCGCGCTTTCACTCTGGAAATAGTTTACCGCGACTGCTGCGCCTTCAGCAGCGAGAAGTTTCGCCGTAGCCCGGCCTATGCCGCGGCTTGCGCCTGTGACCAATGCAACTTTGCCTTTCATATCCAGTAACCCCCCATTTGTTTAGGAACATCATTGAAAGATGGAAATATCAGTCAAACATAACGAAAAGGGATATATGCCAAAAATCTGGTACGGTCACGTTATTGAAAAGATTATCGTTGTCGGGCGGATGTAGACGTGAGCAGGGAATATTGAAGCGGCAGAAACCTTTGCGCCTGCCTTGTTTAATCGAACCTTCGTATCTGCCGTTCATTCTGTCGGGTTGGCTGTTTTGACAACTAGAGAATACGGGTTTGTTTTCTTTTCCATAGCTAATTCCTGCCTAATTTCAGCTTTCTTCGTAACTTGACAGAAACGTCGTGAGTTAGTATTTTTCTGGTAACAACACATGGGGCATAGGGATAGCAGAGAGTATAAGTACGGGTTCTTATTTCCCGTTTAGAGTTCAATTTTTTTACTACTCAATACTGTTTTTATAAAATAATTGGTGTGAGCAATGATAAAATTATCTGATGTTACTGATAAAATAGCACTTTATATTGATCCTGACTCAGGTCAAAAACATTTGCGAACGACCAGCCGGCATTCATCAGGATCGTTGTTTCATAAGTTTTGTGCAGGCGAGAATGTCCCCTGCCCAACCTATCTTTCTCTGCAAATAGACCATCATCGTCATATTCATCTCCAGCCGGAATTCCTTCAATATCTCAATCACAGTTGTGACCCTAATGTTTATGTTGATGTAACGAATCATGAAATTATCTGTCTTCGTGATATCGATGCGAATGAGGAGGTTACCTTTTTTTATCCTTCGACTGAATGGGATATGGAGCAGGTTTTTTATTGCAGGTGCAGAAGTGCGAACTGTTTAGGTGAAATTAAAGGGGCGATGTATTTGAACCGGAATTTGCTTCCTCGTTACAAATTCACACCCCATATAATGGAAAAATTTCATGAGGAGGTATCAAAAGACCGACTTGTTAATAACCCTGATACTAACTGAGACTCCGCTATGAAAATATGTGTACTCTACTCTTCGTATGAGTATTCCGATTCTCCGACTAAAAATTATGACCCTTTGAGGGGTATAAAACCCTATCTGAAGGATGATGAAGTTGAAATGGCCGATATTCATAAGGCTACTGCCGTTCAACAGGTACGAACGCTCATCCGGCAGGGTTTCGATTTGTTCATCAATCTATGCGATGGCTCATTTGACTCAGATTGTGCAGGTATAGAGGTGGTGCAGACACTTGAATATTTTAATGCGCCGTTTACTGGTGCTGCTTCGGATTTTTACGATCCGACCCGTGATGACATGAAACGTGTAGCCCGCTCTTATGGCATTGATACACCGTTACATCGTTTTGTGATAACGGAGGCAGATATTGAGGACGCTGCTCAAAATTTACGATTCCCCCTTATAGTCAAACATCCAAACAGTTATGCAAGTATTGGCATGACCCGTTCATCCCGTGTGGCAGAACCAAAAGCATTGCACGAGGAAGCAAGCCGGATTATCAAGGAGTTTGGTGAAGCATTGATTGAAGAATTTGTTGAAGGCAGAGAGTTTACTGTACTAGTCGCAGAGAACGCAGCAGACCCTTTAAATCCTGTTGTATTCCCTTCCGTAGAGTTTGTATTTCCGGAGGGCGAATCCTTCAAACACTTTGATCTGAAATGGACCGACTACCAGGATATGAACTGCATCCCGGTAGATAACCCTGAACTTGACAATCGTCTGCGAACCATATCTGCTGAAATGTTCACTGGTTTGAATGGCTCCGGCTATGGACGATGCGATATTCGGATGAATGGTGAGGGAGAGTTGTTTATGCTGGAAATCAATCCCAACTGCGGGGTGTTCTACAGCCCTGAAGATGCGGGCAGTGCTGATTTTATTCTGCTCAACTATCCTGACGGTCACGAGGAATTTATTCGGTTGCTGCAGGAAGCTGCATTCAAGCGTTGCCGGAGTCGCATGAAAAACTGGGCGATAAAATACTACCCGAGTATAGCTTACGGCATGTACGCAACACGGGATATCGAACCGGGTGAGCTTATCGAGGCCTTTGAAGAACAAGAGCATGTTCTGGTATCGCTGAGCTATGCCGAGAAACATTGGGATGCCCTGCAGTTGCGTTGGTTGCGTCAATATGCTTACCCGATCACTGATGAAATCTGGGTGATGTGGAGCAAATATCCTCGTGACTGGAAGCCCATTAACCACTCCTGCAATCCCAATGCCTGGCTGGAAAACATGAATCTTACCGCCCGTCGTAGTATCGGTTCAGGAGAGCAAATCACTATTGATTATGCAACCTTCTGCCATGCAACGATGGAAGAATTTGAATGTGCATGCGGGGACCCTGAGTGCCGTCACATCATTACAGGCAATGATGCCACACTCCCTTTTATGTTGCGCTACCTAGCAGCCTGTCGGATTA
>SZXX01000042.1 GCA_005843825.1 Chlorobium sp.
AAGATAGATCCCTCATTGCATTCGGGATGACGAAAGAAAGTGGGCACTGAAGAGAAAGATGGATCCTTCGCCGGGGGCTCAGGATGACGAGGATTTTTTTAGAACTGCGATTATAAAGAGCAAGCCTGAGAGGGCTGCTGCGGCTTTTGGAAGAAGATCGGGATTCCTTGTATAAAAGGTCAGAGTGCTTTCAAGAGGAACCTCTGCGGTCAATGTTTGCTCCTGCCACCATGGAATTTCAGCGATTATCCTGCCATATTTATTGATGACAACCGTAAGCCCTGTATTGGCACACCTGGCCATTGCCCTTCGATTCTCAATACACCGCAATGTGCCGATAGCCAAATGCTGGTAGGGACCATAAGAGGTTGCATACCACCCATCGTTTGTCACAAGCGTTAGAACCTCTGCTCCTTTACGGACAAACTCAGTGACAAGACCGGGAAAAATGGATTCATAACAGATAATATTGGCGATTTTCACCGTTCCATACCTTGGAGAATGAAGCTGCATGATGGTTGTATCACTGCCTTTTCCCCACCCGTTGAGTCCGACAAGTGAAAACGTTAAATGACCAAGCCAGGGAAAATAATCAACATAGGGAACCCGCTCAGCAAATGGAACCAAACGCATTTTACGATAGATCTGGGGAGTGCCATTGCCGGGTTCAAGCAGCATTGAGGCATTATAGGTGTCAAAAAAACGGTTCATCGACCGATCGTTATTCCCTGAATGTCCAGTGTCAGTTTGAGCGGCTGCAGGATAGTAGATGATATCTGAAAAACCGGTCAGGAGTGCCGCATTCCACCCACGGAGAGATGAGCGAAGGGTTTGAAGATCATCGGCATAGGCATGATCGAGAATATAAAATGGAATAGCAGTTTCAGGCCACATTACAAGATCAGGCCGATTTTCACGAACGGCCCTGCCGGTCATAGTGTAATACCGCTCCATTATATCCGCACTGTTATTGTGCAGCCATTTTTGATGCGGATCGATATCAGGCTGAACAAGAGTCACCCGCAACTGGCGATTTTCTGCCGCCGACGAGCTCTCCCGGGGCATTACATATGAAGTATAGAGCAACGGAGCGAGAATCATGAGGGCCATGATGGCAACAGATCGAAAAGCATCTTTGCGGCTCCCTGTCAGTGCCAGAACAATCAGCACATTAAACCATACCAGCCAGAAACTTACCCCCCATACACCGGTAAGGTCGGCATACTGAATCATGAGGTTTAAATTAGCCTGGCAATTCCCGAGAGTAAGCCAGCCGAGCGAAAGATCCTGCTGCATGTAAGCCCATTCCCAGGCAACCCATAAAAAAGGAAGAGAAAAAAGTGCAAAATGGAAACCGGCCATTTTTTTAATGGCATAAAAAAACAACAACGGCACGGTCAGAAAAAATGCCTGCGCAAGAATGGTAAGAAGTCCGCCCGGTAATGTGGCAAGAGTGACCCACCAGAGGCTGATGAGGCAAAAAAGCAGCATGCTTATATAAACCCGGCGAAAGAGCTCCCCGGCTCTCTCTACGTTACGAAGGGAGAGAAGCAAAGGCACTAGTGCAAGCCAGGCGAGCAGTTCAAGACGGATAAACGGATAAGTTGGAAACGATACTCCAAGAAGGACCCCTGTCAAAACAGACGAGGCATAACGGGAGTGACCAAGCTGGTTAATTATCCGTGAAAAAGAGGTCATCTGAAGAGAAAAAAAAGTTAACAACAGGGAAAAAAGCAATAAAAAAAAGTCATAGGGAAATCTGAAACTGCCGAAAGTATAAGATATTTAAGGAAAACAGATAATCGACTTCAAACATATTTTACTTTAATTATTGATTTTTATTCTTTAAATTTATTCTAATCTGTTATTTAACAGGAATAAGCTCCAAGTACTTTCCTGAAAATTTCCAATTTCAACGCCATCAGAAAAAGGAGAACTCACTATGGCTCTTTTCGGCACTAAAGACGCAACCACCGCACACTCGGATTATGAAATCATTCTCGAGGGTGGTTCCAGCTCATGGGGCAAAGTAAAATGCCGGGCTAAGGTTAATGTACCACCTGCGCTTCCCTTGCTTCCAGCTGACTGTAACATCAAAATCAATGTGAAGCCGCTCGATCCGGCAAAGGGCTTCGTAAGGTTTTCAGCTGTTATTGAGTCAATTGTTGACAGCACAAAAAACAAGCTGGTTATTGAAGCTGACATTGCCAATGAAACCAAAGAGAGAAGAATTTGTGTCGGTGAAGGCTCTGTTACCGTAGGCGATTTCTCCCACAGTTTCTCCTTTGAAGGCTCCGTTGTAAACCTCTTCTACTACCGTTCAGACGCAGTCCGCAGAAATGTCCCGAATCCGATTTACATGCAGGGGCGTCAGTTCCATGATATCATCATGAAAGTGCCTCTTGACAATCCTGATGTTATCGACACATGGGAAGGCACACTGAAGGCTCTCCAGACTACAGGCTCATTCAACGACTGGATTCGCGAGTTCTGGTTTATCGGACCAGCATTTACTGCACTGAACGAAGGCGGCCAGAGAATTTCCAAAATTGAAGTGAACAGCATCGGCACCCAGAGCGGCGAAAAAGGCCCTGTCGGTGTGACAAGATGGCGTTTCTCACATGGTGGATCCGGTATTGTTGATTCCATCGCACGCTGGGCTGAACTCTTCCCTGCTGACAAACTCACCAGACCTGCTTCAGTAGAAGCTGGCTTCCGTTCCGACTCACAGGGTATTGAAGTGAAGGTTGACGGCGATTTCCCTGGCGTTTCAGTTGATGCCGGCGGCGGTCTGCGCAGAATCCTGAACCATCCTCTCATTCCTCTGGTACACCACGGCATGGTAGGCAAGTTCAACGACTTTACTGTTGATACCCAGCTCAAGATTGTTCTTCCTAAAGGATACAAAGTCCGTTATGCAGCACCTCAGTACCGTTCACAGAACCTTGAGGAATATCGCTGGAGCGGTGGGGCATATGCCCGTTGGGTTGAACATGTATGCAAAGGCGGCACAGGACAGTTCGAAGTACTGTACGCTCAGTAAGCACTCTCTCCTTTTTTATACAGAAAAACCGGCTTACCGCCGGTTTTTCTGTTTCTATCCTTTTACCCTAGCAAGTGAAGAATATCTTCAAGCTCCTCTTTTATCTCCTGCAGAAGCACAATCCGCCTTTCATCAACTACGTTATGCCGATTCTTTTCCTTACCTATCTCTTTCTGCAGTTTTAAAATTTCCGTGGTTTTATGATCACCTTCGGTGTCTTTCAGTACTCCTTTGACAATTTCACTGGCCTTTCCAAGTTTGTAGCCTTTTTCATGAACCAGCTCCTTGATATTGAGCACCATGGCAATATCGCGATTGGTATACCGTCTGTTCCCTTTGGTATCGCGGGCTGGAGCAAGTTCATTAAAAAATGTCTCCCAGTACCTCAAAAGGTAGGCGGGAATACCAGCAATTTTACTGACCTCGCCGATGGAGTAATAGTTTTTTATTGAATCAAATGCCATAAAAGAGAGATAAGGGTGAGATTTTGTTTTCTCTATTTCTATTATACATTATAGCGGCACTTGAAAAAAATATCACGGATGAAAAATTTACTCAGCCTGAAACCCTACCTGCTCAGGTATAAAAAAAATCTCATCGCAGGTTTTGTCTACATTCTTCTGACAAACCTGTTTGCTGTAATCGGCCCTACATATATTGGACGAGCAATCGATACGATGAACAAACATTTCGAACTTCGGGATGTTCTTCAGGATTCTGGTCTCTATTTTCTTTATGCGCTGCTGAGCGGCTTTTTTCTCTTTCTTGTACGTCAGAACATTATTGTCGCTTCCCGGCATATTGAGTTCGACCTGAAAAACGACTATTACACACATCTTCAAAATCTGCCTCGCAAGTTTTACAATACCACGAGTACCGGTGAACTCATCTCAAGAGGCACAAATGACCTGAACGCAATCAGGGAGTTTCTGGGGCCCGGCATCATGTACTCGCTCAACACCTTCTTCAGGCTTCTTTTCGCCCTGATCGCGATGCTTGCCCTTTCACCTAAACTGACCTTCTTTGCACTCCTGCCTGCCCCGCTCTTAAGCTATTCTGTCTATAAAATCGGCAGTTCCATGCAAAAGCGCTCAAAAAGCATTCAGGAAAGCTATGCAGCCATAACCAATCTGGTACAGGAAAACCTTTCGGGAATCAGGGTCGTCAAAAGCTTTACCCGCGAACCTTTTGAAATCAAGCGTTTTGAAACTCTCAACAAAGAGTACTTCCGTAAAAACCTTTCTCTCGGAAAACTTCAGGCACTTTTTTTTGCATTTCTCACCTCACTCACGGCAGTATCGCTGCTTCCTGTGGTGTGGGTCGGTGGAGTGAGCGTCATAGAGGGTAAAATGACTGTCGGAGGCATTGCTCAATTTATCGTCTATGTGTCAATGCTGAGCTGGCCGATCATATCTATAGGATGGGTCACCAGTATTATACAGAGAGCGGCTTCCGCACAGATCAGACTTAATGAAATTTTCAATATCAAACCAGACAGTACAGTGCAGGATGACGGGATTGCCACTATTGAAAACTTTCATGGAGCAGTGTCATTTCGCAATGTTCAATTTCACTACCCCGGTCAAGAGAAGAACCTGATACTCAAGAACATAACCCTTGACATTGCAGCCGGGTCAAAAGTTGCGATAGTCGGAGCTACAGGTTCTGGGAAAACCACCCTTGTCAATCTGATTCCACGACTCTACGAACCTGTGGAAGGCTCTGTACTTATTGATAACCGGAACATTACAAGCCTGTCGCTGAAAACACTGAGAGAACTTATCGGGTTTGTGCCTCAGGTTAACTTTCTCTTTTCCGACACAATTGAAAACAACATCAACTGGGGCAGCAGGGACAATGATGCTGACGAGGTAATTGAGGCGAGCAGAATTGCCATGCTTTACGATGATGTTGAGGAGTTCCCCGATGGATTTCAGACCATGCTTGGAGAAAAAGGCATCAACCTGTCAGGCGGACAGAAACAGAGGGCGTGCATTGCGAGAGCAATTGCCTGGAAACCCCGAATCCTTGTGCTTGACGATGCCCTGTCAGCAGTTGATACCGATACAGAAGCCCGTCTCTTTGATGCCCTCTTGCAGAAACTGCCGGACACCACCATCATCCTGATAAGCCACAGGATTTCAACAGTTAAAAACTGTGACCGCATCATTGTGCTCAAGGATGGCACAATTGCTGAAAGCGGCACACACGAAGAGCTGTTGCAACAGCAGCATATTTATGCTGAACTCTACAACCAGCAGTTACTCGAAGAGGAAATACTTTCCATTTCCTGAACAATGCTTCCTCAGGCTCTCTTTCGAAAGAGAGCCTACACTTTCACTCACTGATCACCTTAACCTTTGCGGCATTGGCAATCGCTTTTTCTTTGAGTGCCTGTATATCGCTGCCCAACTGATCGGAAGCGAGCGTCACTGCCATTCTTCTGTATGGACGGGTTGTTGGTTTTCCAAAAATCCGAATATCAGTACGCGGTTCCTTGATTGCATCTTCCACACCGATGTAGTGAGGATTCGTTCCCATACTTTCGGCAAGGACTACCGCGCTTGCTCCGGCCTGCAATAAGGTGATTTCAGGGATAGGCAAGCCTAATACTGCCCGGGCATGAAGCTCAAACTCCGACAGGTTCTGCGTACCAGCAAGCGTAACCATGCCGGTATCGTGAGGACGAGGAGAGAGTTCAGAAAAATAGAGACCATCATCGGAGAGGAAAAACTCCACACCCCATATACCTGCCCCGGTGAGCGAACGGGTAACCTTGTCAGCAATCTCCTGAGCTTCTTTCAGATGCGCATCACTGATACAACAGGGTTGCCAGCTCTCCTGATAATCGCCACGCTCCTGTCGATGACCGATCGGAGGGCAGAAAAGTGTTGTGCCGTTTTTTTGTGTAACGGTAAGCAGTGTGATTTCCGTATGGAATTTCACAAATGATTCAACAATCACTTCAGCTATATCGCCCCGCTTGCCGCTTTGCGAATAGTTCCAGGCTTTTTCAGTGTCCTCTTCGGATTTGACTGTTGACTGGCCCTTGCCCGATGAACTCATGAGCGGTTTTACAACACAGGGGATTCCAACCTCAATGACCGCCGCCTGTAACTCCTCAAGCGAAGCTGCATAACGATACCTCGCGGTGCGAAGGCCAAGTTCTTTTGACGCCAGATCACGAATGGCTTTCCGGTTCATGGTAAAGTTGGCTGCACGAGCAGAAGGGACAACCTGTATGCCCTCTTTTTCATAATCGTAAAATCTTTCAGTTCTAATGGCTTCGATTTCAGGTACGATTATATCGGGCTTATGCCGGGCAACGATTGTATCAAGCGCAGTGCCATCAAGCATGTCAATCACTTCCCGCTCATCAGCCACCTGCTGCGCCGGTGCATTATTGTAGCTGTCAACAGCTATCACATAGTGCCCGAGACGTTTTACCGCAATGACAAATTCCTTGCCCAGTTCCCCGCTGCCCAGCAGCATGATTTTTTTTGACATTATGATCTATTGTTACATCGAGTAAAGCTTTGCCAGCAATAAAGAGTGGTTACTGCTGAATAAGACGGTGCAGAAGAATATCCTCGACATTGCGGCGACTGTCGATTAGGGCTATTATATACACGTTGCTTCCGGCAATCCGGTACACCAACCTCCACGGAGAGATAATCAGCTCCCGATAGATAAAAATACCTCTGTCATGAAGTTCAGGAATAACCCTGCCACGCTCGGGAGAGATAAACAACGCTGCTGCTTTATGCTTGATTTTTTCAAGAACATGCAAGGCATTAAGCGGATTATCTTTTGCAATAAAGGTAATAATCTCAGTGAGATCTTTTTCAGCGACTTCTGTCCATAAAACAGCATAGCCTGCGCTCATGACTTCTCGGCTCTCAACAGGCGTTCAATATCACTGAATACCTCTTCTTGCGGACGAATGTTACCTTTACGGATATCCTCTTCACCCTGAGCAAAGAGTTTCAGCAACCCAAGTACATTGCGCATCTCCTCATAACTTTTCGGGTCTTGAAGAACAGCTCTCGGCTCACCGTTCTGGGTAATGATAACCGGACGACGGGTATCATTGATCTGATCAAGAAGATCAGCTGTTTTTGCCTTGAGATAGGTAACCGGTTTGATGTCAGTGGTAATATTCATGTCTCTCCTTATTCGTTTTCTCTTGTAACCTAATATAGTACGAAATTCGGTTAGATAAGGCCAACATTCCATGTTGCCACTATAACCCCAATAAAGTATTCAGCTTATGCAACACATCATCAACTGCTGCTTTCGGTAAACTGCAAATCAACTCAGCCTGCCTGATCTTCCAGTCAAGACTTTTTACCTGATCAGATAACACCGCTCCTTTGATCTTCAAGCCTTCAGGGAGTAACACTTCAAACGGATACCCTTTAATACGCGTGGTAATGGAGCAAAGAAGCGCCAAACCAACTCTGGAATTGTACGCAGCAGGAGAGAGGACCAAGGCAGGGCGACGTCCTGCCTGTTCATGCCCTGCCTGGGGATTAAAGGCAAGCCATATTATATCACCACGATTTGGAATATAAGCCATAAGATCACCAGTTTTCCTTTCCGACAGCTTCACCTGTATCGCATGCATCATGCAGATTATCTTCAGTGATGCCACTAAGCAGGTGAGCAAGATCAGGCTTGATAGTGACTATTGGACGGATAACGAGTTGTCCCTCAACCAAAGAGATATCTACATCAGAATCTTTTTCAAGTTTCGCCTCAAGTGCATAGCTCATCGGTATTCTCAAGGCAAGACTATTGCCCCATTTCTGAACCTTTGTAAGCATACCTATCTCCATTTTTGTTTATACAATGTAGATACTTTTTTCTGCCGAACTAAGCAAGGAAATTGTTGGTTGCGCTACGAAAGAGTATCGGCAGGGAGTAAAGGCACAATCAGGATGGATGAAAAAAACGCATCAAAATAAGAACAACTGCACTGATTTTCCTTTACCTTTGAAATAATGGGAATTAATGTTTAATGCAAAAGAATTCATTATGGAATTATCTGCCATAGTAACCCCCGCCACTGAAGGTGGTTATGTTGCGTTCAATCCTGAAACAGGAACGACAACCCAAGGTGAAAACATTGAAGAGGCTCTTGCGAATCTGCGGGAAGCAACTGAATTATATCTGGAAGAGTTTCCCTTGATTCAGTCAGGACGCTCTTTGCTGACAACATTCCAAGTTGCCACACATGCCTAAATTACCCATTGTTTCTGGTTCGGAAGTAATTCGTGCTTTGCAACGTCTTGGTTTTATTGTGCTTCGTCAGCGCGGTAGTCATGTTATTCTTCGCAGGGGCTCGCAAGGATGTGTTGTGCCTGACCATCGTGAAGTTAAAACCGGAACTTTGGCTGGGTTACTGAAACAGGCAGGAGTTTCTGTTGATGAATTCGTTCATGCTCTTAAAACCTGAAATCCCGGGAAGTAATAACCAAACTGGGCGTTTGCTGACCTAAAAATTTCAGCCCCCTGAGGGAGATATGCACAAAAAGGAGATCAACGCTCATGAAAAAGAAATTCCCTGATTTCAAGACTGACGACGAAGCTGAAGCCTTCGTTGAGACTGCCGACCTGGGTGAGTATGATTTTTCAGGTATGGTACCAATGCGTTTTGAGTTGAAACGCAAAGATACGTCAATCAGTCTCCGTCTGCCTCAAGAGTTGTTGGAGGCTGTGCGCATTAATGCAAAGCGTGTTGGCATTCCCTATCAACGCTTCATGCGGTTGGCCATTGAACGAGCAATTGAAACCAAGTAAACGCTTGCTTATTAACGTCAAGAAACGCATACCCGGTTTGGTTGAAGCAATTCGGTTTAAGCACTAAAGTTCCCGCAGCTGGCGATGGAGGTCTTTGCGTGAGAGGCTGTACATGTGGACGTAGAGGAGATTGAACATGAGAACGGCTGAGCGTAGCTTTGGGGCGCGCATTGCCCGTTTCAGGGCGTTCTGGACGGTAAAGACGCGCTTTGTAAGACCGGTATAGCTGGGAATAAACTCTTCGAGCGCTATCCGTTGCGGTTTGTAGAGCATCTCCTGGCCCCATGAAAAACGGAAGGCATCATGATCATCTCTTGAGTGAAGCAGACGACCTTCATTGGCAAGACGATCAAAGACTCCGGTACCGGGAATCGGGCGAAGCAGATTGATACCGGGCACATCGATTCCGGTCTCCTCGATAAACGCCTCAATCCTGCCGGGCAGCTCAAGGGTATCCTCATCAAGACCGTAGATAAAACTTCCGTAGACGCAAATGCCTGCGTTACGGATATTTTTTATGCACTCCACCTGACGATTTGAAGGGTTATGAAACTTCTGATGGGCATGGTTGCTTCCATCATCGAGGCTTTCAATCCCGACAAGGAGCGCTCCGCACCCTGAACGGGAAAATGCATCGAGCAATTTCGGTTTTTCCCCGAGCGCTGTAGTAGCCTGACCAACCCAGTTGATTCCAAACGGCACGAGTTCAGTGAACAGTTTTTCAGCATAGGAGTCGTCGGCATTGATCGTATCGTCGAGAAAGAAAAATATTCTTTTGTCCTGTTTCAGAAAGGCTTCAACCTCTTTGAGAACCGACGGAATGCTCCGGTGACGAAGCTTGTGGCCGTTCATGACATGCACATTGCAAAAATCGCAGCTATAGGGACACCCACGGGTTGTCTGCACCACGTTGGTGGTAAAATAGCTCTGGATATCAAGCGCGTGTTTGTCGACAACACGATCAACCGACAAATCGGGAAACGAAGAGACCCTGTACTCTTTTTTCAACGTCCCGGCAAGGAGATCCTGCTGCACCTCCGTCCATATATCGTCAGCCTCTCCGATAACAAGAACATCCGCATGTTCACGGCACTGCTCTGGAAAGATAGTGACATAGGGTCCGCCAAGCACAACTTTAATCCCTTTTGAACGAAGCGCACCGGCAAGCTGAAATGCAGGCTTGACCGCACCGGTCTGGACGCTGATACCGACAAGATCCCAGTGTCGCTCAAGGGGAACTTTTTCGAAACGAAGATCGCAGATGGTCTGAGTAACGCCCGCCACTTTGAGGGAACTGAGAATCATCAGCGCAAGAGGGGGAATGGCAAATTGAGCACGGCGGATAACATTGCTCAAAAGTGTGTCTTTCAGTGAACTGAACAAACTGTGTCCAGATGAAGCACTGTCCAAAAGAGATGTTCCGTCAACACCACTGTCCGCCTGAATAAAAACCAGCAATACCTGCTTGTCATGCCCCATATCATCCTTCATCAGTTAATTCTTCCCTGTACGCGCAAGTTCCTGCAGTTTTTTCAGCTCAAGCAGTGCCTCAATAGGGGTAAGCCGATCAAGATCAATTGACTCAAGAGCAGTTCGGAGAAGGGCATCAGACTCTTCAAAAAGACTGATCTGCAGGCTTTGGACTTTAGAGGGCCTGTCAACGGGAATTTCAATATCACGCTTTTCCATCCCAGCCAGTATCTCTCTGGCTCGGGTTATAACCTCAGCGGGCATACCTGCCATTTTAGCCACCTCTATACCGTAACTGTTGTCAGTTGAACCCCTGACAATTTTGCGTAAAAAAATAACAGTATCAGCGGTCTCAACGACAGTGGCATTGTAGTTCACAACACCCGAGAGACGAGTTTCAAGTTCGGCAAGCTCATGGTAATGCGTTGCAAAAAGAGTCCTGGCCTGAATGGAGTGTGCTATATATTCGCTCATCGACCATGCGATCGACATGCCGTCAAACGTACTTGTTCCCCTTCCGATTTCATCAAGCAGCAGGAGACTGCCGGTTGTGGCGTTGTTGAGAATGCTGGCGGCTTCATTCATTTCAACAAGAAAGGTACTTTCACCGGAGGTAATGTTGTCTGAAGCGCCAACCCTTGTAAATATCCTGTCTACAAGCCCGATTTCAGCCCGCTCGGCCGGAACAAAACTACCGGCTTGAGCAAGCAGCACAATAAGGCCTGTCTGGCGCAGAAATGAGCTTTTTCCAGCCATATTCGGACCGGTTATGATCAGCATTTTCTGCTTTTCATCCATCAAACAGTCATTCGGCACATAGGGCTCATCGGCACTCATCATTCTTTCAAGTACCGGATGACGTCCATTGACAATAACAAGCTTTTCATCTGCCTTGATCTCCGGCTTGCAATAGCCGTATTCTGAAGCGGAGAGCCCAAACGAACAGAGAGAGTCAATTTCAGCGATAATCACGGCATTTTCCTGTATGGCAGAAGCGTGCTCAGCTATCATCGCACAAAGATCATGGAAGAGCTGCGCTTCCAGAACCAGGCTTTTCTCCTCGGAATTGAGAATCTTTGCCTCATACTCTTTCAACGCGGGAATGGTATAGCGCTCGGCATTGACCAGTGTCTGCTTTTTTTCATAATAAGCGGGAACCTTATCGCGATTGGCATGGCTTATTTCGATATAGTAGCCGAAAACCTTGTTGAAACTCACCTTCAGGGATGAAATCGAGGTACTGGCACGCTCCTGCTGCTGAATCTCCATAAGACGATCCTTGGCAGTCGAGGCAATAGAACGAAGCTCATCAAGATCAGCATGATAACCCATGCGGATATAACCGCCGTCACGCATTGATGCGCCTGACTCAGGATCAATCGCTTCCTCAATTCGCCCGGCAAGTTCCTGGAGAGGAGACAGCGAGGATGCAAGAACCCGTAGCCTTGGCGATCCTGCATCCTGAAGCAGCTCTTTAAGGAGGGGAATTATAGAAAGTGATATCCCGAGCTGTCGGACCTCCCTCGGAATGGTGCGGAAGGTTGCAATACGCGCCAGAGAGCGCTCAAGATCATTGATACCCGATAACTGTTCAGAAAGGCCATTGCGCAATGCACTCAACTCGACGAGTTCCTCAACGGCATCAAGGCGCTGCCGGATATCCTCAATTCTTTTCAGAGGCCTCTGCAGCCATCGCCGGATAAGGCGTGCACCCATTGGATTTCGCGTACGGTCCATCACCTGAAGAAGGCTGCCGTTCAAGGTGCCATCCTGCATGGAAGAGATGATTTCAAGATTTCTCTTCGTCTGCAGATCGAGAGTCATATACTCACTGCTGTGCAACTCACCGATCCGCGTAATATATGCAAGGCTGTTCTGCCTTGTCTCCTCCAGATACTGAAGAATAACACCCGCAGCAACTTTGCCTGCCCGGTTGCCGTCAATGCCAAAGCCTTTCAGGGAGTGGGTCTTGAACTGGCGCGAAAGAACCTCCCCGGTCTGATCTTCACTGAACATCCATGCATCAAGTTCAGTAACAAGAGCCTCACGGGAGAGACCCTTTTTCATCAGTTCCACCCGCTCTTTATCTGCTGAAGAAACGAGGATTTCCGAAGGGTGAAGGGACAGGATAAACTGGGTAAGCTCATCCGGCTGGAACGAGGCAATCCGAAATTCAGCTGTAGTAACATCTATAAAAGCCAACCCGGCCAAAAGCGTCCTGCCCTCTTTGAGAAACGCAACAGCACAAAGGTAGTTGTTGTGACGATCGTCAAGAATCTTGTCGCTGTAGGTAATGCCCGGAGTAACAATATCGGTGATTTCACGCCGGACAATTCCCTTCGCCGAGGCTGGATCTTCAACCTGGTCACAGACAGCCACCTTGAATCCTTTTTTTACCAGTTTGGCAATATACCCTTCACTTGCATGATGAGGGAATCCGGCCATCGGCACTTCAGCCGAACGTTTTGTCAGAACAATATTCAGAGCAGCAGAAACGAGCTCGGCATCTTCGAAAAAGGTTTCATAAAAATCACCGACCCGGAACAGCAGCAAAAAATCGGGGTACCGCTCCTTTACCTCCAGATACTGGCGCATCATGGGAGAGTGCTCTTTCTCGGCAATACCCTTTGCTTTACTCATAGCCTATTCATCTACATTTCTTGTGGTTACAGCAAAAAAAATTACCGCTATAGAACATACAAAAAAGCTTTCTCTCAGTGATAAAAAAAGCCGGAGAATAGTCCGGAATTGTGCTCTTAATCACTCTCTCAACCTGTTCAGACCGGGATACTAAATTGTGCCTTAATAATAAAGGGCACATCTCTTTATTACTGAGATAAACGATGGAAGGCATAACTTTACCTGCGGGCTGAAAAGAACTATCCCTCACAGAACAACTTTAGTTTTGTTGGGGTTCAGGAATCACCCCAACCTACATAGAGGCCCAACAACTCCTGAAGATTATCTCTTCAAGTTCAAATCACCCAAACCGATACATAGATGCACCATATGAAACTTAATAAACAATAGGCGGAATTGCGCTTGCGGGCTTGATATGTGGTTTAGAAAAAAGTATGTTCAGAAAAACGTTTACGGGAAAATGCTTCGATTTTTGAACCTATGGTTTTTCATACAATACTGAGGTTTGTGCACATCGTCTCTTTTGCGGCCTGGTTCGGGACTATTCTTGCTTCGCTCTTTTTCCTGAAAGCCATTGAAAGCAAACTTACAGGCAATGATAACAACACTGCAGAGTATGCCCAGCTGCTGCAGCGGTTTCTCAAGCTGGAAACAAAGGTTGCCGACGTTGCTGTCATAGGAGTCATCCTCTCAGGCATACTGCTTGCCGTTTTGTACCACGGATGGACACTGTGGGTTTTTGTAAAATCCATCCTTATTGTGCTTCAGATTGCCCTGACCATCGGTTATATCATCCGCTCAGTCCGCACACTCACCTATCCATGTTCAACGCAAGATTATAGCAGCTGGTACCGACTCTTTGGAATTTCACTCACCATGTTTGCACTGGTACTTTTTGTCAGCTTTTTTCTTCTCTGAAACCATTCGTGCGATATGCGTTGAGTAATTTGATTTTCAACGAATTAATAGTATATTTGAGACCTTTATCACTAAAATATTTGTATACGATGCAGGCGTTGATCAAGATTTCCGATAAACAATTTCTGGTAAGACAAGGGGATACCCTTTTCGTCCCCAAACAACAAGCTTCAATTGGCGATACCCTGGAGATCAAAACCCTGGCTGCCATTGACGGTGCAAATACAAAACTGAACCCTGCCGGCAGCATTCAGGCAAAAGTTCTTGGTCATGTCAAGGATGACAAGGTCATCGTTTTCAAGAAAAAACGCAGAAAACGTTACCAGTCAAGAAATGGACACCGTCAGCAGATGACCCAGATCGAAATTATTTCGCTTTAAACACAAGTTCAGGATCTTTAACGTTAATTTTTTCTCATGGCTCATAAAAAGGGTGGCGGGTCGACTAAAAACGGTCGCGACAGTAATCCGAAATATCTCGGAGTTAAAGCTGCAGGAGGTTCCACTGTAGCTGCAGGCACAATCATTGTTCGTCAGAGAGGCACCGTTATCAAGCCGGGCGACAATGCAGGATTAGGACGTGATCACACGATATTTGCTCTCGCTGATGGTGTTGTTACCTTCCGTAACGGGCGCAATAACAAGAAAAAGGTCAGCATCCTTCCTTGCTAATACTACTGCAATGAATTAAGCTTCTACGATAAAAAAAGCCGCCTTTTTTGAGGGGGCTTTTTTTATTATATGGTCATTATGGTCACAAGAACTTCTGAACATTATAAATAAACATTTATCTCTTATGAAAATCACCGTTATCGGAGCCGGAAATGTAGGCGCTACTGCAGCTCTCCGCATTGCTGAAAAACAGCTCGCAAAAGAAGTCGTCCTGATTGATATCGTCGAAGGAGTTCCGCAAGGCAAGGCTCTTGACATGTATGAATCGGGACCCGTCGGCCTTTTCGATACCCATGTTACGGGTTCCAATGATTATAAAGATTCCGCTGACTCCGACATCGTTTTGATTACTGCCGGTCTTGCAAGAAAACCCGGAATGACAAGAGAGGATCTCCTGAATAAAAATGCCTCGATTATCAAAGAGGTTACAACCCAGGTCATGAAATACTCTTCGAATCCGATCATCGTGATGGTTTCAAACCCTCTTGATGTGATGACCTATGTGGCACAGGCAACCAGCGGACTTCCGAAAGAGCGGGTTATCGGCATGGCCGGTGTTCTTGACACAGCGCGCTTCAAAAGCTTTATTGCAGAGGCACTGGATGTCTCCATGCAGGATATCAGTGCATTGGTACTCGGCGGACACGGTGACTCCATGGTACCGGTCGTGAATTATACCAATGTCGCGGGTATACCGCTGACTGAACTGCTGCCACAGGATAAAATCGATGCACTTGTTGAGCGGACGAGAAACGGAGGTATTGAAATTGTCAACCATCTGAAAACCGGCTCTGCATTCTATGCACCTGCAGCTTCTGCTGTAGAGATGATTGAGGCTATCGTTAAAGACCGCAAACGCATTATCCCCTGCACAACCCTTCTTGAGGGTCAGTATGGCATCAAGAATGTTTTCTGTGGGGTCCCGGTTAAACTCGGAAAAAACGGCGTCGAACAGATTCTTGAAATCAAGCTCTCTTCGACAGAACTTCAGGCACTCCAGCAATCGGCTGCCATTGTTGAGGAAAACTGCAAAAGCCTTGCTTCTATTTTAGCTTGAAGTCTGAAACGTTGTTGATATAATTCTATAAATGAGAAAAGCGGCTGTAAAGCCGCTTTTTTCATAGTCAGGTGTCCCCCATTACACCTGACAAATCTCACTGGCGTGAGAGGTTTCATAGATAAAGAAACAACTCCCGTGCCAAAAGTATATAAATTTCGTCTCTCATCGCATATATCTCACATTAAAACAATGACTTAGAAATAATTTGAGTTCGAAAAGCAAGAAAACGCAATGAGCGGCATATTGTCTCATTTTATTGCCAACATCTCTTCTCTCTATGCAAATGTGGAACACTGTCTCAAAATTGAGACAACAGAAATTCAGCGTTGATAGAGCTCCGGCTCTTCATGCGTGAGACAGTGAATAGCTCCAAGCCCCCAGACAAGATCAGAACAATCAATACCAACAACATTTCTGCCGGGGAAACATTTCTGAAGTATTTCCAGAGCTATCAGGTCCTGAGAGCAGCGGTAGGTCGGTACAAGAACAACTGTATTGGCGATATAGAAATTTGCATAACTGGCGGGCAGGCGATCGCCGTTGAAACAGACCGGAGAGGGCATGGGTAGTTTCAACACCTTCAATGGATTGCCACTGAGATCAGTATAGCTCTGCAGCCTTTGGTAATTCTCCTGCAACGCCGCATAGTTCTCGTCAGAGGGATTTTCTTCAAGAGCGATAACAATGGTCGTTTCATTGACAAATCGAGCCATATCGTCCACATGGCCGTCCGTATCGTCGCCAACAATACCATCGCCAAGCCAGAGAACTTTTTCGATACCAAGATAACGCCCGAGTTCACGCTCGATATCCTCCCTTGTCAGGGAAGGATTGCGGTTAGGATTGAGAAGACAGGCCTCGCTCGTGAGGAGAAGTCCTTTTCCATTCACATCAATGGAACCTCCTTCAAGAACCATTCCGGGAGAAACTATATCCAGCTGCTGCAACGATGCAATTCTTTCAGGAACAGCACGATCTTCATCATAAGGCTTATACTTTTCACCCCAGGCATTGTAATCCCAATTGACGATAATTTTCTCAACACGGCCAGCTGTGCGGCGGAAAACAAAATTCGGGCCATGATCGCGGCACCAGGTATCATTGGTAGGAATCCGGTGCAGAAAAATACGCTCCAATTGAATCTCGTGATGGCGGGAATTGCGAAGCAGTGCAGATACCTCACGCTCCATCGCCTCATCAAGAACATTGATATGCACCTCCTCAGATGAACTCAGCCACGAAATAATTTCAACAAACACTGCAGGAATCGGGCCAAAATTTCCGGGCCATGTTTCAAGCCTGTGAGGCCAGGAAAGCCAGGTTGCCTTATGCAATGCCCACTCAGGAGGCATGAAATAACTAGACTCTGTCATAAAAACTCAATCAGCTCAGGGATTTGGCAGAAATTTCTCTTATTCGCGTAATTCGCTGCAGCACCGGTGGATGCGAATAATTGAGAAAGACATAGAGTGGATGGGGTGTCAGGTTCGACAGGTTATTGCGTGACAACTTTTTCAGAGCATCGGCAAGAGAAGCACCTCTATCGAACGTTGTTACAGCAAAATAATCAGCCTCATACTCATGCTTTCGTGAAAGAGCCTGTATAACAATAGAAAGAATCCACTCCACAGGGCTATAGAGCAGCGAAAAGAAGATCAAGCTCCCATAGACAGAGATATCGTGCATGAAAAACGCATCAAACAACGCACGGTTATTCATGAACAGGGAGAGCAGAAAAAAAAGAACACCAAGATTTCCCATACTGAGAATCATGTTGACGATAATGTGCTTTTTTTTGAAATGACCTATTTCATGGGCAAGAACGGCAACAAGTTCATGGACGGGATGAGCCGTAATAAGCGTATCGAAAAGAGCAATCCTCTTGCGCTTTCCAAAGCCGGTAAAAAAAGCGTTTGCCCTGGCAGAACGTTTGGATCCATCAAGAACATAAATACCTGTAAGAGGGAAGCGCACCTTATCGGCATATTGCATAATGGCGCTCTTCAGCTCTCCCTCTTCAAGCGGAACAAACTTGTTGAACAGGGGCATAATCCAGGTTGGAGCAACATACTGAAGCACAAGAGAGAAGAGGGTAATTCCACCCCAGGCCCATACCCAGGCCATCGGCCCGGTTTCCTGAAAAAACCAGAGCACCGCAAAAAGGAGAGGAGTGCCGATAAGAAGAGTAAGTAAGAGCGTTTTGAGGATATCAGCAGCAAAAACTTTTGGAGTGGTTTTATTAAACCCGAATTTCTCTTCGATGACAAAGGTTTTATAGAGGCTGAAAGGAAGATCGATCAAGGATTGCATCAGCAGCAAAAGACCTATATAGAGCACCCCTGTTGCGATCGGATAAAATCCGAACCCTCTTAAAAAATGGTCCAGCAGATTAAATCCACCTAGAAACCAGAAAAGAAGAAGCACAGAAAGATCTACAGTTGCACCAAACAATGAAAAAACGGTTGAAACACGCAGATAGTCCCGTGATTTACTGTAAGCATCCTCATCATAGACTCCCGTGAACTCAACAGGAAGCGGGGCTCCAGCCGCCTTGAGATTGAGCAGTTCCGAAACCAGTTTCACCAGAAAAGTAATGACGAGCGTAAAAAAAACAACGAATCCAAAAATGTTCATAACAAGCAGTGAAAATTTATAACACAAGAACGGTCAACAATCCAGGGCCGCTCATAACTCTTTATTCGTCAAGAAACCTCTTCTGCAAATCCCCATAGGTCTCGATACGCCGGTCACGCAAAAAAGGCCAGTGCGTCCTGTAATATTCTATGCGACTTCTGTCGCACTCTGCAAGCAGAACTGTTTCATCGAGATGCGAGGCTTCAGTCATGATTTGCCCAAAGGGATCACAGACAAAACTGTTTCCCCAGAATTCCAGCTCCCCTTCTGTTCCGACACGGTTCGCTGCAGCTACAAAGACACCATTGGCTACAGCATGGCTCATCTGTATAGTTTTCCATGCCTCTTGCTGGGTTCGGCGCACTTCCGTGGAGTGCTCTGTGGTTGACCACCCGATTGCTGTAGGATAAAACAGAATTTCCGCCCCTTTAAGCGCCGTCAGCCTTGCAGCTTCAGGGTACCACTGATCCCAGCAAATCAAAACGCCAATCGTGGCATAGCGTGTTTTAAAGACCTTATAGCCAAGGTCTCCCGGTGTAAAATAAAATTTTTCGTAAAATCCGGGATCATCGGGAATATGCATTTTACGGTACTTGCCAAGAATGGCACCACCGGCATCAATAACAGCTGCAGTATTGTGATATAACCCCCTTGCCCTTGCTTCAAAAACCGAGGCAACAAGCACCACCTCAAGCTCACGCGCAAGCTCCTGCATCACCTGAATTGATGGACCGGGGACCGTTTCAGCATAGTCAAAGGCCTTATAATCCTCTGTCTGACAAAAATAGAGCGTCGTAAAGAGTTCCTGTAAACAGATAATCCGCGCACCTCGAGAGGCCGCTTCCCTTATTTTTTCACAGGCTTTGAGAAGATTTTCTGCCGGATCACGCCGAGCGGAGGTTTGAACGAGCGCAATGGTAACCGTATCGGAATGCATAGAAAAAGAGCGATTACTTTATAAGAAGGCCGGCAGACAAAAGAATTCCGTGTATAGTCATCAGCTTTCCTGTACCGGCAAGAACATTGTTCAGTTCCTTTCCCTCGCTTGCATAGAGCACCTTGATCATCCTGAACGCAAGGGGCAACGAGAGAAAAGAGAGCAGACCCCATGGCGAAAAGCCATTCAGCAAAAGAAAAACGGGAACACAATAAGCGACAACCGTCAATGCAATATAAAGTCTCCGCGCCCACTCAGCTCCAATACGGGCAGGCAGGGTCATTTTTCCAACCTTACGGTCAGTGGCAATGTCACGAATATTGTTGACAAGAAGAATATTGACGGAAAAAGAGCCAGGAGCAACAGCCGCAAGAAGCACTGGAAATGAAAGGCTGAGAGCCTGCACATAGTAAGTGCCGGCAACGGCGACAATCCCGAAAAAAATAAATACAAATACATCTCCAAGGCCGGAATAGGCTATCGGATAAGGTCCCCCGGTATAAGCCCAGGCAAACAGAAGAGAGAGCATCCCGATAAGGAGAATCGGCCACCCGGCAGTGTAGACAAGATAGAGCCCAAGCAGAAACACAGTGCCAAGCAGCACAACCGACACCTGTATCATCGTCTTTTCACTGATAATACCGGCAGCAACAGTTCTCGTCGGCCCAAGCCTTTCGGCAGTATCAGCTCCCTTGCGAAAATCATAAATCTCATTAATGAAATTGGTCGCCACTTGAATGCCCAGCGCGCAAATAAGGGCTACAAGAGCCGGAAACAAGCGAAATCTACCGGCAGTTGCAGCAAGGGCAGAGCCAAGAATAACAGGTACGGCTCCGGCAGGCAATGTTTTCGGTCGGATTGCAAGCATCCACGCCTGCAAGGATGAAGGTATGGGCAGCGTGGTTTCAGCTGTTTTCAGATGCATTCTTATTTTCCTTTGCCTTTTTGAGGCTGCTGAACGTATGCCTGATCTTTTCGCCAGGTTTGATATAGGTCAGACTGTTGCGCACAGCCATTGCCGCATCACTCAACCCTGTCTGGATAATTTTAAGTTTGCCCGGATAAAAAGCTATATCACCGGCTGCATAGAGCCCGTCAACTGATGTTTTCATATGACTGTCGACAACAAGAGCATTATCGGTCAGTTCAAGATCCCAATCGGCAAGAGGGCCTATGTTGGACTTGAACCCGATCAAAAGAAGCAGGCGATCAGCTTCCACTCTCTGTACTTTGCCACCCTTCGCCCGGAGGTGAACCGCGGTAAGCACCCCGCCTTCGGTATCAACAGAAGTCACTTCGGTATGTAAAAAAACATCAACACTGCCATTTTCCTTAGCCTCAAGAACCTCTCTTGCCGTCTTGCCGTGCCCCTGAAAATCATGCATGCGATGAACAAGAGTCACTTTGGCGGCAGTGTTCAAAAGGCCGATTGTCCAGTCGAGAGCGGAATCACCCCCGCCGACAATGACAACCTTTTTACCTGCAAAATCAACAACATTTTTGACCGCATAAAACACACTTGTACCCTCAAGACAGTCGATATCAGTGAGCTGAGGCAGCTTGCGAGGCGTAAAAGCCCCCAAACCAGCAGCTATAAGCAAAGCCCTCGAGAGGAATACCCTGCCTGAGGAGACGGTAACCTCAAAGGTTCCATCAGCAAGTTTCCGATAGAGGGTAACCGTTTCGCCAAGAACAACTTCCGGATTATATCTTTCCGTCTGCTTCCATAAGCTCTCAACCAGACCGGCAGCAGGAACTTCCTGAAACCCGGCAACATCATAAATATGTTTTTCAGGATAGAGCGCTGCAAGCTGTCCTCCAAGTTGAGGCATACTTTCAATAATCCGGCAGCTGATATTGTTCATCCCGCACTGGAATGCAGCAAAAATGCCGGTAGGACCGCCACCAACGATGGTGAGATCACGGATCTCTTCACCGCCATCAAAATAAAGTTTATTTATGGTCATTGGTTCGAGAATACCGGATTACTGGATATTGTCCTGTCCTGGAGCTTTTTCAGACCCCGAATTTTTCAGATAAATCATTCCTTCAGGATCAACCATGCCATAAAGGATGGTCATCAGATGCCCTGCAGCATCAAGCTCGTGAATCTCGACATGTATTGCATCCCGTTTGCGGACCTGGTTTCCTTCGTTATCCTTGAAATAAAAAAGAGCCTTGACGCCTCCATGGGGAGTGGTTCCCTCAAACTGGTAGTTACCGTCCTCCAGTTCGTCAAGAGCGCAACCTGCTGAAGAGGAATCTATAGGACAGGAAGCACACTGGGAGTAAAAGCCTTCGGCTGAATCAGCAAATTCACAAATGGGAAATTTCATAATCTCTCTGTTATTTTCGTCAGGATACTGGTGCCTGCAAATATATACATTTAAAAAATATTGTTGTAGAGTTGGAAGTTTATTGATTTCTTATGTCTCGGATTTCAACAACGGAATTAAGCTCTATACGGAATGTTAGCAAAGCGGATCATACCATGTCTTGATGTTCGTGACGGACGGGTAGTAAAAGGAATAAATTTCGAAGGACTGCGAGATGCCGGTTCCATCCTCGAACAGGCACGGTTTTATAACAATGAACTGGCTGACGAACTGGTTTTTCTTGATATTTCAGCATCACTTGAATCCCGTAAAACAACACTGGAAGAGGTGTTGAAAGTTTCCGGAGAAATTTTCATTCCTCTCACTGTTGGAGGCGGCATAAACTCAGTTGAACGCGCCAAAGAGGTTTTTCTGCATGGTGCCGACAAGGTTTCTGTAAATACAGCGGCTGTCAACGATCCGGCACTCATCACCCGCATTGCTGAAAAATATGGTTCACAAGCCGTTGTGGTTGCCATAGACATCAAAAAAATAGGTAACGATTACCTCGTTCATACCCACTCCGGGAAAACACCGACCCGCTATGAAGCACTTGAATGGGCGCATATTGTGCAGGAACTCGGTGCAGGTGAAATCCTTTTGACCAGCATGGACAGGGATGGCACAAAAGAGGGGTATGATAACGATATTCTCAGCAGGGTATCAACGTCTGTTCATATTCCAGTCATCGCATCCGGTGGAGCCGGCAGTCTGGAACACCTCTATGATGGCTTTACCAAAGGCCACGCTGACGCGGCTCTTGCAGCATCCATATTCCACTTCCGGCAGCACTCCATCCGTGAAGCGAAAGAATATTTACGGGAAAGGGGCATTGCTGTCAGACTGTAAACAACCCGCCTTACCTTACTCTTCCTCAAGCCGTCTGCGGATGCCCTGCAACTCCTGACGACGTTCGGCCGTCGTTTCAGGATATGATAACTTCATATCCTGAAACGTCTTAACAATAAGGCTGGAAACAATAAGCCTTGCATTTTGTTTATCGTCAGCCGGCACAATGTACCATGGTGCATGTTTTGTGCTGGTTGCGCCAATGCATTCCTCATAGGCATGCATATACTCCTTCCAGTATTTTCGCTCTTCAAGATCTGCGATACTGAATTTCCAATTCTTTGCCGGTGCATCTATTCTATCCAGAAATCTTTTCCGCTGCTCCTCTTTTGAAAGGTGGAGAAAAAATTTCACAATCCTTGTCCCGTTCCTATAGAGATGATTCTCCATGTCGATAATTGATCGAAAACGGCTATCCCAAACCTTCTCTCCAATCAGCTCATCCGGTATACCCTGCCCGGCCAGTATTTCAGGATGTACCCGAACAATAAGCACCTCTTCATAATAGGAGCGGTTAAATATCCCGATATGGCCTTGCTCCGGTAAAGAACGGTAACTCCTCCATAGAAAATCGTGATCAAGCTCCTCGGTCGAAGGATGCTTGAAACTGAACACCTGACACCCCTGGGGATTAACGCCGGACATCACATGCTTGATGACCCCGTCTTTTCCTGCAGCATCCATGGCCTGAAAAATAAGCAGCACGGCATACCGGTTATCAGCATAGTGAATCTGCTGCAGCTTGCTCAACTGCTCGACATGAGTGGCAAGCATCTCTTTATACTCTTTTTTTGAACTGTACACCGGATCGACAAGCGTAGGCCGTTTTCCAAGATGTACCTTTTCACCTTCATGAATCCGAAGAGCTTCAAGATCAAACCGCATAGCAATGAGATTGAGAATTTTACACTAAAACCGCTTTAGAAATATACCTGAAGAATCAGGAGAAGCGGAGGTTTTTTTAAGCCAATTTTAAGTTTCAGCTTATTCTTCTTTAAGAATCAAGAAGCTACCTTATGAAGCCAGTAACATCACAGTTACATCAACGGGAAATATTACTTAAATTTACTGAGACTATGAAGACGGGATCCTTGAAAACCTGGGCCACCCCTTTTGCAACCGGAGCATTTACTATTTCAGCAGTCACAGGGCTTCTGATGTTTTTTCATATTGAAATCGGCATGGTTGAACCAGTGCACAAGTGGTTAAGCTGGCTCCTGGTTGGCAGTATTCTTGTTCATATACTCTCAAACTGGAAACAGTTCACCGTATACTTGTCACAAAATGCCGGCAGAGGAGTTATTGGTGCAGCAATAGCGGTTACCATTCTTTCACTGCTGCCTCTCTTCGGACAGAACAAAAAAGAGCATGGAAAAGAACATCAGGGAAAAATTGCCTTACAGGCACTTGAATCATCATCACTGGAAACGGTTGCGCTTGTTGTAAAAACAACACCACAGCAACTTGTTGAGAAGCTTGAAAAAAGCGGCATCACTGTAAAAGACAAATCATTGACGGTTAAGGAAATTGCAAAAATCAATGGTAAAATCGACAAAGCAGTGCTTGGTGTTCTCCTGGAGCAAACAAGGGGTTCCGCATCGAAAGAGATCGATAATGATTAATAGTTAAAACCAGAGCACATGAGACTTCTTATTATCGAAGATGAACCTGGAATAGCCGGTTTTCTCAAAGATGGACTTGAGGAAGAGTACTTTGCCGTCGATGTTGCTTACGACGGTAAAAGCGGTCTTGATCATGCCATGACCAACGAGTATGACCTGATCATCATTGACTGGATGATTCCTGTCATAAGCGGCATAGAAGTATGCCGGCAGATACGCAAATCAGGAAGTGTGGTGCCGATAATGTTTCTGACAGCAAAAGACACCCTGGAAGATGTGCTGTTCGGCCTTGAAGCCGGAGCTAATGATTACATAAAAAAACCATTTGCCTTCGAAGAGCTGCTTGCACGAATCAGGGTCCAGCTCAGAAGTAAACATCAGGGTGACGACTCGTTACGTGCCGGTCACCTGAACATCAATCCGGGAACCCATCAGGTATTCTACGAAACGAGCGAAATAACTCTCACTCCCAAGGAGTTTGCCCTGCTTGAATACCTTGTCCGCAATAAAGAGAAGGTGTGTACCAGAAGCCGCATCATCGAACACGTCTGGGACATCCATTTTGATTCAGATACCTCGGTGATTGATGTCTATATCACCTTTTTGCGCAGAAAACTTGAACATGCAGGATGCGGAAACCTCATTCAAACCATTCGAGGTGTAGGCTATATCATTCGTGAATCCTGAAGTAAAACGCATGAATAGAGAAGTAAAGCATGTACTCAGGAATACCGCCATCCGCTTAAAGAAATGGACGGTCATGAGTTTGCGCAACCGTATAGCCTTATACTATACCATTGCCACAGCATTTCTCATTGCCCTTGTCTTTGCGATACTTTATTTCATGGTTGAAAGCATCGTTTATAAGCAATTCGATGACGAAGTCAACAATGAGGTTTCTGAAGTTTTTGCAGATGCACACGTAACAAGTCACGATTTCACAAGTTTCTCGCGCTTTAAAACTTTTATTGACGATACAGCAGTCAATTCCAGCGAGGCAAAAAAAGATCCGAAAGAAGCAGCAAAAGTTGACACTGAATTTATTCAACTGGTCAACACCGAGGGAGAGGTCATCAATAAATCAAATAATCTTGCCCGGAACGTCCTGATATTCAAACCCGGAGAAACAAAAACGATCTACTTCAACAGCACTATCAACAATTCAACGATTCGTCAGGGACAGCTTCCTCTTCTCACTCGCGATGGCATCATCAAAGGATATCTCATTGTTGCGGTCCCCATGAAAAAAGCAATCATTGTCCTGCAAGACCTGGAAACCGTTTTTCTATTTTCATTTCCCACAATTATTCTTACGCTTTTTGTCCTTACGCGGTTAATTGCCGGAAAAAGTATACTCCCCATCGAAAATGTTATTGCAACTGCTGAAAAAATGACGCAGGCAAATCTTAGTCAACGTATTGGGCTTCCCTATCATCATGATGAATTGTATCGCCTGGCATCAACCATAAACGCCTTGCTTGACAAGATGCAGGATGCTTTTCAGCGCGAAAAACATTTTACAGCCGATGCTTCACACGAGTTGAAAACACCGCTTGCTGTGGTTAAAGGCACCCTGGAAGTTCTGGTTCGCAAACCGCGAGAGAGAGAACAGTACGAAAACAAAATTCAGTTCTGCCTAATGGAATTAAACCGCATGGCACGACTGATTGAACAGCTTCTGATGCTTGCCCGATTCGAAAGCAACAAAATAAATCCACATATCGAGGAGGTATCGCTCCCCCTTGCTCTCGAGGCTGTTACGGCAAGACTTCAGCCTGTTGCTTTGGAAAAAGAGATCGAACTCAAGGTTACGGGCATGGCAAAAGCGACAGTAACTGCGGACAGTGCAATGCTTGACATGATTCTTGAAAATATTCTTTCAAATGCAATCAAGTATTCTCCGGCCGCATCTGTTGTAACAATAACCGTAGAGCAAAAAGAGAGAAAAATCATGTGCAGTATTACAGATCAGGGAATAGGGATTCCTGAAGAAAAACTGCATGCTGTTTTTGAGCGGTTCTACCGGGTTGATGAGTCAAGAAACTCCGGCACAGGAGGATTCGGGCTGGGATTGTCTATTGTAAAAAGACTTGCAGATCTGCAAAAGATAACGGTATCAGTGAAAAGCGAAAAAAACCTCGGCACTACCTTTTCCCTGACATTTCCTTCCACGTAACCATTATTCAAACCCAGGGCGCAACCGCAACTTACCCACCGACAAAGAAAGCTCTTTCAGCGACATCGGAGATACCTTCAAGTTTCCCATACCATGGCGGAGCGACGATTTGCCCAGTTTTTGAGGCTTAATTACATAGCAGAGCGCAGTTAATCCTCTGAGCCAGGAGGATTATAGGGGAGTGTGAAAAAGAATCTGCTTCCGCAGTCCTTTACTGATTCAACTCGTATAGCTCCGCCCAGCATTTCTACGAATGCTTTGGAAATGCTCAATCCGAGCCCATAGCCTTCATATTTTCGGACTGAGGAGTCCTGAACCTGCAGAAAACGATCGAAAATCCTCTCTCGCATATCAAAAGGAATACCGATTCCTGAATCAATAACATAAAATTCAAGAAAAAGATCTTTTCGAGAGTATCCGAAATCAATAGATCCAGAGCTCGTAAATTTAAGGGCATTCTGGATAAGGTTTGTCAATATCTGGATCAGCTTTGCACTGTCTGTTGTAATGATGCTTGCTCCATCAGGAAGTCCCACTGTACAATGTAAACCTATCCCTTTTGTTTTGGCTTCATGTTTGAAAAAAGCATTGAGTTCACGCAACAATTCGTTGACCGGAGTTTCACTGATCTGCACCCTGAGCTCGCCAGATTCTATACATGAAATATTACCAAGGTCATTAATGAGATGAAGTAACCGCTGGCCACTTCGATGAATAAGGTCAATATATTCGACCTGTTCCTCACTGGAGAGAAGACGAGTTTTCAAAAGCTCTGAAAAGCCGATAATACCAGTCATCGGGCTACGTATTTCATGACTGATATGGGCCAGAAACTCCGTTTTCAACCGGTCGTTTTCCTCAACTTTTTCTTTTGCTGCAGTCAATTCACTCAACTGCAGCTTCAACTGATTTTCAGCAAGCTTTCGATCGGTGATGTCATCAAAAATTGCTACGCTGTACCCCTTTTTTGGGCTGTAGAGCGAACTGCTATACCATTTGTTTAATTCTTTGAGGAAGATTTCGAAATGATCGGGTATTCCAGATTCGACCACCCTTATATGTTTTGCAAGAAACTCCGGATTTGACTCAGAGATTCCAGGAAGCACTTCAGATATGCTCCGACCAACAACGTTCCTTAACCCGGTCAGTTGCTCATAACCATCATTGATTTCCTCATGGATAAAATCAACAGGTTGACCATCTTCGATAACCATCCGGCAGTATGCGTAACCACTTCGCATGCCTTCGATAATTTTACGATGATGAGTTTCGAAGACTATTGATCCTTGTTTTTTCGACATTGAGGCATTTTTTGGTTCAGGACAACTTAACTGATGCTTTGTCATGTTCACTTGCCTCCTGACAGCTAGTCACGATTGTGACGTTGAACGAAATACTACGAACTACTCCAGTGTTCAACAATCACCAGTTCATCCATAATACATATAATATGTATACAAAAAGACAACTATTCGCGTCAATTAAATATCATGCGCTTTTTTTACATACGCCTCGTATATGATCAGACGTTTATCCTCAGCCGCGGCGCAACAAGGATAGTACTGCTTTCTAAAACTTAACATGGAGTGGCAAGTGTGTTGTGCGATGGATGCCGGGAACTATCGGCTAATGCCAAAAAAACTTGCTGTCGGCATGGTTTCGGGTAGGATATAAATGTAGCCGTTTGCTGTATCAAATAAAGGACTGAGTACGTTCTGGTAAAATTCCTTTGTCGTATTAACACACCCAAAGGTTACCCTGTGGTCTTTTATATTCTTTGACTGCATTTGACTCAGCCGTGATGCTTCAGATTTACCCGCAGGAACAGCGTGTATTGCCAGAGCCGCTTCAAAGTCAATCCAGAGCACCTTTCCACCATCTAAATTAAGCCCGTGTCGCAACAGAAACCTGCCGGCTGCGGTGGTACGATCTTTTAGCGGTATCTGGGAAAGCTTAAGGTTTCCAGTTCCAGGGGTTGTCAAGTCGCCAACTGCAAGGCCCAGGAGAACGGCAGTAAGAGCGATTATTCGACCGTCTTTGTCAAACACAAAGAGTTTCGCCTGTTTTTTGTCAACGATTACAAACGGCATTCCGTGATTGTCATTGTTCCTGACCACCCAGTCTGTAACAAGAAGCACATCATCCGATTTTTTCTCGGATCCCAAAAAAGCACTTTTTCCTTTCTCTTCCTTTTCAACTGAGGGTGAAAATATGGTCAGACTCAGCACAATGAGCACGAGAGAAAAAAATGTATGGCGGGAAAACTTCATACGACTTTTTTAAGTGCTGAGTGAAATCAGTTGGCAGTGGGCAGTTGGTAGTCGGCTGTCGGCTGTGAGTACTTACTTGCCAAGTGAGGAATGAGTGCTGGGTTTAAAGAGATATCCCTCTCAGGAGTTCGGAATGAGAGAGAGTGAAGAGGAGCCTGGCCTGATATAGCTCTGTTGGTCATTGTTTCAGGCGTTTAATTGCTTCTCTGGCTTGCGGGAGACCACGATCGGCAGCTAATTTATACCATTGCAGGGCGTCTGTTTTGCTTGCTGTTACTCCTTCTCCCTTTTCGATCATCACGCCTAAGTAATACTGTGCGTTGGGGTTGCCTTGCAGTGCTGAAAAACGATACCATTTCATGGCTTCGACATTGTTTTTCAAGACACCAAAACCGTTAGAGAACATCCAGGCGAGATGACACTGGGCATGCGCATTGCCCTTATCTGCAGCCAGTCGGTACCATTTGACTGCCTCAGCGTTGTCTTTTTTGACTCCCTCACCGTTATAGTACATCCATCCAAGGTTGTACTCTGCGACAGCAAGCTTCTGCAAGGCTGCAAACCGGTACCATTTGACCGCTTCAGCGCTGTTTTTAGTGACGCCCTGACCCTTGTAGAGCATGGCCCCGTAGTTGAACTGACTGATTGCAAGGCCATTTTGAGCCGCCATCCGGTACCACTTCGCTGCTTCTGTATAGTTTTTCGGGACTCCCTCTCCATTATAACAGGCGTTGGCGAGATTAAACTGAGCCTGTGACAGACCCTTTTCGGCGGCTATCCGATAGTGCTTTACTGCTTCTGTAAAGCTTTGTGCAACTCCCTGGCCCTGATAGTACATCCATCCGAGATTGTAATGACCAACCGCTAATCCTTGTGCTGCCGCCAGACGAAACCATTTTTGAGCTTCAGTATAATTTTGTTTAACTCCTTCGCCTTTGTAGTACATCAATCCAAGATTGGACTGGGCCAGTGATAATCCCTTGTCAGCCGCCTGACGATAGTACTTTACCGCCCTGACGTAGTCCTGCTTGACGTTAAGGCCCTGATATAATATTTCAGCAATGCTGTATTGAGCTTGTGGAAGACCTTTCACCGTCGCGTCATAATACCATTTCAACACTTCCTTATCGTTCTGATCAAATGCCTGTGCCGGATTGTTGTAGTATCCGACACTGAAATCATAGTAAGGCTTCATACGCCCCTGTTCGGCGGCCAGACGATACCATCTGGATGCTGTAACTATGTTACGCGGAACCCCGCGACCATCCTGATACAAGACACCCAAATTGAACTGGGCCCTTACAAACCCGCGCTGAGCAGCTAAACTGTACCATTTCAGAGCCTGGACATCGCTTTGCGGGACACCCTGACCCATTGAGTACATCCATCCGAGGCTGTACTGGGCAATTGGAAGATTACGGGCCGCCGCAAGAGTGTACCAGCGAACAGCTATCGTATCATTTTGGGGAACACCAAGACCACGTTCGTACATCGAGCCGAGGTTATACTGAGCCATTGCCATTTGCTGCGCGGCAGCCAGACGATACCAGCGAACGGCTTCAGTATAGTTTTTAGGAACTCCCTCCCCCATCTCATACATGGCTCCGAGATTGTTCTGAGCAACTGCAAAACCCTTTGCCGCCGACCGAAGATACTCCTTCAAGATCTCACCGGCGCTCGAGGTTATCCCATCACCGGTGGAGGATATGATTGCATAATTCGGGCGAATTGCAATATCAGTCTGCGCTGCTGCAAGCCGGTACCATTGCACTGCCAGATCGAAGTTTTGCGGAACTCCCAGACCGCGCTCGTACATGATGCCCAGATTGTATTGAGCCTTTGCAAACCCATGCTGTGCAGCCAGACGGTACCATTTAACGGCCTCCTGATAGTTTTTAGTGACTCCCCTGCCATTGGCATACGCTTCCCCAAGATTGTTCTGACCAAGGGCAATTCCAGAAGCCGCCATAAGCCGAAACGTTTTTACAGATTCGACATCGTTATTTTTTTCTAAAACATTGTCATTCTTGATTACCCCGCAATTGAATTGAGCCTGAACAACGCCCTGTTCAGCAGTTAGATGAGGGTTTTCTATGGGAATGGTTGAAATCTCAGCCCTTAGCGATGTAAAAAAAAGGAGAACTGAAATAACGGAGAACAGGAGCTTTTTCATGAATAACCGGCATTTTCAAATCGATTGCACTCAAAATAAGCTGTAACCTCTTTTATTGTGTTCATTACAAGGAATTATTGTTCAAGAGCCGGAGCTGTGTAGAGCGTAACGAAATTACCTCCATGACTCTTCGATGCATTCATGGCATCTTCAGCATTTTTCATAAGAGTCAGTTCATTCTCCCCATGATCGGGAAATACAGCGATACCAATACTGCATGTAATATTGATAAGATGACCATCAATGTCGAAAGGCTCTTGTATGGCTTTCAGGATTTTCTCTGCAATGAAAACAGCATTTGCTGTTTCAACAATCGGGGACGCCAGCACAACAAACTGATCACCTCCAAGACGAGCCAGAGTATCGCTGCTTCTCTGCAGGATTCCGAGAGTACGGACTGCAACCTGCTGGAGCAGCAAATCACCAATTCCATGAGAGAGTACTTCGTTAACGGCCGGGCTTTTATCAAGATCAAATATCATCAACGCCGCTTTCGTTTTGCTCCGTCGACACAGGCCGGTAAACATGTTTATCCGCTCCGTGAGAAGACGGCGATTTGCAAGACCTTTCAACTGCTCAGCACCATTGTTCCAGGTAATCACATCTCCCTGCGGATTGAGCATGAACATGGCGTATTCTTTGGTAGCATCCAGCAGCAGACGGAAATGTTCTTCACTCAATCGCAGTTTTTCGGTATAATCGCGCAATGCTAAAGTGCGCTCTTCAACGCGCTGATCGAGTTCGCCGTTGAGTTGCTGCAATGCATCTGAAGCCAGCCTCCGTGCAGCGAATTCACGACTGAGCAGAATTAATGACAGCAACAGCAGAAGGCTTCCCCCTACTCCGCCTGCTGCTATTGAGACTATCGAGTATTGCAGGCTTGCAGTAGCGTCAGTGGTGGCCTGCTGAAGAATCCTTGTCTGGCGCTGTTTCATCGTATCAATAAGACTCAGGCTCGTTTTCATCATGTCATTTTCGATATTGCTCGTTATCGATGCCTTGGCGGCATCAAACCCTTTGGCTACCCTCAAATTAATGACGTGCTCCATAAGAAGGATTTTTTTTGAAACAAGCGGAACAAGCGAGCCAAGGGAGCTTAGCAGTACAGGATCACCTGCACTCAATTGACGAAGGTCGAAGAGCTGCTGCTGTATGCCGTCAGGTGAAAGCTCGAAAAAATAGGGTTCGAGATAGTGCTCATCGCCTGTAATGACGTACCCTCTCTCGGTTGTTTCAAGCTCTGTAAGGTGCGTAAGGAGATGTTCAAGGCTGTTGATCGTTTTGAGCGTATGGCTGACTTTCTGGTTACTCTCGATGAGTGTGCTTAAACTGAAAAAAATAAAGGTTCCTGTCCCCAGAATAATGATGACTGCCAATGCGAACGCTATTTTTGAAAGATTGCGATTCACATGTTTTGTTTCCAGCTTTATATCCGTTTTCATGGAGAATCAGTTTTTTTTAAAAAAACACATACTAAAATTAACTATTGTCACGCGCAATAACGATACTGCGAGTTAAATAGTTGGCAGTGGGCAGTGATGAGTTGCAGGAGAGATCCCTCACTGCGTTTCTGGATGACAAAGAGTGGAGTTGACTTAGCTTAAAGGGGATGGACTAAAGGCGAAAGAGAAGCCTTTTTCTTCAAAAAGCAGTACGCATGCATCCACTACAGCCGGATCATAAAGAGTTCCACGGCCTTGCCTGATTTCAGCTAATGCTGCATCAATCCCAAGCTCAGAGCGATAAGGACGACGCGATACCATAGCTTCAATGACGTCTGCCACTGCAATAATTCTTGCCCCAAGCAAAATTTCTTCGCCCTTCAGCCCCTGCGGATATCCGCTGCCATCCATCCTCTCATGGTGCTGCAAGATCAGAAGAGCAATCGGCCAGGGAAATTTGATTTTTTTGATAATGTCATAGCCTGCCTCGGTATGGGTTTGAATCAACAGATATTCGACCTTGCTGAGCTTTGCCGGCTTCGTTAAAATTTCAACCGGAATACTGATTTTCCCTACATCATGAATAGTTGAGGCCAACTCAATACCATGGATAGTTTCTTCCGATAAACCAAGCTCCCTTGCAATCGCCGGGGCCAACTGTCCGACACGACGCATGTGACCGGCAGTATATTCATCACGGGATTCAACGGTATTGGCTATCGCTTTGATTGACTCTTCAAAGCTCTCCTGCAGTTCTTGAGATGCGGTTAAAGCCGCCAATGCCATTTTTTTTGCAGCTACGATAGCCTCGATATGCTTTACCTCGGTCAGGTCGGTAGCTACCAGACAAAAAATATCGGCCTCTTTACCAACTCTAACTTTAGCAATGGAAATATAAATGGGGACGCGATCTCCATTTACGGTAACTAACAGCAATTCACCGCGATGTTTTTCCTTTGAATCTTCGCTCAAGAGTGATTCAAGAATTTTTAGATGTTCAGGATCCAGCCATTTTTGAAGGTTGCAGCCAATCACATTTTTCAGGGGAGACTTTACCATCTCCGCAAACCGCTTGTTAGAAAATAAAATAAGACCATCAGGCGTCACGGTCAGAGCACCTTCGCTCATCTCTTCAAGCAATATCCGATAGGGTTGATCAGTATTAATCAGGGAAAAGATCTGTTCACCCGATTTTCCAGATACCACCAAAGCATCAACAGCACCATTGCGAATGGCATCCAGGGTTGCATGGGCTTCCTGCAATTCAGTGCGCAACTCATCTACTTCGTGAGAGAGCTTCGCTTGAGATTTCAATGATGCTTTCATAGTTATAACGATTTCAAATCCAACCCTTCAAGTACCTTCTCTGTATCTGACAGGTCGCCAATAATGCGGCGAAGGGGAGGTGGAAGCTCTCGAATGAGTGTCGGTATTGCAATGATCTGATGCCCGGCAGCCAGCAAGGGCTGCTGATATAAATCAATAACCTCCAAAACGTACCGCCCATTGAGTTTTTCTTCGCATATCTTCTTGATATTTGAAATTGCAGACATCGAACGAGTCGTCGTTCCAGCCACATACAACCGCAAAATCCATTTTTTGGATTGAGCGTTGGCTGTTTCTTTTTTTTGATGAACTCTTAAATCAATCGGTTTATCAGTCATTTGCAGCCCCTTTCATTTTGACCGCCTTTTGGCTTTTACAGGGGTATGATGTTCATCAACGTTACGTACTTTCCCCATTGCAGTTCGATCTGCGCTTACTTGCGCTCGACGGGTTTTTTCCTGTGCAATCATTTTGAGATTGCTTGCTTCCTGAGCAGCGAATTCAGCTCGCATGGCAGCGATCCTGGAGTCTAAAACATTACGCTTATTTTCCAGATCAAACTGCCGGAGCTCAATTTCTTCCTGCAGTTTGAGACCTAATGCCTTTTCCTGAGCCAGCATATTCAAGCGTGCTCCACCTGTTGCGACCCCACCAGCGCCAATATAGACATCGCATATTTCCACGCCGTGATCTGAAATCAAAAATTCCCGAACCTGGTTGGAGTGGTTCATGCCCCGTGACTTGAGAATATAGATACCACGATTTCGCTCCCCATCACTCTCAGGATCCCTTAATGAAATCCATGAATCAATGAGTGATGAAATATTAACTGCGGCAACGTCTGTCGGCAATCCACTCGGCGTCAAGCTGCCAAACATAGCGGTAATGCCAAGAGATTTCATATTGTCAACAAACTTCATTAACATTCTTTTTACGTCTCTGGGATTTGCAATATTTCCAAAGCTTGTGACAGGATCCATGATGACAATTTTGGGAGCATGCTCCTCAATCACCTCTTGAGCCAAAAAGAGATGCATATCCAACCCACATTGATTAGGCCACTTAGATTCCATGACCAGAAGACCTTTTTTTACCCACTGGTCGAGACTTAACCCAACTGAGTTCATATTTCTTATGATTTGAGCTGGCGACTCCTCGAAGGAAAAATAGACAACGCGCTCATTACGCCGACAGGCTGCATCCGCAAAATATGACATGAAGGTGGTCTTACCCGTACCGGACGGGCCGGAAATCAAAATTACACTACCCTGGAAAAAGCCTGCGCCCCCAAGCATAGTGTCTAACCTTTGAATTCCGCTGGAAATTCTCGTAGTTGAGACTTTGTGCTCAAGTCTTGAAGATGTAATAGGTACGAGAGAAATGCCCTTTTCGTCAATTACGAAAGGGTACTCATTGGTGCCGTGAGATGAGCCACGATACTTCACGATACGTAATCTTCGTGAGGCAACCAGACCCTCAATGCTGATAGTTAAATTAATCACACAGTCAGAAACGAACTCTTCTATACCCTTACGAGAAAGGGTATCTTTGCCAGCTTCTCCAGTAATTACCGCAGTAACACCCTTCTCCTTGAGCCAACGAAACAGACGGTGTAATTCAGCACGCAAAACAGCTGGATTGGGCAGGTTGCTAAAGAGTGATTCAATCGTATCAAGAACTACGCGTTTGGCGCCAATGGCATCAATGGCGGCACCCAATCGAATAAACAGGGCATCCAGGTTGTACTTCCCTGCTTCAACTATTTCATCCCGATCGATATAAACAAAATCAACAACCACCTTTTTGCTTGTAATCAACCCTTCCAGGTCAAAGCCGATCGAGGCTACATTGGCGATTAAATCGTTAGTCGATTCTTCAAACGCCATAAATACGCCTGGCTCATTAAATTGCCTGGCACCTCTGAGCAAAAACTCCATAGCCATCAACGTTTTTCCGGTACCTGTTCCTCCGCAAATGAGTGAGGCTCGAGCCTTCGGCAGACCGCCATCGGTAATTAAATCTACTCCCTCAATCCCCGTTAACACCTTAGGAAGTTGCCGCCTGTTTTCCGGCATCAACTTTTTCTTTAGATTAACTTTAGCTATTGACATGATGCATTCACTTTCATGATTTCAATTGACCAAGATGCGATGTAGAGGCAACACATGTCATTAATACCATCGCGACTGAGGATAGGGAAAGCTCATTATAATGAATTTAATTATTGCGGGCCGCCTAACGCATATAAATTATATCTATATTCAAAATATTCAAAATTTTTACACGGCCAGCATGTTTGCTTCGTCTGTTTTATCGATGCCGTACCTGACAACAAAATAAGTATTCTATCCTTAAAGCCGCAACCTACCTCTCTATCCCCCTTCTTTCCGTAGTAGAACGACTGCGATTTTTAATATCCATTATAAGTATATACAGTAATAGCAATCTAATTCGCTCAATTCACCATATACTTTTATTCGCTATGGCTAACGTGGAACATGAGGGGATTATCAGGCAGGGCATGAATGTATGGAACAAGCCTATGGATGAAAGACCGTAACGCAACTCCTCCCATGACTCTTCGAAAAGTACATGGCATCATCAGCATTTTTGATCAGCGTCAGTTCATTCTCGCCATGATCTGGAAAAACAGCGATACCGATACTGCATGAAATATTGATGGCATGGCCCTCAATCTCAAAAGGTTCTTGCAGGGCGTTCAGGATTTTCTCTGCAACTGCAACAGCATTTGCTATTGCAGCAATCTGCGGCAGCAGCACAACAAACTCATCGCCACCAAAACGAGCCAAAGTGTCGCTGCTTCTCTGCAGTATTCCGAGAGTACGGTTTGCAACCTGCTGAAGCAGCAGATCACCAATTCCATGGCCGAGTGTATCGTTAACCGGTTTGAATTTATCCAGATCAAATATCATCAACGCCGCCATTGTTCTACTCCGTTGACACAGGGCAATGGTCAATTTTATCTGCTCTGAAAGAAGTCGACGGTTTGGAAGACCCGTCAAAGAGTCGTGCATTGCCAGGTTTTCAATGGCATATTTCTGGGCTTGAAGTATTTTCCGTTCCTCCTCTCCCATCTTTTTAGCTACAATATCCCAGGCAATATCGGCAACAATACTCACCCATTTTATATCACGTTCATCATAATGAGCCAGCTTGTTGCCGACACCCAGAATCGCCACAACCTTATCTCCCCGCAAAACCGGAACAACCACTTCACGCTTCACCTCAGCATGACCCTCCGGCATTCCTTTGCGATCCTTGACGGCAACATAGTCATTATGTATCACCGCTTTTCGTTCCCGTGCCGCATCAGCCCATACTCCAGCGCTGTCAAGCGCATAGTGCTGGCCCTCTCCCTCAGCCTTGCACATATTTTTTTCAGTGTTGGTTGACCACGCATGAAGTGATAGTGTTATCTGATCTTCAGCTACGAAATGGAAGAAGCCGATAGAGCTTTCGGTCAGCTGTTCGGCTTTATCGAGTGACAACTGCAGCAGCTCCGTTATCGAATGGTTCTCCGCCATCTCAAGAAGAGCGAGATGCAGCTCAGTGGCAATTTCGTAGTCCTTTCGTTCAGTGACATCATGAACAATGGTATAGACAAACGATCTGCCATCCGTCACAATCGTCCGGCTATATACCTCTACATCACGGATGCTTCCGTTCGCCCTGCTATGACGGAACAGAAAATGGTTTTTCTCGCCTGTTTTGGTTTGTTCAATGGCACGCTCTACCTCCTCAGGAGTCAACGTATTGATATCATGAATACGCAACTTACGGATTTCATCGATCGTCCATCCATAAAACTCAATTGCAGCCTTATTGGCCTCCATAATAAAGCCTGTATCAGGATTGAACGTGAGCATAATGGCTGAATGCTCTTCAAACATTTCCTTAAAGCGCTTTTCGCTCTGTATCAGCGATGCTTCTGTTTGCTTATGCAGCTCTGCCAAATGCAGAGTATCTAATGCAAACGACACATCCTCGCCGATTTCTTTAAGAAGATTGATCTCTTCCTGATTAAACAAATTCACTTCTGTTGCATAGACATTAAGCAATGCAACGATTACTCCGCACTGCCGAACAGGCACTGAAATGGCTGAGTGAAAACCGCCGGCGACTGCCATATTCCGCCAGTGCTGCATGGCAGGATCAGTCTGGATGTTATTGCATGAAATAACGTCTCCTGTTGCCACAGCCTTACTGAGGATTCCATTGCTGAAGGGCGCGTCATTTATGCTGAACGTATTAAAGGGCAGAATATTCTCTATTTTACTGTATACAACTGTCGGTGTAATAACACCGGATTCAAGGTCAAGCATCCCGATCCAGGCCAACCCGAATTTGCCGGACTCCACTGCAACCCGGCAAATAGCCGGGAACAATTGCTCTTTATCTTTGACACGCACAAGAGTTTCATTAATCTGCGAAAGCGTTGCGTAAATCCTGTTCAGGTTGGCATTTCTTGACTCGTTTTCTTTCCGGACGGTAATATCACGGGTGACTTTAGCAAAGCCTGTCAATTGATGATTTGCATCATAGGTGGAGGTAATGACAACATCCGCAAAGAATCGCTTTCCATCCTTGCGTACCCGTAAACCCTCATCTTCCACTTTTCCCTGCTCAACAGCAGTTCTCAGTAAAAGAGATGGCTTGCCTGCAGCAATATCCTCTTCAGTAAAAAACCGCGAAAAGTTTTCCCCGATAATCTCTTCAGCCTTGTAGCCCTTCAAAAATTCAGCACCTTTGTTCCAGCTCAAGACCTCACCGTTCCGGTCGAGCATATAGATGGCATAGTCCTTAACGCTTTCCACCATCAGGCGAAACGTCTCTTCGCTTTTGCGCAGCTCTTCGATGCGCTTCTCAATACGAGAATTCAGCTCGCTATTGAGTTGAAGGAGCTCTTCCTCGGCACGCTTCCGTTTACCGACTTCCCTGTTGACGACAATAAAAGAAAACACCAGCAGTGAAATACCCGAGCCAACCCCTGTTATCAAGGCAAAAACTGTATCCTGCAGGTTTATGGCTGCATCGTTGGAGCGTTGCTTGAGAAGCACACTTTCGATGTTGTGCATCTCAAGCAGTTCATGACGGACTTCAACCATCTCCTGCCTGCCGATATCGGTTGCAATCAACTCCTTCGCAGCTTCAAACCCGCTACCCCTTCTTTTCTCAACGACTTTGTTCATAAAGTCAAGCTTATTGCTGACAAGAGGATCAAGCTTGTCTAACAGTTGTTGTTGACGCGGGCTGTCAAATGTCAATCGACGCAGCTCCTGCAAGTGCGGGATAATGCCGTCTGTTGATGATATGGCGGTGAAATAGGGTTCAAGAAAAACCTCCTGGCCCATAATGACGTAACCGCGCGGACCGGTTTCGGCGTCAGTCACCAGAGAAAGCGTTTCATCAAGTTTGTGCTCAACCTGAAGCGAGCGCTCTACCTGCCGTGTTCTTTCATTGAAAGCCTGAAGACGAAGACCCATATAGACGCTGGAGCCGAGAATCATTACAAAAGCCAAAGCAAATGCATTTTTTGGAACGCGGCTTGTCGTGGTTTTATTCATAAACAATGTTGTTTACAACCTCCAGACAGAAACTCCTTTTTCGATTATGGCCTCTTCATCAAAATGAGTGTTAATCCTATGATCTAAAAAAAGTCTATGCGATTTAACAGTTCATCTTCACCAAACACTTCAGCACGTTGTGCTGCAAGAATGGTGTCGTCACGTGCGGACTTATTTTCTAGCTGATCCTAGCGGGTGATGCAGGTGAGGGGCGACAATTGCCTCAAGGTGCACCATGCGGGGGAGTGAACAGAGCAGAATCAATATTCATGTCACGGTCGTACAGACTTACAGGCAGTAGTGAAATGCAATGCTCATAGAGTTAATATATTAATTTTTCAGGATTTCAGGATTAATACCCATGTCTCCATACGATTAACGATACAATGATATTCATTACGCTGTCATAACATTGTCTCGTTTTCAAATATTGCTGGTATGGCCTTTAATGGTTAATGGTTCTTTTATTTGCTGCATTCGATTGTGCAACTAAAGCTTATTTCGGAAATGCATTACAATCTGGAAGATTATCGCTACATTTAATACGTATAAACCACAAATATTTTAGAGAATCTGTCACCAGCCAATTGATAATTAGCGTTCTCCTTAACAGCAAGTTGCCCCCCAATGGCAAAGAAACCGAAAAACATCAGCCTTGCCGATTCCAGTGACTTACGCTCTCTGGCTGAAGAGCGCCTGAAGAATAAACACCTCGCCACTCAGTACTCCCGACTCAGCACTACGCCTTCACCTGAAGAAAGACTCAGGTTTGTCCATGAGCTCGAGGTACACCAAATAGAGCTTGAAATGCAGCAGGAAGAGCTGGCTCGAACCAGGGTTGAGCTGCAGGATAATCTAACCCGGTACACTGAACTTTATGACTTTGCTCCAGTCGGGTATTTGACGTTGGGCCATGACAGTAAGATCCAGCAGGCAAACCTGACCGCCACCAAACTTCTTGGCATTGATCGCTCCCGTTTAGTTGGCATGCATTTCAAACATTTTGTATTGCCAGAGGATTATCTCGCAATTGATTCCATGCTCGAAACAGTGTTCTCTAAAAGATTGCCGGGTAACTGCGAGGTGAAGCTTTTAGCACCCGCTTCCCAGCCAGCCAGGGGTCATAATGATCACTCTCTTCGCACTTTTCGCATTGAAGCAGCAGTAAGTGATACTGAATATGCATGCCGGGTTATTCTCTCTGATATTACGGAGCAGAAACAGATAGAAGAGGAGCTCCTTGAAAGTAAAACAAGATTCAGCCAGGCACTTGAAGCCGCTTCTGCCGGTGTTTGGGAATGGCACTTGAAAACCAATGAGCTGTTCTGGTCAGACGAGTTATGGCAATTGTCCGGCTTGAAAAGGGGCGGTGAAAAACAAACGTTCAAACTATGGGAAGATTCCATTCATCCTGATGACCGGGAGTTGGTACTCCAATCCGTTACAGCTGCTGTGAAAAATGAAATAGAGTCACAAGTCGAGTATCGCGTCTGTTACCCCGACGGTTCTGTACACTGGCTCCTGTCACGAGGCAGGCCTTTACGCGATCACACTGGCAAGGTCGATCGTTATATCGGTACTGTTATCGACCTCACTGAACGAAAGCAGGCCGAGCAGGCATTGCTTGAAAGCGAAATAAAATTTCGTTCCATTACCGAACAAATATCAGAATTGGTTTTTGTTGCAGACTCCTCTGGAATTGTTAACTATGTCTCCCCTGTTATCGAAAAATTGTCTGGCTATTTGCCTGATGAAGTAATTGGTCATTCCTTCATTGAATATTTAGCAGAAGATGAAATTTCCAAAGTTGTTGAACTGTTTGATGATGCCCTCGCACATCAATTGAAAAATCAGGTCGTCGAATTCAGGTACAGGAAAAAAAACGGCACCTTCCTGGATGCAGAAGTTCATTCGCAATATTACCATGCCTCCGGTTATTCCGGAGTAATCGGTGTAATCCTTGATGTTACTGACCGCAAGCTGGCTGAGAATCAGATAAAAAAACTGAGTACTATCGTAGAGCAAAGTCCTGCTATTGTGCTCATTACCGATCGTCTCGGTAAAATAGAGTATGTCAACCCCGCATTTACACAAATCACTGGTTATACATTTGACGAGGTAAAAGGGAAAAATCCCCGCTTCCTTCAGTCAGGCCATACACCAAAAGCACTTTATGAAAAGCTTTGGCAGACAATACTCGCAGGTAATATCTGGCGAGGTGAATTTCAAAACAGAAAGAAAAACGCTGACCTCTACTGGGAAAGAGCGGTAATCTCAGCTATTCTGAAAGAGGATGTGATAACCAATTTTGTTGCGATCAAAGAGGATATAACCGAACACAAGAAGGAGGAACAACTTATTGTAGAAAGCAGGGGAAAACTGGAGGCTGCTCTTGCAAGTATGAGTGATGCAGTCTTTATCTCTGATACAAAGGGAAACCTCATCCACTTTAATGACGCTTTTGCAACATTTCACAGGTTCAGGAATAAAGAGGAGTGTGCCAAGACGTTTGATGAGTATCCTAAGTTTCTCGAAGCTTACCTGCTCTCGGGAGAACTTGTTCCCGTGGAACAATGGGCTCTACAGAGGGCTCTCGGAGGTGAAACCGCTACAGGAGTTGAACTTAGACTGCTCCGAAAGGATAGCGGTGAAACATGGTTTGGAAGCTATAATTATGCACCGATACGCAACACGGATGGACGTATCGTTGGCTCAGTAGTCACGGGTCGAGACATTACCAAAAAGAAAGCTGCGGAACAAGAGATAAACAGTTATGTAAAACAGTTGCAAGCAGCCATGCAAAGCACGCTTCAAGCGGTAGCAAACGTCGTGGAAGCACATGATCCTTACACCGCAGGTCATGAACGGCGTGTTGGCATCATTTCGGCGGATATAGCAAGGGAAATGGGGTGGAGCGAAGAGAAGTGCCACTATCTGCAACTCATCGGATTGGTGCATGACATCGGCAAAATGAGCATTCCTGCCGAAATACTTTCCAAGCCAAGCCTATTGTCGGAAATCGAGTTTGAGCTCGTCAAGACTCATGCTGAACAAGGCTATCAAATCCTCAAGGATGTCGAGTTCCCTCTGCCGATTGCAGAAATCATCCGGGAACACCACGAGCGTATGGACGGCAGCGGCTATCCGCAGGGCCTGAAAGGAGAGGAGACACTTATTGAAGCTCGCATACTTGCCGTAGCCGATGTACTTGAATCCATGGCCTCACATCGCCCTTACCGGGCCTCATTAGGCATCGAAGAAGCCATTAATGAAATTGAGAGTTATCGGGGGAAGCATTTCGATCCGGAAGTAGTTGATGCCGTGCTGCGACTGTTTCGCAAAAAAGGCTATCAGCTCCCGGCTTGACAGATCACCGACAAAAGGCTGAGAAGACCGGAGTTAATAAGACCCCATACGCATATAAAATATATACGTAATCTTCGAATATTCAGGCCCCCCTTCTTCCCCAATTGAAAGACAATTACTTGACAGCAATGAGTTGTCTCACGCTACAATAAGGGGAATAAATGTCCTGATCATCAACCTTTTCATCAGCACCTGAATCGCAAAAGTGCTTAACATCCCTTTTGCCTCCCGAGTCACACCAAACAATAGCCATGACAGTGCAGAAGCAATTCTCATATAAAATTCTTTTATATACAGAAGAAAGATGTATATTATATGTATATGAAACTTTTATGATTGATTATTGCATCGAAAATCTTTTCATGATCAGTGCAACCATGAAATAGAGCCCGATAGCGGCTACGATTTTATCGATTCTATGCGAAAGGGTTATGCTTACAGCCAGATGATTACTGCAAATTACCATACTGATCAGTGAATTAACAATTATGCGACTCCATCATGAAACGCAACTTGTCCATTTTAAGTTTTCTCTCAGCCGTTCTGATAATAGTCAGCATTGGAATATTTACAGCCGTCAATCTGAGCTCCTATGTTGCAACCAACAAAATGGTCAACCATACACTGATCGTTAAGGAGAAACTCAAAAACACACTTACTCTGCTTCTTGATGCCGAAACAGGTCAACGCGGTTATCTTATCACAGGGAATAAACTTTTTCTTCAACATTATAATGCAACTACTGACACTGCCACCGGCATTAACAAGAATTTAAAAGCCCTTCGAAAACTTACGGCTGACAATCCCAATCAACAGCAACGCCTTGATCTTCTTGATGTATTATGTACCGCTAAACTTGATAGGTTACAAAAAACTATAAACCTTAAAAACAATTCAGCGCTTGATCTTGCGAATACAGATACCATCTTTCCTGACTTCTGCCAAATTAGTGCGGAAGCTCATGGTTTAAGAATTTTAAGATAGAGTTGTTCGCTAATTTGCTGGTGTTCATACTCACGGTGTGTAATTCTCCTGTTCGCTCATCATAGATATTGGCCTCCTGAACTTGCCACAGTTCATCCCGAATCTGCCGTAACGAACGATCCGTTTTGATCTCAAGGTATTTGCCCATCATTAAGGCCATGAAGCAAACGAGCATATGGGCTCTGATGGCTTCCTGCGTGTAATGGAAGATAGGCCTGGCTTTCAAGTCTGACTTACTCATCCGAAACGCCTGCTCCACATGCCAGAGATCTCGATAGTAGGCAACGACGTCAGCACTGGGCAACTCTATCTCCGGGATGTTGGTGACATAGCCCTTGATGCCCAGAAGCTTTTCTGCCTTTGCCTGGAGAGCAGTATCAAAGACGAAAGGCTTATTTTTCTCTTGAGACTTCTTGACAAACTTTGCTCGTCGCCCTGCTTCATTTCGCTCAAGTAGTTGAAAGGCACGCTTTACCTGCTTGTCAAACTCGCGTTTGTCTTTCTTGTAGCGGGCTTCGGAGAACTCACAGATGACCGAGGCGTTCTTGACACCGCTCGAATAGCTGAAGCGCCTTGGTGCCTGATTAGTGCGGGGTAGCTCTGTGTAAATTGTATCGATGAAGGCGCTTGCTGTGCTCGCCAATCGTGCTCCCACAATGTAGCGGTATCCATCTGCCTCCAACTGCTGCATGTTGTCTTTCGAGAGCATTCCGGCGTCAGCCACAATAACCGGCTTGGTTTCTCCAACCCGTTCATGGAAGCGGTGCAAGACAGCCAACATTGTTTTCCCTTCGAAGGTATTGCCTTCAAACACTTCGTGCATTACTGGAAAACCAGATCGGGTGGTGATCAGGCCAATAACGATTTGCGGCTGTTGCGGTTTGTTGTCTTTGGAGAAACCTGGTTTCTGAAAGTCGTACTCTTTGAAGGATTCGAAGTAGAGCGTGGTGACATCGTACAATACAAGGCTGAAGCTCTCCTGCAGTGCATCGCGAGCCGTCTGGATGGCTGCAGTCTCGATCTCTTTCTGATACGCAAGGAGCTTTGGCAGCAACCGATAAACGGTTCGTTCGGCATACCGCACATTGAAGTACCGCTGCAAAAGCTCGAGAGTGCGCAATTTGGAGGCGGGCTCAATGATGCGCATAAGGGCAAAATCCAGATACAACTCAGGCAGGGCTCCCAATCCACACCTCTTGGCGGCAGAAAGCAGTGCGGTGCGGGCAAACTGATGAGTTACATCGACAAGCTCGGCATGAGAGAAATCCAGATGCTGCTGTGGAGAACTTGCCGGGGGGTGTATTTCGGGTAAAAGGTATGGCTGTCTGCGATGAGCTTCAGCGTACTTCACCGCCTCAGCCATCAAAAGATCACACTCGCTCTCGCTATGAGCACTGCCTACATGCTTGATGATTGCACGCCTCTTTCCCTCATTGCGAACCACCTGAACGGCGGTTGCCCCTGAGGCTGTCTTAACCTTTCGGATTGTCAAGTCTCCACGCATGTTGTAAAGATACCATTAGTGCGGAAACTGATGAATCTGAAAATGCTAACTAACTGAAAAATAATGACTTATTTTTCATACTCAAGGAATTGGTCAAAGTTGGCAGAAGTCAGGAGCGCTTGATCTTGCGAATACAGATACCATCTTTGTTCAAGGCAAGCAGATCATGGAACATATTCGTCAGGTTCTTGCATCATTTGAAAATGAAGAGAACACTTTACTTCAAGGGCGCCTTAATGAAGCAAACAACCGGTTACAAAACTTAGAGACGGTGACCGTGTCAGGGCTCGTGATGAGTATTTTATGTCTTCTGTTTTCATTTTCTCTCACAAAGCGGGAAGAGAAAAAGCGGCAGGCTGCCGAAAAGGATTTAATCCAGACCAACAGTGAACTGGATCTTCGAGTCAAGGAACTTGCCAGTTCAAAAGAACTGATAAAACAACAGCTTAATCGACTTGATTCACTCCATGCGATAGACCTTGCTATTCTCAGTTCAACAGATTTACTGCTGGCACTCAATACCGTTTTAGCAGAGGTAACGAGCTGTCTGCATGTCGATATTGCCGCCGTCTTTGTTTTCAATCCTGATAGTCTCATGCTCAAAATAGCCGCGCTCACCGGCAATATAATTCCAGGGACGAAACATATATCTATGCGTCTTGGCGATGGAATATCTGGAAAAGCCGCACTGGAACGCGGAACTATTGCAGCTCCTGTACTGGCCAATATTGAGTTATCAGCGGCACTGAAGGATAGTGCAAGCAAAGAAGGAATCCAATCGATCTATGTAACTCCGCTTATCGCGAAAGGGGTTCTTGTCGGAGTTCTCAGTACCGGTTTTCGTACACCATTCGACGCCGATGCGGATTGGGTTGACTTTTTTGAAGCGCTCGCTGCTCAGACCTCAATGGCTGTTGAAAGCATTCAATCGTTTACAAATGTCCAACGCTCTAATCTTAATTTAAAACTGACGTATGACACCACAATCGAAGGGTGGTCGAAAGCACTGGATTTACGGGATGATGACACTGAAGGACACACGCTCAGGGTGACAGAGATGACGATGAAAGTTGCAGAGTTGGCAGGAATGAACGATGCACAACTGGCACATGTACGGCGAGGCTCCCTGTTGCATGATATTGGAAAAATGGGTGTTCCTGACACGATTCTGCTCAAACCCGGAAAGCTCACCGATGAAGAGTGGGCTGCCATGCGTAAGCATCCAGGCTATGCACATGATCTGCTTTCGCCAATTATCTATTTACGTCACGCCTTGGATATTCCATACTGTCACCATGAACGATGGGATGGCAGCGGCTATCCAAACGGACTGAAAGGTGATCAAATCCCATTGGCAGCACGCTTGTTTGCTGTTGTGGATGTCTGGGATGCCCTCCGCTCTGACCGTCCTTATCGCAAAGGCTGGCCGGAAGAAAAGGTCATTGAGCATATTAAAGCAGGCAGTGGCAGTCACTTTGACCCTGATGCTGTAGAATTATTTTTGAAGACACTTCAGAAAGACGAAAAAGATGCTGAGTGAAATTGATGTTAAACATTCAATTGAGCAATGAAGTGAACCAAACTGATTTTAAAAAAGAAATGGTACGCAATCACATGGAAGACTGGAAAGAAAAAAGGGGAATCATGTCAGATCTATTCTTTGAAGAGAGTCCTTATGGACAGCGATTATGACAATACAGGTCATAAAAAAAATATCCCCCATACATACCATCGCCATTACCGGCCTGATAAGCCTGCTGATTGTTTTTTCCGGAACAGCATGGGTGCTTGTTCTGCATAACAAGACGCTTGAAGAGGCCGATCAAAAACAGACATATTATCTGGACCTTCTTGATTTCAGAGAACAAATAGTTGAATTCGATCTGAAACGTAACCAGACAAGCACGCTCAATGCTCCTTTTGAAAGAAGTGCTGAGACACAGAAAATAGCCGCCGCTAAACTGCTTTTCTTCTACCAGAAGCTCCTCGTTCAAATGCAGAACGCTGGACTGAAAGATCTTCCCACACTGCATCAAAAGAGTCAAAACAGCATACCTGTACTTTCCGGAGAAAACCTTGAGCTTTTCAGGCTTGTACTTGAACGCTCCATTGAAAAAGCAAGGATTGAATCAAAAAATGCTGTTAAACAACTGGTGTTCATAAACCAGTTGTTTCTTTTTTTTATTGTTGCACTTATCCTGACTCTGGGAATCTCAGGAGGGTGGCTGCTGTATAACAAGTACCGCCATACGCTTATACCTCTCAGGCAATTGGCAGGCAAACTGAAGCGGTTAAACAGTGAGATTCCGGAAAGCGTTATTGATACTACTGATGAAATGAAAAAGGAGCTTACTGAATCAGATCACTCCAGCGATATTATTCAAGTCATAACGTCATTCATCAGTATTTGTGATCTGATCCAGATTAAAAACAAAAAACTTGATGAGATCCTTATTCGTGACGAAAAGACCAATCTCTTTAACTACCGTCATCTTCAGGAACACCTCATTACCGAGATAGAACGAGCCAAGCGCTATAGCGAAACAGTCTCCCTGGTAATGCTTGATATCGATAATTTTGCACAATACAACGAGGTCAACGGCCATATTTCTGCTGATTATGTGCTCAAAAATCTTGCCGGTATCATCTCTGCTCAATGCCGGATTTCTGATATACCCGCAAGATTTGGAGGTGATGAATTCGCCATCCTTTTTCCCAAAACGGATTCAATGACAGTATGGGATATTGCTGAACGTCTGCGCAAGATTGTCAATGACACACAATTCCGTACTGAGAGCGGTGTGCTGATCAGTAAGCTGACCATCAGTATCGGAACAGCTACCTTTCCACTTGACGCACATGACTGGAATAGTCTTATTTCGCATGCTGATAAAGCAATGAACAGGGCTAAATCGGCCGGAAAAAACAAGGTGATCTCATTCTTAAAACATGATGAAACTGTTACGAAATAAGGAAAGGCTAAACTTACAAAAGTGCCTGGCTTATTTTGCTCAAGCAGGAGTCGCGCTGTGTGGCCTGCTGTACAGTAACAATGCTTTGTCATTAGAGACTACTACGGGAGAGATGAATTCTGCAACTGCTCCCGCAGTCTCATCTGCACTTACAAGGCCTTCGATTTTTGATTCATCACCCTATGTTGAGGCTGGCTATACTGAGGACCGCTTGACGAATAGCGCTCCCTCATGGAAGAGTCAATATATAAATCTCTTTATGCCCCTCAAGGCTTACGGGCTATTGAATGTCCGTATTGAAAATGTTGACCGGTTTCTGTTAACGGATCAGGCAATATCGTTTTCTTATGCCTATCCGTTTGCTTTGGGAGTGATCAATCTGGATGGAGGGTATACGGCAAATGCTGAATTTCTGGCAAAAAACTCGGTTGGACTGGGTTGGAATGGAAACCTTCCTGATGGTTTCGGCTACACACTTGGGGCTGCACAACGGAACTATTCTGACGCATTATTAAATATCTACAGCCTTGGGGTGGAAAAAAATGCCGGCCAGTTTCGAATTGCCTATACCGCATATATCTCAACAATCGATAACTCTCAGGGTGAATTTGCAGGGAGAGTGCAGGCTCAGTGGATCAGCCGAAAAGATAATCGACTTGGATTGACCTATGCCGAAGGCAAAGAGCCCTCAGTTGTATCTGCCGGTAATCTAACTACCATACAGACCCAATACCTGCAACTTGACGGCTTGTATCGGGTTACAAAAACAACAGCGGTAACTGCCGCTTTCTGGCATAGCAAGGAGGGTAATTACTACCAGCGCAATGGCGGGCAGCTTGGGCTTCGTATTTCGTTGTAAACGAAAATAACAATTTAGAAACGGAGGATATAATGAATGTACTCATCACCGGTGGTGCCGGATTTATTGGCTCTAACCTTGCTTCTTTTTATCTGGAGCGAGGCGACTCAGTCTATGTCGTTGACAATCTCTCTACCGGCACTATCCAGAATATTTTATCCATGCTCCATAATCCGGCCTTCCGTTTTGCAGAAGCCGATATCATGGTATGGAATGACTTGAATGATGCAATCAACTGGGCGGATAGGGTTTATCATATGGCCGCTATTGTTGGCGTAAAAAAGGTGCTGGAAGATCCAAGGCACGTTATAGAAATAAACATTGCAGGTGCAGAAAAGATCTTTCGGGCAGTCGCAAGGGTTCGACCAGATACACAAATAATTGTTGCTTCGAGTTCTGAGGTCTATGGATTTAATACGAACACCAGTTATGCTGAAACAGACGATATTGTTCTCCGATCAGGCGCCCGCTTACGCTGGTGTTATGCAGTCACGAAACTTGCTAACGAGTATCTTGCCTACTCATATATGTTCAAGTCTGGAATCAAAGTTGTTATTGCACGTCTTTTCAACACTATCGGTCGTCATCAAACAGGAAAATACGGCATGGTGGTGCCTACTTTTGTTCGTCAGGCAGTGCAGAATCTGCCAATCACTGTTTACGGTGACGGAACCCAGACCCGTTCTTTTTGTGATGTGCGCGACACGGTAACAGCCCTCGATCTTCTGGCCTCGCACCCTTTGGCTAATGGTGAAATTGTGAATGTCGGTAATGACAAGGAGATTTCCATCCTTGATCTGGCGAATCTTGTCGTGGAAAGAGCGGGAAGCAGCTCCAAGTTGCAGTTTCTTACTTATGCGGAAGCCTATGGCATGGAAATCGATGAAATAATGCGCCGCAGGCCTGTGCTCGACAAGCTGCATACCATGACGGGATTTCAACCAAAATGGTCGTTGGTGAACACCATTGATAGCCTGATTACCCTGGAACGAGCACACGATTTAACGTGAAAACTTTTCTTCTTATTGCTTATGCCATTGTTCTTTTGACTGGCATCGTCATCCTTTTGTCACTATGGATTCTCATTTTTAATAACAGGTCGATTCGTCAGGAGGAAACAGCTACAAATAATCGTTCAACGTTGCGCCTGACTCTCATGAGTTATCTGAAGGAAGAGATTGATGTAACAACAGTCCGGAGGAGTATTGCAGGAAAAGAGAGTCTTCTTACCGGTCTTGTGTCCCAACTTGCTGAAGAGTTTGGTGAACCTGCACAGATAAAGCTTATCGGGCTTTTTGAGGTTCCGGAGTTAGCGGGAATAGTTCAAAAAGAGCTTCGAACGCTTTCGGGTGCTTATAACTGGCGCAAGCGGCAAAGGGCTGCAACCTATCTACCTTATATTGCAAAGGATAGTATCATAATAGCCCCGTTAATGCATGCGCTCGAGGACAGCGTTTTCATGGTAAGGTTTTCGGCTGCACATTCCCTTGCAAAAATCAAGGCTACTCAAACAATCATCCCCATTCTGGAACATCTCTCTTTACCCGCCGAGTGGCCTATTGAGCGAACGATTGAGATTATCTTCGCGATGGGAAAAGAGGCTATCACTCCCCTTTTAAACTACCTGTTTCTCCCCACAGCAAAGAATGAGTGCAAAGTGTTTGCTATCAGTGCACTTGGTCTGCAGCATGTAAGTGAAGCAGTTCCCGTCATACTCACTCACCTTAATAATCCCGATAAAGAGCTGCGCATACAGAGTGCAAAAGCACTGGGAAACATTGGAGCGACCGAAGCAACTGGGGCCCTCTGTAATTCCATGAAAGAGAGCGCCTGGGAAGTAAGAGCAGCCGCGGCAAACGCTTTAGGGTTATTGAAAAACAATAGTTCCATTCCGACGCTTCTGGGCAGCCTTCGGGATTCGGTCTGGTGGGTTCGATATAATTCAGCCAATGCATTGGCTGAACTTGGAGATGATGGCATATCAGCATTGAAAAACGCCCTGACTTATGCCGATAAGTTCGCACGGGAGGTCAGCCGGCTTGTGCTTCAGGAGCGAAGTTTGATAACAATTGATCAAAATCAGACTTCACCATGGCTATCGACATGATGATTGTTCTGGATATCCTCATCAGGATCATCCTCATCTATTTCATTATGATGCATGGCATCTATCTTTTGCTCATTATACTTGGTTCGCAAGAGCAAAAACGATACCATCAGGGAATTCAGTTTCAGGAATTTATTCACATCAGCCAGTCCCCGTTGACCACGCCGGTATCTATTGTCATTTGTGCTTACAACGAAGAGAAGGTCATTGTGAATACTCTCCTCAATGTTCTGCAACTTCGTTATCCGGAGTTTGAAGTTGTTGTAGTCAACGATGGATCAGAAGACCGAACAGTGCAGCTGTTGATTGATGTCTTTAAGCTGCAGCCTATTGACAAGGTATTCAAGAAGCATTTTGAGACAAAGCCGGTGCGCGCCGTCTACCAGTCGGCGGATTATCCAAACCTCATTGTGGTTGACAAGGAGAACGGCCGGAGGGCAGATGCCAATAATGCCGGAGCTGATCACGCACGCTATCCGATAATCTGCCAGATTGATGCCGATTGCGTCCTTGAAAAAGATGCCTTGCTCTACATGATCCGACCCTTTCTTTATAACTCCAAGGTTATTGCTGCTGCTGCGATTATTCGTCCGGCAAACGGACTGATTGTGGAAAAAGGACAAATCATCAAGCGTAATCTGCCTGACAATTGGATACCCTTGTTTCAAGCGGTTGAATATCTCAGATCTTTCCAGTGGGCCCGACTGGGTTTGACGCGTCTGAAGAGTATGCTTTGCATGTCGGGAGCTTTTACCATGATCAGAAAAGATATCTTTATTGCCGTTGGGGGTGCGAAAACAATGGCAGTGGTCGATGATTTTGAACTTACGGTTTCACTTCACCGATACATCCATGAGCATGAAGAGGCACGAGATTTTGAGATTGCCTTTATTCCAGACCCCGGGAACTACAGCCAGGTACCGGAAACGCTCAAAGCCTTTGCTTCACAGCGCAATTTCTGGCAGCGGGCAATTCTTCAGTCGCTCCTATGGAACAGGGTAATGGCGTTTAACCCCCGTTATGGTATGGCCGGGATGTTCGGCTTCCCCTTTTACTTCATATTTGAAGCTCTTTCAGCTGTTGTTGAAGCATGCGCATATGTTATAGCGTTAGTGGTATTAGTGTTACGAATAGACAGCCCGACTATCCTTATGCTTCTTTTTATTTTCGGAGTTGTCTTAGGAACGTTTGTCTCGATTTGCGCAGTACTGCTGCAGGCAACAACAAGAATGCGTCAGGAAAACACCCGTGATATTGTCCGCCTTTTTCTTGCGGCCTTAGCAGAACATTTCGGGTTTCACCAGTTTCATGTATTCTGCCGGCTTGGAGGTATCTATGATTTGCTGATAAGGCGCAGGTTAGCTTATGGTTACAGGGAACGTTCTGAATACAAGTCACCGACGCCATAAATGGATGAATGATCAACCAATGAATATTATCTGAAAGGAGCAAAGGTATGAACACTCTGGCCGTTATTCATAAGCAGTTTCTGGACAGATCTCTTTTGGAGCTTTTGGCAAAAGTCAAACAGGGAGGATGTTTTATAGACCTTAACAGCCATTTTGATGCTGAAGCCATAGGCAAAAACGGGGTTTCGGTATGGAGGTTGTAACCATAAAATTATAATGCCATGTGCGGAATTGTTGGTTATATAGGTTGGAAGGAAGCTGTTCCGATACTTTTGCAGGGGTTGACGCGGCTTGAATACCGTGGTTATGATTCAGCCGGGTTAGCTCTTTTGAATGGCAGCATCATTTCTGTTATCAAGCAGAAAGGGAGTGTAAGCGGGCTTGAAGCTGCAACTGTCAGCCTTCCGGAAGAGATGCGAAATGCCACCATTGGTATTGGCCATACCCGGTGGGCTACCCATGGTGAACCAAGCGACCGGAATGCTCATCCTTTTTTGAGCGCTTCTGGAGATATCGCTCTTATTCATAACGGCATTGTCGAAAACTTCTCGGCGCTGAAACAGGAGCTGATCTCCCAGGGTTATATATTTTCAAGCGACACCGATTCCGAGGTACTGGTTCACCTGATCGACAGGATATGGAAGAGTGATGCCTCGCTTGACCTTGAATCGGCTACCCGTAACGCTCTTCGTCATGTTGACGGAGCATACGGTATCTGTGTGATCTCTTCGCGGGAACCAGACAAGATTGTCGTTGCACGTAAGGGGAGCCCTCTGGTAATCGGTATCGGTACCGGGGAATATTTCATTGCATCTGATGCTGCTCCGATTGTGGAGCATACCAATAAGGTGGTTTATCTCTCTGATGGTGAGCTGGCTGTGGTGAAAAGGGATGGGTACACTGTAAAGTCAATTGAGAATATCGAACAGGCAAAGATTGTAACTGAACTTGATTATTCGCTTGATAAAATAGAGAAAGGAGGCTTTGAGCATTTCATGCTCAAGGAGATTTTTGAACAGCCTGAGGTGATGAAGAATGTAATGCGGGGCCGTGTGCATCCCGAAAAAGGCATGATTCGACTAGGAGGAATAAGCGAGTATCTCGACCGGCTGAAACAGGCGAAGCATATAGTCATCTGTGCCTGCGGAACAAGCTGGCATGCAGCGTTGATCGGAAAATATCTTATTGAGGAGTTTGCCCGTATTAAGGTGGAGGTCGATTATGCTTCAGAGTTCAGGTACCGCAATCCCATTGTCGGTGTTGATGATGTGGTAATTCTGATTTCACAGTCAGGAGAGACTGCGGACACTCTTGCTGCTCTTCATGTAGCGAAGGAAAAAGGTGCCCTTGTGATAGGAATATGTAACGTTGTCGGCTCCACTATAGCCCGTGAAACTCTGTGTGGTATGTATACCCATGCAGGGCCTGAGATTGGTGTTGCTTCGACCAAGGCTTTTACAGCTCAGGTAGTTATGCTTTATATGCTCGCCCTGTCGCTCAGCAAGGGGAGAACCATTTCTCACGATGAAATTGCTTTGCATCTTAGAGAACTTTCAACTCTTCCTGAAAAAGCCGCACGTATTCTTGAACTCGACAGTCAGATTAAGGGTATTGCCGAACGCTTCAAGGATGCCAAGAATGCTCTTTATCTAGGACGGGGTTACAATTTTCCGGTCGCTCTTGAGGGGGCCCTGAAACTTAAGGAAATCTCTTATATCCATGCAGAGGGTTACCCTGCAGCTGAAATGAAGCACGGCCCAATTGCCTTGATTGACAAAGACATGCCGGTTATTTTTATCGCCACCCGCGACGGGACCTATGCTAAAATTATCAGTAATATTGAGGAGGTGCGCAGTCGAAAAGGCAGAATTATCGCTATTGCCAATGAAGGTGACGAGGAGATGAGTCGTCTGGCAGAGCATGTCATTTATATCCCTCAATCTTCAGCGCCGCTTTCACCTCTCTTGACGGTTATCCCCCTGCAGCTCCTTGCCTATCATATTGCCACACTCCGCGGATGCAACGTTGACCGGCCAAGAAACCTTGCAAAATCGGTTACTGTGGAATAAAGCGAGTAACTACCAATGTTCCGAAGGCAGCTTCATCCTGCAACTGATTGTGAGATAATTGATTGATGGATCCATTTTAACAACTATATTAAGCTGTTAATGCCGCTCCTAAAAGACGTATTATATATATTTTTAATATATGCGATATTGTTTTATATTATGAGTGCGCTATGCAAAGAATTTGAATGAACCACCAGCCTCCAACATTCAAAGGGGTCATGCATGTGTCAGGAACTTGCCAAAGCTTTCGTCGAAAAGTTGAAGCGTGATGAGACGTTCAGGGATACTGTGGTCATGATTGAAAATGTTGAAGAAAAGCTCGAGTATATCAATCAAGAGGGGTTTATCTTTACATCGGATGAGCTTGATATTGCGGCATCTTCAATTCTTGATTACAATTACTAATCGATATAACTCCCGTTCTCTTCCGGCTCGTTTCTTCTCTTATTAACTCCTTTTCCTGTATCCCAAACCTGAGAACGAGGCTATCAGCGTTCCATCTTCATCTTTTATATCTACGTGATACCCGCTAATTTTTTTGTTTTTACTTTCTTCTCTTGCTTCTGCCCTTAGATATGTCCCTACGGGTGCCTTGAAATAAGATATCGACGCATTTATTCCTACAGTGGTACTTCCGTCAGCATTACTCGCTATAGCAAAGGCATAATCGGCCAGCGTAAATATTGCGCCACCCTGGACAATATTGATTCCGTTCTTATGCTTGTCCTCTATTTTCATTTCAACCAAGGCATACCCCGGAGATGCTTCAACTATCTCAATACCCAACAACTGGGCGAACCTGTCGTTTTTCACATTTTTTAGAATGTCTTTGTCCATCTGTATTCCTGATAAGAATTATTGCCTGCGCCAGCTTACTCACCAATATATAATAAAATAAGGTCTTCATCCGCCAGAGCCGAGTGCTGTGCAAAGGTACCCACTTTTGCAAATAACTGAATGGGTTCGTTTTGTAAATTTTAAAATAACGCCTCAGATCGGCAAGCCCTTGCTCTGCCTGGTTAACTTATTGGCTACTCGCCTGATAATAAAAAAGCCCCATGAGCACTATCCTTTTCAGGCACACCCATGAGGTTTTCAATATATACAGCAAAGGCCATTCTTTCTTCTCCTCAGCCAACTGCCTTCACGTTCTTTCCTGCCCACTGCTGACTGCCAACTCTCACCTTCTCAGCACTCGGCACTCATCACTTTCTTTTCATGCCTACTCTTTACTTTTCCTCGGAGCCGCTGCGGTATGGAAAACTGCGTCCAGTGTTGGTGCGCTAAGAACGGCTTCGCCCCAGGCTTCTAATGCCGGTTCGGAAGCATTGCTTAACAACTCTATTGCCCAGACAGGTAATGCGCCAAAACGACGTTCCAATAGTCTTTTCAGAAGCTTCGATTCACCTTCTACGCGACCTTTAGCAATACCTTCGACTCGGCCTTTAGCTATACCGATTCTTTCTACGCTGGTAACGTATTTCATGTTTTTGTGCTCCTCAATGGTTTCCATTTCTTGCCAGATTTTTGTTTCCAACCAGGCGGGTAGTGTCATTAACCAATCGACGATAGTAAACAAGTCGATGACTCGTTGCTTATCCCAGTGTCGCTTATAGAGCATTCTTACCAAACTGAGTTTGGCTTCATAGCGTTCCTGATTCTCCTTTCGGGTTTGCCTGGTCAGAATATGTGCTGCTGTAATTAAACCAAATGCGTTATCCGAAGCAAGAAGTGAAATCAGTGGGCAGTAAAGAAAAAAAGCTTTCAGTTCCCAATTTTTTCTTTACTTCAGCACGTCTCAACACTCTCTCCCTGGCAACTGCCCTCTCTGTTCCGCTCGGCATCCTGCACAACGGCCCGCAGCTCCTGATCGAGAAATACATGTTCCTTTGTCCAATCTATCTCAGCATTTGCATCAGGGAAATAAAAAGTCATAAACTCCGGGAAATAGTGCTCAATGGCTTCTTTCCACGGGCTGTCCAAATGATCATTAGGGGGCTCCATGTACGTGCAATGCTTCCAGCATCTTATGCAATCATTAATAAATTACAATAATAAACGTAATTTATTAATGATATAATACATCTTATTAATTTATTTGTGGAGTTGATGTAAAATCCAACACTGAAAACATGTCCCTATCTATTACGGCATTCAGAAAATATGCTGAAGCTGTTGGCTGCGAACTGGAAATCAAACTGACTCCCCCTTTCTTGCGCCGTCCTCTTTGCAATTTCTCAATGATTTAGTTAAATTAATTTTCGCGACAAATATGACGTATTAAGATAAATAACACGACAAACCGACCGAATTCATGAAGCCATCGCTAAAAAACACGACAGCCGATGATTCACTGATCCTGTACGCCGAACTCAATGATGCTGAGGTTAGAGCTGCACAAAGGCGATTGAAAATAGGGAGGTTAAAGCGTATTGTCCCTGGCGTTCTCAGCGCCAGCCCTGAAAAAGAGTGGCCGGCAATTATTGCGTTGCATAGAATGCGAGTCCTCGCCGCTCTTTTTACTGGTGCAGTTATTGGCTATAGAAGTGCCTTCAGAGGCGGCATGCCCGTCGACGGTGTAATACACCTCAGCTACAGCTACAACAGAATCGTCGAGTTACCGGGTTTAAAAGTGGTTTTGGTCAAGGGTACCGGAAAAACTGCTGGCGACCTTCCAATGTCAGGGCGAGACCTTTATTTTCCCTCTCAAGCCCGCATGCTGATGGAAAACCTAACCCCGAGTCGTGGAGCGATCAGAAAATCCGTTGGGCGAGTTGCCGTCGAAGAAAGGCTGGTCAGTATTTATGAATCAAGAGGTCCAGACACTCTCAACCGCATCAGGGAAGAAGCTCGCGATATTGCTGCTCACCTAGGGTTTGAAAGGGAGTTTCAGGTTTTGAATGAACTCATCGGAAGCATTCTCGGAACAACAAGTGCGCAACTCGCTACGGCTGCAGGACAAGCATTGGCCGCAGGGATACCTTTTGACGCCGGGCGTATAGCCCTTTTTGAAAAGTTGGCCGCTGCATTGCGTGCAATGCCTCTGACACAAAAAGCATCACCTGCCACAACCGAAAGAGCACGCATCAACTTTGCTTTCCTGGAGTCCTATTTCAGCAACTTCATCGAAGGAACGGAATTTGATGTTTCTGAAGCACGGCAAATTGTGCTTGAGGGAAAAATTATCGAACAACGCCCGAAAGACTCACACGACATCCTCGGTGTCTTCAGGCAAGCCATCAATCTCGGGTGGTCAATCCAATCGATTGCACCAGGTGAAGGCATATTGCACCAATTGCAGCAGCGCCATCTGGATCTCATGAAAGAACGACCGGAATCAGCTCCTGGTGATTTTAAAGACAGGGAGAATTTTGCGGGGAACACCACGTTTGTCTCACCGAGAAATGTACGCGGAACTCTGATTGAGGGAAGCAAGCTCTTGCCGTCAGTTCATCCTGGAATGTCCAGGGCATTGCTGGCGATGTTTATAGTCTCGGAAGTACATCCCTTTATTGATGGAAACGGCCGATTAGCGCGTCTCGTCATGAACGCAGAGTTGTCGGTTGTCAATGCATGCAGAATGATTGTGCCAACACTCTTCAGAGAGGAATATCTGGATTCCCTGCGCGTGCTAACACGGCAGGGAAAACTTGAACCGTTCATTTCCGCCATGCAGAAAATCCAGCAATGGACCGCCGCATTCGACTTCACCGATCTGGACCGGGTGATTGAGCAGATGAAAGCCTGCAATGCATTCGAAAAATCCCGCAGGCAATACCAACTGCTTAACCTTTCCGACTTGACCGGTTCTTAATGCACATAGGCTCATGTGGCTCATCATAGGCATGAACATGCTCAACTCGGAGTTCAATTCAGAGCTCAATACTGCGCCTGTAGTTTCCCCTGAAAAATTAACGGGACGCTCATGACTATCCATACTTCAACCCAAAGGATTTCGGCGAAAAATTTGATTCACGGCCGAAGCTGATATACCAAGCATTCGAGCAGTATCAGCAAACGATAACCCTAACTCCATCACAAAATGACGAGAAAGTTCTTTACGTACATCAGTGCACTCACGGCGCTTACTCCCTGATTGCAATGCCTGCGATGTAATACCTGCCACTTCACACCTCTCTTCCAAAGCTTCCATGGCATTTACTTTGCTCGAGGTATCTGGGACAAGGGTTTTCACCGTTTCTTCAACTTCATCGAGTATTTCCTTTACAAACTCCCCGCTACCGAGTATCCGCTCATCGCTGAATTGCTTCTGACCTCGCTGACGCAACGATAACACTTCCGACCATCCGCCTGCGGAGCGCACCAAACCGCCTCCGGTCAGCTCAGACTGCTTTCCTAGACTGCTCTGCTCTAACACAAATTGAAGATATGCACTTCGCGCCGCTCTCTCTCTTTTGCCAAAATAAAGGAGTACATATTCCCGATCCTGCCAATCACGCTTGATCCTGTTTATCACAGTGGCATGACCGCTCCAAGGGTAGTTGGCCAGTTCATCCAATGAGCCGACAAGTCCGGCCCTCAGTGGATTGATATGGATATAACTGACCAGTTTCAGAAAATACGGTTCCTCTTCGCAGATAATTGACTTATATCGATTCTGAAACAAATGCCCGTGACGATGGTGTCGGGAATTATACAAGATGGCATAGCTGGTCAAAAACTTTCGCATAAATATGGAGAGACCGGCCTCTCCGCTTTTCAACAACAGATGAGCATGATTAGTCATCAGCGCCCATGCATAGATTTTTGTACCTGTTGCTGCGGCAGCAATACCCAAACGGGACACAAACAGATGACGATCATCATCATCCACAACGATCCGATTCCCTTCGATTCCCCTAACCATCACATGATGCAGGGTTCCCGGTGAATCCAGTCTTGCTCCTCTCGGCATTATATGC
>SZXX01000019.1 GCA_005843825.1 Chlorobium sp.
TTTTAACCGGACAGTAGTGAATAGTGATATTGTCTTGGGTAAAATAGGCGAAATTGATATTCAACGCCTATCTCGCATCAAACAAAGATTGGCAAATTGTATACAAGAACCATAACCAGTTGCTACAGGGGATAAGTATTCCGGTGAATGTGTACCAGAACCTGTCAAACCCTTCCCAAAGCCCCAAGCGCCTCAACCAGCCACTTAAACCCAATCTTCTCCTGCTCCAGCCGTATTTGAGAGCCCAAATCATTTAGACGCAACTGATCATAAAACGCGCTCTCTTCAGTGGTCAGTCGCGTGAGTATCCCTGTTTCAGGGGATGGTTCAACGCCCCAAAGCGTTCGATGTTTTCTGTTTCGGGCTGATGTGTGTGTTTTGATGGCCTGAAATTGTTTGCTATAATTAGAAGTCAAGTTGTTTTGACAAGGCAAGCACTGATCAAGAGTTAATGAACTGACGATGCACGAGCGATCATGACTCCGGTTCTGTGTTTAACTTTGGGGACGTCGTTTTTTTGTGTACTGTTAAAGGAAATCATAATCAAAGGAGCGTCCACCATGTCCGCACTGCTAGTCGAGTTGGAGCAAAAAGCAACTACGCTTTCTCCTGATGAGCGAGCACATCTTGCCGAAGTATTGTTAGAGTCGCTACGCGACACTTCGTTGGCCGATATTGAGAAAGAATGGGAACATGAAATTGAGAGCCGTGTAGCTGCCTTCGATAGAGGCGAGTTGCCGACATATTCTGCAGAGGACGTTTTTGCCGAAGCAAGGCGCATGTCTAGGTGAAACGTGCACGTTTTATCGCAGCAGCGCGCCAGGAATTTTTTGCCGCGATTTCTTACTATAACGAAGTCCAACCCGGTTTTGGTTCAAGCTTCAGTGACGCAGTCGAGGAAGCTTCTGCCAGAGCATTGGCCTTTCCACTTTCAGGTTCTCCGTCTGTTTCAAATACACGCAGAGTGATCCTCAAGGGTTTTCCCTTTGCACTTTTTTACCGTCCCGAAGGCGATGGTGTGGTCATTTTCGCCGTTTCACATCATGCGCGACGTCCCGGCTACTGGACAGACCGCACACGTGACCGCTACTAACCCATTTATTAACACGGACGCCAGCGACTAAAGAGGTGGTTGAATATTGGCATTGTTGGGTCAATCGGGGGTATGATATTTTAATTGTGTTGAGCTATATTCACTTCGAACTCACACCCTCTTCAAAGCCTCAACCAGCCATTCAAACCCAATCTTCTCCTGCTCCAGCCGTATTTGAGAGCCCAAATCATTTAGACGCAACTGATCATAAAACGCGCTCTCTTCAGCCGTCAGCCGCGTGAGGATGCCAGTTTCGGGAGATGGTTCAAAGCCCCAGAGCACTTGATGTTCTATCAGCGTTTGTTGATCCATCAGAAAAGAGGCCGTATGGGGAAAGAATCCCCGAAGCTGGTTGAGGATGGCGAATCCATGGGTATCAATGTCTCCCCAGTAATGGATGTTCCGTTCACCCAGCCAGTCAACTCCTCTGAAATTCTCAAAACCATAGCCGGCTCCGAAAATTACCATAGCGTCGGGAACCTGGGGAAAGGCAAGAAAGTTGATTTCGTTTTCGGTGATGAAAACCTTGGTAACCGCTATCTCCAGTTTTGCAAAAGTTGCCTGTGTCACCGTGATATCCTGGTCGGTTTCCGTCTGCAACTGCGCCAGTTTCGGGTCAAGGATTCGGAATCGCACCCGCAGGGGTTTATCCCGAAAACCATAACGGCGGCAGAACCCTCCAGCTCCTGTGGCTGTTGTATCGATCTTCTCCGGTGAAAGGACGAGATCAAAAAGCTCCCCGAGCACACCTCGTTGTCCTTCAATAAACTTGCTGTGTATCCCCGGCAGGTCGATCTGTCGGAGATATATGCCAGGCCGGGGATGCTTCCGCAGCCATGCGACAAGTTCCAACAAGCGGGGCCACTGCTCAGCCAGCTCCAGGGCGCGCAGAGGTCGTTTTACCAGCCATGAGAGCAGTTCAGGTTGATGGTCGCGGGTCAGTGCGACGAGGGCTGCAAACTGTTCTGCAGCAAGTCGTTTGCCAATAAGCCCAAGAGCATCATCGAGTGAGTCGATCCAGATTTCCGCCGGAATTTCATTTGCTCCCAGAATGCGATGATTGATGCTGCGCCATACAATCCGATAATGTTTTGCTGGGCCCGACAGCCGGGCAATCCAGTCTCGCACCTCTGAAAATGAGTCGCTTAACTGCCGGGAGTCCGGCCCTTTCAGCGTCAAACGCCGGGGGAATATCTCTTCACCGCCAGTCAGGGTGGAGAGGAGTAAGCCCCGATCCCAAAGTTTTTGAACCTGAGCCTTGAGTTCTGCAGGAGTTGTCCAGTTCATTCAAGCGCCTTCTCTTTCTCGGCGCGATACTCCTCGATGGTGAGGTTGCGCAACACCGAGCAGCGCCCCTCCTGATTGTGAACAAACCCGACGCTGGAGACATACGGCTCTATGATATGGATTTTCTGCAATGGTGTAACAATCAGCAGTTGCAGGTTGAGCTGGGCAAAGAGTTGCAGGCCGTACTGGGCCGATTCATCAGAACCTCGTCCAAAGGCCTCGTCGATGACCACAAAGCGGAACGACCGGGAGCGAACCGCGCCCCACTCCAGACCGAACTGATAGGCCAGGCTGGCGGCAAGCACAGTATAGGCGAGCTTCTCCTTCTGTCCTCCGGATTTCCCCCCCGAATCAGCGTAGTGTTCATGTTCACTGTCGTCTTCCCGCCACCGTTCGCTGGCTGCAAAGACAAACCAGTTGCGCACATCAGTGACTTTTGCTGTCCAGCGCCGATCCAGGTCAGCATGCTCATTTCGGCCACGGAATCGATCGATGATTCGCCGCACCTGGAGAAATTTTGCTTCGGAATACTGCGCGTCATCCGAACCGGTCAAACTCCCTTCAGTGCAGGCACGAAGCTCTGACTGAAAGTCACGAATGTCAGCATCGAGGTTTATTTGTACTTCGAGGGTGATGTATCGGCCGGCATTGAAGTCGATTTGCGTAAGTGATTCATTGAGTCGGGTAATGCGTTCCTTTATAGTCTCCCGCTCGCGAGCCAGTTGTGATTGAAAGTTGGCAACCTCACGGATGGTATTCTCGTTGAGCAGCTCTTTGAACCGTCCCTCAAAGCGAGGCAGATCATCTGCATGGAGTTGATCAAACATCGAACGATATTCCGGTCCGGTAGCAATGTTGACATCCACCTCACGAGTTTCCAGTTTCCACTCTTCCTTGTATTCGGTCATCGCCCTGATAATCTTTTCGCTCAGTCGGGAGAGCTTCCTGTCCTCGGTGTCGATCTTTGTCTGCAGCCAGTCACGCATCTCACGCTCGCGATTGTCGCACGTTTCAATCGTCAGCGTCTGTTCGCCGAGAGCTTGCACACGCATGGCTTCAAGCATGGCGAAACGCGCGGCATGTTCTGGCCCGGCTTCTGACAGCAGTGTATGCGTCTGCGCCTGCAACTCCATGATGACAGTGATCTTCTGCTCAATCTTTGAGCGTTTATCCTTCCTTTCGTCAAGTTTCCGCTCGGTTTCCTGCAGTTCCTCTTCCAGCTCGGCAAGTTGGGCGGTCAGGGTTTGCAGAAGGTTTGAGGTTGCCTCAAGATCACGCTTTTCCTTTTCCAGCCTGGCGATGGCAACTGCGAGAGGCTGCCAGTCGAGATCGCGGAAATCCGGATATTCGTCAAGTTTGGAGAGTATCGTCAGGCGTTCTTTGAGTGTCGTTTGCTCTTGCTGCAGTCTGCTCATGCGGCCCGCGAGTTCGGCAAGTTCTTTTTTCTGAAGTTTGGCCTTCTCTTCCAGTGCAGCGATTTTCTGGGCATTGCTCCATCCAAGCACGTAGCGGCTTCGGTCGTCAATCCGGTGGCGGTCATCCTTTTCGTGGCGTTCACCCGGCGACTTGATCTGACCGGCCAGGGTTATGGCTTTTTTCTCCCTACGGAACTCTTCCTGGCTCATGCAGCAAACCAGATCGAAACGCCAGGCAACTTCATGTTCCAGCCAGTCAAAGAAAGGTGAATCGGCTTTTATTGCGAGTTTGTGCGCCAGCGAATCCGGATGGTCTGGCATCTGTTCACTGCGAGAGCGCTGACGTACCCGAAAATAGACCAGACGACCTTTCAGATTTGTATGCTCCACCCATTCCGCCACCTTCAGGTAGTGATGGTCAGGCACCAGCAGCGAAAGACCGAAGTTGCGGAGCACTCGTTCAATGGCTCCTTCCCAGACCTGATCTTCCTCACGAACCTGAAGCAGCTCACCGGCAAACGGCATCTCAGCTTCCGCGATATTCAGGGCCTGACAGAGCGAGCGCCGCATTGCAACCTGTTTTTCGTCTATATTGCTCAGGCGGGCTTTCAAACCCTTGATCTCGGTTGTCAGTTGTTCATGCTCATAGCGTCTCTGGGTAAAGAGAACTCCCGCCTCATTGAGATCGTTTTGAACTCTTGCTTCAGCTTCAGCAGTGGCTTCGTGCATGGCTGAGTGGCCGCTGCTCTGAAGATGAAACTCCTCAGCGTTCGTCGCAGGATGCTCACCAAGCAAACGTGCAAGTTCCCCATATCGGGTCGCTTTCTGATTGCGCCGTTCAAGATCATCCTGTTTCTGCCGAATCTCTGCATCAATAATCTCGATACGGTCACCGCCGTTTTCGGCGATGGTTCGGCGAAGCTCACGATCACGTCCCTGTTGGGTGCGGCGATCTTCTTCCAGTCGTTCGATGGTGATATGGTGACGGCTCAACTCTTCATACAGCGAGGAAAGACGTTTTTCCAGTAATCCCAGCTTGAGCGATGCAAACCAGGGACGAAGGGAATCGCGAGAGGCCCGCAACGCTTCCGCTGTTCGGGCCATAGTCTGGTGGTTTTCGCAATCAGCCACCAGAGGCCCCAGCATCTCTATTTGCCGCTTTGCTTTGAGGACGGCTTCGTGAGCCCGGTTGAGATCTTCGAAATGCTGGATAAGGGCGGCAATACGTGGCTCGACAGTAAATGGTTCCAGCATGTGTAGACGCACGAAATCGGTCAGGTTTCCTACCGACTTGAGCGATACGGTTTGATGAAACAGATCCAGTGCCTGCTCATTTTCTATGCCGAAGCGCCGTCGGAACCAAGCACCGTAAGGTGGAAAGCTTTCGAACAACTCCACTCCCGACCCGCGCAGGCGCTTGCGCAGAGTCCCGATTTCAGTGCCAAATGCAGAAAAATCGGCAGCGATGGAGAGATCGCCTTCATAAGCAGCATAAAAACGGGCTGGCTGTGTGGTATCCTTCATCGAGAAGACTTGCGCCAAAGTCACGGTCTTGTCGTACCCTTCGTTATGAAAGACGCCGAGAATCACCGAATAACTGTTGGATTCGCGCAGAGCGACCGGTTTGGCACCGCCACCAAGGCTTTCCTGACGCTCCGACTTGAAATAACCCAGCACGTAAGAGCGAAGCGTGCGTTCACGGTTATCTGCCCCTGCTGCTTTATTATAGGCAATACGCTGGCTTGGTACAAGTAAGGTTGTTACGGCATCGACCAGTGTCGATTTTCCGGACCCGATATCCCCAGTGAGGAGTCCATTTTTTCCGCCCAGCCGTAATGTCCAGACCCGTCCATCAAAGGTGCCCCAGTTGAAAACCTCCAGACGCTGCAGACGAAAGCCAGCCAGACGGTCATCACCAATAAATCCAAATTCAAGGGCCTCACTCATCATTTTTCTCCATCGGTTGTGCAGGTCGCTGCAGGTATTCGTCGAGGCGTTGATCAAAATCGGCCAGCCACTGGGCGTCGATAAACGCCTTGATAATCCTGCGGACTTCAATCATCTGCCGTTCGCCCCTCAAACGGCGGATAAAACCAAGCTCGGCGATTTTATTCAACGAGGCATCGACCTGGTCGATCAACTTGACCTCATTGCTGGCAGCGGGGAGGAAAATCCGGATCAGTTCAACTACCTCATCCCGTGAAAGAATCAGGCGTGTATCTCCGGCACCGGCATCAAATTCAGCAAGTTTTTTACGCAGCAGTGCCAACAGCAGGCTGACAGGGTAACTGAGTTGCCTCCTTGCCATAAGGCGGGGAGTGGTGTTTGTGCTTTCTGCTCCGGTTTCAGACTGAGAACATAAAAAAGCGTATCCTTCGGCCTCATCGACAATCAATTCCAGACCAAGCACCGCGACGTAATCCCTCACACCAGCCAGCTGGTTGAGTAAAGCGCTCCATAATAACTGGTTATCCTCCTCGTAAATAACGCCTTTCAAAAGGGGGATCACGACAGTAGAGAGTTCCTGGGTCGGATACAACGGACGGGAAGTAACAATCTCTGTATGGTTCATCATCAGTTTCTTAATAAAATAATACGTGGCAAGGTTGCCTGCTTGGTTATACCCGTCACGCTCTGCCACTTTACATCTTCCTCTGCTCCCTCATCCACCGCCGTCCGGGGCCATTCCCCTGCAAGTTGCAGATAGGCAACCAGTTCAGCCAACCCATTACGCAGCGGATGACGCACAACCACCTCCCCAATGGTGATCTGGCTGTGCATTTGAAGTTCCATGCGGATATTTCTGAGCAGCTCGGCCCTGTCGACAACAACCTGGGCGTAAAGAACTGTGGTATCGATTTCAGCATCACCTTCATCCAGAGCGATGCCTGCAATCAACGGTTTGAATGGAGGACGATAAAGGGCTCTTTCAAAAGGTAGTTCGATAACCGTCGTGGAGCCGTCAAGAGGCATGAAGTCACCTGGAGGGAGATCGTCGCGTAAATCAAGGGCATGGGTTTCGACCTCATGCAGGATGTCCATGATGCGGCGGTTCTCAAGCCACGCCTTGTCATCGAGAAACCTGCGCAACTGTTCAGAGAGTCGGGCCACAGTCCGCTGAGTATGTTCTCCGGCCTCCAGCCAGTCGTAGTGAACCCGTCGCAGACGGGTATCGGGACGCATCGAAATGATCGGCGGCAAGGCCAGCACCTCTTCCAGAAGCAGGCTCAACTCCTCTTGGCGGGACTGGGACATGAGAAAATCCCAGAATGCCCTAAAACTCTTCCCCTGATCCGAATCGGCGATAGCATCACGTTCTCCCATGATCTCTTCAAGCAGTGCTCCCTTGGCGCCCTCCCAGAGTGCAATGCGTTCACGAACCCGGCGATCGAGCTTGCGGAAGTTATGTTCCACCTCGCGAAAATCGGTCAACAATTCACGTGCCAGTTGCAGAAACTGCTGAAAACGATCCTTCAGGCCGGTATCATCCAGAAGCGATATCTCTCCGGCAAGAATGCGGGCAATTTCTGCATCAATATCGTCACGGCGCTTTTGCAGTTCCGCAATCCGAACTTCAGGGTCGGCCTGGCTTCCCATACTCATTTGACGCAACAGTTCAAATAAGGTCAGAAGTCGCGACTCAGTCCCGACAAAAGCTCGTTCATTCAACCCCTCCAGCCAGGCCAGTGCCTTTTCAGTTGCCGCAGTCAGATCAAAGTGAGGTTCATCAGTACCGTCCTGATAGAATTTACGCAGCCATCCCTTCTCGTTATCAGCCCACTCATTCAGGTAGTTTTGCGCAGTACCCGGAAACTGATCGGCACCGAGCTGCTGGCGCAAGGCAAACAATTCATCTTCAAGCGCCTCGACCAGATCTGCCTGTGAGAGGATCCGCACATTGGGAACAATAAAAACCCGATGCAGAAAACCAGCTACCAGCGGTGCATGCTGGGCGCACAATAATCGCCATGCCGGGTGGTTCTGACGGAGCAGGTTCAGAGTGGAGTAGTCGAGAGCCATTAAGTTTTTCAGCAGCGGCTAACCATTGATTCTGGAGAAAAAAGTCCCGCTGAAAGCGGGCTGGATTCGATGGTAAATATAAAAGATAATCATGGTGTGTTACAAACCGCCGGTCTGAACCCGGTTGCTGAGGGCTCCATGGTTGTTTCCTCAAGGTTCAGCCCGGTAATTTGCAACGTTCTGAAAGGGGAGTGACGAACCAGTTCGTAATCATGGGTGCCGATAAGGACAATGATGCCCTTCTGATTAATTCTTTTCAGATACTCAAGGATTTCAAGCGATGTGTCAGGGTCGAGGTTTCCCGTCGGTTCATCTGCCAGAATAACCAGTGGCTCGCGGACAAGTGCCCGTGCTATTGAAATTCTCTGCTGTTCTCCACCCGACAGGCCGAGGGGCATCAGTTTCGCGGCATGTTCAAGACCGACACTCTCAAGCGCATGCATCACTTTGTCCTTGATAAGTTTGTCCTTCGTACCCGTTACCTGCAGCACAAAAGCCAGATTATCGTACACATTGCGGTCTTCGAGCAGCCGGAAGTCCTGGAATACAATTCCAAGCTTTCTGCGCAGGAGCGGGATTTGCCGCTTTTTAATCGTGCGTGAACTGAATCCTGCAACCCTGATCTCTCCTTTTTTCGGACGGATATCCATATAGAGCGACTTGAGCAGAGTCGTTTTCCCGCTTCCGCTTTTGCCCACAATATAGACAAGCTCTCCTGGCTGAATGGTAAGGTTCAGGTTTTGGAACACCGGCTTTTTATTCAGCTCAAGGTCAACGTTGATAAATGAGATCATTATGGTTGCAGAGTTTGTTTTCTGTTTTGAGCTACCTGTATAGCAAGCAGCGTAGCTTCATAAAAACTTCTTTCAGAGGCGATTCCTTTTCCCGCAATATCAAAACCTGTTCCGTGATCGGGTGACGTTCGCACGATCGGCAGCCCAAGCGTAACGTTGACGCCGGTTTCGAAGGCAAGGACCTTGAATGGCAGCAGGCCTTGATCGTGATACATCGCCACAACAATATCATAGTTCTTATAAGCGCCTGCGCCAAAAAAACCATCAGCAGGGAAAGGTCCTTCAATCTGGAGTCGATGTGAAAGCAAGTCGATACAGGGCTGGATAATCTCCTGCTCTTCCCGTCCCATAACGCCGCCGTCAGAAGCATGCGGATTGAGGCCAAGCACGGCAATGCGGGGTCGGGCAATTCCGAAATCAGTGCTAAGCGACTTGGCAAGAGACGAAAAAAAAGTGTCAAAATCCATCTTCCGGATCAAACCCGGAATCTTCTCAAGTGGTTCATGAATAGTGGCAAGGGCAACCTTGAGGTTCAGTACCGGGTCAAAGAACATCATGGTCGGCGAAGCAACCCCGAACATTCTGCCGAGTAATCCCGTATGGCCTGTTTCCGGATATCCTGCCATTGCAATAGCTTCCTTGTGGATCGGAGCGGTAACAAGTGCATCGCCGACACCCTCCCGGCAAAGTTCAGCGGCCGCATGAATGGACTCCATAGCTACCTTTCCGGCTGCAGCAGATATTGTTCCAGGTATGATAGTATCAGCTTCAGCGGCATTAATGACGTGCAGGACCCCGCTTCGGGCAGCATCAATCTTCTTTATTGACGAGATTTCGTCAACCAGTTCCAGTTTCACAGGCAGATCAAGCGCGTCTCTGTAATAGTTCATTACGGAAAACGATCCGCAGACAAAAAACGAATTCTCGGAGTTCTCAAGTTTAAGAAAGCTTTTCAGAATGATTTCCGGGCCAATACCGTGAGGATCACCTGCAGACCAGACAATAAGCATTGTTAGAGCCTTTTGTATGCATTGGCAATCTTGTCATCAGTTTTAACCCCTTTCAGTGCCAGTATGAAAAGGACGGGTTCAGGAAGCATTATAAAAAAGCCTGCTTCAGGGGTATGCGTTACTGCAGTGCCGATGCTTTGAAAATACTGGTTCAGAAAATGAGCCGCCGTTAGTCCCGAGAAAAGATTACCGAGAAAAAGAAATATGGCAAAGAGGATGAGCTTGCTCTGGAGAACCCGGTCCTTAAAGAAAAAGATGGCGGCAAGCGAGAGGATCGTTGTCAAAGGCGAAAATATTCCGGCAGAAAAGCAGGCTCCATTGACATACGGAATGCCTGAGGTACTGAATGAAGCGAAATCCGAAATGACATAAATTTTCCCTGCACTGAAGCTCCAGAAAGGGAAAAACATACTTCCTGCAGCAAGCAATCCTGCAAGGAACAGGTAAAGGTTCTGAATTCTTGCCACCATGGTTTCAGAAGTTTAAACGTCATTAAAAGAAGTAGCAACAATATACATAATCACAAGAAAAGAGTTTTGATCGAAAAAATGGAGATATCCTGATTCCCATTCAGTCTGACTGATTGTGACGCGGCGAAAACCCTTGCTCTCCCCTTGTCTTGTTACATATTTAAAAGCTCGTCATCAAACTGGAAGAGCATGGTTGAGAGATATCTTTCCCCTGTATCCGGCAGGATAACCACAATGCGTTTTCCAACGTTCTCTTCCTGCTGCGCAAGCTGCAACGCAGCATAAACGGCGGCCCCAGAAGATATCCCGACAATCAGACCTTCAGCTCTGGCCAGTTCGCGGCTGGTGCGCATGGCATCTTCATTTTTTACGAGAATGATGTCGTCAATTATTTCTGTGTTCAGAATTTCAGGGATAAATCCTGGGCCGATACCCTGTATTTTATGAGGACCAGGCTTTCCTCCCGAAATAACGGGTGAATCGAACGGTTCAACAGCCACGATTTGTATCTCAGGATTCCGCTGTTTGAGTACCTCACCGACACCGGTTATTGTGCCGCCTGTCCCCACTCCGCTGACAAATATATCAACAGCTCCATCAGTATCATTCCATATTTCCTCAGCCGTTGTCAAACGGTGGATTTCAGGATTTGCAGGGTTTTTAAACTGTTGCGGAATAAATGAATTTTTATTTTCCGCATGGAGTGCATCCGCTTTCTTTATTGCTCCCGTCATACCTTCCGATCCGGCTGTGAGCACTAACTCGGCACCAAGCGCTTTGAGCAGGTTTCTTCGCTCGATGCTCATGGTTTCAGGCATAGTGAGTATAAGACGGTATCCTTTAGCAGCGGCAATAAATGCCAGCGCTATCCCGGTATTGCCACTTGTCGGTTCAATGATGACGGTCTCTTTATTCAGTAAGCCCTTTTTTTCAGCATCCTCAATCATTGCAAAACCTATGCGGTCTTTGACACTGCCGCCAGGGTTGAAGTATTCAAGCTTCGCAATAATAGTGGCCTGTGTTTGATGCTGTTGATTGAAATTCTGAAGTTCAAGCAACGGGGTGTTGCCGATAAGTTCGGTAAGCTTTTTTGCGATACGTTTCATGTCAGGTTGTTCTCAATAGTTTGTTTGCGCATTTTTTTTTTGAAAACCATGGAGCAAAGCGACTTTATCAAGTCAAAGGGTAATATCCGGCAGTTCATCATAACGTCAAATTATACATCGGCTCTGGAGAGTCTGGCAGCCGAAAATCCCGCTGATCCATACTGGGAGAAGTTAAAATATCAATTCAATGAACGTGATTAACAGATTCTATCTTCGTCCATTGCCCGATTTTTCGTATTAGTGCCTGGTTATCGACGGGTTTAACCACATAATCATTCATTCCAGCATCAAATGCCTTCGATATTTCTGTTTCATCCGATTCCCCGCTGAGGCCGATGATTGGAATATCTTTGAAGCGAATACTTTGATCAGTGCGAATTTGTCGAGTTGTCTCAAGGCCGTCAAGTCCAGGCATCTGAATATCCATCAGAATAAGGTCGCAGCTAATGCTGTTATCTCTCAAATGTTTAAGTGCCTCTGTTCCATTGACTGCTTCAATAACGTTAATATTAAATTTTTCAAGCAGCCAGCGCAACGACAACCTGATGACATTTGCATCGTCAACAAGCATAACAGTCATTCCGGAAAATGCCAGGGCACTGTTGAAATATTTTAGATTGAAAATCGCGGCAATGCTTCTTATCAGCTCAAATTCCTGAACAGGCTTTGTAATAAATCCCTGCATCCCCACTTTTTCTGTTTTAGCGCGAGCTATATACAGGGGGTCTGCAGTATGGCCAATAATCGGAATATCAATCGATAATATACCGGCTTTCCCGCTTCTTATTGCTTCGGTTGCTTCGAAGCCATTCATGACCGGCATGTTCAGGTTCATCAACAGAGCATCATAATGGTTCTGCTTTATCATTTCTATTGCTTCAGCTCCATCACCTGCTTCGTCGATATCAGCTTTAAATGGTTTAAGATAATGTATCACCTGTTTTCTGTCCGCAACCTTGTCATCTATCACAAGAATCCGCTTGTCACGAAAAATATCAAGATGATCGGCTATTATTTTTTTTCTGTATTCGGCAATTTCCTTCTCCTTAACGATCGAAAAAGTCAGGATAAACTCTGTATACTCACCTAGTACGGAATTGCAGGTAATATCTCCATTGAACGCTCGCATCACCCTTTTACAGTAAGAAAGACCCAGACCTGTTCCTCCTTTTTTACCCGATGTAAAATAGGCATCAAAAAGCAGTGTAAGGTTCTCTGCCGGTATTCCCGGCCCTGTATCCCTTACATAAACCCTGTTATGCGAGCCTCCCTTCTCAAGACGAATAGAGATTCTGGCGTCTGGATGTGGCTTCATGAAATAAAAGGCGTTGATAATCAGATTGAAAAGAACGAACACATACAAGGTCTCATCCACTTTTATGAGAAAGTCGTCATTACAATCCAATGTCATTTTTTGCCGGTCTTGATCTGATTCATAACCATATTCATCAAGCGCCTTAAGAGTAATGCCAAAGCATGAGCAATACGAAAAACAGTTAGGATCAATGATTTTATTTCTGGTTTCACTGAGAATCATGTCAATAATCTGTGCTCCACGAGCTACAGCCATCTTTCCCTGTGCTACACTGAGATAAACCTTGCCAAGACTTTCACTCGATATTTGTTCAGTTATTGAATTCGAATGTTTGATTGGAATTTCAGATAATATCCGTTCAAAACTGAATTTTACCTGTGCTAACGGATTTCGCATCTCGTGAGCAATACTTGATGCAAGGATCTGCAATACAGTGTTATTTTCTGTGGCAATAATGCCTTTCAGATTGCTTAAGCTGATCATGAATCCGGCCAGGATGGAAAACACAGCAACAATGGAATAATGACCGATATTGAATGTTGGTTCAAGGGCAAAAAAAGGAGGTATAAACTGAAATGCTATAAATGCTGCTGCTACTCCGATACCTAAATCGAACAGAAACATTAAAAAATTTGGAACAAATGATATAAGAACAAAAATCATGAAAACTTCCCAGGTCAGCCAGGGCTCATCAAAATTATTTTTGAGCGTAAAGAGTGTGATAATGAACGGAAGCATATAAATGAGCATGGTGTGCCAGTAGAAGACAAAATACTTCCCAAGAAAATTAGGGTTTCTGACTCTGAAAAGGACACCGATACAGAGCGCCACACCAACCAGGCGTACCGGCATATTTTCCCACCTGTTATGGAAAATAAATTTGTAAACAAAATAGAGCCCGAAATGACCGATAGCTCCAATAAGCGATCCCGCAATGATATTGAAATGCGAAATCTGGGTTCCTTGACGAATAGAGGATTTTAAGAAATGAATCACATTCATACGGCATCCTGCTTCATATGATCGTTGGTGCTATGCTGAACGAATTCACTGATTTTTATCAGATAATTTTTCAACATTGAATGCAGTGTCAAGGGTGTTTCAGAAGAGATGATCTTCATATCATAATAAGGGGGGGACAGAAACAAAGTATATCAATCGCTACAGCAAAGTACGGAAAAAACAGTCCTCACGTATTATTTCCGGAACTTTTTTTAATCCGTTCCTTCGGATCAATAGAGCTGGTGCAGTTCCAGCCGGCGGAGTTTTGGTGCCAGTTTTGCCGTTGTGGCAACGACACTCAAGGTCATTATTCCACCAAAAATTACTGACGGTATAAGTCCCATCAACCGTGCCGCAAAACCTGACTCAAAAGCCCCAAGTTCATTAGAAGAGCCAATAAAAATGCCGTTTATGGCTGAAACACGGCCGCGCATGGCATCGGGTGTCACGAGTTGCATGATGGTTGTGCGCATGACCACCGATACTCCGTCGCAAACCCCCGAAAGCAGCAAAAGCAGGCCTGCAAACCAAATGTTCGTTGATACGGCAAACGAGATGATACAGATGCCAAAGCCTGCGACAGCAGCCAGCAGCCATCTTCCTGCATGGAGATTGATTGGGTGGCGTGAGAGAAATAACCCGGTTATCAAACCGCCTATTGCCGGAGCTGCCCGAAGCACTCCAAGCCCTTCCGGGCCATAATGAAAGACATCATGAATGAAAGCCGGCAACATGGAAACAGCGCCCCCGAAGAGCACCGCAAACATATCCAGTGACTGCGCCCCAAGAATGATCTGATTGCTGAACACAAAGCGTAATCCGCCTGCAATGCTTGTAAAAATCGGTGTGCTCTCTGCCGCTGGAGGTTCCTCCATACGGATAGAGAACAGCACCGCTGCAGCGGCAAGGCATAGGGCTGTTGCAACACTATAGGCAGTAGTTTTTCCTGCCAATCCGACTAGGATACCCCCTAAAGCAGGTCCTGTCACCAACCCCAACTGGAATACAGAACTACCGATTCCAGATGCACGGGCATATTGATCACGTGGCAAGATCAGTGCAAACATGGCGCTGTACGATGGGCCGATAAATGCACGAGCTACTCCGCCAACAGCAATAGAACCATAAATCCACCACGAAGGATTGCCGCTTATCCAGCCTGCCGAAACAGCAGTGAGCGTCAGCGCATTGAGTACCAGCATCAGGCAGGCGAACACACCGAACAAGCGTCGGGAATAGTGGTCTATCGCATGGCCGGCGAACAGCGCGCACGAGAAGTAGGGTATGACTTCGGCAAGTCCGATAAAGCCGAGCGCAAGGGTGTCATGTGTCAGTTCATAAATGTGCCAGCCCACAACAATCGCCATGATCTGATAGGCGAGAACAATTAAAATCCGAAAAGATAACAGTTTGAGAAAAGCGCGATTCGAAGTAACCGGCAATGGCATGAATATGTAGTCCTTTTTAGTCAAGTGTTTTTTTGAAAAAATGAGGTGTGCTTTCCAAAATGTCTTGCCTCATTTATCCTTTGTTACCTATAAAGATCAATATATTAAGAGCTTGCAAGTGAATATCAAAAAATACCTCATATATGGTATCTCGACACTGATGCCTCTTGTAGAGATTGTCAAAACCACTTTGTAAAGTGGACATAGTGTTGTAAATTTGCGCCTGATCGAATGGTGAGTATGAACACCTTGGAGTTCGATGCCTGTCCTTTCCTTCTTAATATCAATGCCGGGTTTCGTCAACGTCCAACTTAACGGATATGGATTTTTTTTCCATTCTCTACTACCGGTTTAAAAAAGTTTGGAAATCGATTCGTCTTTACCTGGTTATTGCAGGGCCGGGCCTCGTCGTGATGATTGCAGACAATGACGCTGGAGGTATTACCACCTACGCAGCTACAGGAGCCAAATACGGTTATCACCTGATATGGTTTCTCCTTCTTCTTATTCCCGTGGCATATTACGTTCAGGAAATGACGGTCCGGCTTGGTGCGGTTACCAAACGAGGGCATGCTGAGGCTATTTTTGAGAGTTTCGGTGCATTCTGGGGATGGTTCTCGCTTATTGACCTTATGTTTGTGGACTGGCTGACGCTGGTCACTGAATTTGTCGGCATGACCGCTGCGTTAAGTATTTTTGGTGTTCCCGCCTGGTTGACCGTTATTCTGGTCGTCCTGCTCATGAGTATGATTGTTCTGAATGGCCGATACTGGACATGGGAAAAGATTGCCTTGGGGTTTTGTTTGCTGAACCTTATTTACATCCCGGCAGCATTCATGGTTAACCCTTCAATATCAAGCATTTTAGGTCAGGGATTGATTCCCAATCTTCCCGGCGGCTTCAATAATGAGCTGTTTTTTTTGCTTATGGCTAATATCGGCACCACCATTGCACCGTGGATGCTGTTTTTTCAGCAGAGCTCAGTTGTCGATAAAGGCCTGCAGGAAAAAGATATCAAAATGGGCAAACTTGATACCTTTATCGGTTCAATCATCACCGTTGCTGTTGCGATATTCATCGTGATTGTAACCGGAACACTCCTGAATGGTGCACCAATCGATGATGCCGCCACCGCGGCCAGAATGTTGATGAAGACCAATCATTATATTGGTGCGCTCATGGCAATTGGATTGTTTGATGCCGGTCTCCTGGGGGCAATCTGTATTTCACTTGCAAGCTCGTGGGCGTTTGGAGAAATTTTCGGATGGGCGCACTCGCTTAACACCAAGGTCAAGGAAGCCCCCTGGTTCTATATTTCTTTTTTTATAACTCTGGCTACTGCCGGTGTCGTTCCTCTGATTCCTGGCGCTCCGCTTGTGCTCATAACGCTTTTTGTTCAGGTTGTAGCGGTGACTCTCTTGCCTGCAGCACTGGTCTTTTTGATTTTGCTGCTCAACGATAAAAAGACAATGGGGGAGTATGCCAATACCCCGTTGCAGAATATTGTCAGTACCTTGATCGTTGTCATGATTATAATACTGTCCACGTTATATGGCATAAGTGCGCTTTTCCCTAATCTTTTCAAGTAATTGAGGCTGTCAGATTATGAGGATGCTCAAACAGTTTATCAGAAAGATCCGCGAGATCAACCAGCGCTATGCCAAACCTAAAATTGAAATGTCAAAAGGTGTCAGTTTTTCCCTGGCGGTTCTTCGGGTCTACCTCTTTGTGCTTGTGCTTTTGATGATCTACAAATTCATCACGGTTTTATAAAACCCCAACACCAATGGTTACAGTTCTTGATCGTGACTTTTACCTGAGCGAGATTGTCGGCCGCCGAATCTATTTGAAGACACGTTCAATCGGCAAGCTTAAAGATCTCGTTATACAGGAGAACGCTGGTAAAGTCCCCGAAGTTACCCACCTGCTGGTTCACCAGCCATACGGTGACCCTCGCCTTTTGATTCCATGGGATAAAATCACCCTGATTTCCAACACTGAAATTGTTTCAGAAATCACCAGCACTGACGGGTACGAACTCAATCCCCTCGACAACTATATTTTTCTGAAAGACTACATTCTTGACAAGAAGATACTTGATATGGATGGCCATGAGGTTGAAGTGGTCTATGATGTCAAGCTTCTGTTTCAGAACGACCGGCTTTTTGTCACCGATGTAGATTTCAACCGTTTTCGTATTCTCCGGCGAATGGGGTTTAAAAAGCTTGCAAATTACCTTGCTAAATACAAAGAGGGATCCAGTATCTCCTGGCTTTATGTGCAGCCTCTGCCCGACACTATCGGCAGCTTTGAAGGCAATGTCAAGCTCAATGTACTTAAGGAAAATATCAACGATATCCACCCGGTCGATCTGGCTGATATTCTCGAGGAGCTTGACGGCAGTCAGCGTATGGCAGTATTCAATCAAATTGAACCGGAACTGGCATCAGATACCCTCGAAGAGGTTGAGCCGAGAGTGCAGCGTGAGCTTATCCGCTCAATGGAAAAAGAGCGGGCAGCCGAATTGATTAACGAAATGAGTCCGGCTCAGGTTGCTGATATTCTTTCCGTGCTGCCGGCTTCGGAAGCCGATGAAATTATTGAGTTTGTTGACAGTGAAAACAAACAGAGAGTGCAGCAGATTATTGATCAGAACGATGAAAACATCATGCTCTACTCAACGCAGCAGGTTATCAAACGGCCGTATGAGACCATAGTCCGGGATGTCATTAACAATTATCGTGACGTTGCCGGTGACATGGATGTCATTATGTATGTCTATGTTGTCAATGAAGAGAATATACTTCAGGGAGTTGTTGATTTACGTGAGCTGATTGCCGCTGAGCCGGAGCAGACACTTGGGGAAATTATGACCGATAACCTCATCACCCTCAGTCCTGATGAAACTCTGCAGGATGCGGTTGACATGTTTTCCCGATACTCCTTCCGTGCCGTACCGATCACCGATGAGAGTGATCACTTGCTTGGTGTTGTTTCTTTCCACGATATTAAGGGTGTTAAGCCTCGATTGGATTAAATGCACCCGGGGATTCAGAGCAGGTCATCCCCCTTTACGAACATACATAGTATAGCTGGCTATAGCGTTACTCTAGAAAGATTACAACACTGAAATTCAGGATCTTTTACAGGATATGGCCGATACTTCACGACATAAAGAACAATCGCAGTATACAGACCAGGATCTGGTTACTCAGACACTTGCTGATAAAAATGCGTTTGCTGCAATCGTTCGTCGCTATGAAGCCCCTCTTTTACGATATATAACCCGATTGGGATGTCGCGATACCAGTGCAGCGCAGGATTTGCTGCAGGAGATATTCATCAAAACCTACATTCATCTCAATGATTACGATCACTCACTTCAGTTTTCATCGTGGATTTACAGAATCGCACATAATGAAATAATCAGCTCATTTCGAAAGGAAAAGAATATCCCGAGTGTATTAGAGAGAGAGGGGGATTTATTTCTTTTTGAAAAAGTTGTTGATGATTTAGAGCTGTCGAACGAGGATGGTCAAAAGCATTCGGCATCGGAAATTCAGGCAGCTGTTGACCGGCTTGATCCTAAAAGTCGTGAAATCATTGTGTTAAAATTCTTTGAAGAAAAGCGCTATGAAGAAATCTCAGATATTTTACAGATACCTGAAGGAACAGTTGCTACAATGATTAATCGTGCCAAGAAAAAGATAAAAAGTTATTTAGAAGAGCGTTAGATATCATGATTATGCTTAAGGATAGATCAAAATCAATTCTGGAAGAAATCGAAAAAAGAAATGCAGTGCCTATTCCACGTTGGCACTTCGTTCTTCAGCGATTCGGTTTTTGGCTGCTGGCTGCAATTTCAGTCTTAACCGGCAGTATTGCTATGGCCACAGCTATTTATGTTTTCATTGATAACGATTTCATTGAGGATCATCAATACATCGACCTTTTTTTAGCAGAACGGCCATTAATTGCTGAAATAGTAGCAAGCATACCCTATGTATGGTTGGCAACTCTTGCTCTTTTTACCATTGTCGCCTATTTCGGATTTCGGCATACGAAAACAGGCTACCGTTATGCTACAACTAAGGTTATAGCTGGAGCTCTGTTTGCAAGTCTTTTACTCAGCGTTGGATTGAATACGATTGATGTCGGCAAGTATATTCACCGTTATCTTATTGAAAATTTACATGTGTATAACAAGCTGGTATATGCCAATGAACACCGATGGACGCATGCAGAAAAAGGTTTACTCGGCGGGAAGGTTATTCAGTACCAGAAGGATAAACATATCCTTGTTATAAGAGATTTTAACAAAAATATCTGGCAGATTGATATCAGCGATACCGAGGTTCGGCCAGGCACCCATCTTCTTCCTGGAAAACAGGTGAAAATCACAGGCGTGGTAGTTGCCACGCAGACCTTTAAGGCATATACCATACAGGGCTGGTCCAAGAGGTATCGCAAGCGCCCAGTTCCAGTGCCAAAAATTGTGCCATTCAAGGCAGTTAAGGATACGTTAGTTCCCTAGAACGCTCTCTCGGGGTTAGAGCAGGTTCATAATACTATCGGCTATTATTGCTGTAGCTCCGGTTCTCTCTTTCACAAATGTTTCAGCGGCCTTTCCTCTCTTCTCTCTTTCATCGGTATTGGTAACCATCTCGTTCAGTAACGACGAAAGTGTCGACTGATCGTGAATAACTGAAGCCCCGTTTGCTTCCACAAGACCTTCTGCCTCAGGAGAGTTGTGATAGCGGGGGCCGAATACCACAGGAATACCATAGACCGCAGGCTCAAGCGTGTTATGGACATTGACGCCGAATCCTCCACCTACATAAGCTATCGAAGCTATTGAATAAAGCTCCACAAGATATCCGGTCTGGTCAATGACGAGAACTTCCCGTTCAGGATCAAATTTTTCGTTCATAGCTGAAGCCTTCACAAACGCGATAGAACGGTTTTGAAGATCGTGGTAAAGACGCGCCATATTTTCAGGGTGTACTTGATGAGGCACAAGAATAAGACAGGGGCGCACTGCCAGTTCCTGCCAGGCTGCAAGGAGTAAAGTAGTGTCTTTATCCCACACGCTTCCGGCAACCAGAACAGTCTTGTTTTCAAAGAAAGGTTTAAAGTGATCAACCCTCCCCGGGTTTTTACTGCGTAGTAAAACCTGATCAAACCGCGGGTCTCCTGCTGTCTGGGTTTGCAGACACTTGAATCTCTCCCTGAAAGCAAGAGTATCCTTTGAAGCTGCAGTATAGATATGATCGAAAAGATGGAAAATGCTTGTATAAAAACTTTTCACCACAGGCTTGAAATACGGAGCATTTTGTTGCAGCACCGCCGCAGCGAGAATTAGTTTTGCGCCATATTTTTTTGCTTCCAGAAGATGGTTTGGCCAGAAGTCATAGCGCATGAGAAGCAGTACATCAGGCTTGAGCAAATCGACCAGTTTTTTTGCATTGGCGCGCGAGTCAACAGGCAGGTAAAAAACTGCGGCGGCATCCGGAAAGTTTTTTCTTGCATTGTATCCTGAATCAGAAAGAAAAGAGACAAAAAAGATAATGTCCGGCCGTTTTTCTTTCAATAAAGCAATTATAGGACGTGCCTGCTCGAATTCCCCGACAGATGCGGCATGTATCCATACCCTGAAAGCAGAAGAGGGTAAATGACTGATTTTTTTCCCAAGTTCATCGATCACTCCCTTTCGAACTTCAAAAAAAGTTCGAAGTTTAGGAGAAAGTGGGCTGAATAGTTTTGCAATACCGTGAAAAAACGGGAAAAAAAGAGAATAGAAAGAGAGGGAGAAGCTATGCATAACGAAATTTTTCATGCTCATTACATCGGTAAATAGCATAAAGGTAATAAAAAAGTCACTTGTCGGCTTCCGTCATCATAGCTCTTTTTTTTGTTCACTCGACCTTAATTATTTTGGCCCAACCGAATTGAATCTTCTTTGTCATCCCGACCGTTCGGGTTGTATCTATCCTCACTCACACTCACAACCATGCTCGGGTTCCTTACCTCATAATAAATTCGTCTTTGGCAAAAAAAAATCGTACTATGCTGACGTTTTAAATGCGTGGTGAATATGCTAAGAAAGGACACAGGGATATATGGTCATACAGGCCTTGAGTATTTCCAGTGTTTGTGACGAAACGATGGCGCTCGGTATTTTCTGAAGTTGCCCGGATGTTTTCGGTTGATGAGAACTCTTCTTCATTTTTTTCTTTCCTGCATTGCTGCCACTCCCGCCTCATACGAGGCTTTTTTTCTCAATGATCTGGAATAAAATATACAAATGAAAGAACAGCAATTATTGCCGCAGGATTTCCGCAGCCTTCAGCTCGCAGAACCGATAATGAGAGCCCTTGAAGAAGTCGGGTACGAAAATCCCACCCCGATTCAGGCTCAGACAATTCCCCTTATTTTAGAAGGACGTGACGTCCTCGGACAGGCACAGACCGGCACAGGAAAAACCGCCGCTTTTGCCCTGCCGATACTCTCCAACATCAATATTGAACAAGCCGAACCTCAGGCTCTTATCCTGGCTCCGACACGGGAACTTGCCATACAGGTTGCCGAAGCTTTTCAGCGTTATGCCGAATATCTTAAGGGTTTCCATGTTATACCAATTTATGGTGGACAGGATTACGGCATTCAGCTTCGCATGCTGAAACGTGGTGTGCATGTTGTTGTCGGAACACCTGGCCGTGTTATGGATCATATGCGGCGTGGATCACTTAATCTCTCCTCTCTAAAGTGTCTTGTGCTTGATGAGGCCGATGAAATGCTTCGCATGGGATTTATCGACGATGTCGAATGGATCCTTGATCAGACACCAAAAGGTCGTCAGGTTGCCCTTTTCTCTGCAACCATGCCTTCGGTTATCCGCCGTATTGCACAAAAGTACCTCAATAAGCCCGCAGAAGTTACCATCCAGTCAAAAACCACCACTGTCGATACCATTCGCCAGCGTTACTGGATTGTCGGCGGAAGTCACAAGATTGATATCCTGACAAGAATCCTCGAAGTCGAGCCATTCGATGGCATGCTTATTTTTGTTCGTACAAAAACAATGACGCTCGAGCTTGCTGAAAAACTTCAGGCCCGTGGTTATGGTGCGGCAGCACTGAACGGAGATATGGCCCAGAATCAGCGTGAACGCACTGTTGAACAATTAAAGAATGGAGCGCTGAGCATTGTTATTGCCACCGATGTGGCGGCACGTGGACTCGATGTCGAACGCATCAGTCATGTTATCAATTACGATATTCCTTCCGATACCGAATCATACGTTCACCGCATAGGACGAACAGGACGTGCTGGCCGTGCAGGCGATGCCATTTTGTTTGTATCTCCACGTGAAAAAAATATGCTGAGTTCTATTGAAAGAGCTACCCACAGTCGCATTGAATTGATGGAGCTTCCTTCAACAGAAGTCATCAACAACAAGAGGGTTGCAAAGTTCAATCAGAAAATTACCGATACGATTGCCGCTGAAGATCTTGGATTCTTTACCAGTCTTATCGAGCAGTACTGCCACGAGCATGATGTTCCCGCAATTGAAGCGGCAGCCGCACTTGCATCGATGGTTCAAGGAGAGACACCTCTGCTGTTATCCAACAAGCCTGAAAAGCCAAGACCCCGTGAAGATAGCAGGGAAAGTTTTGACAGAGATCGTGGGTTTTCTGACAGAGACCGCGGCCCGGTTAAACGAAGAAAAAAAGACGAGACCTATGGTGAAGAAGGCAAAGAGAGGTATCGAATTGAGGTCGGCAGCAAGGATGGTGTGAAAGCAGGTAATATTCTTGGCGCTATTCTCAACGAGGTCGGTCTCGATCCGGAGTCAGTCGGTCAGATTTCAATCAACGATGCATACAGCACAGTTGAACTTCCTCAGGGAATGCCGGATAACGTCTTTCATGAACTCAGAAAGGTAAGGGTCTGTGGCCGTCAGCTAAGGCTTACCAAAATGGAGGATCAGGAGCGCCAGTCATCACCTTACGGCATAAAAAAGAGCTTCAAGAAGCCTTTTAAACCGGCAGGAAAAGAAACAGCATTCTTTACAGGCAACAAAAAGAAACGCAACGGTTAAGCCTTGCCATCTATAGTTAAGTTAAAGCGGGGAATTTTTCCCCGCTTTTTTTTGCTCCATTCCTCACTACTCCTTTTTCCAGAGCCTTACGCTTTGCTCTCTGATTTCTTTTTTTCTTGTGAAGCACAACACTCCCCTGACACCTTTCGATTTCTGAACCGGTATAACCCCGCACCGATTGCAGAGTATAAAATGATGCTGAGAACTGAACCAGGTCCAGGAGAAACAAGCACTTCCGCACCTGGTGCTATCTTGATCAAGCCACCAAGTAAAAGGGGACTGCCGACAGCATTGCTGACGGTATGGAGCAGCAGCAGGGGCCATACCGATTGAGTCAGAAGCCTGATCTCTCCGTACACTAATGACATTGCGATAACACCGGCAAACATCATTGGAAAAAAGACTGTGAAACTCAGAGAAGTATATGATACAAAAGAAGGGCGATCTAGAAAAAAGAGGTAATACGGAACATGCCATGCGGCCCATACTACTCCAACCAGAGCGTGTCCGGCAAGATCATTCATACCCAGCGAGGTAATTCTCGGTGCGAGATATCCACGCCAGGCAAACTCCTCAAAAATATTTTTCAAGAGCGAGGGGAGAAGTCCTGCTATCACTGCTTTCAAGAGCGCTCCTGCCATCGCTGTTGAAAAATAAGGCACTATGGTTAACCCTGAAAGGAGGCCGATCACAACAACGATTGATGCACTTACGGGGAATACAAAAAACGCGAAAGCATACCATAACGCATTTGCTTTCAGCACTGTGCGCAAGCCGGCATCCTTCCATCCATCACCTCCAAAAGTTCGTAAAAGCACTGCCGTCACAAATGGCATGACAAGCCAGAAAAGCTGACCTGGACCAAGTATATGTGATGATCCCGCGAGGTGATCCAATTCCCATCCGATCCAGCCGGCAGAGACAGCAACGGCCGAAAAAATCAAGAGATTGCGGATCGTGGCACTATTGGTGTGTCTTTGCATGTTGTTCAACCCCAAGCGGGTGGTTGGGTAGATCAGCCGCAGGATAATTGTCCGCATTCCACCCTTTTACTGTACTTCCATATTCCTTGAGTATTTCTTTCGTCTTCCACTATTGCTCGTACTCAATTGTGTTGATAAGACAGACTGATCAAGGAAGTCGAGATAGTATACTCCAGAAATTAATACGCTGTTGAAAAATCTGAAAGATATGTCTTTATAGATTCATGCTTTCCTAAACCAAGTTTTTTGTGCATCCGGTAGCGTATGCTTTCCATTCCTCTTGTTGAGATACCCACAGACCTGGCAATTTCTACGGTGTCATAATTCAGCTTGACAAGTAAGCTTATTCTCAGCTCACGCTGGTTCAGGTTGGTATGCTTTTTCTGCAGTTTTGAAAGAAAGATAGAATCGGTTTCAGTTAGTTCGATGTTCAGGCGCTTTTCTATTGTTTCTGTTTCTAAGAGTTTCAGGCATTCATCAGTCATCTTCCTTTTTACATCAGTATCAATATCAAGAGAGTGTATCTGGTCAAGGAGATTTCTCAGTGCATTGGTTTTTTCTGAAATTGCCGTAGCCACTCTTGTTAGCTCCATATCCTGAGCTGCTACCCTTGCCCTGAGAGTAGCCAACTGTGCTTCAAACTCATGGATGGACTTTTTGCCAACTTCTGCTTGTGCATTCATTTTTATGATTGTTTGAGTTATTCGGGTTTCATAATCCTGATGGATCTGTTTTATTTCATTCTCTTTTTCTGTCTCTTTTGCTTTGAAGTCGGAGCGTAATGCATCTATAGCCTGAAAAAAATGGTAATACTGACTGTCAGGAGCAGGGACGGGGATTGGATAGTCCAGAATGTTGAGCCACGACATCCTTGCGACAGCACCTAGAAACCGTCGTTTGAATTCCGAATGTTCACTTGCAGCTTCATTTTCACCGTTTTCTGATAAAGCATCATTTGCTTTGAATGCCAGTGCTTTTTTCACTGCATCCTGATATGTTTCTGTCTGAAGGACACAAAAATTATCAGGCGCAACTGCAGCAAAAGAGTCTACGATGACGGACATGGATGGGCAGACATTGAAAAAACATACCAAACCCAGGAATGGCTGCCAATGAAACAGCAATTCGGTAATGGCCTTCTTGTAGGAATAGGAAATATCAGTAACGTGATTGAGATCAAAAATGACATGAAACTTCTTGTTTACAAGGCCGGTTTCGCTGAGTACAAGCTTAAGGAGATCAGCATCCATGAAGTCAAGTTCTATATCATGATCGGCTTGAGCCCACGTATGAACGATGTCTCCGTCCAGTATTCTGGCCTCCTTGGTATAACCAGCCTCAGGATGATGGCTTTTCCAGGAAGACTTTTCAGTTACTGATAAGTCCTGCAGTTTTTGAATTGCCATTTCCGACGGAAGAGAGTTGTTTACTAACTAGACGTTGATTTTAATGCTTTATGATGTAATAATGCTATTTATTTTTAAAAAAACATTGTTTTTTTGTTTAAAAGATGGTTATTACGCCAAAAGGTGGTATTGCATTACTTCATATCAGGAAGAAATTTGCAGTAATAGAAAAAGCCCCGGCTTGCGAAAGGGCGTCCTATAGGGTACTAAGCAGCATATTGCCGTTTCTTTCAACAAATAGTTCTTTCTGAAAAAAACATTAAAAAGGGCTCTATCGCTGAAGTTAGGTCTTTCAATCCGCCGGAAATTGCGACTCATCCCAGTCATCGATCATATCCCAATTACGGCCAATGATCTCGCCAGGCTCTGTCCCCTTTAAATAAACACTATGGCTGTCTGGGACTTCGACTAACCAGTCACATGGCATCCCTGTACCACCTTCCATTCGTTCATAAACACATACATCCTTCCAGCACATTATTCCACCTTGTTCAGCATAACATTCAAACCCTAATTTCCACCACTCATCGAGCAATCTCTTCATCGCGTCATGGTTCATAGCCCCATCCCGAAAAAGATAGGTATCAAACCAGACCCGGGCGTTCAAGGCTGCGCTATGGTCTTTAAGACAGCGCTCCCAGCCTCCAGGATATTTCTCCTCAATAACTTTTATTGGAACAATCAAATCTAGAAATTCCGTCATGATAGCCATTAAAGCTCCTTCTTGAAGAGGTGAATGGGGGGGTGTCAAAATGATAACAAAGAGAAAGTATTTCTTTAATCCAAATAGCCTTAGCAGAGGGTAGTCATTACGAAAGGAGATATAGTGTGGTGCCAGTCTTCTAAAAATCATCATAACCGTTTATAAATAAATCGAATAACCGAAGGGGGCTTTATCTTCATCTCTCTGACTCCAACATCTTCCTCGCATTCTGTCAATAAAGAGATGTATCATCTTGAGCAAAGTTTCATTATAATCAAGCACATTTGCCTGTGCATCCATTTTGATACCGTAATAGTCATGAAATCTTCAGTTACCATCCGTAGAGAGATAACCGTCCTGAAAATCGAAGAAGGCATCTTTGACTTTCGTCATGGGGAAGGATTTAACTCAACAGTTGCGGACCTGCTTGTCAAGGAAGAGAGCAAAAACCTTATCATCGATTTTTCCGATGTCAAAGCCATCGACCCCACGGTCGTATCCTCAATCCGATATGCTCAAGAGTTTGCCAACAAGAGTGGAGGGGTGGTTATTTTTGTCTCCCTCTGCAAGCTCATCAAGGATATGCTGAAACTCCAGGAACTGGACAAACAGCTCTATATTTATTCATCAATTCATGAGGTGCTGACGCTGATCGCTCCTGACGTGAAAGGCAAAAGGCAAGTTCGCAGAAAAAAAATCGTGCACCCTGATGATATTATTGATGAACTGCTCAAGAGTGAAGTTGTTGCCATACCGAATATTCCTGATGATGATCTTCACGAAGAGCTTAATCTTCAAGACGACGCAGAAGAAGAACTTGAAAAGGATCTTGATACTTCCGGGCAGGAATCCGACGAGCAGGATCCTTCCGATGTTACAGATGCGAAAGAATCACGCCCAAAAAAAAGAGGGAAATCAAAATCAGCTGACACTGCGTCCAAGCCGGCAAAATAATAACATGGCCACCGCTATAATCCCCGGGTGAAAGAAGATTTGTCAGCAGATACTGAACTTGCCTAGGGCCACCGTGGATAATTACAAAACCAGACAGTCCAACATCCCCTTGACATCCCGAAACGCAGTGAGGGATCTATTTTCTCTCCTCACCCAACTGCCAACGGTTCCCCCCTAAACCTCTTGTTTGTTTTGAGTGGTTTTTTTCTCCGGAGGTTCGATAGCATTTTTGATTTCACCTTCAAACTCACTTTGGGCTTTTTTAAACTCCCTCACCCCTTTTCCCATTCCCCTCATAAGTTCAGGTAATTTAGATGGGCCGAAAAGTAAAAGAACGGCTCCACCAATCAGCACTAAATCCATTTGTCCAAACATTGCAAAACTCCTTCAGGTTTTATGTCGGCAATTAATTGAATGTTAAAAATGTTTTTTTCAGGTTCCCTCCATAGCTTGATGCACACCTGCTAAATGATTTTACAGGGAATAACCGCATCTTCATCGAACGAATATACTGCGCATAACCGATGATATCCATCGGCAATGATGAGCTTGCCATTAAAGGTATCCCGCACTAAAAGAAGGGGAGCAATAGCAGCACCGGATTCTATTTTCTTTTGATCCTTTAAAACATGAGAATTGCTGACGCCAAGAAGCGATAGCGAGGATGCCCTGAAAATGTCTTTCGCCTTGAACTTGGAAATTGGTGTTTTTTTCAATTCTTTCACAATCTTCTTTGCAAATGTTTCTTCGAACAGTATGCTCAAATATGATTTTGCCGCCGGATAATCATGATCTTCCGGCGCACTCAGCCATTTGATTTCAAACATTTTCTTTGCCATTGGTCCATCTCCTTTATTATTATTTGCTTCAGGTTGGCCGCAGAAGGGTTATTGATTTGCCTGCTCTGGACGCTTTCGTTCCCTTCGATATTTTGTCACTGCAAAAACAATGACCACAACAAAAACTACCGTTACCGGAACACTGTACAGAACAACAAATTCACCTATATTCTGCCAATGTTTACCGAGCAGATACCCGCCGTAAACCAGTAGGATATTCCAGATTGATGCACTTATTCCTGCAGCAATGAGCACCAGAAAAGCATTCAGGTGCATTAAGCCGGTAACCGGAGAAATTAATGACCGGGAGCCTAAAAGAAAGCGGTTGAGAAGCACAGCCAGATAACCATGAGCAGCAAACCGTTTGCGTATAAATTCCATCTCAGTGGGCGGAAAAATCCTATGAATTCTTTCACCCCATCGAGGAGGGGTTGCAGAAATATCTCTGGCATAGAGTTTCATTCCAAACTTCCTGCTGATGAGGTAGATAACCATAAACCCCAATGTTGAGCCAAGTGAAGGCCATAAAATAACCAATACGATACTAAGTTTTTTGTATACAAGCAGATACCCTGTTAACGCAATAGGAGCATCAAAAGGGACTATAGGGAAAAAATTTTTCAGAAACGCAATGATAAAGAGAAGCAAATATATTGCCATTGGGTCCGCGGACTGCACGAAGGCAATTACTGATTCAAACATGAGTATTGAGGGGTATTCTGTTCAAGGAGTAAAGGTTTTATCATGGTCTTCCTGCTCTTTTTTTCTTCTAAAGATACCATAAAAGGAGAAATTGACATACGCTTACGCTTTATCCTTGAAGAGCATCTGCATTTGAAAGCAGCCATGCCAGCAACTGGTCATGTTATAACTTTAAGGTCATAAATTGTCCTTTTGACCTCCGTGATTCATCGGATTGTCAATCTTTGGCAAAACTTCCGATTTTGGGTTGCGTGTGTTGGATGAATTACTATTTTGACAGTGCGTTACAGATGATGATGATGATCGTTTTTATATGTTATTAACAAGGATACTATGTCAGTTACTTCATTCAGGGAGCTTGTCCCTATTCTTCAGACCGCAATCGGACCGATGATTCTTATTTCCGGTCTTGGTCTTCTTCTTCTGACCATGACCAACCGCCTTGGTCGTGTTATTGACCGGTCAAGATCACTCCTTGATGATCTGGAGTCAAATTCTGAGTCGTATGTTCTGCGCATAAACAGGGAGGTGGCTATTCTCTGGAAAAGGGCACGGTATATTCGTGTTGCTATTCTGCTGGCCTGTATGACATGTTTTGGTGCTTCAATGCTCATTATCATGCTGTTTCTCAGTGCTCTGGTAAATATAGACCTGCCAATGGTGTTATCGGCTGTATTTATCGGCAGTATGCTCTGTTTAAGTACGTCACTGCTCTTTTTTTTCCTTGATGTGAATATGAATCTTGCCGCATTCAGAATAGAGATGGAGAGCCACGACAAGAAAAGGCTTATTCTTGAGAAAAAAGGATACTGAAAAACATCGTATCGCCGTCACCATCTCTGTCATCCCCTCGGATGAAAGGTTTTATGGACCTCCTTGATGAAGGAACGGTCGATATGAGTGTAAATCTGTGTAGTGACAATCGAACTGTGGCCGAGCATTTCCTGTACGGCGCGCAGGTCGGCCCCGCCTTCAAGAAGATGGGTTGCAAACGTATGGCGGAATGTATGCGGGCTGATTTTTTTTTCAATTCCTGCGAGCTGTGCATAGTGTTCCACCATTGAGTATATGGCCATCCTTGACAGCTTTTTCCCCCTCGAATTAAGAAAGAGATAGTCGTCCGAGTCCCCCTTCACCAGCGACAGGCGAAGCCCCGTCCTGTATTGATTTACCCATTGTACAGCCGAGTCACCGACCGGCACAAGCCTCTCTTTCGATCCCTTTCCGAAAATCCTTACAAACCCTGCCTCCAGATAAAGACTCTGTTGCTGTATGTTTACAAGTTCGCTCACCCTGACTCCGGTTGCATAAAGCAGTTCGAGCAATGCCTTATCTCTTGAGCCATATTTGCTTTGAGCGGTATTGCCCAGAGGCGCTTCAAGCAGGCGCATGGTTTCCTCAACACTCAAAACGGCAGGGAGGTATCTGGCCAGCTTTGGCAGATGGAGATTTTCCGCCGGGTTGGTATCAAGGGCGCGTTCAATAACCAGAAATTTGTGAAATGATCGAATGGCCGATATGTTTCTGGCCATCGAACTTGCCTCCAATCCGGTCTCATAAAGTTCGCTGATGAACCGTTCGATATGACTCGCTGTTATGCCCCTCATCTCTCTGGCGCTCTCCTGCATGAACATGAGGTAGCGCTTAAGGTCGTTGTTGTATGACTCCCTTGTGTTTTGCGAAAAGTTGCGCTCAATCAGCATATAATTCAGGAAATTCTCAAGAGCGCTCCTGAACTGGCTATGCAGCGTGTCCATCTGACGACGGTCTTGTTTTGCGCAATCGTTGACAGAATCCGCCATCAAAACCCGGATTCATGCCTGGCAGGGTTAGTATGGCGCCCTTATTTTCCTGCTCCTGTCTGAATGCTTCAGGGACGCTGTCATTTTCTGTATCCGCAACAAAATCGTGATGACGAAGGAGAAAAGCCTCAATCTGCAGCGCATTCTCTTCAGGCTCGATGGAGCATGTGGCATACACCAGAATACCACCTTCGTCAAGAAGTTCCGCGGCATGGTCAAGCAGTTCCGCCTGAAGCGTCAGAAGCTCCTTCAGCGTTGCGGGGGTCAATTTCCAACGCAGTTCAGCACGCCGTCCTAAAACGCCCGTTCCACTGCAGGGTACATCAAGCAGAATGCTGTCAGGTCGTTTTTCAGGCACGTAGCTCCTTGCGTCAGCGACCACCGTGGTGATGATGGTTATGCCGAGGGCCTCGGAGTGGGTCTCTGTCTTCAAGAGTTTCTGTTCATAAAGGTCCACAGAGGTGAGCTCTCCCTGGTTCTGCATCAGTTCAGCCATGTATGTGGATTTCCCGCCTGGTGCTGCACAGAGGTCAAGCACAGTACTTTTTTGTCGAGGGTTAAGCAACAGGCAGGGAAGTCCTTGAGTGGGATTTTGAACGCTGCAGAGTCCTTCAGTTACAGCAGGCTCAAAGCTGTTGAAATCCTTTGAAAGAAAGAAGTTTTCAATGCCGCACTCTTCATGCGCTGCAGCCTCAAGCACCAGGCCGGAAAAAAACTCCTTCAGGGATGTTCTGAGGCTGTTTATCCGGAATCCGAACAGAGGGAACTGGTTATTATAGGTGAGTGTAGCTTCGGTTTGTTCTCTCCCGTAGTTTCCGAGCCAGCGCTCAACCAGCCACAGCGGGTGCGAATATTTTGTGGCCAGCTGCTCTTCCGGGCTTTTATCCTTCAGCCACTCATCAAGTGCTACACTTTCTGGAGTGATCTTTCGTAATACACCGTTGACAAGCTTCGACATTCTTTCGCCCTTGTACTTTCGTGCAAGTTTTACACATTCGTTCACAGCTGCCCAGTCCGGAACCTTGTCAAAAAAGAGAATCTGATAAGCACCGAGGCGGAAAATATTTCTCATTACCGGTGCGGCTTTTTCAAGCTTGTGGTGGTAGAAGTGTGAGATGATGAAGTCAAGCTGACTGCGGTATCGGAGGACTCCGTTCACCAACCCGGTTGCCAGAGCACGGTCGATACGGTTAAGGGTCGTGTGCTGCAGCATCCGGTGCAGCAGCTGATCTGATCTTTTGTTGTCGGTCTCAAGTGCCTGCAGGACGTTCAGAGCCAGTTCTCGTGCTGTGATCATGGAAAATGATAAATAACATTTAAGTGCATTGCCCTCTTCAGGCTGTTTGTAAAATACTATTCCCTGTCGTAGATTAACTGAACTAAATGTTCTTTTCAAGTTTTTAAGCTATCATCCAGAAAGGTGGAGGGACTGGCCCTGAGAAGCCTTGGCAACCGTCATTGCACAATGAGTGGTGCCAATTCCATCCCGGAGTAAGAACCGGGAATGATGATGGTATGCATGCCTTACCGCAGGTTCATACCTTTCTTCAGACATTATCCGTTTAAGCCCTTTTTTGATAGGGGTTTATTCCTCTTTTAGGGAGCGATAGCTGCATTTTTCAACCATTGTTTTCAATGAGCGAGACTCAGCAGCCATACAGGTTTGAAACGCTTCAGGTCCATGCAGGCCAACGCCCCGATCCGGTGACAAAGTCCCGGGCGGTTCCCATTTACCAGACTACCTCTTATGTTTTCGACAGCGCCAGACATGGTGCTGACCTCTTTGCCCTGAAAGAGTTTGGGAATATTTACACCAGACTCATGAACCCGACGACCGATGTTTTCGAACAGCGTGTCGCCGCACTTGAGGGGGGAAAGGCTGCTCTTGCTGTCGCAAGCGGACACTCTGCCCAGTTCATAGCTATCACCACACTATGCGAGGCAGGGGATAACATTGTCTCCTCAAGCCATCTCTATGGTGGAACCTATAACCAGTTCAAGGTTACCTTTCGTCGTCTCGGCATAGGTGTCAAGTTTGTTGAAGGATGCAGCGCTGAAGGTTTTCGAAACGCTATCGACAGTAACACCAAGGCTCTCTATCTCGAATCAATCGGCAATCCTGCTTTTCATATTCCTGATTTTGAGGCAATCGCAGCTGTTGCCGCCGAAAACCTGATTCCTCTTATTGTCGACAACACATTCGGCTGTTCCGGCTATATCTGCCGTCCTCTCAAGCATGGCGCTTCTATTGTTGTGGAATCAGCTACAAAATGGATCGGAGGCCATGGCACATCGATGGGAGGAGTCATTGTCGATGGAGGAAGCTTTAACTGGGGAAACGGTAAGTTTCCACTGATCAGCGAACCCTCTGAAGGGTATCACGGTTTGAAGTTTCACGAAACCTTCGGTGAACTCGCCTTTATTATCAAGGCTCGAGTTGAGGGATTGCGTGATATCGGTCCTGCAATCAGCCCCTTTAACTCCTTCATGCTTCTGCAAGGGCTCGAGACACTTTCACTCAGGGTCCAGCGACACGCCGACAATACCATGGCACTTGCCCGCTGGCTTGAGCAGCACCCTGCGGTCCAGTGGGTAAATTATCCTGGTCTTGAGAGCCATCCCACACATGCACTTGGAAAAAAATATCTCGTTAATGGTTATGGCTGCGTGCTGACCTTCGGTATAAAGGGTGGGTATGAAAAAGCTGTTGGGTTTATTGACAATGTCTCTCTTGCCAGCCATCTTGCCAATGTGGGAGATGCAAAAACTCTGGTGATTCATCCTGCGTCAACAACCCACTCGCAGCTTTCATTGGACGAACAGGAGGCAGCTGGGGTTACGGCCGATATGGTACGAGTATCAACAGGTATTGAACATATTGATGATATCAAGGCGGATTTTGAACAAGCCTTTGCAAAACTGACAAAAAGCGCATGAGAGCATATACAGAAATCATTTCCAATAAAACGCACTATTTCGATTCAACTGAATCCTATGCCACTGAACTTGGAGCTCAACTCCCTTCGTTGCGGGTGGCTTACAGGACCTGGGGAACTCTGAACCCGCAGAAAGACAATGTGATACTGATATGCCAGGCATTGACAGGTTCTGCAGATGCCGATGCATGGTGGGAAGGAATGTTTTCCCCGGGAGGGGCGTTCGATGAAACTACAGATTTCATCATCTGCAGCAATGTACTGGGAAGTTGTTATGGTACTACAGGCCCGCTCTCTTTAAATCCACAGACAGGCACTCACTACGGGCCTGATTTTCCCTTGATTACCATCAGGGATATGGTTCATGTGCAGCGCCGTTTGCTTGCCGGTCTCGGTATTGATCGGGTTAAGCTTGCGGTGGGAGCATCTCTTGGGGGTATGCAGGTGCTTGAGTGGGGATTTCTCTACCCTGATGTGGTACAGGCTCTGATGCCTATGGGTGCCTCCGGGCGGCATTCCGCATGGTGCATTGGTCAGAGTGAAGCGCAACGCCAGGCTATTTATGCTGATCGTGACTGGAACGATGGATGGTACACCCAGAGCACTCCTCCGGCCAGAGGTCTTTCAGCTGCAAGGATGATGGCCATGTGCACTTATCGCAGTTTCGAGAACTTCCAGTCAAGGTTCAGTCGCGATATCCAGAGCAGTACAGGTGCGTTCAAGGTCGAAAGCTACCTGCATCATCAGGGGAGAAAGCTTGTCGAGCGGTTTGATGCCAATACATACATTACGCTTACTAAGGCTATGGATTTGCACGATCTTGGGCGGGGAAGGGGAGAGTATGAAGAAGTGCTTCGTTCCTTGTCTGTTCCTGTTGAGATTCTCTCGATCAACTCCGATATTCTCTATCCCAAAGAGGAGCAGGAAGAGCTTGCAAGGTTTATTCCTAAATCAAGGATACTCTATCTTGATGAGCCATACGGGCACGACGCTTTTCTTATCGATGTTGAAAAGGTCAGCCGTATGGTCCGTGAATTTCTTGATAGCAGGCCGTTGCAGGCTTACCCGGCAGCCTGAGTAATCTCGTCAAACCTCGTATAGTGCCGTAAAACCTCCGGCACCCGTATGTTGCCTTCCGGAGTCTGGTAATGCTCAAGCAGCGATACCATCAGTCGGGAGGTCGCCAGGCCGGAACCGTTCAGGGTATGCACGAACTCCGGTTTCGACTTGCTGTCAGGTTTGAAACGTATGTTTGCACGCCTTGCCTGGTAATCCTCAAAGTTCGAACAGCTTGATGCTTCAAGATATTTGTTTTCCGCAGGCGACCAGACTTCGATATCATAACATTTCGTAGCGTTTGCACTGATATCTCCACTGCAGAGCAACAGTACTCGGTAAGGGATCTTCAGGGCGATGAGGATCGCTTCAGCGTTTTCTCGAATTTGTTCAAGAGTTTTGTATGACTCTTCCGGTCTGGTAAACTTTACCATTTCGACTTTGTTGAACTGATGCACTCTCAGGAACCCTCTGGTATCCTTGCCATAACTGCCCGCTTCCCGTCTGAAACATGCAGAATAGGCCGCATAGGATATCGGCAGAGCGCTCTGATCCAGCATTTCACCCCTGTGCAGATTCGTTATCGGGACTTCAGCCGTCGGTATGGCGTAAAGGTTGTCCTCCTGCATATGGTACACCTGATCGGCAAATTTTGGCCACTGTCCAGTTCCCCTCAGCGATTCCTGATTGACGAAAAAGGGAGGGAACACTTCGGTATATCCATGCTTCTCTGTGTGCAGGTCGAGCATAAAATTGATCAGTGCGCGTTCAAGGCGTGCGCCTTTTCCGATATAAGCGGGAAAGCCGGCCCCGCTAACCTTTGCCCCACGTTCAAAATCAAGGATTCCTAGGGATTTGCCCAGCTCAAGATGGTTTTTTATCGCGAAGTTCAGATCGTACTCAAAGTTCACCGGCTCTTTGAACATCAGGTTATCTTCCGCAGAGCGTCCTGCAGGTACCGAGTGGTGAAGTTTATTGGGGAGACAGAGAAGAATAGTTTCAATCTCTTCTTCAATTCGGTTGAGCAGTGTATCCATTCCTGCTATATCTTCAGAAACTCTCTTCATCTCAATAATCAGGTCATCCCCTGATCCCTGACCGCTTTTTTTAATCTCCGCGATCTCTTTGGATACCTTGTTTCTGAGAGCTTTCTGGTCATCAGAGTGCTGTACCAGCTCCTTGCGCTTTTTGTCAAGGGCAAGAAGTTCAGCAACTTTTGGTTCTTCGGAAGAAAGCTGGCGCCTGCGCAGCATGTCGACGACCTCTTCCGGATTTTGACGGATAACGTTGATATCAAGCATGATGGTAAAAAAAGATGAGGTTATGCTGAAAGCAGTGATTTGACGATTTGCTGAACCTTGGTGCCGTCAGCTTTACCCTTCAGCGCTTTCATGGCTTCTCCCATCACCTTCCCGATCTCCTTCATGGATGTTGCCCCTGTTTTAGTAACTACATCCTTCACAATAGCAATAACTTCATCATCGCTTACTGGCTCAGGAAGATACTCTTCAATAACAGTAAGCTCCGAAAGCTCTATAGCCGCAAGGTCAGGACGGTTTCCCGCAGTGAACTGCTCAATGGCATCGCGGCGTTTTTTTGCAATACTGACCAGTACCTCTAACTCCTGCTCCTCATTAAGAACACCTACGCCACCAACGCGAATCGATACCTCTTTTTCAAGCAAAGTGGCCCGGATAGAACGAATTGCATTAAGGCGGACTTTATCGCCGCTTTTCATGGAGCTTTTGAGATCCTGGTCTATTTTTTCTTTCAGACTCATGGTCGATTATTGTTCAAATTTATAGTTTAAAAAGGAGTACCTGAAAATACAGGAAAAAATGCGGCTTTCCCACAAGAGCTTTTGCATTGTTCACTCGCTGATATCCCCGCAAACCGGCCTTATAACAAGCTCTTCAATAGAAGTTCGCTGCGTCGTCAGATATGCATTCACCACAGGACCTGAAATGTCCTCAGGCATCATCATCACGTTTTTTACTGTATCGGGAACTTCACCCCACATCGGCGTATAGACTGCTCCGGGCATCACATTGGTGATCTTGACATTGCAGGATTTTGCGTAGAGGCGCATTGTCTCCACCAGACCTTTCTGGCCAAACTTTGACATCGAGTAGAGCGAAGAGCTCTTGAATGCCGTTTCGGCTGCAATCGAGGTAATAAAAAAAATATGACCCGATCTCTTCTTTTCCATCACAGCAAAGACTTTTTGCGTTAGAAAAAAAGTTCCTTTCAGGTTTGTTGCAATGGTATAATCAAAATCTTCCTCCGTCATTTCACCTAAAGCCTTGAATCGTCCAACACCGGCATTATTTACCAGACAGTCAATGGTTCCGTAACGTTCCATTGTCGTTGTAACGAGCCGGTCAACCTCCGTCAAATCAGCAATGTCTGTCTGAATAATATTTGTTTCTGCCCCATAAGAGCGGCACTCGGATGCAACAGACTCAAGATCCGAAGCTGTTCTGGAGGCGAGGATCAGTAAAGGTTCAAAGTCGTTATTGTTGACTGCTGCTTTCGCAAAATCAAGTGCAATGCTTTTGCCGATGCCTTTTCCTGCTCCCGTAATGATGATAATCTGTCTCATTGTATGTAAATAAAATTAATATATAGTAAGTGCAGTGAAGATGATGTTGGTTTGCTGAAAGGGTCAAAAAAGTAATGCAATAGTGTTATTGCATATTATGGTAAAATAATTCAGGATTTATATATATATTTCAGCTGTAATTGATCTGATTCAACCCACTTCTGCTATAGTGTAGTTGTCTATCTTTATAAATGATAAATCTTACTGTTTATCATGGCAATAAGTAAAGTTAAATGGTTTGATGGGAAAAAGGGGTATGGGTTCCTATTAAATCCAGAAGGAGGGGAGGACATATTTGTCCATTATTCTTCTATCCAGTCTGATCAGAGTTTCAAAGTACTGAATCAGGATGCAGAGGTCGATTTCGAGCTTGATACAACCCAGAAGGGACTGCAGGCAAAAAATGTCCGGGAAGTTTCTTCAAATGAC
>SZXX01000001.1 GCA_005843825.1 Chlorobium sp.
GCTCTTATTGAACAATAAGACTTGATGTAACCCGAAATCGCAGAATTGCTTAAGCAGAATAAAAATGGGTTTTTTCTGATGAGCCAATAACGATAAGGTTATTACCGAATACCTATCTGCCTCTGTTTCCAAACTGGTCGATTTCGACCACTTTAACATTCATTGCTCAAATCAATGCTCGCAAGCATTGCCTTATAAGTTGTTAATTTATTCCGATTGCTGTTCATTAGCTGGTCCATCCAGCTTTTTCTCCGACGATTTTTTTCAGATCCTCATCAGGTTTCGGCAGGTCTTCGGGCATGGTGCCGCCAAGTTCCTTAATGGTTTGGCGGACTTTTTTACAGACATCATAGTGGGTCCGGTTGGCTTTAACCTTTCCCTGAATATTTTCACGACGAAGTTTTTCCTCTGTCTGATTGGCACGGAAGAGGTTGGCTGCCAACTCAGTGCTGCCCATATTGTCAAGAATCTGTTGGCTCTTTTTCAGTCCTTTATGCTGATGAATACCCTTAGCATCAAGTCCGCCATAAAGCCCATTGTAACCATGATTCTGAAAAATGGCAAAATCGAGATTGGTTTCTACCCCCGCCTGATGGGCAGTTACCACCAATTGTTTGTTATGCTCGCGCATTTCGTTGCGAAGGAACAGTCGTTTTTCCTCCTCCTTGAGATTTTTAAAAGCCTCATCGTTCGACAATTCCTGTCTGCGAGTCTGGATAGGAAAATATGTCTGCCCATTGGCGATAACAGGCTTGGATGGATCGCTGTTCTGGACAATCAGATAGCAGGCATAGCGAGAAAAGGCATAAGATTCCATATTGCGCTCAGCGCCCGACCCAATCAGAACCATCTCGTGCATCTCCACGAAATGGTATTCAACTGTTTGACCGCTGTTTTGACAAGCCTTTTTAGCTTTCTCAATAACCGGCAAAAAATTGCGAAATTCCGCATAATCGAGAATCTTCGCCAGTTGCCGTGCCATCCAATATTCCGAGCCATTTGAGTTGATATACTTTATCTCTTCAAAAGTCTGGTGATGTTTGTTCTCTATTTCTTTGCGGCTCATCGATGAATCTCCTTAAGCTTTTCGGCCATTATCACTCTCTCATCGGTAAGGACTTTTGAGATTGAAGTCGCTTTTCCCGACCTCTCTACATCCAGCAATATAAGCTTATTTTACGTCAATACCTCGTCAGTTTTTTACCTTTACTGCCCCGCCAACCCCGTCTTTTATAGGCCCTATTCTTCTCTTTACTCTCAGCCCGAAAATCAGCTGTTCAAAACATTCAATACGGTGTCGGGTGCTTTTTTCACAAGATTGAGGAGTACCAATGCCGGGCCATGCGGTTTTCGATCACCCCGCTCCCAATGCCTCAGTGTGGCGACGCTGATGCCGAATGCAGCAGCAAACTCATCCTGCGTAAGGTTTGTTCCTTGTCGGATGCTCTTGACATTAACAGGTTCCGGATAAAATACCCTGACCGTTACTTTTTTCCCTTTAGAATAATCAACAGCCTCTTCCAGCCCTTTCTTTATACTTTTAAATGCGTTATCCATTGTTTCTCTTATTGTTGCAATATTCATTGTCAAAATGTAATCCATTGGATTAATTATTTCAAGAAAATATTGGCCAGCAACAAGACTTGGAGTTAAATTTCAAGTTGTCACTGAAAAGCCAGCCTAAGAGCCTCGTTCTGCCAATCCGCCTCTATTTGCAAACTGGTCGATTTCGACCACTTTAACATTCATCAACTTCGGCAGTTTTGGAGCTGTTAAATGGGTCGAAAGAATACTTGAAGAGATGTACTTATTTTGTATATTTAAAAATGGAACAGAACAATATTGGTAGCAGTTTCGATGATTTTCTTCGAGAAGAAGCTCTTCTGGATGAAGTTACTGCGGTAGCAGAAGAGAGAGTTATTGTCTGGCAAATCGCAGAGGACATGAACGCACAGAATCCCACCCAAAACTGCTGATGCTTATCAGGGTGATGTCCGACATCCACAATGAGTTTTGTCACGAGCAGAGCGGGTGTGACTATCTTGTTCCTGAACTTGATGATGATAAGGATTCGACCCTCATTCTTGCCGGAGATATTGGACTCCTCAACCGAAAGCAAACCTGGCTCAGTTTTCTTTCAAAATGCTCCAGCCAGTTCAAATACGTCTTTGTGGTTGAGGGAAATCATGAATGGTATAAAGGGAACATTGAGAAACACTCTTACCAGAACAGCATTGTTGAGTATGGGATTAAAAACACTGTTACCGGTCAGCTCATTATTGAAGAGGAAAAAGTTGCTATAATCGGCACCACTCTCTGGACTGACTATTATGGAGGCAATCCTCTGGTAATGTTTGACATAAATCATGGGCTCAGCGACTATAATCTGATAAAAGTCGGCACTGAATACCGCCGGTTAAGACCGGAATACATTTTAGCCCTACACCATAAGCAAAAAAAGAGGCTTTTTCTCGCTGTTGATCACTATGCGGCGCTGGGATACACGATTGTAGTGGTAACGCATCACCATCCTTCACTGCAGGGAATTCTGCCCGATTACAGGGGGGATGCACTTAATGCAGCTTACGTTTCTGACCTTGAAAAAGAAGTCATGACCCACAAGATAGCCTACTGGATCTGTGGCCACTGCCATACCGCCATGGAATATTCAATTGGAAATACAAAGGTGATATGCAACCCCAAAGGATACCCGCACGAACAAGGCAATGGATTCAATCCACTCAAAACGCTGAGCATAAATTAAATTCTCCGCAAACAACGTCTTTTATAAGCCCTATAAGTCCCATACGACCTATAGGTCCTATTCTTCTCTCCTCCCTATAGTAAGCAGCGCAGCACCGAAAACACCAGCGCTATCTCCAAGAAGAGGGCGCAGTAGCGGAATCCTCAGCTCGCTGTTAAACAAATGCCGCTCAATAGCCTGCACAGCTTCTTTCGAATAGAGCTGCTCAACCTGCCCGACACCGCCGCCTAAAATGCAGACATCAGGATCAAGGATATTGAGCACCTGAGCCAGCGCTTTGCCGAAATAAAAGAGCAGGCGCTCAATCGTTTCAGCTGCAGCAGCGTCAGACCCTGCAGTTGCCGAGATTTGCTCCAGGGGGAGGGAGCGTCCGGTGAGTTTCTGATAAAATCGTTCAAGCGCAGGGCCTGAAATAACCGTCTCCACACAGCCCCTTCTGCCGCAATAGCAGGGTTCGCCGTCCGCGATCAGCTCATTATGCCCCCATTCACCGGCAATGCCGTGGGCTCCGTGCCGCAAACTCCCGTGACATACAATCCCTCCGCCGACACCGGTACCGAGAATAATACCGAAAGCTGTCTTTGACGGGTCGCGCATGATTGATGCCGCTGCGCCGAGCCGGGATTCGGCGAGGGCAAAACAGTTGGCGTCGTTTTCTATGATCACTTTTTTCTGGAGGACCGCTTCAAGATCGCCTTTGAAATCGCGACCATTCAGGCATACCGTATTGGAATTTTTCATGATGGCCAGGGCCTTGTCATAACGACCGGGGGTGCCGACGCCGATCACTTCCGGAGGTGCAATGCCTGATTCCTCTGAGATCATCTCAACCAGGTGCATTATGCGATCGAGGATATGGCGATAGCCTTGGGTTGCCTCCGTCACAATCCGGCGGCGAATGAGGGGCTGCATGGAGCGGTCAATCACCACCGCCTCGATTTTGGTGCCGCCAAGGTCTATTCCCCAGAAGGTGTCAGCCATCGCTGCAGCTCTCCTGACGCATGAAACGAGGCTGGATAACGTTCTTCCAGAGCCACGTCACTATGATATAGACAATTGAGGCGCTGGAAACCCCGATCAACTGACCGGCAAATACGTCTCCGGGGTAGTGAACGCCAACGTAGACCCGCGATAACGCAACAGCGAGAGCGTAGAAAATCATGGTGATGGTGAACAGCTTTTCAACCAGTACACCCCGGTGAAAGAATACCCATGTTATGGAGGCGACCGCGGCGGTATTGGCGGCATGGGATGAGGCAAAGGAATAGCTTCTCGCCTGGTCGATAAGAAGCCTTACATGCTCAAGAGCAAAGCAGGGGCGGGTACGCTGAACAAGTGGTTTGAATATGCCGGATGCGATAAAATCGGAGAGGCCGACAGAAAGAAGTGCGAAGCAGATAATTGCAAAACCCTCTTTTCCTCTTCTGACAGCGATAAACAGAGCTGCAAGTAAAAAAATATGTCCCGACAGCCTCTCCCTGGTCAGAAAGACCATGAGATCATCGGCTGCCGGATGAACCAGATGAAGGTTCAGCAGCTGGAACAGCCATACATCTGCCTGCTCAATCAGCGCCATAATTTTGGTTTACTTTTTAGCTCCCCCTTTTTTCTGTTTCGCGGATGAGCTTGAAGAGGTTCCGAGGTTGACTTTCGGCAGATCGTCGAGAGTAGTGGTCTTATTGATATAAAACTGCTGCGCAACGCTGAAAACGTTGAACATCAGATAGTAGAGACCAAGACCTGCAGGCATGTTGTTGAAAAACAGCAGCATCATGGCAGGGAAAATATAGATCATCGCTTTCATCTGATCATTGCTCTGTGTCGTCGGTGTGATTTTCTGCTGCACAAAGACGGTCACGGCCATCAGAATCGGAAACACCGCAATGTGGTCACCATACATGGGGACGCTGAAACCGAAATCCAGAATGGAATCAGGAATGGAGAGATCCTTTACCCAGAGCAGGCCATGCTGACGAAGCTGAATGGATGAACGGAAGACATAAAACATCGCATAGAGCAGAGGCATCTGCAGCAATACGGGCAAACAGCCGCCTAGCGGGTTCACGCCGGCTTCCTTGTAAATCCTGCCAAGCTCACTCTGCAGCTTTGCGGGATTATCCTTGTACTTCTCCTGAAGCTCCTTGAGGGCCGGCTGCAGGGCCGACATTTTTTTCATTGACTTCGTGGACGCGATGGAAAGCGGGTAGGTTACCAGCTTGATCAGCAGCGCGAATATGATAATGATAAGGCCGTAATTGCTGATAAAGGTATTGAGCCAGCTGAAAACCGGCAGAATGATAAACTCGGCAAACGGTCTTGTCAGCCAGTCCCAGCCGAAATCCATGATCTTTTCAAGACCGACGTTCTGAGCCTTGACAATATTGTAATCAAGCGGCCCGAAATAGAGGCTGAAGTGGTTATCCGTAACATTGCCGGTAGCAGGTACACCCATTTTAAGGGCGGCTATATAATCGGTAAAATCACCGGGCTTTCTTTTTCCGTCAAGAAAAATCCCTTCAGTGCGCCCCTGAGGAATAAGCGCTGCGACAAAATACTTGTTACGGACGGCAACCCACTTGGCCTCACCCGACTGCTCTTCACGATAGGCCTGATTCTCCTTGCTTGCTGCAATCTTGACGACGCTGCCGCCAAGGAAGGCCCCCGCAATGGAGCTCTGAGATTCATCCTGCCGGTTTTTTTCAGAGTAGGCAAGCCCTCCGTCCCACTGCAGCTGATACTCATTGCCTGCGAGAGCATTTCCGAATCCGGTCAGCTTGACGTCATAACCCACTTTATAGCTATTGCCTGCAAAGAGATAGCTGATATCAATAGACTGCTGGGGAGCGACATCAAGGTGATAGCGCACTGCATAACTTTCCTTGCCGGTGACGGTATGCAGGGTATCCAGGGTTACGCTGCTGAAATAGAGATCTCTCGTATCGATTTTTTTACCTTCCCTGGTCAGAAAAAGCAGCGAAAGTGCGCCGTTTTTATCATTGCTGACAAGGTTGAACGGCTTGTGGCTGCTGTCCAGATGCTGTTTGAGCACCAGGGACTTCAGTGTTGCACCTTTTGTAGAGAGGGTTGCACTAAAAACATCGTTGTTGACCTTCAGAAGCTGCTCTTTACCGCCGGCTGCTGAAGCAAAAACTCCTAAATTTTCGGGCAGAGGAGCCTGAGCTGCCTCTACCTTACGTTCCACCTTCTCCGTTTTCACCGCGGCTACAGGCTTTACCAGCTTTTTCTCCGGCGTCATAAACTGAAGCCAGACTATCATGATCAAGCCGATAAGCGCAAGACCGGTTACTGAATTTCTATCCATTACCTCACACTTTTATTTTAAACTATGAAACTCTTTTTTTGTTTACAGGCACCGGATCAAACCCTCCCTTTGCAAAGGGATTACATCGCACAATGCGCCACACGGTCAACCAGGATGCATAAAAAAAGTTATGCTGCCGAAAAGCTTCAAGAGCATAACTGGAACAGGTAGGAAAATATCTGCAGGAAGGGCCAAGCAGAGGCGAAAGAAACGACTGATAAAATTTTATCAGCATAATCGGCACCTGATTAAAAAACATCCAGCTACTCATGCTCTCTCATCCTTTATCAAGTAAAAAAACATCTCCCCTTTCACATGCTCTTCGACAGTTCAATCAATGCCCGACGGTATCGCATCCATTCACGAAAGAGTCATATTATGCAACAACCTGCTGATTTCCTCTCTGAATGCGTCAAGATTTGGAAAAGTTTTTTTTCTGCCCGTGTAAAGAAAAGCGATGCAAAGCTGCCCGGGAGCACTGCCTTCGTGCTGAACCCCCACCGTAAGCTCCACATTCGATTTTTCAAGCCTGTAGGCTTCTCTCATCATTCTTTTTACCCTGTTGCGCTGAACTGAAGAGGGGACTGTTTTTTTGCTCACAGCAAAAAGAATCGATGGAATCCCGGTAACAGAGTTGTTCTCGGGATTGAGAGAGGCATATATCATTTTCAAAAAATCGCCTTTCAAACTTCTTCCTCTCTTGAACAGGAGCGAAATCAGTAGTTTTTTCCTCAAAATCTCATGCTTTCGCAGAGAATGGACGTGTAACTTATTCAAAACGTGAAGGAGCAATTTTTTTCATGAGTCAACCCCGAAAGGGTCGACACCGAGGTCACTTACTGTCCTGCTGTACCCATAGAACTGCTTACGGAAAGAGAGTGACGGCCCTTGGCTCTTCTTGCGGACAGAACTTTACGGCCATTCTTGGTCGCCATTCTCTGTCTGAAACCATGCTTGTTTCTTCTTTTTCTATTCCGTGGCTGAAAGGTTCTTTTCATCGCTTATAGCTCCAAACTTATTAATAATTCATAATACAGGGCGCGTAATTTAGCACAATAGACGCTCATTAACAAATTCATCCGTCACATCAAGGAGATTACCATCAAAAAATGAGGCAGATTTCACTTAAAAAAACAGTCTGGTGTCGTAAAAAATTTTTAACCCCGCTTAAGTTATCAACAATGTTGACAATTTGTGGATAAAATAATTTCGCCACCCGTGACACCCCGAAAACCCTGCCGACGAAAGAATTAACACATGTTGATTACTTTTCCTCCAACACCCTCTAATTTCAACAAAAACAATATCTTATCATGTTAACAACTTTACCTGCGCATACCCCTCCATAGGAAAGGATTTTCGTAAACGAAATTGTTTTTTGTCCACTTAAAACACTAACTTGTGAACAGTAAATGTTGATGGTTCAGACAATCCCGGCCCTTACCGCTCAAATCCCTTTCTTTTATGCTCGAAGTTACGTCAAAAGCGTTTCCGGATTTTCCGCAAACCAACACACAGAAGGGCGGCTCAATAGAACAGCAAGTCTGGGATGCATGTCTTAATGCTATCAGAGAAAAAATTAACCCTCTTGCGTTTAAAACCTGGTTTTTTCCGATTCGACCACTCAGCTTTGCAGGCAGTGAGCTGACTATTGAAGTCCCGAGTCAGTTTTTTTATGAGTGGATTGAAGAAAATTACTCTTCTTTTTTAAAACAGGCTCTGAAAGATGTGATCGGCCCCGAAGCGAGACTGATGTATTCGATAGTGATGGATAAGTCGCAGGGGCAGCCGGTAACTATAGAGTTGCCGCACCAGAACACCATGAACGCTGATTTCATCGCTGCAAGCAATGCGGCTGTCGTGCGCATAAAGAATTCTGAAGAATTTGATCGCAATCTTGCCCGTTTTGAGACCCACCTGAACACCAAGTATACCTTCGATACTCTTATAAGAGGCGACTGTAATTCTCTCGCATTTGCGGCGTCAAAGTCAGTTGCCCAGAGTCCCGGCCAGAATGCCTTCAACCCCTTGGTGATCTACGGTGGCGTAGGGCTTGGCAAAACCCACATGATGCAGGCTGTAGGCAACAGTGTCAGGGAAAACAGGCTTTCGGAGCGGGTGCTCTATGTGTCGAGTGAAAAATTTGCCATTGATTTTGTCAATGCGATCCAGAATGGCAAAATCCAGGAATTTTCCTCTTTCTATCGATCAATCGACGTCCTCATCATTGATGATATCCAGTTTTTTTCAGGCAAGGAAAAAACGCAGGAGGAAATTTTTCATATTTTCAATACCCTGCATCAGTCAAACAAGCAGATTATACTCTCGGCTGACAGGCCTATCAAAGATATCAAGGGAATTGAAGATCGACTGATATCACGCTTCAACTGGGGACTCTCTGCAGACATTCAACCGCCTGATTACGAAACGCGTAAAGCCATTATTCTCAGTAAACTGCATCAGAGCGGCGTCAATCTTGATGAAGCAGTTATCGAATTTATTGCCACCAATATCACCGAAAACGTTCGTGAACTTGAAGGGTGCATTGTCAAGCTTCTTGCTGCCCAGTCGCTCGACAACCGGGAAATTGATCTTCAGTTTACCAAGTCTACCCTTAAAGACATTATCCGTCATACAACAAAACGCCTGACGCTTGATACTATTGAAAAAGCGATCTGTGCATACTTCTCCATCACCGCTAACGACCTGAAGGGAAAATCAAAGAAAAAGGAGATCGCGGTCGGGCGGCAGATGGCTATGTATCTGGCAAAACATCTCACCGAATCGTCACTAAAAACCATAGGGCTTCATTTTGGAGGCAGAGATCACTCGACGGTCATCCATGCAGTGAACACGATCGCCAAACGGGTGGAAACAGTCACTGAGGAGAGGAAAAAAATTGAGGAAATCAAAAAAAGGATTGAGATCAGCTCCATGTAATTAAGGATGTGTACAAGTTGTTGGCGGAGTGTTTGTTTCTTCTTGATAAGTCACAGGTTATCAACACGGCTCCAGTGAAAGAATATTCATCAACAAACCATACACAATCCTTAAGCAGAAGAGCAGGGTGGTTATCAACAGTTTCGAGAGTATGGAAAATTTTTATAAGTTATTTATTTACAGGTAAATAGAAATTTCTAACTCCCGGTTATCCAGATATCAACACAGTCAACAACAACAACAATTTTCTATAAATATTAAATAGTAAAAGTTGGAGCAGATGAAATTAACCTCCTCGATCCGTCAACTCCAGGATGCCGTCAGTAAAGTCGCACAGGCAATCCCGGCAAAAGCCATTGATGCGCGTTTTGAAAATGTCCATTTATCCATTGAATCGGGATCATTGACTCTCTTTGCTACTGATGGAGAACTTTCCATAACTGCAAAGAGTGATGTTGAAACAGCTGATAATGGAAACATTGGCATCAAAGCCAGAACATTGCAGGATTTTCTAAGGAGTATGTATGATACTTCTGTTTCCTTTGTCATTGAACGGCAGGAAATCAGTGATCATGGTACCGTTCATATCACGACTGATAAAGGCAGATACAAAATTCCATGCCAGTTTGAGAGCAAGCCTGAAAAACATGAAAAGAGCTACGACATTTCACTGGAACTACAGACAGCGGAGTTGCTTGATCTGGTTCAGAAAACACTTTTCGCATGCAGTGTGGATGGTATGAGACCTGCAATGATGGGCGTTTTGTTTGAACTTCAGGGAACTGTTCTTACTGCTGTAGCTACTGACGGGCATAGACTGGTGAGATGCAGAAAGAATTCATCGACAGATGTCGCTGAAAAGCAGAAATTTGTTGTTCCTGCACGGGTTCTTTCCATCCTGCAGAAACTTGTACAGAACGACTCGGTTACAATGAGCATTGATGCTGATCGCCGGTTTGTGCGTTTCATCAGTGGTAACATTGTTCTTGATGCTGCTCTTATTGTTGAACCATATCCGAATTATGATGCGGTTATTCCGATTGAACATGATAAACATCTCATTATCGATCGTTCTCTGATTTATGATTCTGTAAGGCGTGTGGGTCGTTTTTCCAGTATTGGCGATATAAAGATGGTGATTGAAGGTCAGCTTCTGAAAGTTATGGCTGAAAATACCAACGAAGGTGAAGCTGCACAGGAAGAGTTGCCATGCAATTACACTGGAGAGGATATTACCATAGGCTTTAATTCAAGATTTATCGAAGCTGCCCTGGCACATCTTGATGATAACGATATCCGTATCGAGCTTAAAAGTCCGACGACAGCAGTTATTTTCAAGCCGCATAAGGAAGAGGATGACGATAAACTGATCATCCTGGTTATGCCTGTCAGAATAAACAGTTGATGAGTGGGGATATGTATTGAGACTCCAGCGTATAACCTATGAAAATTTCAGAAATCACCGGTTACTGAGTTTTGAGCCATCCCCCGGAATCAATCTTCTGTATGGCCCAAATGGATCGGGTAAGACCTCTATGCTTGAGGGTATTCATTTCTGTGCGCTGACAAAAGGTTTTGTCAGCGCTGCAGACAGCGAGTGCCTCACCTTCTCTCAGGATTACTTTTTACTGAACGGCGTTTTCTTTGATGAATCTGAGAGTAGTATTACTGTAAAAATAACCTGCACGAAAGAAAAAGAGAAGCAGATTATCGTCAATAACAGTGAGATAAAACCCTTTTCACGCCATATTGGAAGAGTTCCATGCATTACTTTTTCTCCTCAGGAGATAGTTATTGTCAATGGAGCTCCTCTTGAACGAAGGCGTTTTATCGATAACGCTCTCAGTCAGACTGATCGCCGGTATCTTGATGACCTGTTAGCCTATAGAAGGGTGCTCCATCAGCGAAATGCCCTGCTTCTGCAATTGTATGAACAGCATAGCCCGCCGAATGATATGCTCTCCCTGTGGACTGAGCAGATCTCCAGGCTTGCCGCATCGATTGTTCATGCAAGAATGAAATTTGCAGCTCTCTTTTTTCTCCACTTCAAGGAGATTTACTCACGATTATCGGTACATGAGGATCCCTCAATACTCTACCGTTGTTCACTGGGCAGCATCAGTCCCGATATATCTTTGGAAGATCTCTATCTTCTTTTTATTGCGAAGTTTAAAGAGATAGAAAAGCAGGAGATTCTTCGTACTCAAACCATGATTGGACCGCATAGGGATGATCTTGTTTTTCTGCTTGACCGGAAGGAACTAAAAAAATATGCATCCCAGGGTCAAATGAGAACATTTCTCATTTGCCTCAAGCTTTCCCAGCACCAGTTTTTTTCTGAAATCATTGGCGAAAAACCTCTCTGCCTTCTTGATGATGTATTCAGTGAACTTGATTCCATCAGGACAGCTGATATTTTAAGCATTCTTGAAACCTGCGGACAGACTATCATTACCTCTACGGAAATAAAGGAGCAGCGAAACATAAACGCTCTATCAATAGAGACTCTGAAACAATTCAGCGCTAAATAATTGTGGCAAGAACCAGCGATCCTAAAAAAATATCCGCACTCCTGGGTGATATGTGCCACTCCCTCGGGTTTGTAGAGGCATACCAGCAGTACAAGACGCTTCAGATATGGGGTACGGTCGTTGGAGAGTCTATTGCTGAAGCAACCACTATCGAGCGATTTACCAATGGGCAGTTGTTCATCAAGGTCAAGAATCCCTCATGGAGAATGGAGCTCAATTACCGTAAAAAGGATATTATCGCCAGACTCAATGAGGCCTTGAAGAGCCCTATGGTGAATGAAATAATCTTCAAATAAAAAAAGCCGCAATGATTTACCACCACGGCTTTCAAGATATATTTCCCTTTGTTCAGAGATCACAGCTGAGCTGATACCTTTCAATCATTTTATCAGCAAAAGCATGCCCGAACGCGCTGCACTGGGCAAATTCCTCTTCATGAGGTTTGAACTTTATTCTGACGCTCTGATCAAAAACCTTCAGCTTCAGCATCGTAAAATTCGTTTCTATCATCTTTACAGCCTCACCGCTCCATCCATAGGAGCCGAACGCCGCACCGAGTTTTCCCTTGTCGCGAATAGGGTTGATAGCCGCAAAAAGCTGATATATCTGGGGCAGAATATTCTGGTTTATGGTTGGAGAACCGACAATAATGCCCGAACAGTGTGCAATTTTATCCTCCAGTGTCAAAAAGGGAACTGTTTCAATATCGCAGATATCAATATTGAAGTCACACGACAGTCTCAATCCGTCAGCTATCTTTTCCGCAAGCAATGCCGTGTTTTCATAGGCTGAAACGTATGCTATAAGGATATTCTTATCCTGTGGCATGGCGATTGCCGTTGTGGCATACGTAAATGACAGATCAACGTATTTCTTCCAGTGACTTCTCAAAATGGGGCCATGGCCGGGGCAGATGGCTTTGATATCTAAATCCTTGATCTTTTCAACAGCCTGCAGCATGTACTTGCTGAATGGCCTCAGTATTGAATCAAAATAGTAGGTGAAAGCATCGTCAAAGTTGCCGACAGCATCATCATACATCTCTTCCTGACAGAAATGTGATCCAAACGAGTCACATGTAAAGAGAATCCGGTCTTCCTCGAGCCAGGTATAGATAGTGTCAGGCCAGTGAAGGTTCGGTGCGAGAATAAAATGAAGGGTTTTGTTGCCGAGGCTGAGCGTATCGCCTGTTTTGACAACAAGTGACTTGAAGTCATGCCCTGTCTGATCCCGGAGAAATTTGATGGCGTTTCCACTGCCGACAACGGTGGCATTCGGCGCTATGGCAAGCAGGTTTCTGACATTCCCTGAATGGTCCGGCTCGGTATGGTCAACAATGATGTATTCCAGGTCGGCAGGATTGACGACATGTTTGATTTTATCAAGATAGGTCGGCCAGAACTTTTCTTTTGTTGTCTCTATAATGGCCTTTTTATCGGCATTGATGAAATAGGAGTTGTAGGTGGTGCCATATTTGGTCTCCATCACAATATCAAAGGTGATGAGACCAGGGTCGAGAACACCTATCCAGCTGACATCATCGGTAATAGGAAGTACTTTATTGTCTGACATGTTGAATTCTTGGAATTGATTTTAAATAAATGGTTTATAATTATTACCGAAAATTGATCTTCACAGTTCCATGTGTTTTCTGCAGGCGTAAGATAGAAACATATCAACCAGCTTAAAATGGAAGTTCACCGCCAAGATCATTTGTTTCGGTGTGCCTGATTTCCCTCAGGAGCTCAATGCCTTCAGCGGAAAATGAAAAAAGGGTATCGTCTGAAAAAATTGTGCTGTAATCCTGTGGTTTGAAAAATGGAAGAAACTTCTGGCAGTGTTCATCAAGGCGTTTTAGATAGAAGTGCGTGTTTTCGTCCGGCTTCTCCTTTTTCCATTCAGCAGCCAGTTTCCCTTTTTCATACGAAGAACTTCCTGTTCCGCTCCCTGATACGTAATAGGTTATTCGGTCCCCTTTTGTGCTTCCCAGGCCCGCTTTTATGGCAATCTCATAGGTAATTGATTTCGATCTTTTCCCGCTTTTGACATCACTCTGATATTGTTCCAGCGAGTTTTTAAGGGTTTCTGTCCTTGAAAACTCAGCAACATCAAGCTCATGGTTCAGGATGCTGTTTCTGTATTCCGTGAACAGATCATGAAGTCCACTGATATTCTCTGTCAGCAGCGTTTCAAATCCCCTGCGGACAAAATCGCGTCCGAATTTTTCGCCGCTTCTGCTCGTCAGTGATGATCCTTTAAGCATCATGTCATTATCATAGCCAAGAAGCGCATAGTTTTTCTTCATGTAGGAGATCATTTTTCTGTATCTCCCGTCAAAACCTATGTTGATCCCCTGCGGCATGAGCATGGAAACCTCCTCTACCAGTTCTTTTTCGGCCGCTTCTGTTGTGACCGTTGGAGGCGGTACAAACAGAATACCATCGGTGTCGACTTCTATCACCTTGCATCCTCTCGACTCAAACTCAAAAATCATCTTTTTTGCAAGGTTTTGTCCAGTCGAAGTTACCTTGTCAGCTTCTTCAAAATCATTGAAAATGCCGCCAGCATATCCCAGATAGCCGTACATCGCATTGATAAGGATTTTGAAGGAAAGCTGCATTGCATCGAAATTATTGGCAAGAGAGGCCCTTCCTAGAGCTTTTTCTTCGCGGGCTCTGTCTTTTGCCTTGAATCTGAGATCTTTCAAGTCATTCAGTATCCCTGGAAAAGCGTTCAATTCATCGCTTTTGGGGCAGATATTGTATGACAGCATGATTGATGGATAGAGTGACTCCACATCGGCATAGACAATCGGTCCAAGAATTCCTTTGAGAAAAACTTCAGTATATCCGCCTGAATGCTGCTGGCCTGAAGTAGGTTTAGGAATCGATTGTTTTCGTCTAAGGTATTCGCGCACCAGGAGCACCTCAATTTTAGCAGCCTGTCCAATGCGTGATGTCATTGCATAGGTATAGGGAAGCATTTGTGCGAGGTAAAAATTACTCCCTGACAGAAGCGATGAGAGCGCCCTTGTTTCCCTCACATCGTCAAGAGCATATGCCAGAAGCTTTTCATGATTATTCAGCCATAGAGCAGCAATATCCTTATAATCAACGTAGGTCCGATCCGGTGAGGCAAATCCGAAATGTTTTGCAACAGCTTTCAATCCGTAACTCTGCATCGAGCGCTTTGAAATATCATAGCTCTGTACAAGAAAAAGTGTATCAATAACATGCCTGCCGGGGATATCAAAAAATGGATAATCAATGCTTCTTTCAGCAAATCGTATACTTGCAGGGTATGTTTTTGGAATAAGTCCGTTGCGGCCTATTGCAAATGGGATGCCATGGCGCTCGCATCGTCTTTGCAGGTGTGATAGATCAAAACTGAAAATATTATGTCCTTCAATAACGTCAGGATCCATTGTTCCAATCAAGGCAATCAGCTCCACAAGAAGAGCTTTTTCATCCCGTCCTTTTGAATGCAGAACCGTCTCCCACCCTCTGCTGTCGCTGAGTGATACAATAATAACTTCATCTTCTCCAATACCTGAATTCCCGCTCCCCTTTTTTCCCGGATCGTAATTTGTCTCAATATCGAGCTGCATTCGATAAAGATCATCAAATATCATTCCCTTAAAAAGAGTCTTGCCACTTTGCAGCAGGTACTGGGTGACGGCGTCTCCTTTATTATATATATGAGAGTTGCTATCGAACTGTCCGCTTTCACTGGAAGAGTCTGATCCTTCGCCATACGATTTGCTGTTGATGAAATCAATTGCTCCCCGGTACGCTTTCCAGCTCCTGAAAATTGAGAGGCACTGATAAAAGTTTGATCCGGCAAGCTTTACAAGCCAGAACTTATCCCTGTCTTCCGGTACAAACCCTTCAAGCAGTGACTCGTCTGAAACAAATATAAAAGGGAAAAAAGGTTCATCATGAAAACTCACCTTCTCCTTATCACGGTTAAATACCCTGATCTGTGTGTCTGATAACTGGTAGGCTCCAACTATACACCCCTCTTTATCCTTTCCAAACAGGAGGTCGTTGTTTATAATTTCATGTATAATGCTCTCCATACGCACTCAATACCTTAATTAGCCGGAGAAAAAGGATGAAAAATGTTTCACGTGAAACAAATGAGATTTCAGCGTCCAAGACGTATCATGAGAACTGAAATATCAGAAGGCGAAACACCGAGAATTCTCGAAGCCTGCCCTATAGTATCCGGACGATGTTTCTTTAATTTTTCGCGACCTTCATTTGACAGGCCGGAAACGCTGTCGTACTTGAATGATGCCGGTATTTGATGAGAATCCAGTCTGAGAATTTTATCGGCCATCAGCATATCCCGTTTAAGATAACCATCATACTTCAAATCAATATCAACCTGCTCAAAAATAGAGTGGTCATCGGTAATGGCAAGTACTGCTTTTTTCAAAGAAAGAGATTGTTCAATGAGTATATGCAGATATATACCTGTTCTTTTCAGAAGCGTCGATGCATTTTGTGCGGCATTGACATCACTGTATCCGAGTTCATTCAGCAGCGGGTTTATTTCAGTCGCCGATAGCCTTGTATCAAGGCAAAGCTGTTTCAGCGCCTCTATTGCCTTGATTTTATTGCTGCACAATGTAAATGTCGTTTCATCAAGAAGGCCTGAGGCATATCCGAATTCATGGAGGCGGATATCAGCGTTGTCATGGCGCAGCAGCAGTCGGTGCTCGGCAGAGGATGTAAACATCCGATATGGTTCATTAGTCTCCTTGGTGATGAGGTCATCAACCAGGACGCCTATGTACGCATCCGAGCGCTTCAGGTGGAGCGGTGGTTTCTTGCGAAGCTTGAGTGATGCGTTTATTCCGGCAATCAATCCCTGCGCAGCAGCCTCCTCATACCCGGAGGTTCCATTGATCTGTCCTGCAAAATAGAGATTCTCTACAAGTTTGGTTTCAAGACTTCTGTTCACCTGATAGGGAAAGAAGTAATCATATTCAATTGCATATCCGGGACGTATCATCTTGACGCCTGCGAGCCCCTGAATAGACCGCAGCCCCTCTATCTGGATATCTTCCGGCAGGGAGGTGGAAAAGCCATTGACATACATCTCATTTGTATCGAGACCTTCCGGTTCAAGAAATATATGGTGACTATCTTTGTCCGGGAAACGGCAGATCTTGTCTTCTATTGACGGGCAGTATCGCGGGCCTATTCCCTGCACCTTCCCTGTAAAGAGAGGAGACCTGTCGAATCCCTTTTTCAGAATCTCATGAGTTTCAAGTGTGGTTTTAGTAACAAAGCAGCTGATCTGCCGCCTGTTAATAAACGGTTCCGTCTTGAATGAGAATACAACCGGTTCATCATCGCCTGTTTGCTCTTCAACAAGAGAGTAATCGACACTCCTGGCGTCAATGCGCGGAGGGGTGCCGGTTTTCAGGCGACCCGCTGCAAAGCCGAGTTTGATAAGGTTTTCTGTCAGTCCGTAAACCGGTGGCTCGGCAATTGTGCGTCCGCCATGATAATGATTCATACCTATATGAATCAAGCCGTTCAAAAATGTACCGCAGGTAAGGATTACTGCTGAAGCATGGATGATTCTTCCGGAAGCGAGCGCTACTCCTGTGCATCCGCCCGAGTCGCTCTCGATTCCCGTAACCGTATCCTGCAGGAGGTCAATATTCCTTTCCTGTTCAAGAGCGCATCGCATATAATGAGAATAAGCCGCTTTGTCTGCCTGCGCTCTCGGAGAGTGCATCGCCGGACCCTTGCTTCTGTTGAGCATCCTGAACTGAATTCCTGTGGCGTCTATTGCTTTCGCCATCTCTCCGCCCAGAGCATCAATCTCCCTTGTGATTTGCCCTTTCGCCACTCCGCCAATCGCAGGATTGCATGACATTCTGGCAATAGCGGTAAGATCCGACGAAATCAGCAGGCAGGAGCACCCTGTTCTCGCTGCAGCCAGTGCCGCTTCGCAGCCGGCATGGCCCGCCCCGGCAACTATAATATCATACATGATGTGCGAATTGTTTCACGTGAAACATTTGTCAATTACTTAAGCTTTCAGGACCGAAGATACGAATAATAGTCTTTTATGCGCCATCACTCCTTTCGTCAATATAAATAAATCGGAGTATAATATGAGTAATAACAGCATAACTCTGTCACTATAAGCCCTCTATAATAATATAAGCCTGTGTTGAATATATATTTTAAGCTCAAGGTTGTTCACTGGTTGCGATGGTCTCCGGGGTAAATCGTGTCACTGAAGTCCCTGTTGTCCTTTTGGTCCCTTTGTGATCACTGCTTCCTGTCGTCCTTTAGCTCCCTTCATTCCTTCAACTCATTGCCGCAGCCTATCCCTGAAAAGGCGGTTCAAAGCTCGCGTATCCCTGAGCCCTATTGTTAGATAATCAATACCCCATTTTATATATTGGCTGAATTATTTCTATTCGAGCGAAAAGCGATGCCATCAATGAAAAATAAACGTTTTAATCTTCTTCTTATTGCTGTTGTTACACTTGTGGCGGCCTGGTCTTTATGGCCAACATGGCGCGACTACTCCCTTTCGAAACAGCTCAGCAGTTTTAAGTCAGCACCCGACAGTCTGCGGTACACGCTGAGTAACCGTGATGAGATTGAGAATGCCCGCAAAAAAAGCCTCAAACTCGGTCTTGATTTGAAAGGTGGTATGCATCTGGTGATGGAAGTTGACCAGGTTGATCTCTTTGATCAGAAAGCCGGGAATAAAGATGCAAAGTTTACCGCAATTATGAATACCGTCAGGGCCAAGGCATCTAAAAGCGATGCTAAAGTTCTTGATATCCTTATCGGTGAGTTCAAAAATGAAAATATACGCCTGAGCCGGTATTTTTATGACATCCGGAACTCAGACCAGGAAATTGTAAAAAAACTGGAGAAGGAGTCCGAAGATGCACTCAACCGCGCGAAGGAGATTATTCGCAACCGTATCGACCAGTACGGTGTTGCAGAGCCTGTCATCACAACACAGGGCAGCAGAAAACTGATCATCGAGCTTCCAGGTGTTTCCGATGAAAACAGGGTGAGAAACCTCCTGAAAGGAACAGCCAAGCTTGAATTCAGGCTTCTCCGTGATCCTGAAATACTGGTCAGGACTCTTGACCGCCTCAACACCTATCTGGTTCAGAACAGTGTAGCTCCAAAGAGCGCTCCTGTTGCTGATGCTTTACCGTCGCCATCAGTTTCTTCGCAGCTTAAGGCGCCCGTTCCTGCACCTGCAGCGACCGGGCAGGCCTCTGCCAAGCCGCTTTATGATGTTATAGGCGTATTTCAGAATGGTACGGCCTATACAACAGAGCACTCAAAGGATTATGTGGTATCCCTGCTTCATCGCGCCGACATACAGGCGCTGCTGCCGATGGATACCGAGCTCCTGCTTGCCGCTAAACCGGAAATCGGAAAGAATGGCGAAAAACTCTTTCCAGTCTATCTTGTGAAAAAGACTCCGGAGTTGACTGGCGGCGTTATTACAGAAGCAAAGGCGACATTCGGGTCACAGGGTGTGCAGCCTGAAGTGCTTATGGCAATGAACTCCGAGGGAACTTCCAAATGGGCCCGCATTACCGGAGCAAATATCGGCAAGCGTATCGCTATCGTGCTTGACGGTGCAGTCTACAGTGCGCCTGTAGTTCAGTCGAAAATCCCCAGCGGCAACTCAGTCATCAACGGTATTGAGAGCCTTGAAGAGGCAAAAGATCTCGAAATTGTCCTCAAGGCCGGTGCGCTTCCGGCTCCGGTCCGGATCATGGAAGAGCGCTCCGTCGGACCTTCACTCGGAGCTGATTATATCCGCGCTGGAGTCCTCTCGCTCGGCTGGGCATTTCTTGCGGTTTCCGTCTTTATGCTCCTGTACTATAAAAAGGCAGGTATTGCTGCAGATATAGCCCTTGTGCTTAACATTGTCATTGTCCTTTCCGTACTGGCAGGATTCAATGCTTCCCTATCATTGCCTGGTATTGCCGGTATTGTTCTGACCATTGGAATGGCTGTCGATGCCAACGTTCTGATCTATGAGCGTATACGCGAAGAGCTTGACGGAGGCAAGGTGCTGAAATCCGCAATTGAAGTCGGGTATGACAGAGCGTTTTCATCAATCCTTGATTCGCACGTCACTACGCTTTGTGCAGCATTTCTGCTCTTTACCTACGGAATCGGGCCGATTCAGGGATTTGCCCTTACCCTTATGATCGGTACTGCCGCAAGCCTGTTTACTTCGATTGTGGTGACTAAAGAGATATTCTCGTTCCTGCTTGAAAGGAACCTTATGACCCAAAAAAGTTTCGGTTAATTTTTCAACATCTAGCAACCCATGAGGATTTTTCATAAAACCAGCTTTGATTTTATACGGTTCCGTAAAATTGCCTACGTCTTTTCTCTTGTTATACTTGCATCAGGAATGATATCACTGGCAGTTAAAGGTTTGAATTACGGTATCGACTTCAGGGGGGGATCTGAAGTGCTGATTCGGTTTGAAAAGAATGTTGATGTCAGTACCGTTCGTTCTGTCCTTGATGTGGCAGGAGTTTCAGGATCGCTGAAGCAGTATGGCATGGATCGTTCATTTCTCTTCAGTACCGTGTTCAATGGTGATACCAACGATTTGAAATCACTTGTTTCACATGCGTTAAACGACCGCCTCAAAGACAATCATCACGAAATTGTCCGTGTTGAAGCTGTCGGACCAAGTATCGCATCCGATTTGAAATGGTCGGCTGTAAAAGCACTCATGGCGTCGCTTTTAGCTATTCTTCTCTATGTCGGTTTCCGGTTTGAACTGAAATTTGCCACTGCAGGCGTGGTTGCCATTTTTCATGATATCCTTACCGTTCTAGGGCTCTTCAGCCTGCTTGGAGGATTGATTGATTTTATGCCCCTTGAAATGGATCAAAGCATCATAGCGGCATTTCTTACCATCGCAGGCTACTCCATTACCGATACCGTTGTTGTCTACGACCGTATAAGAGAGCGCATACGCGGTCAGAAGCCAGCTGACTATGAACGCATTTTTAACGAAAGCATGAACCAGACTCTGAGCCGCACAATTATAACGTCCAGCACTGTTCTTCTCTCTGTTCTTGTTCTCTTTATCTTTGCAGGGCCCGCTATCAGAGGCTTTGCTTTTGCGGTGTTCATCGGCATTCTTATTGGTACCTATTCCTCAATCTTTGTTGCGGCACCTCTTGTCTATGACTGGCTGAGGCTGTCAAAAAGCCCTGTTCATCTTAGAGGAAGCAAGGTATCCTGATACACATATACCCCTCTGGGGGGCCGGATTAAACAATATTATATATACCTAAGGAGTTGGTGATGAATCAAGGATTTATAAAGGCGGTATTGCTCACTTTTGCCGGTGCGCTCTCTCTGCAGTCCACAGCTTCGGCTGTCGTTGCTGATCGGGTTGTCGCTGTTGTCGGTAAAGAGGCTATTCTTAAGTCTGACGTTGACGGACGTGAACTTATGGCCCGGATGCAGACTCCGGAACTGGCGCAGGTCAAAGGATTGTCTCGCACCATCCTTGATGGACTGATTGATCAGAAAATCATTCTTGCAAAAGCTAAAATCGACAGTGTTAAAATTGACAGAAATGCTGTTGAGGCTGCTGCTAATGATCGTTTCAAGCAGCTGAACCTGAGATTTGCTTCACGCAAAGAGATGGAGCTGCGTTTCGGCAAGTCATCGGCAAGTATCCGTGAGGAGATTCAGCAGGAGATGCTCAATCAGGAGCTGATCGATACTCTTCGGCGGAAAAAGTCTGCGGGGGTGACCGTTTCCTATGCCGAAACAATGGCTTATTATAATGAAAACAAGGATCGGCTCTCCAATATTCCTGATGCCGTTGCTGTAGGGCAGATCATCAAGTATCCATCCGTTACGCCCGAAAGCAGAGCCATCTCGCTTTCCCTGATTCAGCAGATCAAAAGCGAGCTTCTCGCTGGTGCGGATTTTGCCGAGTTGGCTCGAAAATATTCTCAGGACCCCGGTTCTGCAAGAGTTGGCGGTGATCTTGGATATGTGCAGAAAGGGGAGTTGATCAAGAGTTTTGAGGAGGCGGCCAGTCTGCTCAAAGAGGGGCAGGTCTCCGATCCGGTTGAAACACGCTATGGATTCCATCTTATCCAGATGCTCAACAAGGATCTGAATTCAATACACGTTCGTCATATTCTTATCGGGTTCGACCGCTCGAAAGTGGATGTCCCTGCTGTCATTCAGCAGCTCACTTCCATTCGTGCCGATATTATAAGCGGCAAGACAACATTTGCTGCAATGGCTGAAAAATATTCCGATGATCAGATGACGGCAAAGCTTGGAGGATCAATTACCCTCTCGGGCTCCAACAATCTGATTTTTTCACCATCGACTTTGCGTCCTCAACTGCAGACTATTATCAGTTCCCTGAAAAAAATCGGTGACATCAGTGCTCCCCAAAAAATAGAGCCGCCCCAGGGTGATCCGTTCTATGCTATATTCATACTGAATAACAAGGTACCGGCACACCGTCTTGACGCCGAAAAAGACTATGCGCAGCTTGCAGATATGGCTCTTGAGGATAAAAGCCGCCGCCTCTTCTCCGAGTGGGTTCAGAACCTCCGCAAAGAGGTCTATGTCCGCCTGTCAGACATCTAGACGGCGGACGTAGCGGGCATTCTTTTCGATAAAGTCTCTTCGTGGTTCAACCTTGTCTCCCATAAGCGTTGAAAAGACGTGGTCGGCTTCCATTGCATTCTCTACACTTACAAGCAGCAGTGAACGGTGGGCAGGGTCCATGGTGGTGCTCCAGAGCTGCTCTGGATTCATTTCTCCAAGGCCCTTGTAACGCTGGATATGGATATTGGCTTTCCCCTTCTGCATCTTTTTCATTGAGTCAGAAATACTGTTGCGCTCATCGTCATCCCATGCATACTGCTGATCCTTGCCTGATTTTACAAGGTACAGCGGAGGCTGAGCAATATAGACCCTTCCTGCATCGATCAGGGAGCGCATGTGGCGGAAGAAAAATGTCAGAAGCAGTGTTCTGATGTGTGCACCGTCAACGTCAGCATCGGTCATGATGATGATTTTGCCGTACCGGAGTTTTTCTGTTGAAAACTCCTCTTCCCCGAAGCTTGTGCCAAGGGCAAGAATAATAGTTTTGATTTCCTCGTTTTCCAGCATTTTGTGCAGGCGGGCTTTCTCAACATTCAGGATTTTTCCTTTCAGTGGCAGAATGGCCTGGAAGCTTCTGTCTCTTCCCTGCTTGGCACTGCCGCCTGCCGAATCACCCTCAACGATATAAAGTTCACAGTGTTCCGGATCATTGATCGAGCAGTCTGCCAGTTTTCCCGGAAGACCTGAGCTTTCAAGAACCGATTTCCTGCGGGTAAGCTCCTTGGCTTTACGTGCAGCCTCCCTCGACATTGCAGCGCCCTTAACTTTCTCAATGATTACTTTGAGTACATTAGGGTTGCTTTCAGCATACTCCGAGAGCTGTTCGTTGAGAATGGTTTCAACAATGCTCTGTGTTTCGCTGTTGCCGAGCTTTGTCTTGGTCTGGCCTTCAAACTGAGGCTCTGCAACCTTGACGGATATGACCGCAGTCAAGCCCTCTTTAAAATCATCACCGGTCAGTGCCAGCTTCAGATTTTTCAGAAGATCGTTTTTCTGTGCGTACGCATTAAGCGTTCTTGTCAGAGCCTTGCGGAAGCCGGTGACATGGGTGCCGCCCTCCTGGGTGTTGATGTTGTTGACATAGCTGAACACATTTTCCTGATAGGTGTCGTTGTACTGGAGCGCTATTTCAACAATAGTGGAGTCTCTTTCACCGTAAATGTAGATCGGCTCCTTGAGCAGGCCCATGCGGTTTTCATCAATAAAGAGTACAAACTCCTTGAGGCCTCCCTCAAAATGAAAAACCTCCTGCTCACCCTGCGGATCCTGGACAGTTATACTGAGATTTCTGTTAAGAAACGCAAGCTCCCTCATCCGGTCAACGATGATATCCTTCCGGAACTCGGTTATCTTGAAAATAAGATGGTCAGGCATAAAGGTGGTTTTTGTGCCACGCTGGTCTGACGACCCTATAGCCTTCACATCACCTTGCGGAATACCGCGTTCAAAACGCTGGAAATAGACTTTTCCGTCGCGGTATACCTCAACTTCGCACCATTCCGACAACGCATTGACCACCGATGCGCCGACACCGTGCAGACCACCGGATACCTTATAGGCACCCTTGTCGAATTTACCGCCGGCACCGATCACGGTCATAACCAGCTCGAGGGCTGATTTCCCCTTTTCAGGGTGAATATCTACAGGAATACCTCTTCCACGGTCTATTACGGTAACCGAGCCATCCGGATTCAGCGACACAAAGATATAGTCGTTAAAGCCGCCAAGGGTTTCATCGATTGAGTTGTCGACAATTTCGTAGACCAGATGGTGAAGCCCCCTGCTGTGAATATCACCGATATACATGGCCGGACGCATCCGTACATGCTCGATGCCGTCAAGAACCTGTATGTTGTTTGCTCCGTATGTCGAAGGGACTGGAATTTCAGGCTGAATGGATGGTATTGGGGTATTGATATCGGTTTCCGTCATAAGTATCAGCTTGTAACTGGTGAGATTGAATTTGATTAAACCTGGTGTGTCAAGATAAGAAAAAATGCCATCATTATCTGTGCCTTATCTGTGCCGGATGTGCTTAGTAATCAGCCCAGAATGCATCAATATAATGTTCAATAACAAAAGAGGTTATAAGGTTCTCTCCTTCACATTCAGCAAGTACCGTGACAACATCAAACCGGCAGTCTGTTTCGCCTTCGCCTGAAAACGCGAGGAAGGCTTTTGCCGCCTTGATGATCTCCTTTTGCTTCGTAGTGGTCACAGCCTCAGCCGGATGACCTTTTTCCCGGGAGGAGCGGGTTTTCACCTCGATAAAACAGAGCGTTTTCTTATGCCGGGCAATAATATCGATCTCATTGCGATGGTACCTGTAGTTGCGCTGCAGAATACGGTACCCTTTTTCTGCAAGGTAGTCAGCAGCAAATCGTTCGCCCTCTTTTCCGAGCATATGGGGATCAAGCATGGGCGGCATTATTTTTCACCAAGTTGTCTGAGCTTGAAGCTTTTACGGTGAATAGGGCACCTCCCGTGCTCTATTATAGCCCGGACGTGTTCCCTTGTCCCATACCCGACATGCCGTTCAAAGCCATACTCCGGCCACTCCGCGCTGTATGCCGCCATAATCCCGTCCCGATGTGTTTTGGCAAGCACCGAGGCTGCAGCAATCGAAAACACTTTGGAGTCTCCCTTTACAATGGTTGTATAGGGAATCCCGAGGCTTGTCTTGAACCTGTTGCCGTCAACAAGCAGCAGTTCCGGTATCACCGGAAGTGACTCAACCGCATGGTTCATGGCAAGCATGGTTGCCTGCAGAATATTTATCCGGTCGATTATGTCCGGTTCAACAGCTGAGACAGCCCATCCGAGAGCATGGGTTTTAATTTCACGGGTAAGCTGCTCCCGCACTCTGGCTGAAAGCTTTTTGGAGTCATTCAGCTCTTCCAGCACACCTCCGTCAGGCCTGAACCAGCGGGGAAACACAACCGCTCCGGCAACCACCGGCCCGGCCAGAGGCCCCCGTCCAACCTCATCGATACCGCATATGATTTCAGTCGTTTCCCAAAGGGGGAATTCATAGTCGGTTTTCATAGCAGTTTTTTTTACAAATGCAGAGGCTTTACCGGGGCATGAAAAACAGTCCGAACCCTTTGAGAAACGTCTTAACAGAATGTATGCATCCTTTGGATGCTTAGGAAGGATAAAATGGATCAGAATACTATCAGTTTTTGTATATCAAACTGCTCATCCACTCTCGGCAGTGGATCAGTGAGGGCGTTGCTGATTCCTTATATAATTTCTTATCTTGATCGTTGGTTTGCAGGTCCTTTTTCCTGCCTGCCATCTGTTTTTCCTGTCGAAATGCATTGATGGGTATATGAGGTGGCCTCTTGAAGTGTTTGAGGCCTGCGTTGCATGTTTCTGCGACAGATGGTTTTTGCCGTATGTGCGGTTTAAAGAGTGATAAAAGGGGCTTGTCTCCTGGTTCTTACCATTATAAAAGAGTGCGCTAATGAAGAAGAGTTCGAATAAGCAATTGTTGATGAACAAGACCGGTGACGAGATACAGGTTGCGCTTGTTGAAGAGGGTCGTCTGGTCGAGTTGATTATTGAGCGCCCTGAAAGCAAGAGAAGTATAGGTGATATTTATCTTGGCCGGGTGCATAAGGTTATCGAAGGGTTGAAAGCGGCGTTTGTCGATATTGGACAGAAGTCCGACGGGTTTCTTCATTTTTCCGATGTAGGCACGACCAGTGAGGATTACCGTGCACTGATCGAGGATGATGATGATGATGAAACTGTAGTCGGAACTGAAGAAGACGGTGAGGAAGGAGTCCTTTCTGTTGAAGCGCCTGCTGCCGAGCAGAATTTTAAAGCTGCTGCACGCAGCGGAAACAAGCGGATTTCAGGCGAGGGCGAGGATAAGGGTGAAAAACGTCAGTCCTATACCCAGATTATTGCCGGCAAGCTTAAGCCGAACGACTCAATTCTTGTCCAGGTTATCAAGGAACCTATCAGCAGCAAGGGCTCCCGCCTTACTTCCGATATTACCATTGCGGGCCGTTTCATGGTGCTTCTTCCTTTTGGCGGAGGTCAGGTAGCGGTTTCCCGCAGAGTTGTCGTACGTAAAGAGAGGGCAAGGTTGAAAAAACTTGTGCGCTCCATGCTTCCGGAAGGTTTCGGTGCGATCATCCGTACGGTTGCCGAAGATCAGGAAGAGGGCCTGTTGAAGCAGGATCTCGAAAAGCTGCTGGCAAAGTGGACGCAGATTGAGGAGAAGCTTCAGGATGCCGCTCCACCTCAGCTGATTTTCAAGGAGGATACCATTATATCAAGCGTTCTTCGCGACTCCCTCACCTCCGACGTTACTGAAATTGTTGCCAATTCGCCCGTCATCTACAAAGAAACGCTGAACTATATCCAGTGGGCTGCACCTGAAATGGTGAAAAATGTCAGCCTCTACCAGGGGAAGCTGCCTCTGTTTGAAGGCTATGGGATTGCCAAAGATGTAGAATCGATCTTTTCCCGCAAAGTGTGGCTCAAGTCAGGCGGCTATATCATTATCGAGCATACCGAAGCCATGGTGGTTGTTGATGTCAACAGCGGAAGGTACGCTGCCAAGCGGGAGCAGGAGGAGAACTCTCTCAAGACCAATCTTGAGGCTGCCCGTGAGGTTGTCCGTCAGCTGAGGCTCCGCGATATCGGAGGTATTATTGTCGTTGATTTCATCGATATGCTCGATCAGAAAAATGCAAAGAAGGTATACGACTCCATGAAAACCGAATTGCGCAACGACAGGGCAAAATCAAATATTCTGCCCATGTCCGATTTCGGAATCATGCAGATTACCCGTGAAAGGATACGTCCCAGCCTGATGCAGCGGATGGGCGACCAGTGCCCGGCCTGCGGCGGAAGCGGCGTTGTACAGGCTCGCTTTACGACCATCAACCAGATTGAGCGGTGGTTGAGGAAGTATGCGCTTCAGCACTCCATGCGCTTTCAGCAGCTTGATCTCTATGTCAGCCCGACGGTTGTCGAGCCAATGCGGAACAGCGATATGAAAACGGAGCTGAAATGGTTTCTCCAGCACATGCTTTTTGTTCAGGTGAAGGCGGACGAAAGCCTCAGAAGTGACGATTTCAGATTCTACAGCAGAAAAAACAACAAGGATATTACCGCTGAATACGGCGATATCTAATAATAAGAAAGTGTGTTATGGGACAGTATGATTCGTTGAAACAGGATATTCTAGGCTTTTCATCCTTAGGCGCGGCTGCGCTCTGGGAAATTCCACAGGCACGCATTGTGTTTGATCAGTTCAAGGAGCTGCTCAATGCCGGTCTGGTGAGGGCTGCTGAAAAATCCGGCGAGGATTGGGTGGTCAATGCCTGGGTAAAAGAGGGCATTTTACTCGGCATGCGACTCGGACGACTGCAGGAAAGTCATGTCTCGCATGATGGAGAGGGCGCCGGGCTTACCTTTATCGACAAGGACACCTATCCGCTTAAAACCATAACGCTTGAAAACAGTGTCCGCATTGTGCCAGGAGGATCGGCAGTCCGCGATGGTTCCTATCTTGCGCCTTCAGTTGTCATGATGCCACCTGCTTATGTCAACGTAGGAGCCTATGTTGATGAGGGAACCATGATCGATTCCCATGCCCTTGTCGGGAGCTGTGCCCAGGTTGGTAAAAAGGTGCACCTTTCGGCAGGCGTACAGGTTGGCGGTGTGCTTGAACCGGTCGGGGCTATACCGGTTGTTATCGAAGATGAGGTTATGGTCGGCGGCAACTGCGGTATTTATGAAGGCACCATTGTCAGAGAGCGGGCAGTTATTGGGACCGGGGTTATTCTCAATGGTTCAACGCCTGTCTATGATCTGGCTCGCAATGCCATCTACAGAAAAACAGCTGACGCTCCTCTGATTATTCCTGCCGGAGCGGTTGTTGTTGCCGGTTCCCGCAAGATCAAAGGTGATTTTGCTGCCGAACACGGTCTTTCAATTTATACACCTGTTATTATCAAATACCGTGATGAACGGACAGACAGTGCAACGGCTCTTGAAGAGGCTCTCAGGTAAGTTACCGTGAAGCGCACCGGAATGAGTAAAGAGGCCCGCCAGAGGAGTAATTCGCTGCGCCGCAGGATGCAGGGCTTCCTTGTGTTTCTTTTACTGTTCTGCGCTGTACCTTGCCAGTCGCTCTATTCCGCAACAGCTCCCGCTGACAGAGAGTACTTCGATATCGTTAAAAGTATCGACCTTTTTGGTGAGGTGTATCGCGAAGTGTCGAAAAGTTATGTCGATTCGCTCAATGTCAGCAAAATGATCTACGCCGGCATCGACGGAATGCTCCACACCCTTGATCCCTACACGGTATTTCTTAATGAAGAGGATTCGGGCGATCTCGATGATCTGACAAACGGACAGTATGCCGGTATCGGCGTCATCATTTCGCCCGTTGACGGTGTGCTTTATGTTACATCGGTTGTTGACGGCAGTGCTGCAGCAAAGGCCGGCATCAGGGCCGGGGATGCTATTGTTTCAATTGACAGCAAAGATGTCCGGAGGTCGCCGTTTAAAGAGGTGAAGTCACTGATGAAGGGAGTCTCCGGGAGTGCGCTTTCGCTCAAGCTGGAGCGTGAGGGTTCGCAGCCACTCTCTGTCAGGGTTATCCGTGAAGAGGTCCGGGTCAGTCCGGTCAGTTATTCCGCTATTATTGATGGCATCGGCTACGTCGAAATGAAAACCTTCAGCTCTCATTCAGCTGAAAATTTACGTGAGGCTATACAGGCTCTTGAGCGTCAGGCTGCAGAGACGCATGTGCCGATGAAAGGGATGATTCTTGATCTTCGTAACAATCCGGGGGGACTCCTGACGGTTGCCGTTGATGTCGCCTCGCTTTATGTAAACAACGGCAGTCTGGTTGTTTCAATTCGAGGACGTGCACCGGAAACATCAAAAACCTATGTAACAAACGTTCCTCCTCTCAATGCTTCTCTTCCGCTTGCAGTGCTTATCAATTCCGAAAGCGCATCTGCTTCTGAAATTGTTGCCGGCGCAATTCAGGATCTTGACCGCGGGGTAGTTATCGGTGAACGCTCCTTCGGTAAAGGACTGGTACAGTCAGTGATCAAGATATCCTACAATAATACCCTCAAGCTTACAACGGCCAAGTACTATACTCCCTCCGGCCGTCTCATCCAGAAAGAAAAAGAGGCCGTAAACGACTCGCATCAGGTGCTTCACAAGGTAAAAGAGGATGTTGCAGAAAAGGTCTTCTATACCAGAGGCAAAAGAAAAGTGTACGGCAGCGGCGGTATTACGCCTGATATCCAGCTTGCTGATCCGGCGCGTTCATCTTATATAGCTGCTCTTCGCAAGAAAGGGATGCTTTTGCTCTTTCCCGCCGTCTATTGTTCTGCTCACCCTGTCATGCCTTCGCTGCCGTTGGATCGCCATGCCCTGATGGCCTCCTTCAGCGACTTTCTGTATAGAAAAAACTTTACCTACATCTCTGAACCTGAACGACGTTTCAATGAACTGAAGGAGAGCATGAAAAAAACGTCAGGCGCTAAAGATGCCGAATGGGTGAAAACGCATGCAGGACTCCATCAGGAAGTCAACAGGCTCAAGGAGCTGGAAATAGCAAAAGAGTCTGAAAGGGTCGCGCAATTGCTCGAAGAGGAAATTATCCGGCATTTCAACGAGCGCCTTGCCCGTAAGACCGAACTCGATCACGATCCTGTTGTGAAAAAAGCTCTTGAAGTGCTCTCCGATTCCCGGAAATACTCAGGGATTCTTCATCCCTGATTCTTCAGCAGTTGTTCCGCCTCGAACTCCCGGATTTTACGATGCGCACCAAAGGCAATCATGAGATTGCTCACCGTCAGTAGGCTTTCAGCAAGTCCATGGAGCAGGTCGTCGTGTGAAAGGGTCGGATAGCCTCGCACATCGGTCGCAAGGTAGATACAGAATACAGTTACGGAGATAAAGACAAGGACAAACCAGAACCCTGCAACGGTCAGTGCTGAAAAAACAGTCCGGTCCCGCCTGTACAGCACAATAAGCAGAACAAGAAACGTCAGATAGACAATGCTTGAGAGCTGCAGGATGGTGTCAAAAATATCCGAACCCATATAGGATTGCGGTTTTCCCGCAAACACAATAGCAGCAACTGCAGCCGTATATCCGGCAGCCTGCTGTTTTTTTGTTGTTTTCAGAAGATTCAGGGTCGCCCACAACAGTGAAATGCTGCCGAAAAAATTGATTACCTCCGACAAATCCAGAAGGAGCGGAATGGAGTCAGTGGAAATGTGATAACCAAGAACAAAAAAGCTGCCAACCCAGTGAGGAAGCATGGCTATGCCAAAGTGCCGGATCTCCCGCCTCCCTGTCAGTGAGCCGTATCGAAAAATCAGTAATGCACCGATTCCCCACTCAAGGGCCGAAGAGATATGGATGATCCAGTTCGGAAAAGAGAGGAGCATTTAAGAGCCTTTGATCAAGTGGTAGATGTTTTTGGAAAAAATTTTCATCTGGGTTGACCAGGCTGCCGGTATCATCTTTTTATAGAGATAGGAGTCAAAGGTGATCCTTTGAACATCATCATCAGCACAGATTGCCACAAAACTCTCTCTCAGGCGGTCATTGCGGTAGTAGACTGCCTGCAGCACTTCAAGTCCGAAAAAGATAGGTGCATAGAGCTTTCGGAACTCATCTTCATAGTTCTTGAGCGGGGTATTCCTTTTCAAGTGCTCAATCATCGCCCGTGCTCCCAGCTTGCCGGAGCGCATGGCGAAGAAAATACCCTCTCCGTTAGCAGGTGTTACAAGTCCTGCAGCATCTCCTATCAGGATTGACTTCTCCGCAGTAAACGATTTACGAGGCTTCATCGGGATTTTAGCTGCCTCGTCAAGGTATGGCTTATCGGTAATCCCTATTTTTTCAATAAAGCGCTTCTGAAGCGCCTTGATATTATATTTGTTGTCCTCGGTGCCTGTTCCGATGGCAAGGTGATCTGCCTTAGGAAATATCCATCCGTAAAAGTCCGGGGAGACTTCGCCGTCAAACCATATTTCAACAATATCGCTGAATTTCTGGATGGAAGGGGTGTACTTGAATCGCTGCTGCATGGCGATAACTTTCAGCTCGTTCGCTGGAAAGTGCAGCTCATCGGCGGTTTTGGAGTTTGCCCCGTCAGCACCGATAACCCTGAGCACTTCAACAGGCGGTACCTTGTCGTTAAGAGTGCTGATCGCAAATCCATTGCCCGAAGGCTTGATGGAATTAACCAGTCCTTCAACCACAACCGTACCGGCTTTTTCAGCTTCAGAACGCAGCCAGCTGTCAAATTTTTCACGCCTTACCATGCCGACATAGCCGTTAGGCATACGCATCTCAATAACTCTGCCTTTCGGAGAGCGAGCCCTCATGCGGGAGAGTTTTTTTTCCACAAGTTCAGCTGGAATGTTGAACTCTTCAATAAGGCCGAGAGGAATAGCCCCACCGCATGGCTTGACATTGTCGAGGTTGCGCTCAAAGAGAATCGTTGAAACCCCTGCCCGGGCAAGTTCCGCAGCAGCAACAGCTCCTGAAGGCCCTCCACCTATGACTGCTACATCGTAACGCATTCTTATAAAAAGTAATTAACCGGCATTAACCCAAGCTTAAACAAGCTTTGCGGCAAGAAACTCTTTGACTCTCGAAATCTCGATCCTCTCCTGCAGGGCAGAGTCCCGATAGCGGACCGTAACAGTGTTCTCTTCCAGCGACTGGTGGTCCACCGTGATACAGAAAGGTGTGCCGATTTCATCCTGCCTCCTGTAGCGCTTGCCGATAGAGCCGGCATCATCATACTGGATGAGAAAATCCGTAGACAGCTCATCACGCAGTTTCAGCGCAGCCTCACCCATTCCGCCCTTTTTCATGAGCGGCAGCACGGCAGCCTTTACCGGTGCAACTTTCGGCGACAACCTGAGCACCACGCGCTCTTCGCCGTCAACACTATCCTCAGTATATGCATCTGCGAGAAGCGCAAGGAACAGTCGATCGCATCCGGCAGAGGTTTCAACAACATAGGGGATGTAACGCTCGTTGGTAAGCTGGTCGATATACTCCATGTTTTTGCCTGAAAACTCCTGATGCTGTTTCAGGTCAAAATCGGTTCTCGAGTGGATTCCTTCAATCTCTTCTATGCCGAACGGGAACTCAAATTTGATGTCGTAGGCAAGATCGGCATAGTGAGCAAGCTTGTCATGCTTGTACCAGTGCAGTTTTTCCCTGCTGATGCCAAGTGATTCTGTGTACCAGTTGAACCGCTCCTCTCTCCATGCTTCAAACGCCTCAGCCTGGGTTCCTGGTTTTACAAAGTACTGCATCTCCATCTGTTCAAACTCAACCATACGGAAGATGAAGTTGCCTTTGACGATCTCGTTCCGGAACGCCTTGCCGATCTGTGCGATTCCAAAGGGGACCCTCATGCGCGAAGATTCCCGAACGTTGTGGAAGTTTACGAAAATGCCCTGTGCTGTTTCAGGCCTCAGATAGACAATGCTTGCTGTGTCAGCCACCGCTCCCATGTTGCACTGAAACATCAGGTTGAACTGACGCACTTCTGTCCAGTCTCCCGATCCTGTATCCTGAGCCTTGATTCCCTCTGCAATGATCAGCTCGTAGAGGGCGCGATTCGAATCCTTTGCTCCACCGGCAGCTTCATACCTCCCCTGTACTCTAAGGGCGTCCTGATCCTTGCCGTCGCGGCGGAGTTTTTCAATATGATTTTCAATTATGTGGTCAGCGCGGTAACGCCTTTTGGTAGTCTTGTCATCAATCATAGGATCGTTAAAGCTCGACACATGTCCCGATGCCTCCCAGACTCTCGGATTCATCATGATCGAAGCATCTATCCCTACAATATTCTGATGGCGGCGCGTCATCGATTTCCACCAGAGATCCTTGATATTCTTTTTCAGTTCACTGCCCAGCGGGCCATAGTCAAAGCACGAAGAGAGCCCTTCATATATTTCCGAAGACTGAAAAATAAAACCGCGACGCTTAGCCAGTGAAACCAGTTTATGCATGACTTTATCAGGCGGCAGCTTCACGCTCTGCACCCGTTTCTGCTCAGAATTACTCATTATTCAATCAAAATATTATAAAAAAATCCCTTAGGGATTCCTGTTTCAATAAGAAACAATGAATATAAGAAACAAAGCAGGATAATTTGCCAGAAGAGAAGCTTGTATGCTCAGCCCTTTCCGTCTCCCGCTTCCACAATTTTCATTCCGATCGCTGCTTTTTGTCATCCCAATCTCTCCTTCTCGTCATCCCGATCGAAGAGAGGGATCCATAACAGCAATAAGATTATAAAAAAGTATATCTAATTGAAGCTTTGCTTCTCCCCAATTTTTCTGAATTGCGATCACACCGTCACGTGTTTCTTTTGACTTGATGCGATAAGTCAGATAAGAGGAAAGAATGTTAAAGCAAAACGTAAAAGTCGAGGGGGCTTGTACAGTGTAGGAATATACTGGAAATAACCTCCGGTGGTGATTGCAAGCCGGGGTGAGTTATGCGATTTTTCGAGATATTTCCTGATAGGAAAACTCCCATAATCCTGCTTTTTCTTTTGCGTGCTCAATAGTCATACTGACAAGATTCCCTTGGGCATCAATATCGATATAAATATTTTCGCTGATCTCTCGAGTTTCAACTGCTGGTTTGTCAAGTAACTCAACATGAGCAGTATCCGTATCTTCAAAATATTTTACTTTCATAGTTTAATCCTTCTTGTACGATCGGTCAAAAAAGGCATTATGCACGGGTTCTGCATCTTCGAGCAGAATTACCCGTAAATATTTACTCGCCTCAGGGATGTATGCCCATAGTTTAATTCTGCTATCAGATTGAATAATTGTCTTCTCAGGGTTTTCAATTACAAAATTAATCCACTCATCCTTAATTTCTGTGCGATCCTGTTGGTTTCTTCTATAGTTAAAGTAATCTGTTGTTTTCATGTTAAAATAGCCGCGCAATTACAACAGACATTAAAAGTGTGTCTTAAGTATTAAACCAGTCAAATAAAAATATAGCGAATTTATTATGACTAATCTTTTTTGTCAATAATCCGTTCTATAAGTCCTTTTCATGTCATTCCGATCGAAGAGAAGGATCCAATGCGTCTCCACCAGGAAGCCCTCACCCCGTCTGTATTTCAGTTTTAAGGGCAATCTCTTCCAGAATCGCGCTCACCTTCAGGCATGTGCTCATCTGACCGAAATAGACGATGCTCCGACCTCTGGTATGGACTTCCCATGTACACTGCTCAGCTTTCTGTCGGCTGCATTGCGTAGCCTTGATAATCTGGTCGATTACCTCGTCGAAGGAGTGCTCTTCATCATTGAACAACACGACACGGTATGCGTCAAGCGTATCAGTCCCGGAGCTTTGTTCACTCTCTTTCGTTACCTGCTCTGGTAAAGATGCGTTCCAGCTGCTCAGAAAGGAGGAGTTCATGGTTATTCCGTTCTATCGTTTTAAAACTGTAAAATAGGAAATGCATTCCTAAAGATGCAAGAGCGGCGGATATTCAGGAGGGTTATTCAATAACAGGCTCGAGTGCGCCGAGCGAAAAAGTACCGTTCGATGATATTTTCAGTTTAAAGCGGGCACCGACAGGGATGGTCATCAGATCCTGAATGTGGCCGTAGGAGAGGCCTGAAAGAGTCGCAGCATGGTTGTTGAGTGTGCGGTAATATTCTAAAACCCTGTTCATTCGTTCATCATCACCGTTTTTTTCCGGTTCTCCGGAGAATTGGCCAAAAAGGATGGCGCTGCACTGCGACAGAAGGTTTGCATTGTTAAGATGCGAAAGCATTCGGTCGATGCGGTATGCAGCCTCGTTGATGTCTTCCAGAAAAAGAAGCGTGTTATTGAAGGATGGAAGAAAGGGAGTTCCGATCATGGAGGAGAGTACAGAAAGGTTTCCTCCGATAAGCTGCCCTTCCGCAAAGCCCTCTCTAATGCAGGTGATGGGATGACTTTCATGGTTCTGAAGCGACAGGGCATATCCCGGAGAGGTAAGTATACCCCAGAAATGCTCTTCAGTATACGGTGTTGGAGAGTGGAGCTCAGTGGCAAGCATGGGGCCGGAAAAACTTATCAGGCCGGTCTTGGCATACAGGGCAAGAGAGAGAGCTGTAATATCGGAATACCCTGCAAGGATTTTCGGGTTGGCCGCTATCAGGCTGTAATCGATGTTGTTCAAGAGGCGCGCTGCTCCAGCTCCTCCTCTCAGACAGAATATTGCCTGCACTGAAGGGTCGCTGAACATGTCGTGAATATCGTGCAGTTTCTCCTTGTCGGCAACTGCCGGATCGGGATCAATGCGGTTCAGGTGGAGAGATGGCTTGACGTTATAGCCGTTTTTTTCCAGATAGCTTACCGCCAACCCGATTTTTTCAGGATAAGCGCAATGTGAAGAAGGGGAGATAAGTCCGATTGTATCTCCCTTGCGCAGGGCTTTTGGCGTGAGGTTTTTCATAAAACAAAAAAACATCAGCACCCGTGAGGATACTGATGTTTTTTATTCATTCATTGGCATGAATTCAGGAAATAGTTTCAGTCAGCAGAATGGCTTTGTTGCTGCTGACTTCCAGAAAGCCGTCCGAGATGGAAAATGATTGTTCGGTGCGATCTGCCAGAGCAAGTTTTACCTTGCCGTTTTTCAGTGAGGAGAGCAGGGGTGCATGGTTTTTCAGTATCTGAAATTGACCGTCTTCTCCTGGTGCTGTTACACTGACAACCTCCCCGGAAAAATAGAGCTTCTGGGGAGTGACGATCTCTATATTGAACCCTTTATCGGAATTCGCCATGATTCTTGCTAAGTTTAGATCGTTTTTGCTTTCTCAACGGCTTCCTCAATTGTTCCGACAAGGTAGAATGCGCTTTCAGGCAGATCGTCATGACGGCCGGCGATAATCTCCTTGAAGCCCTTGATGGTCTCCTCAAGCTTGACATACTTGCCGGCAAGACCGGTAAAGGCCTCGGCAACAAAGAATGGCTGAGAAAGGAAGCGCTGAACTTTTCTTGCTCTCGAAACAACAAGCTTGTCCTCATCGCTCAGTTCATCCATACCGAGAATGGCGATGATATCCTGAAGATCCTTGTAGCGCTGAAGAAGCTGCTTCACTGCCTGTGCGGTATCATAATGATCATCGCCGACAATGTTCGGATCAAGGATGCGTGATGTTGAGTCAAGAGGGTCAACCGCAGGGTAGATGCCAAGCTCTGCAATAGAACGGGAAAGCACTGTTGTTGCATCAAGGTGAGCAAACGCAGTGGCAGGAGCCGGATCGGTAAGGTCATCAGCAGGAACATAGATGGCCTGAACCGAGGTGACCGAGCCTTTCTTGGTGGAAACGATTCTGTCCTGAAGCTCACCCATTTCTGTAGCAAGGGTAGGCTGGTAGCCTACAGCACTCGGCATACGTCCGAGAAGTGCAGATACTTCTGAGCCCGCCTGGGTAAACCGGAAAATATTGTCGATAAAGAGCAGCACGTCTCTGCCTTCTTCATCACGGAAATATTCAGCAATACTGAGGCCTGTCAATGCAACCCTCTGACGGGCACCGGGAGGCTCGTTCATCTGACCGAATACAAGCGCGGTTTTATCAATAACGCCTGATTCCATCATTTCGTGCCAGAGGTCATTTCCTTCACGGGTACGTTCGCCGACTCCGGCAAAAACGCTGAAGCCCGACTGCTGTTTGGCAATATTGTTGATAAGTTCCATGATCAAAACAGTCTTGCCTACACCGGCGCCTCCGAAAAGACCGGTTTTTCCACCGCGAGAGTAAGGCTCAAGAAGGTCAATGACTTTGATGCCGGTTTCGAACATTTCCGCTTTCGTGGAAATATCTTCAAATTTAGGAGCGTGACGATGAATCGAGTAGGTTTTTGCGGTATGAACCGGACCTCGCCCGTCAATCGGGTCACCGACAACGTTCAGCATTCGGCCGAGTACTTCAGAACCGACAGGCACCTGTATTGGTCTTCCTGTATTTGTGACGCTGATTCCTCTTACAAGGCCATCAGTGCTTTCCATGGAAACAGTACGCACGCGCTCTTCGCCGAGATGCTGCTGTGTCTCAAGGACGAGCTTTGTGCCGTCAGCTCTTGTAATTGTTAATGCATCCAGAATTGACGGCAGTTGTCCTTCAGGAAAATCTACGTCAACAACTGGGCCGATGATCTGGGAAATCTTACCTTCTTGCATAGTGACAGTGTGGATAGGATTTTATAGAGTAATCAAACGTTCAGGCATCCATTCAAAGAGTGGGGGCCCTTTTTTATTCGGGAATTATGGTTCAGATCATCCCGTTGCAATGGCAGTTCATGAAACGAGCCACCTGAGGGAGTCGAACCCACGACCTACTATTTACGAAACAGTTGCTCTACCAACTGAGCTAAGGTGGCTTAAGCGTATAAAACAAATCAAGCCGAAATATAATTTTTTTGATAAAGAAACACAAAGATAAATACATCCCATTTATAGCTTTCAAAAAAAAGAAGAATTGTATATTAAGAAGGAAGTATGTAGTCTTGTTGCTTTTTTTAACTGGAACTGAGTGAGAAAAATGATGAAGATGATGAAGATGGTGAGGTATTCTGTACGCGCAGTTATGGTTGGTTGTTTTTTGTGGGTGGCTTTAGCCGGGTCGCTGTTTGCTGCACCTTCTGCAGATACTCCTCCTCCGGTTCCGGCTTTTTCGGTTGTATCTCTTGATGGAAAAGCTGTAGGCTCCACAACCCTGACAGGAACAACATATATCGTCAATTTCTTTGCATCCTGGTGCCCGCCATGCCGTTCAGAAATTCCTGATATGGTTGCTCTTCAGAATCAGTATGGTCGTAAAGGCTTTACGTTTATCGGTGTAGCTGTCAATGAAACCGAACCGACGATCAGGGCGTTCATCAAAAAAAATCAGATTTCCTATCCTGTCGTCATGGCTAATGAGCAGATAGTCAATGCTTTCAGCCGATATGTAGATGGCGGCATACGTGCAATTCCAACCTCTTTTGTTGTAAACTCTTCAGGCCGGATTACCCAGGTTATTACCGGGGCAAGAAGTAAAGAGGTTTTTGAAAAAATAATTCTTGATACTGTCAGGAAACAGAAGACCAATAAATAAAGCCCTCATCAGATGATTGATGGTTGTCAGACCCGGATGATGGTTACAATCCGGACATATTGTTTTCTTATACGTCCGTAGCCACTGGTGGTTGCGGGCGTTTTTTTGTATAACCGTTAGCCCAAAAAAAGAAAGATCATGACGTTAATTCAGATTAATCCTCCGGATTATGTGAAAAACAAAAAACTGATTCAGTGGGTACAGCAGACCGCTGATCTTTGTCGTCCAAATTCTGTTCACTGGTGCGATGGTACTCAGGAAGAGTACGATACCCTTTGTCAGCAGATGGTGAAGAGTGGTACATTCATCAAGCTTAACGAAGAAAAACGTCCGAACAGCTATCTCTGCCGTTCGGATCCGAGCGATGTCGCCAGAGTTGAGGACCGGACCTACATCTGCAGTCTCCGTCGTCAGGATGCAGGGCCAACCAACAACTGGGTTGCACCCAAAGAGATGAAAGAGACTCTCAACGAGCTTTTCACCGGTTGTATGGAAGGCAGAACCATGTATGTCATTCCGTTCAGCATGGGGCCTCTCGGCTCGCATATTGCCCATATCGGCGTTGAAATTTCCGATTCTCCTTATGTCGCGACCAACATGCGCATCATGACGAGAATGGGCCGCAAGGTTATGGATCTGCTTGGTGAAACCAAAGATTTTGTTCCTTGTCTGCACTCTGTCGGAGCCCCGCTTGAGCCCGGTGCAATAGATGTTCCCTGGCCATGCAATGGCAAGAAATATATAGTGCATTTCCCTGAAGAGCGCTCAATTGTCTCTTACGGAAGCGGGTATGGCGGTAATGCACTGCTTGGCAAAAAATGTTTTGCGTTGCGTATTGCATCTTCAATGGCTCGTGATGAAGGCTGGCTTGCCGAACACATGCTGATTCTCGGTCTTGAATCACCTGAAGGCGAAAAAACCTATGTCGGAGCTGCATTCCCGAGTGCATGCGGTAAAACAAACTTTGCAATGCTTATCCCGCCTAACTCTTTTGATGGCTGGAAAGTAACAACTATCGGTGACGATATTGCCTGGATCAAGCCGGGTGAAGATGGCCGCCTTCATGCGATCAACCCCGAATATGGCTTTTTCGGTGTTGCTCCGGGTACGTCGGACCAATCAAATCCGAATGCCATGGCATCTCTATCGAGGAACAGTATTTTCACAAACGTTGCCATGACTCCGGAAGGAGATGTCTGGTGGGAAGGAATGACAAAAGTTCCGCCTGCTGAGCTTATCGATTGGCAGGGTAATCGCTGGACTCCTGATTGCGGAAGAGTTTCTTCTCATCCTAATGCCCGATTCACCTCACCGGCAAGTCAGTGTCCTTCGCTTGATCCCGACTGGGAAAATCCAGTTGGAGTGCCGATCAGTGCCTTTATTTTCGGCGGGCGCCGAGGCGATACGGTTCCTCTTGTCTATCAGTCTGCAAACTGGAATTTCGGTGTATATCTTGCGGCTACAATGGGTTCAGAAAAAACTGCTGCCGCCGCCGGTACGATTGGAGATGTTCGCCGCGATCCTTTTGCCATGATTCCTTTCTGCGGTTACCACATGGGAGATTACTTCAATCACTGGCTCCATGTTGGGCGTACTCTTCAGGAACCGCCAAGAATTTTCGGTGTCAACTGGTTCCGGAAAGATGAAAACGGCAAGTTCCTCTGGCCGGGCTTCGGCGAGAATATGCGCGTACTGCAATGGATTGTCGGTCGTGTTCGTGGACATGCTGCCGCAGTGGAAAGTCCGCTCGGCTGGATGCCGAAGTATGAGTCGATCAATTGGACCGGTCTGGATGAAATGACTTCAGAAAAGTTTTCTAAACTGATGTCGGTGGATCGTGAAGCATGGAAGAAAGAGCTTCTTTCGCATGAAGAGCTTTTTGCCATGATTTATGACAGACTGCCCAAAGAGTTTACCCATATCAGGGAACTGATGCTTTCAACGCTCTGGATGTCTCCAAGGCACTGGTCACTCGCCCCTGAAGATTATTCTCATGACAACTGATCTTAAGTGGAATTAATTAAACAGAGAAGGCGCCATCAAAGGCGCCTTCTCTGTTTAATCATAAAAATCACCTTATTAATGCTCGTCAAGGGTGAAGCCGATTTTTATGGTAACCTGCCAGTAGACAAGTTTCTGGTTTTCAACATGGCCACGGGTCTCGACTATTTCAACCCACTTGATATTTCTGATTGATTCAGAAGCTTTGGCAACAGCATTATTGACTGCTTCTTCAATGCTTGTCGGCGAAGAACCTACAATTTCGATTTTCTTATAAATGTGAGCGCTCATGGCGTATCATTGTTTAAGTGCTTTAAAAAAAGAAAGGTACACGTAAGGTGACGCATGCGTCAGGTCAGCACCAATATTAGCAATTAAGGTGAAATCTTCAAAACAGCCTTTCTCGGGTAGCGTGTTGTTGGAATAAAGATAATCGGGAGTTGTCCCATGGAGGGTGCGGCCCGGAACAACCGTAAAACTGATGATTGTTCCGGGCAAGTAGAGGTCTGGTGGTTACACTCCCAGAGAGTGGAACAGAAGCGGCAGGGCGCAGAGAGCGATTGCAATATTGGTTGCGCCGCAGATTTTAGTGATGAGTGTATTCTGCTTGTACCAGGCAAACGGAAGCAGAATGGTCAGTACGTTGATAAGCAGAAGAACCGTGCCTAAAGGCCATATTTTCCCCATCAGGATCGCTTTGTAGCTGAACACAGCCGTGATGAAAAAGATACCGAGAAACAGGTGGGCGTATATTTTTTTGTCCCCGGGATTGTAGAAATGCATGGCCACAACTACCCAGAACAAGCCGTACGTGGCAAAGATCGTCCCGATGTAGATTCTGGCTTCAGGCGGCATCCCCACATCGAACAGATAGAGGAAGGCTGCAGTGAAAAGCTGAGCGAATCCGCCGAAGTAAAGTGCAATATGGGCAAGATTTCTTCCCAGTTTCGCATGATCAGTCTCCTTGTCCAGCCCGAATCCCAGCTGTTCAAGCCCAAAAACCCAGACAGTGACGATAAGTCCAAATAACCCGATAGCTTCCGGATTAACTGCATTCATTGGTGGAGCTCCTTTTGGTTTTAGTTTCCAACTGTTAATGCCGTCCGGTGGTCGCAACGGCTGCGTCAATGTACTGCTATTCTTTTTTAAAGAATAACACTATTGTAAGATGCTATCGTGTCACGTTTGTCGCGTTCTTTTAATACCTTTGATCTTTGAAAAAGAGATAACTGAAGATGTTTTGTTGCGATGCCGATAGATACTGAAGAACCCACGATAAAAAATCCGGAAAAGCCGGAACTTCAAACGAAAAAAGGAGTGTCAGGACAATTGCTTTCAGCTTTTCCTGCATTTCAGAGCCGGAATTTTCGTCGTTATTTCCCAGGGCAGGTTATTTCCATGATCGGTACATGGATACAGATGGTGGCGCAGGGCTGGCTGGTGCTTGAAATTACCGGTTCGGCATTTGACGTCGGAGTTGTTGCTGCGGCCTCGACCCTGCCAACGCTCTTTCTCTCTCTCTTTGGGGGTGTTATTGTCGATCGCTATTCGAAGCGCACGATTCTCCTCTGGACCCAGTCAGCGGCAATGATACTTGCCTTTATCCTTGGTGTTTTTGCGGTGACAGGTACTGTTACTATCTGGATCATTATTGTACTCTCCTTTCTTCTCGGTTGTGTCAACGCGCTCAATGTTCCTGCACTCCAGGCTTTTCTCAGTGAAATAGTTGAAAGGGAGGATCTGGCATCAGCCATAGCGATGAATTCGGCGATCTATAACGTCTCAAGGGTTATCGGGCCGGCTATTGCAGGATTTCTTATTTCAGCCGCAGGGTCTGGCGTTGCTTTTCTTGTCAACGGAGTCAGCTTTTTTGCTGTTATTCTCTCCCTTCTTTCCATGAAGGATCTCTCCGAAAAAATTAGAGAGATAAATCCTGTTCATCCGCTTCAGTCTATCAGGGAAGGGCTGAAATATTCATGGGATCATCCGTTGATACGAACTGTAGTTTTATTTATAGCAGTAATTGCAATTTTTGCGTGGTCTTATGTCACCATGCTTCCGGTGATTGCAAAACAGACGTTCGGAATGGATGCTTCCGGTCTTGGGTATCTTTACGGCGTTTCCGGTCTTGGTTCCGTTATTGGTACCGTGGTTGTCTCCATATACTCCAAAAAAATCGACCCCCTCTTTTTTATTGCAGGCGGAAATATCCTTTTCGCTCTTGCCTTGATCGGGTTTACGTTTACAACCATTCTGCCTGTGGCACTGTTCTTTCTTTTTATCGCAGGCTTCGGACTTGTTGCCGCCGTTTCAACCATGAGCGCTACAATTCAGAGTACAGTTGACGATCGTTTCCGGGGAAGAGTGATGAGTCTTTATATGATGGTATTCATGGGGTTCATGCCGATCGGCAACGTTGAGATCGGCTATCTGTCGGAACACTTCGGCACAGGACTTGCCATCCGCACAGGATGTATCGTCACAATCCTCGCCTCATTATTTCTTATCTACTCAAGTAGAAGTGTCCGCACAGCCTACCAACGTTATAAAGCACTGTAAAGATTAGAGTGCATTGAGATCAAAGCCGTATTTGAGGTAGCTGATCCTGTGGTTATCACTATTAATGTTTTCAATCCATGCTTTTTCCTCATGACTGATCTTGACAATTTCTTGAGTACTGCTATCGGAGAAAGTGGCAGCTACAGTTTGTAACGTACTCACTCTGAGTACCCTTGAAGGGGTAACGTTACAGCTGCGCTGACGAGCTGGTTTGCTGCTGCGTGGATACTTGAGCGGAAGTGGGCGGAGCGGTGGGGTCGGCGTGAGGTGCTGCCTGGGGATGAGACGGGGTTGGATACGCTGGTGGTGATTGGGTAATTATTTCAAAACCTTAATCGTGCAGGGCTTTTGAATATTGTCGCTAACGTGCCAACGCCCTGCTGACTGCTTCAGGTTCATGGGCAATGACGGTTAAAAGAACCCGTGCTGCCCGATCTGGTTGACGGCGTTTTTGTTCCCAATCTTGTAGTGCCCGAACATCAAAGCCAAATCGTGAAGAGAATTCGGGTTGCGTCAAACCCAAACTGGTGCGGATAGACTTGACGTCAATCTCCTCTGGAACATGCACAGTAAAGCCGTCACTCGTTTCTTCGCGTGCATAGGCTAACGCCTGGTTGGCGGACTGGATAAGTTTACTTCCTGCGTTGGACATAGTTTTTAACTCCTTTCTTGTAAACATCAGCAATCGATCCTAAAATCAGCTTCAGTTCATTTCTTTCGGATTGCGATAAATTGGCTCTTTCACCTTTTGAAAATATAGATAACAGGAAAACGGGCATATCTTCTCCGGCATAGAAGGTAACAACCCTGTACCCTCCGCTTTTTCCCTTTCCCCGTCCAGCAAATCGAATTTTTCGCGCCCCGCCTGTACCTTTCATTTCCACTCCGACATCAGGGGTTTGCGCTATAAAATCGACGATTGATCGACGCTCATCAGCAGTTAAACCGAGCGCTTTGGCATCGACGAGATAATCCGGCGTTTCTATAACAAGATGCATAGTTTAATGTACGGCAATGCCGTAGATAATGCAAGGGGTAGTTCGAGGGAACCACGCCCGCGGTCAAAATATTGGAGCGGTTTTCCGGCAAAAACAATCTCAAGGCGTTCACCTGGCACATGCGACTGCGCCATCGTTGCCTGTGGCTGTGCCGCCAGATAATGCTTGAGATGAAAACTGAATTGCGCATAACGGTACCCGTCCGGTTGTTCCTTCAGGTACTCTTCCCACAAGAGTTGTTTGGTGACCCCGAGCAATTTGAGTTGCTGGCCATAATACTGAAACCTTGGCTCTAACTGCTGAAAACGTTTATCAGTCGTTTGGCTGGATCGTGGAGAATAAACCACTGAGCTGAGCTCAGCGTCAGGTAGGGCGGAGTGCAGCGCTGTGTGATGAGCGGGTGCAGTTTGGTGCGGTTAGAGGCAACTGGGCTGAGTCTGCTGGACAGTATAGCACAGAGGCATGGAGCGTAGCGGACGAGCTGAGTTTGGAATGTTAGTTTTTATGGTTTTATCGCCATGCAAACTGAATCGATTTAAATAGTTAGGATAACAGGTGCAATGAGGAAGTAGTCAAAAGAATCAAGCGAATTAACATAAATAAAAGGAATTTGAAGAGCTTCTGACTGAGCTGAGAAGTGATTAGACTTTGCTGGCGAATTCAGGTGAAGGGGAAATGCTAACGGATTGATTAAGTGTATGGCTTAAAAAATACGCAATGTTCAAGGGTCGCAGGTCTATGTATGTAATTGCTTGGCCGAAAATATGACTTAAGAAATCGGGAAACATCGGATTGCGCGGTTGTTGATTCTTGAGGTTGACTAGTAGCGTGACAGGCAGTCGTAAAGAAGTTATTGGTGATTATAAGATGTGGATTTTGATGATATTTTGCCAGACTGTATAATCTTAGCCATTTAAATGTACCGCATCTAAAGTGGATTTAGGATCTAATGCCCTATTAATAGCTAATCCGGCATTAAGATCGATATAGGTCGTTACTTTATTCGCACAAGCTAGCTTTTATAACTCAGCATTTAATGAAGTAATTATTCTGTTAGTTATTTGATATAATAAGGAAAATTTTTGCCATTATTATAATGGGAGAATGTATATGTGGATCTATGTATTTCTAAATTAAACTATACTTTATATGGTTATAATTGTTTCAATACTAACTCCATTGCGTCATCTTTTGGGTGCATTCCATCATAAAAATCTTTAGAAGAACAACCCACTTTACTTGGATCATATGATCCAATAATCTTTATGTTTTTTTTTCAATGCTATTTCTCTATATTGATTCTCAATATAGAGAAATATAGGCTTCTCTTGTTTGATTCGTTTGTATAGGTCGGGATGGTATGGAGAAAGGACTAAAATTATTTCATATTTACTTCTATAGTAATCAAGAAATTTTTCAAATAAATCCATAGATTGTGGCGAAAACTTATATGAGGTCATCGAATAGTTTATTAAACCATTAAATCCTCTACGTATTTCATCTTGCGTTGTAGTCGAGTAGTTCGTGTTATACATTCTACTTCCATCTTTACGAATAATATCCTTGTATTGAAGAGGGCTATTATTATTAACATATGTTTTTGAGATATTTATTTTTTCATAAACATTATATACAGTCTCAAAAAAACTATGGTCATTTATTGTATATAATTTAGTGGCAATATGTTTTGGTTGTTTAGATTGACTAAACCTTGAAACCGCATTTATATATTCTGGTTTAAGTGATAGCCATCTTGATTGACCAGAATTACTATTAAATAGCCAAGGGTCTGCACCAATGATTAGCTTTTTGGGGTGAAATTTATTAGTAGCTAAATCTATTATTGCAATATCGTCCTCAATAGAAGCCCCACTCACAGCAAAATTCAAACAATCATCTTTAAGATTATGTTTGCCGATTTGCATAATTCTACTAGAACCAGCAAGAATTACATTTGGATTTTGTTTTTCAATTTCAATTCGAGACTTTACAAACAGTCTTTCATCCATATTACTTGAGATAACTCCAAGGTGATTCGATAACGCATATGCAAGTTTTTTTTCTGAATTAAACACTCCGTTACTTTCAAACAGATATGTTGAAAATAATCCGACTGATATAAATAACAAGCTGATAAATAAACTATATTTAAAGATTTTATGACGTGGAAATTGTTTCCTATTCTTAAAAGGTTGTTCAACATATTTCCACGTTATAAATGCGAACAATAAAGTTAATATTAGAATTAATCCTTTTATGATCAGACTTGGCTCTGAAATAGTTGCGTACCGAGTGAAGGATAGTAAAGGTTGATGCCAAAGATACGCACTGTAACTAATAAGACCAATTCCAACAAATAATTTCTTTCCCAACAACTTCCCGACCATTGTCGATGGCTTCCCAAATAGTATAATCAACGAAGCCCCAATGGTCGGTAAAATTGTATAGAGACTTGGAAATGGGGTGTTCTTTTTGAAGGTAAAAATAGAGACTAACACCATACATAAGCCAATAATACTTAATAATTGATGTAATGTCTTGCTGCCGCCAATCTGTTTTGTAAACAAAATTGCAGTGAATGCACCAATTGCAATTTCCCACCCTCTCGTAGGAAGAAGGAAAAATGTCATTACAGGTTTATTATATGCGCCCCATTCACAAACAGCTAAACTAAATATTGCAATAATCGCGAGTATACCAAATAATCTTCGTTTGCCAAATCTCCAAAAAATTAAAACAAATATAGGGAATAATACATAATACTGCTCTTCTACCGATAAACTCCAGGTGTGTATCAAGGGATTAAGTTCTACAGCATCTTCAAAATACCCTCCACCTCTCCAAAAAAGAATGTTTGATATGAATAGGCAAACCGCAATCAGACTCTTTGAAAAGTTATGTAAATCATTTGGTAATAATAATACCCACGCAACTGGGATACACATTGACATTACAAAAAATAGTGCAGGAAGGATTCGTCGTGCTCGCCTCTCGTAAAAATTGATAAGAGAGAATGTCCCTGACTCTTTTTCAGAAAGGATATTATGTGTTATTAGATATCCACTGATGACGAAAAATACGTCAACTCCAACAAAACCCCCACCAAATAATTTAAAACCAGCGTGGTACAGCATTACTGGAATAACAGCCAATGCTCGAAGACCATCTACTTCTCTCCTGTATTTCATTCGTTGAGTATTAGATTTTTGAGGGATTTTGGATGGTCAATTGCCGGTAAGGAATTTTAAAAGAAACAATTCCAACATATCCTTGATTTCAGCGGTCGTTCAGCCACCAAGAATAGCTATCCTTTTATCAAGTAATTCTGATTGATTTAGCAGGTCACGACGTATAGCCTTTTTTTACGCAGCAGATAATGTGCGTCTAAAGGATAATTGATTGTAGTGACCATAATTTGTAAACAGTTAATCTGCTGACTTGCAAAAGTCTTTTCTCGTAATAAGATAGTGATTTTGTAATTTTTGGCAAATCCTATCCGTTCACCTTTGCTCGCCATTTTTAGTTATAAATCCACCAAAGGCGGGGTATCTTTAGTAGGTATTATTATCTATTAATTGATGCGTTGAACAAAGGGGTTACGATGAGATTCAGGATTAATAAGCGGAGGATGCTGCCGCATCAGGTGGCGTTTTGGGAGTTGCCGAATTTTGTGAAGTTGCTGGTTGGCGGGTATGGGTATGGGTTTGGGTTTGGGAAGACGCATATCGGGGCGCTCGGGTCGATTTATGACAGTTTTGTGAATGCTCCGGCTCCGCATTTGTATGTGTCGCCTTCATATAAGCAGGTGCGCAAAACGGTGCATTGGAGGGTGTGAATTTGGGCTGGGGAAGCTTTAAAGGAACGAATCAATGAATAAATGCTGTTTAAAGAATAACTCTATACTTGCTCTCTGTAATCCTGATTGCATTGATTTTTTACTTGTTAGGCAGATAACGTGGTGTGGTTTAGAATTGTAAATTTCCTGTAAATTATCGCCGGAAAGCGAAGTTGAGAATAGCATCTAACCTATTATTATGTATAATATTATCGGGATATAATTATCAATTTTGTATGAAACAGCTTAATATACTCCTGCTTGTCTTTGCAACTCTTCTGTTATTTTCTGCCGCTCCTGCGGAAAACATCAAGACACCCAAAAAAATGGAACAGCAAAAGCCTTCCAATCCATATTATTCCCGCACTGATAACGCGAAACTCAACCTGCCGGATGCAGTGTGGAAAAAAATACTCTCCCCTGAGGTCTACGCAGTAGCCCGTAAAAAACAAACCGAGTCAGCGTTTACCGGCAAGTTCTGGGACTATACCGGTAAGGGGACCTACTACTGTGCGGCATGTGGAAACGCCCTGTTTCGCTCCGATGCCAAATTTGCCTCAACCTGCGGCTGGCCGAGTTTTTTTGAAGAGGTGCGAAAAGGAAGTGTAACCTATATCCCGGACCATTCATACGGCATGGTAAGGACTGAGGCCCTCTGCGGAAGGTGCGGTGCTCATCTTGGCCATCTTTTTGACGACGGCCCTCCCCCAACCGGAAAGCGTTTTTGCATGAACTCCGTTGTGCTGGATTTCGTCCCAGACAAGCAGGGAGCCAAAACAGCCAAATAGGGTTCAGTGTGCCGACGAAAGATCGACCTTTTCCCCTTTTGGTATCCTGATCAGGAGGAGCAGAGGCAGAGCAAGTGCAAAAAGGAGCGCAATAAGAGAAAATGCGTCCATGTAAGCCAGATGGTGGCTTTGAACGGTGACGGTTCCCTCCAGCGCTTTTATGCCTGCGAGCTCAGCTTCATGCGGTGACATGCCTGCTTTCATAGTGGCAAGCTGCTGTACACTCTCAAGCCTTGTGACCGCAGCGGGATCATAGGGTGAAAGGTGGCTGAGAAGCTCCACCCTGTGAGCAGCAACCCGCCTTGCGATATAGGTATTGGTAATCGCAATGCCGAACGAACCGCCAAGCTGGCGCACCATGTTATTGAGCCCGGTTGCCTGTCCGATATCTTTGCCGTGCAGCCCTGCAACAGCGAGCATGGTGACGGGAATGAAAATAAACCCGAGTCCGAAACCGCGTAACAGGAGTATCCAGAAAAAGTTATCCGCTCCTGACTGCATGGTTTGCTGACCGAGTTCCCAGCAGAACACTGTAAAGGAGACCATACCGACAGCCATCACTTTTTTCGGAGAGATACCCCGTTGCAACGCAATGCCGAGCGGAAGCGAGATTATTCCAGTGACAATTGTGCTTGGAAAAAGCACCAGTCCTGTCAGCAGTGCGGTAAAGCCGAGCAGCCGTTGCACAAAGACAGGAAAGATAAAGAGAGAGCCATAGAGGCCATAACCAACGATAAAGGTAAGTACAGCCCCAATTGCCAGGTTTTTGCTTCGGGCCAGCACTCGCAGGTCAACAGCGGGTTCTTCGGTGTGCAGTTCCCACCAGACAAAAGCCAGAAGTGAAACAGCGGCGATGAGGGTAAACCAGGTAATATAGGGTGTTTCAAACCAGTCTTTCGCCTCTCCCCGTTCAAGAATGAACTGCAGTGAGCCGATGCCGACAGCAAGAAGCCCGATACCTGCCCAGTCAATTTTAGAGACCGTGTGCTGGACTTTTGGCTCTCTGAGAAAAGTGAATGCAGACCATGCAGCAAGAAGCCCGACCGGGATGTTGACGAAAAAGCACCACTCCCAGGCAAAATAGTCTACAAGAAAGCCTCCAAGCAGCGGACCTATGGTAGGACCGAGCACAAGTCCCATGGAAAAGATGCCGGTCGCCTTGCCGCGTTCTTCTGGTCGGTATGTTTCGTAAAGGATAGCCTGTGATGTTGGTAAGAGAGCACCTCCGCCGAGGCCCTGCAGGAAGCGGAAAATCACCAGGGCCCATATATTCGGGGCCATGCCGCACAGCAGAGAAGCAAAGGTAAAAAGCAGAATCGAACCAATGTAGTAGTTTCGTCGTCCAAGCAGGTTTCCGAGAAAGCCGGAAAGGGGAATCACAATAACATTGGCAATGGCATAACTGGTGATGACCCATGCGGCATCATCGATACTCGCACCAAGGTTTCCGCTGATCTGGGTGAGCGCAACATTGACAATGGTCGTGTCGATCAGTTCAAGCATGGCCGACACGATCACCGTCAAGGTGATGATTATTTTTCTGAATCCAGTGTCATATATCTGGGCTGGATTCGGCAGCATTGCCGCTACCGATACCCCACTCTGTTGTTCAACTCTTGCCATTCGTTACTTATGTTACCCTGTATGGTCCTTTTGTATTGACGATCGCGTCTCTCCCTCAACTATCTTATTTCACCTTGACGTCCACAACCACGTTCATGCCTGCGGCAAGCTGATGATCCTTGTCAGGCTTTTCCGTAAAGACGATTTTGACCGGCACCCGCTGCGTGACCTTTATGAAGTTGCCGCTTGCATTGTCGGGTGGAAGCAGTGTGAATTTTGCGCCGGTACCCGACGATATGGACTCCACCTTTCCTTTGAACTCTTTATCAGGGAATGCATCAACCTTTATGGTCACTGGCAGTCCCGGATGTAATTTTTCAAGCTGGGTCTCCTTGAAATTCGCTACAATCCAAAGCTCCCTGCTTCCGACAATTCCTATGAGCTGCTGGCCGGGAGAGACATATTGTCCGGGTTGTACATTTTTCCTGGAAACCTGACCGTTGGCCGGAGCCGTAATTGTCGTGTACGACAACTGCAGCTCAGCCTGACGAAGTTCAGCCTCACGTTTTTTTACCTCTGCCTGTTGCAGCGGAATCTGGGCAAGGGCCGCCTGATACTGGTTTCCTGCTGCAGAAGATTGTGCTGCAGCAGCCTGAGATCCAGCTTTGACTCCATCAAACTCTGCCTGTGAAATAACGTCCTGATTCCTGAGATTTTCACCTCGGCGAAGATCGGCCTGCTGTTTTCTGCTGGTGGCAGCCGCAGCGTTTGCTGATGCACTTGATGCATTTGCCTGGTCAGCCGTTGCCTTAACCCCTGCCCTGGCGCTTTCCAGAGCTGCGGCAGCAATGTCACGACGCACTTCATAGTCAGCAGCTTCAAGCCGGATAAGAGGATCACCCGCATGGACCTGCTGGTTATCGTTTGCCAGCACCTCCTGTACTTTTCCGGGAATTCGTGAAATGACAGGGTAGACATCCCCCTCAATCTGGGCGTTGTCTGTTTCAACGTACTGGAAAGAGTGGTAGAGGCTCATACCTCCCCAGATAAGTCCGGCAGTAATAACAACACCAGCAATAATGATGCGCAGCGGGTTCGATGCCTTTACAGGGTCTGTGCCCGGGGACGGGTTTCCAGGGATTGTCTTTGAATCAGTTTTTTCCATGTTATTGCTTGTTGTTGTCGTGAAGAGTATCGTTCTAAAGCTTTTCCTGAACTGCTTTCAGGTTGTTGTTCGGTATTTTAAGAATCACAACGGGGCATGTTGCCTGCCGCATGACTGTTTCTGCAGTGCTTCCAACCAGAAGCCTTCCTATGGCAGTGGTCCCGTGCGAACCCAGGAGAATCATATCCGCGTTATGTTCTTTTGCATAAACGAGAATTTCGGCAGCAGGATCGCCATATTCAACACTAAAAATGTTGTCAGCTTTTCGTTGAGAAAGCATGTCGCTGTATCTCGAAAATTCATGTAAGTGCTTTCTCAGCAGGAGATCATGATTATTGTCTGCCGGCGCCACATAGAGAAGTGTGAGTTCTACATCTCCAGAATATATCGCGGCTGCATAACGCACCACAGAATCCGCAGCGGAGGAAAAATCAACAGCGCAGATTATTTTTTTCAGCGAAGTCGTCATGTTACCAGAAAATCTCCCCGGTTGCACGTTTCAGCGTATAGTTGTTTATCACATAGGCATAGTTTGCCTGCAGTCTTGCAAGTTCTGCCTGGGAAAGTGATGCTTCGGTGTTAAGCAGGTCAAGCGCTGTCGCCATGCCGTTTTCATACCTTGCTCTCGCATGTTCGGCTGCAAGTTTTGCCTGTTGCACCTGTACTTCCGTCGTAGTTATTTTTTCCGATGCGGTTTCGAGGGCATGGGTTGTCTCTTCGACATCTGATTTGACCTGCTGCTGGGTATCAAACTTTCTGTTCGCAGCGGCATGCACGAGGGCAGTTGCCTCCTGACGTTCAGCACTTGTTTTGAATCCGCTGAAGAGAGGTACTTCCAGATGCAGACTGCCTGCAAAATTTTCCCTGATTTCGTTAATGTCGGGCATGAGGCCATTGGTGACTCCGTAGGAAGCGCTGCCTGATACTACAGGAAGTCCGTCTTTCATGGCGATGGAGCGTCGCTGCTCTGCGGCATGTTCATGTTCGCTGGCAAGCTGCATCTCAAGGCGCTGCTCCAGGGCGTGCTTGACAAGTCCGGTATTTTCATGAGCAGCCGGAGTGACAGCAAACGACCCCTGAATATTGAGCGGTAAATCGTCTGCCATGCCTGTCAGGCGTCGCAAAGTCAGTTCCTGTCGGAGCAGCTCATGCTTTAAATCGAGCATTTTGCTCCTGGCTGCTGCAATTCGCACTTCAGTGGAAAGAACATCAAATCTGGTCGCAGCCCCTGTCTTGTATCGTTTTGTTGTGAAGTCGAGAGCCTTGCTGAGTGCCGCAATCTCTTTCTGTTCTACGGTTATGCTTTCCCTTATAAACAGAATGCCGTAAAAGAGCTGCACTGCCTGAAAAGAGAGCTCTCTTCGGGATAGTTCAAGGTTATGTTCGGCTGTTTTTTTCCCTGTCTTCGCCAGATCGACCGTAGAACCTCTTTTACCGAAGTCAAACAGGGTTGCCTTGGCGGTGACTTTTGCTTCATAGTTGTCGTTAGGCATAAATTTCATCAGGCCAAGACCCGGTAGACTAAATTCCGATACTGGGTCAAGATAGGTGTACCCCGCGCTGGCCGAGATGTGTGGAAAATATGCGCTTCTGCTCTGTGTAATCCGGGCATCGGCCGCACTTACATCGTCGGCAGCAGCCTTCAGTGCAGGATTGTTTTCACGGACCATGCGTATCGTTTTTTCAATGGTCAGGGGCTCTTCAGCACCCATTGCCGGTAAAGGGCAGTAAAGCATCAGCGCAGTTGCTGCGAATCTAACAGTACAGGTCAAAATTCTATTCATAAGAGCGCGATGATTTGTTCCGTTATTGTTCTTAATACATCGGGAAACTTCTGCTTGAACATGTCATGAGCTCTATAAATTGCAATTTGCATGCCAGACAGCGAAGGGGGATAAGAACAGCTGCAGCCCTTGCTGTATCAGGGGGTTAATTTTCACGATACATTCAGCTGTTCTGAAAAAATCAGAAAATTCTGTATATTGTATTCCTGATTTTTCAGAATATCCTGACTCTTCTATGGCGTTATGAGTATTTCTTCTGTTCATGAAGCACACCTTCTGATGCAGTACGTCAGTGATGCGGTTGGCTCTATTCGCGATCCTGACGAACTTTTCCGCACCGTTACAGACAAGCTTCGCCTTGTCTTTGAGTTTGATTCCGTTGTTATTATCACCTTTGACAAAGAGCGGCGGTATAGCAATGTTATTTTTGAAATGCTTCGATTTCAGGTCCCTGAAAGTTTGGAACGCAAAAAAAGGCCGATTGCCGGGTCATGGATTGAGCCGCACATGGCTGACTTAAAGGTTTCGGTTTTCAACATTAAAGAAGTTCTTGATCGTTACCCGGCTGATTACCCTGTGCCCCATGTACTTTACGATGCCGGCATGCGGCAGGTTGTGTTTTCGCCGCTTCGGACAGGCGGAAAGGTTATAGGGTTTCTGAATTTTGTGACAAAAGAAGAAAAAAACTGGTCGGAGAGCGATAAAGAACTGCTTGCCACCCTTTCATCTCCAATCGCAGTCGCAGTAAGCAATACCCTTGCATACGAGGAGCTTCGTCTCCGTGAAGCCCAGACCGTTATGCAGCTTGCCGTCAACAATGCCCTGCTCACCATAAAAGACCGGAACAGAATGCTCCTTGCTGTCTGTGAGCAGATCGATAAACTGGTGCCCTGTACGTTTCTCGGTATTCGTGTGATGGGTGATGATGGCAGGTTTCGTCTTTACGACAATTTCATGCGTGAAGACGGGAGCGGCTTTTATCCCGTCTCTTCCGCCGAAAAGCTTGATATTTCAGATGTTGAAGAGATAGCCAGAGAGAGCTTTTCATTGATTACAAATCCGGGATGTTATGGTGGAGAGGCTTTTCTTCGTCTTTGCCGAACGTACCGAATACTTGCGCTTGCCCGGGAGAAATTTGGCGTCTGCTCTCTGATAACCGTTCCATTGTGGGATACTCCGGGAAGTCGTGCCGGGCTCATTATTTCAGATACTTCCCGCTCTTTTGATGAGCACGACCAGGCTACGGTAAGCCTGATTGTTCCCCAGCTCTCCCTTGCACTGCAGAACTATCTTGCATTTGAGGAGATCGATGAGCTTCGCCGCAAGCTCGAAGGGGAACGTACCTGTCTTATCGAGGAGATCAAGGCCGGGCATAATTTTGAAGAAATCATCGGCAACAGTGCCCCACTGGCTGCGGTATTGCATCGAGTAAGTCAGGTGGGTCCGACCGATGCCACAGTATTGATCCAGGGAGAAACAGGTTCGGGAAAGGAGCTTTTTGCCAGGGCGCTTCATAATCTCTCTAACCGCAGGCAGCGTGCATTGATCAAGATTAATTGTGCGACATTGCCCGGTACGCTTATTGAGTCTGAGCTTTTCGGTCATGAAAAAGGAAGTTTCACCGGTGCAATAGAACGGCGGATCGGCAAGTTTGAGCTGGCTGAAGGCGGAACCATATTTCTTGATGAAATTGGCGAGCTTCCGTTGGAACTGCAGGCAAAACTGCTTCGTGTCCTTCAGGAACGTGAGCTTGAAAGGCTTGGCGGGAAAATGGTGATCAAGGTCGATGTTCGTGTTATTGCCGCTACGAACCGTGACCTTGCAAAAGAGGTAGCTGAAGGCAGGTTCCGTGAAGATCTGTTTTTCCGTCTCAATGTTTTCCCCCTTTCCATACCGTCACTGAGTGAGCGGCGTGATGATATCCCGATGCTTGCCGCACACTTTGCCGCAAAATTTTCAAGAGAGTTCGGCAAGCCTCTCCGTATGTTCAAAGAGAGTGATATGCTGCGTCTGGTAAACCGTCAGTGGAAAGGCAATATCCGTGAACTCGCTCATCTTGTTGAACAGGCAGTTATTGTTTCGGAAAGCTCCTCGCTTGATTTTTCAACAATTCTATCTCTTCCTGAGCCACCCGCTGAACATACCCCCTCAGGAGATGTTAAAACCATGCATGATTTCGAGCTTGATATTGCCCTGATGGAAAAGGAGCTGATTATTGATGCCCTCGAACGCTCAAACGGCCGGGTAAGCGGTACCGGCGGTGCTGCTGAGCGCCTTGCAATGCACCCAAAAACACTCTACTCCCGCATTGAAAAACTGCGTATTCAAAAGCGCTATCAATAGTCCCCTCGCAAACTCAGCACTCGGCCCTCAGCACTGTTGTTCATGCTATCCGCAAACAGCGCGGATAGCTTGAGCAACTATAGGAATCCCCTCAGCAATCTGCTCCGGGGTGTTGTTGCAGTAAGAGAGACGGAGAGCATTATTTTGTTCCCCCGCAGGATCAAACGTTTTTCCAACCACAAACACAGCTCCGCCTGCAATGGCCAGTGTCACGATACGCGTTGCATCAGTTCCTTTCGGCAGGGTAAGCCAGATGTAAAATCCGCCTCTTGGCTCATCCCACTGCACATAGCTTGGGAGATGTTCCCTGAGGGCAGCAACCATGGCAGCCGCTCGTTTTTTATACTCCTGCCGCACACTGGCAACATAGCTGTATATCTGGCCTGAACGAATGAATGCATCTGCCAGTACCTGGGTGAAACTCGGTGAGCAGGCATCAGCAGACTGTTTGATGAGTTCACATTTAGCATAAATTTTTTCCGGTACCAGCATCCATCCAAGCCTCAGGCCGGGGCCGAGAATTTTGGAGAACGAACCGGTATAGCAAACATTGATACCGTCCGGATTAATAGCCTTGATCGGTTTGAGTCGCTCCTGATCCCCCTCGAAAAAATAGAGGTCCCCGTAGGCATCATCCTCAATGAGTGGAATGTTGGTTCCCTGAAGCGTTGCAATAAGCTGATTTTTACGTTCAGCAGTGTAGAGCACACCTGCCGGGTTATGGAAATACGGGGTGATATAGAGAAACTTCGCCTTCTCATTTCTGCTGATTTCCTGGCGCAACCCTTCTATCGAAATGCCATCGATGTCAACAGGGACGCCTCTCAGTTCAGCTTCATAAGAACGAAAGGCTGAAAGTGCCCCGATAAAGCAGGGGTTTTCGACAAGTACCGGTTCACCAGGGTCAATAAAGGCTTTGCCCAGAATATTCAGCGCCTGTTGGGAGCCCGTCGTAATGAGCAGCCTGTTTTCCTTTACAGGCAGACCCTTTTTTTCAAGAAACCCTTCAAGTGATTCAAGGAGGGAGGGCAGGCCGGGTGTCGGTCCGTACTGAAACGCAGCTTGTTTTTTTTTGATGTCAAGCCGCCGGTAAAGCTCTTCGACTGCCTCAACAGGAAAAAGGTCATTTCCGGGCATTCCGCCTGCGAAGGATATAATATCAGGTCTTGAGGCCAGGGTCATGAGATCCCTGATTTCAGAAGAGCGAAGTGAAGATACTGCTTTTGAAAACCTTGGCATGAGAGCGTAAATAGTTAAACCTGGATGACATCCCCTTCCTTCAGAAGCTCCATTTTGTGCTCCTGCAGGACATCGATAATTTTCTGAAGAGACTCCGCCCTGATGACGACTGTCGCCTTGCAATCCCCGGAAGCAAAGGCATACATGTACTCTATGGCGACACTGTTGTCCGAAATGATCTGGAGCGCCTTGTGCAGCCCTCCGGGTCTGTTAGGAATAATCATGCCCACAACATCGGTAACCTTGACGGTAAACCCTTTTTCTTTAAGCACCTGCGCTGCAAGTTCAGGTCTCCCCACAATCATGCGCAGAATACCGTAATCAGCCGTATCGGCAATACTGAACGCCGAGATGTTGATGTCGTTGTCAGCAAGAATTCCGGTCAGTTCAGTCAGCCGACCTGTCTTGTTTTCGAGAAACACCGATAATTGTTTAATAATCATGGTATAACCTCATTTTGATAATGATCTACCAGCTCTAAGTTATAATAAAGTCAAAAGTCCGGATAAAAAGCTATTCCGCTCCCCCTCTCAGTCATTTCGAAACGCAGTGAGAAATCTGTTTTCTCAGCATTCATAACTCATCCCTCATCCCGCTCTGAATATCGATCAACTGATTCCATTGCTCTTTGAACTGCCGATTATAAAACGCGCTGAGTTCTCTCATCTCACGCAATTGAAGGCCTTTATCGGCATTACGTGCTACTTTTGCCTTTCCTGCTTCTGTTCGCGGGCCGGTTGATTTCGTCCAAGGTTTCCACTGTTGAATCATCTCCGATTGTCTCGCCCTTCGCTCTGCCGACCATGCGTTTGCCCTTGGCTTTTTCATACGTCAATAGTTTTTTTTGCTCAAGCTCTAATTTTTTCAGAGGTTACCATCGGCATGACTATCCCGGGCAAGCGAGTTGTTTACCTGCTGCGGGCCATTGCTGATGTTAGCCTGATTGGTTATTACGGTTTGCCGGGGGTTCTTGATATTTGCGAGGGTCTCAATCGATGCGCGACTCTGGTTCTGAGCCTTAAAGGCCATGCGCGTATATACCGCTTTCATTTCAAAATGCCCGGCATCACTTGCTTGTCTTGCAAAATCGGCGAACATCGCATTCAAGGCTAAAATTTGTCCTATAAGTATTCCTTCAATCCCTTTTGTCTCGCCGCTATGAAACTCATCCATTTGCCTGTGGATTTCCTCAACCATATCGTAAGGCGGGATATCCCCGATAGGAATAAACTGTTTCAGTACTGAAGCAGCATTTCCCGGACCGCTCAAGACATACTCTGCAGCCCTTGCACCACGTGATCGCTGATCTCCCGGTTTCTTTTTAAAGATGTGCAGGTGTTTGGGTAGACTCTCCAGGTCAACGTCCTCCGGGACAACGATCCCCAGTTTAATCCCCTCCATTTCAGCCCTCTCCTGATAATCCCTATCCAAAGCATTCATCTCTTCCTCTTTCATGATTGAGGTTTTAATGGTGAGGTTTAAAAAGAAAAACAGATAAAGTGATCCCGAGGTCTTTGTGATTCTTATAAGTTACGTTTATCGATTACCCGCTTCGCCTTGCCCGTACTGCGCTCTATGGTGCCGGGTTCAACCAGCCTGATAGTGGCACTGATACCGAGGGTGCTTGAAATATTCGCCTTGATTCGATGGCGAAGTCCTTCAAGCTCTTTCACCTCATCTGAAAAGAACTCCTCTTCGATTTCCACCTGAATTTCCATAGTGTCGAGGTTGTTTTCACGATCGACCACAATCAGGTAGTGAGGTTTTGTTTCACTCATTTCAAGCAGCACCGACTCCACCTGTGAAGGGAAGACATTGACACCCCTGATAATGAGCATGTCGTCCGAACGGCCGACGCATTTTTCCATGCGTACAAGTGTTCGGCCGCACTGGCATTTATCAGCATGGAGGCGGGTGAGGTCGCGCGTCCTGTAGCGGATAAGCGGCATAGCCTCTTTTGTGGCGGGAGTGAATACCAGCTCTCCAAGTTCGCCGTAAGGCAGCACTTCACCACTGTCGGGGTTGATGATTTCGGCTATAAAATGGTCTTCAAAAATGTGCATCCCACGCTGGAACCGGCACTCCATCGAGACGCCGGGACCGATAATTTCAGTAAGGCCATAAATGTCGTAAGCCTTGATGCCGAGCACCTGCTCAATTTGCATGCGCATCTCCTGTGTCCAAGGCTCAGCACCGAAAACTCCGGATTTGAGTTTTATCTTTCTGGGGTCAATTTTTTCTTCGACAAGGGATTCGCCGATAAAGGCCGCATAGGATGGTGTGCATGCAAGCACGGTCGAGCCGAAATCTTCAATGAGCTGGAGCTGTTTTTTTGTGTTGCCGCCTGAAATCGGCACAACAGAGGCCCCTACTTTTTCTGCTCCATAGTGGAGGCCTAGACCGCCGGTAAAAAGGCCGTAACCATAAGCGACCTGGATGATGTCAGCTTTTGTCACTCCCGCCATGGTGAGCGAACGGGCAACGACTTCGCTCCACATTTGAATATCGTTATGCGTGTATCCAACTACTGTAGGTTTGCCTGTGGTGCCGCTTGAAGCATGAAATCGAACGATATCCGGCTGAGGCACGGCAAAAAGGCCGAAGGGGTAGTTGTCGCGGAGGTCCTGTTTTGTCGTGAAGGGCAGTTTTTTCAGGTCTTCAATTCCTTTGATGTCCCCGGGTTCAATCCCCTCTGCCTGCAGCCGGTTGCGGTAAAAGGGAACCGTGTCGTAGACCCGTTTCACCATCTCTTTTACCCGCTGGCCTTGAAGTTTCAGCAGCTCTTCCCGCTCCATACACTCGTAATGCTCGTTCCAGATCATGGCTCTGTCGCTTGAGTTTTAGATAATTCCTTTCCTTTTCTGAATGCCCTGATATTGACATCAACAATATCAGGGCCTTTTGCATGAAAAAGCTCTCCGATGGCCGATTCAAGCTGTTCGTTGGCAATCCCGATATAAGGTGCAGCCGCACCCAGCATTACCATGTTCGATGTTCTTGCATTGCCAGCCTCCCGCGCCAGTTCTGCCGCATTCACCAGCACCGGCCGATTCGTTCTGTTCAGCTCAGCGAGTATATCTTCAATTGCCGGATAGTTCTCAACGTTGATAAATGGGTCTATAGAGGTAATGATTCTGCTTTCGGGAGCAAGAAATGGCAGATAGCGAAGCGCTTCATGAGGTTCAACAGAGAGAATCATGTGAGCTGTCCCTTCAGCAATAAGATCAGAATAGATCTCTCTGTTGGAAATTCTCAAGTGAGACTGAACGGCTCCTCCACGCTGGCTCATGCCATGCACTTCAGTCTGACGGATAGTGAGTCCGCTTTGCAGGGCGGCCCGGCCTATTGCAGCCGCAATGGTGAGTATCCCCTGTCCGCCGACTCCAGCAAGAATAATATTGATCTGCATAATATGTAGTTACGTGCCGGTCACCTTGTTTCGTTTTTTCCGCGCAGCTGTTTCAATGCATTCACGTTGCGCAATCACCACCGATACACCTTCATAACTGATTTCCTCTCTGAGAACTGTCATATTTTCCTCAAGATGCGATTTCAGCGGGACGATGGTTCTTAGATGCTCATCCTCAACACCAAGTCCCCTGCAGATATCAAGAAGCCTTGAGCCGGTTGCCGAAGAGAGCTGACCTCCGGTCATAGCTGTGGTGTCATTATCAGCGATAATAACGGTGAGAGGCGACTTGTCATTAATGGCGTCAAGCAGGCCGGTCATGCCGGAGTGGGTGAACGTCGAATCACCGATTACCGCCACTGCGGGCCGAAGACCTGCATCTGCCGCACCTTTAGCCATAGTGATCGATGCCCCCATATCGACGCATGTATGAATTGCATTGAATGGCTCGAGCGCTCCAAGGGTGTAGCAGCCGATGTCTGAAAAAACATGGTGTTCTCGAAATGAGCCCATGACCGTGGTAAGTGCGTCGTACAGGTCACGATGGCCACATCCTTTGCAGAGTGCGGGTGGTCGATGAACAACTATATCAGGAACCGGCAGTACTGCCTTTGGAGTAATGCCAAGTCCACTTGCGATAATGTCAGCATTAAGCTCTCCTGCTCGAGGCAGCGCTCCGTCCATGCGCCCCATGATGTTTTCTCCGCCAAAATAACCTCTCAGCAGCTCTTCATAGACTGGGTATCCCTCTTCGGCGACAAGAATGGTATCGCAGGATCTGAAAAAGCTTTCAACCAGGCTTCTTGGAAGAGGATACTGTCCGATTTGAAGAACAGGAAAGTCAAGCTTAAAGGTCTGACGTACCTCCATTGTATAGTTGAATGCAATGCCGAATGCTATAACCCCTTTGGAGCCGGTTCCTGTGATAAGGCGGTTAAGCCAGGACAGTTCTGAACGTTTTTCAAGCTCCTTCTGCATTCCCAGCAGCACATTGTACTGCCGCCGGGCATTCTGCGGAATCAGAACAAAGCGTTCAGGGGCATAGATAGCATTAAGGGGATTCTGCATGCGAGCGGCAGTGCGCTTCACTCCTGCACGCGAATGAGCCAGCCTGGTGGTAAGCCGGAGGAGTACAGGAAGCCTGACTGACTCAGAGAGATCAAAAGCCTCTCTGGTGGCAGTGTAGAGATCCTGCTGAGAAGAGGGTTCAAGTACAGGCAGCATGGCAAATCTGCCATAGACGCGGCTGTCCTGCTCGTTTTGCGACGAATGCATTGAGGGGTCATCAGCAACAGCGACGACAAGTCCCCCGTTGACGCCTGTAATGGCCGAGTTTATAAATGCATCAGCGGCCACATTCAGTCCGACATGTTTCATGCACACCAGACTTCGCTTGCCGGCATAAGACATGCCGAGAGCGGCCTCATAGGCAGTTTTTTCGTTTGTGGACCATGCCGATCGAACGGGTTGTTCCAGGTCATCACTGTTTTTCTGAATGTATTCGGTGATTTCGGTCGAAGGGGTTCCGGGGTAGGCATAGACACCTGATATTCCGGCGTCAAGGGCACCAAGAGCAATCGCTTCAGCTCCCAGCAAAAGTTGTTTGTTCATTACATAAAAAAGTTTTCCCCCAAAGATCAGCAATTATTTCTTTCGATGCCAATGAATTCAGTCTGAGAGGAGGATAAGGGCAGGTTTTTTTATAAGTCACACAGGTACTATACGTCCTATCAAACTCAATAATAGGTCGTTATTTCATCAAGAGACTTGCGCTTTTTCGGCGCAGGAAGTGCATCCGGAGCGGCATAGCCAAGTGGAGTGAATGCAAAAATCTCAATATTCGGCTCAAGCTGCAACGCTTCACGAATAATGCCAGGGTCGAAAGCAGCAATCCAGCAGGTTCCCAACCCTTCCTTTGTGGCCGCAAGAATAAGGTGGTCCATGACAATTGTCAGATCGGTTTCGATGGAGTTATAGTTGTCCTGTCGGCGAACCCAGGCGTTGTTGCGATCACCTGAAACAATCAGGAGACAGGGAGCACTTTGTATCCAGTCACGCTTATAGCCAGGGTATATTTTTTCAAGTATTTCCGGCGACGTTACAACATGAAAATGCCAAGGCTGAAGATTACAGGCAGAAGGTGCAACTCTTCCGGAATTGAGAATCCGGTTGAGAACCTCTTCGGGAATACTTTTGTTCCTTTCAAAGCTGCGGACACTGCAACGCTTTGATACAAGGTCGTAAAAGTCCATAGCGCCACCTTCGTTCATATCTTATGGATCTTGCAGAAATCTTTTGACATCGAGTGAAACATACTGTTTGTAGCGGTCTGCATAATAAACGTCATTCCTCCATTGACCATGGTTCTGACAATTTTTTTCGGAACTATCCTGAATGCGGGATAAAGAAGAAACTTTACATCTACTCGTAAATCAAAGTGAACCTTGGTTTTTTTTGCATCTATGCGCTGAATATCCATATCGCCAGATACTTTCCCCTCAAAAAGGTATTTTTTTGGATCGGAAATTTTATGACCGACAGGATGGTGCTTCCAGCGAACTTTTTTGAAGATCGTATAGCTTTTAATCATTTCATCGGTGAGATCGTCAGGGTCGGCACATTCGATATGGTCAGGCAGTTCAACCTGCAGTTCTTCCGTCTGTTCGACAAAAAAGATGATATCAAAAGGGTTGTTCTGCGGATCAGTAACACGGAAATTCCATTTATAGACGTTCTCAATATCGGTGAGTTCCACGTTATAGCAGAAAGGGTTAAACCCCAATATTTTTTTCAGATCGGAGAGATAGGCTGCAGTCCGGTCAAATTCTGCAAAGAAAATCCACTCTCCCTTACTTACTCCTGTAGCATGCATTTCCATATGATCAGCGTTCCATAGGTTTCGGTTTATTTGAGAGCGCTGGAAAATCTTCCATGCGGGCAGTTACCTCAAAAAATATACAGAGAATCTGTGAAAACATATCCTTACAGAACGTTTTCTTTGGCGAAAATAGTGTGATTACAAAAGTTCCGCTTGCAGGCGTTCCGCCTGATCATGCATTTTGAGTGCGTCGATAATATCCTGTATGTCTCCCTGGAGAATCTGGGGAAGAGCATGGCTGGTAAAGCCGATACGGTGGTCAGTAACTCTGGATTGAGGGTAGTTGTAAGTGCGGATTTTGGCACTCCGGTCACCGGTCGTTACCATTGAGCGGCGTAAGTCAGCTCTTTGCTGCTGCTGCTCGGCAAGCTGGATGTCATAGAGTTTTGTGCGGAGCATTTTCATTGCCCTTTCCTTGTTCTGAAGCTGGGAGCGCTCTTCCTGACAGGCGGCAACAATTCCGCTCGGCATATGGGTGATTCGTACGGCTGTTTCCACCTTATTGACGTTCTGTCCGCCTTTTCCTCCGCTTCGGTAAGTGTCAAACCGCAAATCCTCCCTGCGGATTTCAACATCAACCTCTTCAGCTTCAGGCAACACTGCAACGCTGACCGCAGACGTATGAATACGCCCCTGTGTTTCTGTATCCGGAACCCGCTGTACACGGTGTACCCCGCTTTCATATTTCATGGTGCCGTAAACATCGTGTCCGCTCACCCCCATGGTAATCTCTCGGAAACCACCCGGCATTGAACTTTCATTAAAGTGAAGCACCTCGCACTGCCAGCCCTGTTTCTCAGCATACCGCTGGTACATTCTTGTCAGATCAGCGGCAAAAAGTGCGGCCTCCTCGCCCCCGGTGCCCGCCCGGATTTCAATAATAACATTACGGGAATCCGCCTCGTCTTTTGGCAGCAGGAGTACTTTTAACTTCTGTTCGAGATCAGGCAGCTTTTTCTGCAGTTCATTGATTTCGGTCTGGATAAGCTCCTTCATCTCCGTGTCTTTCTCTGTTTTCAGCAGATGGAGAGATTCATCGAGTTCTGTTTTGGCCTGAGCGTAATAATCATAGGCCTGTACGATTTCCTTGAGGTCGCTGTACTCCTTGTTAAGTTTTCGGAATCGGGCCTGATCAGCTGATGCTTTCGGGTCGGCAAGCAGCTGTTCAAGATCGAGATGTTTTTCTTTTATGGAATGTAGTTTCTCAAGCATTGAATCGGGGCGTCAGCCTCAGAGATTGAAAATATCATTGATAAGAATGTATGCGAACAGTGCAAGGAGCAGGGCCATGCCAACCTGTTGAATGCGCATTTTGATCTCAAAGGGAATCTCTCTGCGGATAACACCTTCAACAGCGTTCAAGAGAAACTGTCCTCCGTCAAGTGCCGGAACCGGAAGGATATTGATTATCGCGAGAGAAATTGAGAGCATGGACAAAAAATATAGAAAGCTTACCGGCCCTTGTTCAGCACTCTGACTGGCTATTTTGGCAATTTTGATCGGGCCGCCGACGGATTTCCGGAAATCTTCCTGACCGGTAAAGATTTTTGCGAATCCCTGTACTGTCATGACACTTAATTTCCAGGTCTGACTGACTCCGCTCACCACCGCACCGCCGAAACCAAGTTTTCTTCGTTCGGTCGCAATTGTCTGTTTGAGCGAAATGCCGATTTTTCCGGCATTGCTTGGGACAACGGTGGTCACAAACGTTTTGCCGTTAGCACGAAGCTCTGCTGCAGTGATTTTATGTCCTGCCACAGGCTCCAGATATTGCCAGGTAATCTTGATCGGCTTTGATGCATGTGAGGAGATAATACCTACGACTTCAGTCCAGTCAGAAACCGGAGTTCCGTCTATTGCCGTAATAAGTCCTCCGGATTTAATCCCTGCCTGGCGGGCGGGTTGCTTTGCAAGAACTTCATCTATAACTGGCGGAACGGTAGGTCTGATGCCAAGGCTGTGACTGTCGTTGATCTTCGTCATGATGTTCGACGGCGCATCAAGGGTGATGCTCTTGCCATCACGAAGGACAGCATAGGTAAGCGACTTGGCAGTGAAGAGTTCCGGGTCCATTGCTTCTTCCCAGCTTTTGACCGGTTTGCCATTTGCAAGTAAAAGCTGGTCTCCGGTTTTCATCCCCATTGTTGCAAATACAGATCCTTTTTCAACAAAGGCTGGATTGTTGACGCTTGTCCGGGGTTCGCCAAGAACAAGCGTGATGCCGATAAAGATTACTGCAGCAAGTATCAGGTTCATTGTTACCCCTCCGGCAAGCACGATGAGGCGCTGCCAGACAGGCTTTGCCCTGAACTCCCAGGGCTGCAGCTCCGAAGCCTGATAATCGGTGTCGAGGCTTTCATCAACCATACCGGCTATCTTCACATAACCGCCAAGAGGAAAAACGCCAAGTCCATATTCAGTTTCACCGATTTTCTTTTTCCAGAATCTCAGATTATAGAAGTCAAAACCGATATAAAACTTGTCAACCCTCATGCCGAAAAGCTTCGCGGTCAGAAAATGGCCGAGTTCATGCGCAGTGACAAGGATAAAAATGGCAACAATGAAAAAAAATGTCGAGCTAAGAAAATCCATAACAATCCTTCGTTTCAGAAAAAAAAGCAGTAGAGCCGTTGGAGCGGTTTGCTCGCTTCTTTTATTTGTTTATGCAATAAATTTTTGAGCGGTTTCACGAGCCCATCTGTCAGCCTGAAGATATTCATCAAGTTCAACAGGGGTGTAAGCATGGTGAGCCTGCATGGTTTTGTCAACCGTTGCCGCAATGTCGGTAAATCCAATCTTTTTATCAAGAAAAGCAGCCACAGCAATCTCGTTTGCTGCGTTAAGGACTGCCGGATAGGTTCTGCCTGCTTTCAAAGCGTCAAATGCCAGGCTGAGAGCGGGGAACCTTACCATATCAGGCTCTTCGAAGGTCAACGTTCCAATCTTGATAAGGTCAAGTTTCTGGATCCCGCTTGCGCACCGTTCAGGATAAGACAAAGCATAGGCGATTGGTGCCCGCATATCGGGAGAACCCAACTGCGCTATGACGCAGCCATCAATATATTCAACCATGGAGTGAATGATACTCTGGGGATGGACAACAACGCCGATTTTTTCAGCAGGCATGTTAAAAAGCCAGTGAGCCTCAATCACCTCAAGCCCTTTGTTCATCATTGTTGCGGAGTCAATGGTGATTTTTGCGCCCATTGACCATTGCGGGTGTTTAAGAGCCTGCTCAAGTTTAACATTTTTCAGCTCTTCTGCAGATGTATTGCGGAACGGTCCTCCCGAAGCAGTAAGAATGATGCGTTCAACATCCTCTGTCCGGTGCCCCTCGAGCGACTGAAAGATTGCTGAGTGCTCGCTGTCAACAGGAAGCAGGCGGACATTATGTTTTTTTACCAGATCAGAAACCAGTTGACCAGCGACAACAAGGGTTTCCTTGTTTGCAAGGGCGATATGCTTTCCCGCCTTTATAGCGTTTACTGTCGGCACAAGGCCGGCAGCACCGACAATTGCCGATACAACCATATCGGATCCATCCGCAGAAGCGATAGTTGAGGCTCCTTCCACACCGTAAAAAATTTCCGGTTTGTAATCTTCAAGCAGTGCCTCAAGCTTTTTTGCCGATTCTGCATCCTTGACTGAAACAGCATCAGGCATGAACTCCTTGATCTGTTCAGCGAGCACTGTAACATCCTGTCCTGCGGCAAGGCACGAGATACTGAATTTTTCCGGGTGCTGCCTGACGACATCAAGGGTACTGAGCCCGATTGAGCCGGTTGAGCCGAGGATGGTGAGTGATCTCATAATGAGTAAAATAATTATCAGGTCTGGTGAATTATCGGCCTGAATTTATGCTTTTTAGTGAAGGCTTACAAATAACTGGTCAATGACTCTCTTTCTGAACCGGTTTTTTCTTTTTGTAATCCCCTGAAATTATATTATAATTGTGCCCTTGTAACGGGTTCCTAGCTCAGCTGGTTAGAGCGACTGGTTTACACCCAGTAGGTCGGGGGTTCGAATCCCTCGGGACCCACACATAATTCCCCATTGACGAATAAAAGGCAGGTAACCCCTGCCTTTTATGTTTTCCGCAACCTGGAAAGTTTTATTCCATTTATCCCGTCAGTTTTCAGGGATATTTCTTTCCACTCTCAGTCTTGCCACAGCGTCTTCAAGCTCAGCCTGCTCCTTTTCGGAGAGCGTATCCGTACTTACTGAGCTCTTTCCGTCACTATCGTCAGAGCCTTCTTCTTCAATATGGACAGGAAAAAGGCTTGCAGGACGTTTCCCCAGAATTTCCTCGATCTGAGCGTATTGAAGCATCTCCTTCAGCAGCAGCTCATTAGCAAGCTGTTCGAGCTTGTCACGGTGCAGCGTCAGTAAATTCATAACGTTCACGCGCGATGCCTCTACGATAGCCATTACCTCCCTGTCGATAAGACGCGCAGTTTCCTCGCCGTACTTTTTGTCAATACCCGGACTTCCGTAATAGGGGTTATTGCTTTCATAGAACGAAAGGTTACCCAGTTTTTCGCTCATCCCGTAAACCATGACCATGTTATAAGCGATACTCGTTACCTTTTCAAGGTCATTCTGCGCTCCGGTCGAGATTTCGTTAAAAATGATCTCTTCTGCAATGCGTCCGCCGAGAAGACCGCAAATACGGGCAAGCAGCTCACTTTTCGTCATGAGATAGCGATCCTCAAGCGGGATGTTCATGGTATAGCCGAGAGCGCTCATTCCTCTTGGAACAATGGAAATTTTCTGGACAGGATCGTTCTCCGCCATCATCCAGCTGATAATTGCATGACCCGCTTCGTGATAGGCAACAATCTGCTTTTCTCGCGGATTGATAACCTTGTTCTTTTTTTCAAGTCCGGCCACGACACGCTCAATAGCATCCTCAAAGTCTTTCATCTCAATGCTCAGTTTGTTGCGTCGCGATGCCAGCAAAGCAGCTTCGTTGGCGGCATTGGCAATTTCTGCGCCTGCAAATCCAGGTGTCTGCGATGCAAGGGCTTTAAGGTTAACATCTTTTGAGAGCGAGAGCTCCTTGGTGTGAACTTTGAATATATCAATACGTCCTTTGAGGTCAGGTTTGTCCACCATGATCTGGCGATCAAAACGGCCCGGTCTAAGGAGTGCTGAATCAAGTACATCAGGGCGGTTTGTGGCGGCTATCAGAATGACACCCTTGTCAGTTGCAAATCCGTCCATTTCAACAAGCAGCTGGTTCAATGTGTTTTCACGCTCGTCGTTTGCGCCCATCATGGCCCCTTTTCCTCTGCTGCGGCCGACAGCGTCGATTTCATCGATAAAGATTATGCAGGGGGCTTTTTCCTTGGCCTGCTTGAAAAGGTCGCGTACTCTTGCAGCACCGACACCGACAAACATTTCCACAAAGTCCGATCCGCTGATGCTGAAAAACGGCACATCAGCCTCACCCGCAACAGCTTTGGCCAGAAGGGTTTTTCCTGTACCTGGAGGGCCTACAAGCAGGACTCCTTTTGGCAGTTTTCCTCCGAGTGTCGTATATTTTTTCGGATCCTTTAGGAAGTCGACAACTTCCATGACCTCAGCCTTCGCCTCATCAAGTCCGGCTACATCTTTGAAGGTAATGCGGGTGTGTTCGTCAAGGTTTTCATACAGTGCAGCCTTGTTTTTGCTGATATTCATGAACTGTGAACCCGGCCCGCCCATACGACGGAAAACAAAAAAGTATATGCCGATCAGGAGGCCAAAAGGCAGTATCCATTGCAGCAGTTCACTGATCCATGTGTTGCTCGCAACTGCCTGGTATTTAATGCCCTTTTTTTCAAGCAGTTCTATCAGCGATTCATCCCGTACAGCATTGACATATATCTCCTCCTGCTTTGAATTGGACTGAGGAAGAAACATGCCCGGGCCGTCTTTCTGGGGTTCCTTTGTTGCTACGCCAGTATTCATTCCTGGTTTCAGCTTCAGATAGATCCTCTCCTGAGCTATTTTTACTGATTCTATCTTGTCTTCTGCAATGAGTTTGCGGAATGTGCTGTAGGGGATTTCCTGTGTTGAGCCCGACCAGAAAAAGGCAAGCTGAACTCCTATGAGAAGAACAATGACGACCACATAATACATTATCGAGAATTTCGGACGCGGTACGTTGTTTTCCGGTAAATTTTTATAGGGATTTGAGGGTTTACTCAGTTTTTTTGCCATCAATCATCAATCAGGGTTATAATAAAGCGACTCAGGTCTTTGTTTACCGTTCGCGGATTCACGTCTTTCAATTTACGGGATTCTTCCATTTAAAGAAGCATCTCATAAGAAAACATATTATATATTAACAACATCTAAACTCTATTCCTGCAGTTATAAGTTTCATTCATGTATGGTTGCGGGTTTTTGTTTGGTTGATTTTTTTGCTTTATACTTCATGTGTTTATGAGGTATAGTGCTTTTTTATACAACGTCAGAGATGCATGGAAAAGGTATGAGCGTAGTTCGGGATAAGGCAAACTGCAGAATATCAGCATTAAAATCTCTCCTGTGTGTCGGTCTTGACAGCGATCCTGAAAAAATCCCACAGTTTTTTTTTGAATATGCCAATCCTGTTCTGGAGTTTAACAGCTCAGTTATCAGAGCGACAAGTGATGTAGCCATAGCCTATAAGCTGAATACCGCGTTTTACGAGGCCAGAGGTATTGCCGGATTACAGGATATGGAAAAAACACTCCTTCAAATTCCTGATACAGTCATGACGATTGCCGATGCCAAACGGGCTGATATCGGCAACACAAGCAGGATGTATGCTCAGGCTTTTTTCGAGCACTGGCCATTTGATGCCGTGACGGTTGCCCCATACATGGGGTTTGACTCCCTCGAACCATTTTTTGCCTATGAGGATAAGCTTGTATTTGTCCTTGGTCTTACCTCCAATAAAGGTTCTGAAGATTTTGAAGAACAGCGGATGCAGAATGGGCAGCCCCTCTACCGCAGCGTGCTTGAACATGTTGCATTATGGAGCAGGAACGGAAACGGCGGCGTTGTGGTAGGAGCAACTAAAAGCAGCTTGCTTGAAGAGATTCGTCGCGAAGTTCCCGGCCTTTTTCTACTGATTCCCGGAGTCGGTGCTCAGGGTGGATCGCTTGAAGATGCTGTTAATCTTGGTGTTGATGGAAACCGGCAAAGTGCAGTTATCAATGTCAGCAGAAGTTTAATTTATCCCTCCGGGTCTTTTTCCTGTATAGACGATTATGAACGGGCGGTTGCCAGAGAGGCTGCAATAATTCATGCGGAAATGAAGCGTGTTTTATAGCTGATTCTGGTAAGCGCAATCAGTAATCTCCAGGCTTTACAGGTTTTCCGGTGAGGCTCTTAATGACTCTAAAATTAATCAGGTTATGTGTGGAATTGTTGGATATATCGGGTGGCGTGAAGCTGCTCCGCTGCTTCTGAAAGGGTTGACGCGGCTTGAATATAGAGGTTATGATTCGGCAGGGGTCGCCTTGTTGAATGAAAGTCTGCTGGTTATGAAGCAGAAGGGCAGCGTCAGCGGCCTTGAGGTTGCGACTGAGGGACTGAGTAAGGAAATGAAAGCTGCGACAGTGGGCATTGGCCATACCCGGTGGGCTACCCATGGTGAACCAAGCGATATCAATGCTCATCCGCACCAGAACACTGTCGGCGATATTGCTGTTATTCATAACGGGATTATTGAAAACTATTCGGCGCTGAAACAGGAGCTGATCTCTCAGGGATATATATTTTCAAGCGATACCGATTCCGAGGTGCTGGTTCACCTGATCGACAGGATATGGAAGAGTGATTCCTCGCTGGACCTTGAATCGGCTACCCGTAACGCTCTTCTTCATGTTGATGGGGCATACGGGATTTGTGTGATCTCTTCGCGGGAACCCGACAAGATCATCGTTGCACGTAAGGGAAGTCCACTGGTGATCGGTATCGGTACCGGGGAATATTTCATTGCATCTGATGCTGCTCCGATTGTTGAGCACACCAATAAAGTTGTTTATCTCTCCGATGGCGAGCTTGCTGTAGTGAAAAAGGACGGCTACGTTGTAAAGACGATTGATAATGTTGAACAGAAAAAAATTATAACAGAACTTGATTTTTCCCTCGAAAAAATAGAGAAAGGCGGCTTTGAGCATTTCATGCTCAAAGAGATTTTTGAACAGCCGGCCGTTATGCACGATGTCATGCGGGGACGTGTGCGAGTTGATGAGGGTCGGATCTGTCTTGGCGGAATCGAGGATTATCTCGACCGTCTGAAGCAGGCGAAGCGTATCGTCATTTGTGCCTGTGGAACAAGCTGGCATGCCGCTTTGATTGGCGAATATCTTATTGAGGAGTTTGCCCGTATTCCGGTCGAGGTTGATTATGCCTCAGAGTTCAGGTATCGCAATCCCATTGTCGGTGTTGATGATGTGGTAATTCTTATTTCCCAGTCGGGTGAAACTGCCGATACACTTGCAGCCCTCCGCACCGCTAAGGAAAAAGGTGCCCTTGTGATGGGTATCTGCAATGTGGTAGGCTCTACTATTGCCCGTGAAACCCTGTGCGGCATGTATACCCATGCCGGGCCTGAGGTAGGCGTAGCATCGACCAAAGCCTTTACTGCACAGGTGATCATGCTTTACATGCTTGCCCTTGCACTCAGCAGAGGAAGAACCCTCTCGCAGGATGAGATTACCCTGAATCTCAGGGAGCTTTCACGTCTTCCTGAAAAAGCAACACGTATTCTTGAGCTCGACAGTCAGATCAAGGATATAGCCGATCGTTTCAAAGACGCGAAAAACGCGCTTTATCTTGGTCGCGGCTTCAACTTCCCTGTTGCTCTTGAGGGCGCACTGAAGCTCAAAGAGATCTCTTATATCCACGCAGAGGGTTACCCGGCAGCCGAAATGAAACACGGCCCGATTGCCTTGATTGACAAGGATATGCCGGTTATTTTTATTGCTACTCGAGACAGCACATACTCCAAGATTCTCAGTAATATTGAGGAAGTGCGCAGCCGTAAAGGCCGGGTTATAGCGATTGCCAATGAAGGAGACCAGGAAGTAAGCCGTCTTGCCGAACATGTCATCTATATTCCGCAATCTTCCGGGCCGATTACGCCTCTGTTGACGGTCATTCCTCTCCAGCTCCTCGCCTATCATATCGCCACCCTCCGCGGATGCAATGTTGATCGCCCTCGAAATCTCGCAAAATCTGTGACTGTTGAGTAGGCTTGTTATGTAGCATTATCTTTCAGACAGCACATCTTTATGACAATAAAACAGGCAATGGCGTAACAGCTTTCCCTGTTTTATTGTTTCAAGCGGGAATTATTATGCATAATAGCAGGTTCAGTAACAGGTTAAGCCGCTTTTTTGCGATAGCGAGTTTTTTCACTTCAACTGAAATAGTGTATGCAAGGTCATATTGTTATTACAGGAGCTACCGGCGTCATAGGCGCTGAACTTGTCCTGAAGCTGATTAATCGGGGAGAAAAAGTTGTCCTTCTCTCCCGTTCGCCAGAGAGTGCAGCAAGGCAAATATCTGGTGCCGCCGGCTACGTCAAGTGGGACCCGTATATGGAAAGCGGTGAGTGGAGTGGTTTTATTAACGGGGCAAAGGCCGTCATTCATCTCGCAGGAAAGCCTCTGCTTGAAAGCCGCTGGAATGAAGCTCATAAGGAAGAGTGCTATAATTCCAGAATTCTCGGCACACGGAACATGGTATCCGCGATTGCCGGCGCGAAAGAAAAGCCAGAGGTTTTTATTTCTGCATCTGCTATTGGCTACTATGGCTCTTTTGATTGCTGCAGTGATACTCCGGATATTGTCGAGTCAGGCTCTAAAGGCAGGGATTTTCTTGCAAAAATCTGTATCGATTGGGAAAAGGAGGCGCTTGAAACTGAAAAGACCGGTGTGCGTCTTGTTCTTTTGAGAACAGGTATCGTGCTCTCAACAAAAGGGGGGATGCTGCAGAAAATGCTTGCACCATTTAACTTTTTTCTTGGTGGGCCTATTGGTTCCGGTCTGCAGTGTATCTCCTGGATTCATCTTGACGACGAGATTGCCTGCATTCTTGAGGCGCTCGACAATCCTTCATACAAAGGCCCGATCAATGCTGTCAGCCCTGAGCCTGTGTCCATGAAAGATTTTGCCGCTCGACTTGGTGAAGCTCTTGGCCGCCCGTCCCTGTTGCCGGTACCGAAACTCGCCGTTCAGCTTCTTATGGGTGAAGGCGCAGAGTACGCTGTGAAAGGCCAGAAAGTAAAGCCCGGTTTTCTTCAGGCTCATGGTTTTACTTTCACATATCCGCATCTGGCAGAAGCACTTTCAGACCTTGTGAAATACAAGAAATAAAACTCGTGACGAACAAGCATTAACAAAAGGAGTCTGCCGTGAGCAAAAGAGTACCTGCAACCTCTTTTTGAAGATCTTGGTGTTTTTCCCGTTAAGTCTTAATGGGTGTTTCACTACCCCTCGTAATACTGAGAAAGCCAGACAGGGCTTGTTTTCTGTCTGGCTTTGCATAGAATAACTGAAAAGCTTAGTAACGCTCTCTTCTTTCCGGCCTTTCTTCGCGAGGTCTCGCTTCGTTTACTTTTATAGTGCGGCCTTTCAAATCTTTGTCATTCATTGATTCGATGGCTTCACGCGCTTCACTTTCATTTGGCATGTCAACAAATCCAAACCCTTTGGAACGTCCTGAAAATTTGTCGTTTATGATGTTCGCGCTGTCGACCTGTCCGAATTGGGAGAAGGCATCACGAAGATCATCTTCAGTAACAGTGTAAGGCAAATTACCAATGTAAATATTCATTGTTAGTCTCAGTAAGCATGTGCATTGATAGAAAGAAGCGCCGACAGGTAACCAAAGCACAAATTACCTGCATAGCGATCAGACAACCATTGGCTGATTTCTGTGGGTAATTTATCGTAATTAATAGTTGTTTTCAAAAATAAAATACTCTCACATGATAAATTTATACGCCTTGCTCGAGCATTGACCAATCCTCGTTATTATATATAAAGCGCTACGTTCCCGCTGGAATCCGCAAGAAAGTGTAGCGACATTCGGCTTCTTCCTCCTGCTCCCCTTTTTACAGCATCCCTGGCAATTATCGGCAGGCAGTTTCTGTATAAGCCCCAAGGCATTCCGCGTTAACAATACTGATAATTCTACATTCGCGTAATAAAAACTGACAAAATTTTGGTTTTAGTTAATAAAATAACTACATATACGTAGTTCTCGTTAATAATTTAGGCTGATTTAATTTCATTTAATCTATTCATGAGTAAAAGAATTTTAACATCGATGCTTTTCCTGTCGGTTGCATCGTTGTTTCTGCAGGGTACAGCACATGCCGCCCCGGCAGTTGTTACCGATACCGGTACTACGGCATGGATGTTGACATCTACAGCACTTGTTCTTCTTATGGTTCCAGGGCTCGCCATGTTTTATGGCGGACTTGTCAGAACGAAAAACGTTCTTGGCACCATGATGCATAGTTTTTCTGCTATGGTGATTATCGGTGTTCTCTGGCCGCTGGTTGGTTATGCACTGAGTTTCGGTCATGGGATTCTCGGTGGGTTTGTAGGATGGGACAGCAGATATTTCATGCTGCAGGGCATTGATGAAACTATAATGCCGACCCATATCCCTGAGTATGTGTTTGCCATGTTTCAAGGTAAATTTGCCATCATTACTCCGGCTCTGATCGCAGGAGCATTTGCCGAAAGGGTTAACTTCAAAGGCTATGCCGTATTCATTGCCCTTTGGAGCATTTTTGTCTACAGTCCGATTTGTCATTGGGTATGGGCGGCAGACGGGTTTCTTTTCAATCTTGGTGCAGCTGGTGCTATCGACTTTGCCGGTGGCACCGTTGTTCATATTTCTTCAGGTATTACAGCGCTTGTAGCTGCACTCTACCTTGGCAAAAGACGTGCCTACCCTAATAACGTTATGCATCCCAACAACCTGGTAATGACCCTGACCGGCGCCGGTCTTCTTTGGGTTGGATGGTTCGGGTTCAATGCCGGCAGTGCAATTGCCAGCGACCTTGCTACTGCGAGAGCTCTCACTGTCACTCAGGTGGCTGCTGCTGCAGGGGCGTTTACCTGGATGATCATTGAAATATTCCACCATGGCAAAGCCACCAGTCTCGGTGTCGCATCCGGAATTCTGGCAGGCCTTGTTGCCATTACACCTGCAGCTGGAGTTGTTCAGCCGTCAGGGGCCTTTGCTCTTGGTGCGCTTGCAGCACTCTTCTGTTATACAGCAATCCTGATTAAAAGCAAGCTTGGTTACGATGACAGTCTTGACGCATTCGGTGTCCATGGTGTTGGCGGAATTGTTGGTGCCCTTGCCCTGGTATTTTTTATCCGTCCTGCATGGATGGCAGATGCCGCGCTAAAAGTTGGAGGAAGCTGGACGATTTGGCAGCAGCTTGGTGTTCAGGCAACGGCCGTAGGGGTTACTATTATATATGCCGGCGTGGTCTCATTCATTCTTCTCTTCCTGGTTGAAAAAACAATTGGTCTTCGTATAAACGAAAATGATGAAATGTCCGGCCTTGATCACAGCATGCACGGCGAGCATGGCTATGGTCTTATCAACCTTAATTAAATCTTTGCAATGAAACTGATAACAGCAATCATTCAGCCGGACAGGCTCGATCATGTTCGCGAAGCCTTGATTCAGGCTGATATAACAAGAATTACCGTCAGTCGCGTAACCGGTCATGGTCGGCAGGAGGATATTGAAATCTACAGGGGTCAGAAAATTGCGCCCAATCTCATTCCAAAAATCAGAATAGATATTGCTGTCAACAACGAATTTGTCGATATCACCGTTGATACCATTATTCAGGCCGCAAGTCATGGTGCCGGAGAGATTGGCGATGGAAAAATATTTATTACCCCGCTCGAAGAGTGTATCCGGATAAGAACCCGGGAGCGGGGCGGTACAGCGATATAACAACTCTTTCCCGGTAATAGGGGCCGGAACATCATTCCTGCCCCTGTTATAGCGGACTACCTGTCGATGAGGGAGTTGCTGGTGCGGGTAAAGGAGGTAATGGTATCTGCTTCCAATCAGGAACATAGGTGTTCAGCCATGTTTCGGCGGTGGTATCGCCGAGTTTTGCTGCCTGACGGAAGTCATCAAGACGTCCTTGTAAGTCACCGGTTTTACTTTTTGCGATTCCCCGGTGAAAAAACGCAGCTGCCAATCTTTTATCAAGCTCAAGGGCGAGGGAAAAATCTGAAATAGCCTCAGCATAATCGCCATTCATGTTTTTCAACACCCCCCGGTTATAATATCCCACTGCCTTGAAATATGGCTCTCCACAGTTTATGACCATGGAGTAATCGTTAATGGCCTGAGCATATTTTTTAAGCTGCTGTTCTGCTACGCCTCTCATCTGATAAGCCATCGCAAACGCAGGGTTTTTATCAATTGCTTTTGAATACATTTTCAAGGCACCTGAAATATCACCATGAAGGTGTTTGTCATATCCCTCGTTGAAATAGCTGTTGGCTGAGTCCGCCAGGGCAATGCTGATGCCCAGCAGCAAACATGCGGCAGCAATGGTGAAGCAACTCAAAATCCTTGTCATGGATGCCCGGCTCAAAAGTCTATAAGGAATAAAGTGTCATGTTTTAATATAGTTTTCCAGCATCAGTTGTTCCTCTTTTTTATGTGTTGCTGCATGACTGTGCATTCACTGATGTTTATTTGTACAATTTATTCTGCTTTTTCTATCTTGCCACTATTAATAATATTCTCAACGCACCCTCCCGTTAATGTTCAGGATCAGCCTCGAGGAATTTGAAGGGCCGCTTGATTTGCTGCTTTTTTTTATCAGGCGTGATGAACTGGATATTTATAATATTCCGATCGCTAAAATTACCGCTGATTTTATTGGCTACATCCATGATGTCAGAAACCTGAATCTTGAGGTTGCCGCGGAATTCATTTATATGGCCTCCATGCTGATGAGCATAAAGGCTAAAATGCTGCTTCCGCGAGAAACAATGGAGGGAACAGATACGGACGAATTTGATCCTCGAACAGAACTTGTCCAGCGGTTGCTGGAATATAAACGGATTAAGGAGGCTTCAATTGCCATGAACCAGCTTGCTGAGGTTCGTGAAAACCTCTTTGGCCGTGGTTTTTTTGAGGACTTTGAGCCCGAGACAATAGACGAACTTGATGAACCGCTTCATCGCCCAACGCTTTACCATCTCATGCATGCCTATAAAACCGCTCAGGAAAACCTGCCCCGGCCCATGACACGCAGTGTCCAGGATGCTCCGGTGACGGTGGAAGAGCAGACGCTGCTTATTTTATCGCGACTTAAGGATCAGGTGCAGCTTTCTTTTCTTGCTGTGCTGGAGGGAGTTACTGAGCGCCTCATTCTTGTCGTTACTTTCCTTGCTGTGCTTGAGTTGTGTAAAAACCAAAAAATTATCGTGCTGGTAAAGGATGGTCACGACGATTTCTGGATTACAATGAGAACAGTGTTGAGCCCTCACTCATAATCTTTTAATTCTTTTGTGCTATGCCTGAAATTGTACCTTTTAAAGGGATTCTCTATAACTCCGAACTGCGTTTGAAAGCCTCAGGGCTCATTTGTCCGCCATACGATGTTATATCAGAAGAACTGCAGCAGCAACTCTATAACAGTTCACCGTTCAACGCAATACGGCTTGAACTTCCCCTGGAGTCTGACCCATATACGGCCGCGGCATCGCGCATAAGAGAGTGGTTAGATGACGGTGAACTAAAAGGCGACCCTGTTCCGGCGATCTATCCATATTTTCAGACATTTAAGGATTCCGAAGGAAATTCGCATTCCAGGAGTGGCTTTTTCGCTGCCATGAGACTGCATGAATTTGCCGAAAAAAAGGTTCTCCCTCACGAAAAGACCCTATCAGGTCCTAAAGCTGACCGTTTGAACCTGTTCAGAAAAACTAAAACCAATATCAGCAGTATTTTTGGTCTCTATGCCGATGAGGGGAAAGTCGCCGATCGTCTGATGAAAGCGTTTGCCGAAACCCATGAGCCAATTGTTGATGCACTGTTCCAGGGTGTGAAAAACCAGATGTGGCGGATCACCGATACTCAGCTGATCAACCAGATTCAGAACTCCCTCCTGGACAGTACAGTCTATATTGCTGACGGTCACCACCGCTACGAGACCGGGGTAAACTATCGCAATGAATGTGCTGCGGCGAATCCCTCACATACCGGTCAGGAACCGTATAATTTTATTCTGGTTTATCTGGCGAATATTTATGACGAAGGGCTGATTATTTTTCCGATTCACCGTCTGGTGCACAGTTTGGAGGGGTTTGACGCTGCCAGTTTAAAACAAAGACTGCAAGAGTTTTTTACCGTTACCGAACTGCAGGATAGAGCCGCTCTGAAAGCATTTCTCGAAGGTGAACCCTCAAACTATGTGTATGGAGTTGTCACCTCCGGTAATGTTTACGGTATATCACTGAAAACTGAAGCGGCTCCCCTGGTTGATTCTTCGCGGTCGGAAGCGCTGAAAAGTCTTGGTCTGGTACTTTTGCACGATCTTGTTCTGGGTCGTCTGCTTGGTATTTCCCAGGAAGCCATGGCAAAACAGACTAATCTGATCTATGTGAAGGACGATCGAGAGGTTTTCGAATCTGTCGAATCAGGTCGGGTGCAGGTCGGATTTGTTGTAAAACCGACAACCGTTGAGCAGGTGCTTGCCGTTTCAGAAACAGGGGAGGTCATGCCGCAGAAATCGACATTTTTTTACCCTAAAATCATGACAGGCCTTCTGTTTAATCCGCTCGAATAAAACCCTTATGACTGAAGAGTATCTCTCAACCTCTGCTGAAGAGACCCGGGGGTATGGCCGGCAGTTTGCCTCGGGGCTGCATGCTGGCGACATTGTCTCTCTTACCGGTCCTCTTGGTGCAGGTAAAACAGAGTTCATGAGAGGCATTACTGACTTTTTCAGCTGTTCCGACCAGCTATCGAGTCCGACGTTTCCAATATTAAATATCTATGAGGGTTCACTCTTTGGCGCCGAGGTCGCGCTTCATCATTTTGATCTGTACAGAATCAAGTCACTTCATGAGCTTGAAGCTATAGGCTTCGATGAATATCTTTCCAGCGGATATCTTTCTGTAGTGGAGTGGGGCGATCTTTTTCCAGAGTACGCTTCACTCTATTCTGTAACGGTATCTCTTGAATATGCAGGGGAAGATATCCGGCGAATTATTATTAATCATCCGACGTCATGAATATTCTTTCGATAGAGTGCACTCATGCGGCACTAAGTGCTGCCGTAAAGAAAGGTCAAGTCATTATCGAGCAACAGAGTGCCGATTGGCGTAAGGCAGCTGAGGCGCTTGTACCGCTTGTCGAGGAAGTCATGGCAAAAAGCGGCCTTGAGAAGCGTGAGTTGGACTGCATTGCGATTTCATCCGGCCCGGGCTCTTTTACTTCGTTGCGTATCGGGATGTCTGTTGCGAAAGGAATTGCTTACGGCCTTGGAATACCCCTGATTGCAGTTCCTACAATGCCGGCAATGGCTGCATCGTTTCAGACAGGAAAGGGTAACGTCATGGCTGTTATTCAAGCCCGAAAGGGGGAGTACTATTTTGCAGTCTACCGTTCTGAAGAGCTCTCTTCAGGTGTATGGCACGATGAGGTTCTGAGAGGCTCAGCCTCGGATGTTGCGGCTTCGGCTCAAGGGTCTGCTGTGGTTGGTCGTCAGCTGGATGAACTGCGGCCTTTGCTTGCCGCCAGTGGTTCAGCCTATGCTGAAGCTGATTTTTTTTCAGCCAGATCCCTTTTCCCGGCAGCTGCAAGGCTGTTTAAGGCAGCAGATGCCGCAGGGCTTAACAATGTAGTGCCCGATTATCGACAAATGTTTATTCCCAAGGTTGGAAAAGAGCAATAACCCCCCTGTTCTCCCTGAAGTCCCTGTTTGTCCCTATTTGCAGGCCCTTTCCCCTAACGACTTTCAGCATATCGGGTTACGACGTGCATAAATTACGCCTGAATTATCGTATATTGGAGTACATGTCTTTCCCGAATTCAGGCATAAAACCATGCCATTGGTATGAGACTATAACACCGATACTAAACTCTGATTACAGCTATGCCCAAAAAATCACATTGGCCTAAAACAATAAAAAACGCAACAGAACGCATCATCGCCCAGATGAGCGAAGAAGACAAGCGAACACTTCGGGGGACTAACAAAGAGGAACTGGCGAAATTCAATTTTGGCATGGGAGTTTACATCCGCAACAAGTTCGGACTGTTTGACGGCAATGAAGCCCTGATGAAAGCATGCGCGCTCAGTCAGCACGGGGAGATCTACAATATATTTTACGGCGATGACCCGGATAGTGCTGCAGGAGTTATCATTGAAGCGGTCTGGAAAGAACTGAAAAGCGCAGCCTGATGTTTCTAACATCAGGTACTGAGCATCCTTCCATTATATAACGTTTAGCCAGACGATGACCTTCCCGGAGAGTCGTCTGGATTCGCGGCTTTTTTTTGCTTCCGTGAGCGGGCTTTTTTGTATGTTCATGTGATGTTATTCTTCCCATTTTGTTACGGAAAGGGATGAGTTGTTATAAAATTATAGTCTAACTATGAAGAGCGGAAGTTTATGAGCAGTCCTAAAAAGAAAGATACCTATACAGCAGGCAAAGGCAAAGAGGTGGCAGTCAGTGAGTTGCTGGCGAAGAGAAGTGCCGAACTGGCGCTTGAGAAAAAGTGTGAAGATATTAAAATCCTTGATCTGAGAGGAGTGACATCAGTCACCGATTTTTTTGTGATTGCGACAGCTGATTCCGATCGAAAATCAAAGGCGGCAGCTGAGCATGTAATCGATGAGCTTAAGGAGGATGGGGAGCGTCCAATGCATATCGAAGGAATGGATTCCATGCACTGGATTCTGTTGGATTATGTTGATGTTGTTGTGCATATCTTTATGCCTGACGAACGCCGTTTTTATGACTTGGAATCACTCTGGTCCGACGCACCGGTAATTACGGTAAGTTGATATTCTGACCTACAATCAGCGCGTTTCCTTGCAATCAATACTTAAGCCGTCGGTGAGAATTTCGACGGATTTTTATACATTACCCCGTTGAGTTATTTATATCAATTATCACCCAGGATCTACCTATGCAGCGTGAAAGAATAGTCCCGATCAGTATTGAAGAAGAAATGCGGGGTTCTTATCTCGATTATTCAATGTCGGTCATTGTCAGTCGTGCGCTGCCAGATGTTCGGGACGGTCTGAAGCCCGTTCATCGACGGGTACTGTTCGGCATGCACGAGCTTGGTCTGCAGGCAGGCAAACCGCATAAAAAGTCTGCACGTGTGGTCGGTGAAGTGCTTGGCAAGTTTCACCCGCATGGTGATACTGCTGTTTATGACAGTCTTGTTCGTCTGGTGCAGGACTTTTCCCTGCGTTACCCCCTGATTGACGGCCAGGGAAACTTTGGCTCAGTTGACGGCGATTCACCAGCCGCAATGCGATATACCGAAGTTCGCATGAAAAGCATTGCCGGCGAAATGCTTAAGGATCTTGAAAAAGGAACCGTTGATTTCTCCCTGAACTTTGATGATTCTCTTGAAGAGCCCACGGTTCTTCCTTCTGCTATTCCCAACCTGCTGGTTAACGGATCGTCAGGTATTGCGGTTGGAATGGCCACCAATATCTCTCCTCAGAACCTCAGAGAGGTTGTTGACGGCATGATAGCGCTGATCGCGAACCCGGAACTGGAAGTGACCGATCTCATGAAATATGTTATCGCTCCTGATTTTCCAACCGGCGGTATTATATATGGTTACGAGGGTGTTCGTCTGGCATATACGACCGGTCGGGGTAAAGTTGTTATCCGGGCACGAGCCCTTGTGGAGGTTACCCAGAAAAACGGCAGGGAATCCATTATTGTTACTGAGCTGCCTTATCAGGTTAACAAGGTCCGGTTGATTGAAAAAATTGTCGAACTGGTTCACGATAAAAAACTTGAAGGAATTGCCGATATTCGCGACGAATCCGATCGTGACGGTATGCGGCTCGTTATCGAGCTGAAGCGGGATGCGGTTGCAAAGGTAGTGCTGAACAATCTCTACAAGCATACCCCGATGCAGGACACCTTCGGGGTGATTATGCTGGCATTGGTCGATGGAGTGCCGAGGGTGCTCAATCTCAAGCAGATGATGGAGTATTACATCAAGCATCGTAATGAGATTGTTCTTCGTCGTACGCAATTTGACCTCGCTGCAGCCGAAAAGAGAGCCCATATTCTGGAAGGACTGAAAATCTGTCTCGATAATCTTGACGAGGTTATCACCACTATCAGGGAGTCTCCAGACGCCAACACAGCCCAGGAGCGGCTCATTGAACGTTTCGGATTGTCAGAAATACAGTCCAAGGCTATTCTTGAGATGCGTTTGCAGCGTCTGACCGGTATGGAGCGCAAAAAGATCGATATAGAGTACACCGAGGTACTTGCCCTCATTGAAGAGTTGCGATTTATTCTCAGCAGTCCGGAGAAGCAGATGCAGATCATCAAGGAGGAACTGCTTAAAGTCAGAGAGGTCTACGGAGATGACCGTCGCACAGAGATTGTACCGCAGGAAGGCGACTTCTCCATAGAAGACATGATTGCCCAGGAAGATGTGGTTATTACTATAACCCATGACGGGTTTATCAAGCGCTTCCCTGTTTCAGGGTACCGCCGTCAGGCAAGAGGAGGCAAGGGCGTAACAGGTGCACAGGCTAAGCATGACGACTTTATCGAACACATGTTTATTGCCTCAACCCACAACTATATCCTTTTCTTTACCAACAGAGGTCGATGCCATTGGCTGAAAGTGTATGAAATTCCTGAAGCAGGTCGTGCAGCAAGAGGTAGGGCACTGGCCAACATCATGGAGCTTCAGCCGGGCGAAAAAATCAGGGCATACATCAACATCAGGAATTTTGATGAGCCTGGCTTTATTGTTATGGCCACGACCAACGGAATCGTGAAAAAAACTTCACTTGAAGAGTTTTCACACCCGAGAAAGAATGGAATTGCTGCCATTACCATCGAAGAACACGATGAGCTTCTTGATGCCCGTCTTACCGATGGCGATCATCAGATCATTCTAGCCAAGAGCTCCGGTTTTGTAGTACGTTTTCCTGAAGCCGAAGTTCGTTCTATGGGCCGAACAGCCATGGGAGTCAAGGGTATTACTCTCGACAAGGGCGAAAAATGTATTTCAATGGTAACAACCAAGCGTTTTGATACAGCGCTTCTTGCCGTCACCGATAATGGCTTTGGCAAGCGAAGCCGTGTTGAGGATTATCGTCTCACACGACGCGGAGCTCGCGGAGTTATTACACTCAAGGCACATGAAAAGATTGGTGCCCTTATCGGCCTGCTTGATGTCAATGATGACGATGATCTAATTATCATCACCACCCATGGCATCGTCAATCGTCAGCACGTTTCCGACATCAGGCTGACCGGCAGGAACACTTCCGGCGTTCGTCTTGTCCGGCTTATGGCAGGAGATCTCATTTCCGCACTTGCAAGAGTACCGAAAAGCGATGACGAAGGTGATCCGGATTTCACTATAGAGGATCCAGATGGCCAGATCGGTCTATTTGTCTGATACAGTTATCTCTTGATCAGGCCGCGTAACGTTACACTATATCACGGGAGAACCTATGGAGCAGAAAAAGCCTTATATCGTAACTGAACAGCCGGGAACAAAGTATTACTGTGCATGTGCCAGGTCGCAAAACATGCCTTACTGCGACGGGGCACATAAAGGGAGCGGGCTTCATCCCGATAAGGTTGAAATCAATGAGGAAAAAACCGTTGCAATATGCAGTTGCCGCAGTTCAGCCAGCCTTCCGTTCTGCGATGGCACCCATAAAACACTCCAATAACCAGATTTTACCAATTATTCAACGACCAACGCTGTCATGGCTCGACCGAAAAATGTGAAGCATATTTTTGTAACCGGCGGGGTAATATCCTCGCTCGGTAAGGGTATTCTGTCGGCATCTCTCGGGATGCTGCTTAAATCCCGTGGATTAAGGGTGGCTATACAGAAATATGATCCTTATATCAATGTTGACCCCGGCACCATGTCTCCCTACCAGCATGGCGAGGTCTATGTTACCGATGACGGAGCTGAAACCGACCTTGATCTTGGTCACTACGAGCGTTTTCTTGATGAGTCCACAACTCAGTCCTCAAATCTGACCATGGGCCGGGTCTATAAATCGGTCATCGACAAAGAGCGTCGTGGTGAATACCTCGGTGCAACAGTCCAGGTTGTGCCTCATGTGATCGACGAAATCAAGGACCGGATGGCTGAACAGGCTAAAAACAGCAACCTTGACGTGCTTATCACCGAGATAGGCGGCACAATCGGTGATATCGAATCGCTCCCTTTTCTTGAAGCAATGCGCCAGATGAAGCTGGATATGGGCGACAGCAACCTCTTGAACATCCATCTCACGTTTGTTCCATATATAAAGGCTGCAAGCGAACTGAAAACAAAGCCGACCCAGCACAGCGTTAAAATGCTCCTTGGTGTCGGTATACAGCCGGATATTCTTGTCTGTCGAAGTGAAAAACCCCTGTCACGTGAGATAAAAAACAAGGTTGGGCATTTCTGCAACGTCAACGAACTCGATGTTATCGGTCTTAACGACTGTGAAACAATTTATGAGGTGCCGCTGATGCTCCTCAAGGAAAAACTCGACTTGCGAGTTCTTAAAAAGCTCGGACTCAAAAAATTCAAGGAGCCCAACCTCGACTACTGGCGCGACTTCTGCAACAAGGTTAAATTTCCTCAGGAGGGCGAGGTCACTATCGGAATCTGCGGTAAGTACACCGAATACCCTGATGCATATAAATCTATTATTGAGTCCTTTATTCATGCCGGAGCGAGCAACAACGTAAAGGTCAGCGTCAAGCTGCTCAGGGCTGAGGATGCCGAATTGAAGGGGTTCGATTTTGCAAAAGAGCTGGAGGGGGTCAGTGGCATACTGGTTGCCCCCGGCTTCGGAGATCGAGGCATTGAAGGGAAAATCAAGTTTATCCAGCATGCCAGGGAAGAGAATATTCCCTTTTTCGGCATTTGTCTGGGCATGCAGTGTGCTACAGTCGAGTTTGCACGCAACGTATGCGGTTTACAGGATGCCAACTCAACAGAGTTTAACAAGCGTACCCGATTTGCCGTCATTGACCTCATGGAGCATCAGAAAAAGGTCAAGGAGAAAGGAGGCACCATGCGTCTTGGCAGCTTCCCCTGTATTATCAAAGAGGGGTCAAAGGCTCATGAAGTCTATCAGAAGTTTCTTATCAACGAACGGCATCGCCACCGCTACGAGTTCAATAATGTTTACCGCAAGAACTTTGAGGATGGCGGAATGGTTTTTTCCGGCACCTCCCCAAACGGCGAGCTGGTTGAGATTATAGAGCTGAAAGGCCATCGCTGGTTTGTCGGCGTACAGTTTCACCCTGAGCTGAAGTCAAGGGTGCAGAAAGTGCATCCTCTTTTCCACGGCTTCGTAGCAGCAGCCAAAGAGTACACCAGGGGCTCACATCAGCTTGATTTGACAGTCGATATGCCCTCTTTTCTCCCTGTCGAAAACGAACCTGCCCAATAAAGAAGTTATTGCGGGAGAGCAGGTCGTCGCCGAGTTTTTAT